>JACKEJ010000008.1:0-600000 GCA_020633055.1 Sandaracinaceae bacterium | reverse complement strand
GTCTACACCGTGGGTGCGGACATCGTGAAGGTGCCGCTCATCAGCGCGTTCGCGGCGTCCAACGAGGTGCCCAACGACGAGAACCTCATGGCTGTGTTCGACCGCTTCTTGTTGCGCGTGCACAGCGACAACCTGGACAGCTACCACTTCCACGACCTGCTGTTGAAGGGCGTCGCGCACGAG
This sequence comes from Sandaracinaceae bacterium, assembly GCA_020633055.1. NCBI lineage: Bacteria > Pseudomonadati > Myxococcota > Polyangiales > Sandaracinaceae > Sandaracinaceae bacterium. The sequence goes on along the minus strand of JACKEJ010000008.1, from coordinate 599,817 downwards.
GTCTCCAAGATCGACGGCAGCTACGACCGCATGGACCCGCTGCTGAGCAGCGCCGACCTGCACGCCCTGCACAAGGGCTTTGGTCCGCGCATGAACTTCACCGAAGACTTCCTGGCCGCCTACAAGGGGCTGGTGTTTCAGATCCGCAGCGAGGGGGTGTCGCTGAGCGACCGCCGCGCCATCAAGATGCTGAAGCTCTTCGCCGCCAGCGCCGCGCTGGACGGGCGGCCCACGGCGGACCCCAGCGACTTCTTCGTGCTGCGCCACACCTGGAACAACATGGACCAGGCCGAGATCTTGGACGGCGTGGTGGGGCCGGTGCTGGAGGCCTGGTACCGCGAGCATCCGTCCGCGCGCCGCTTTGGCGCGACCGACGTGGGCATCGACGCGCTCATCGCCGAGCTCAACCGCATCCGCGACCTGCTCACGTCCGACCGGCCCATGAGCGACATCCAGCTGTTCAGCCACCTCAAGGCGCTGAACGAGATCAAGGCCGCGCTCGAGAGCCTGGGCACCGCCCCCGCGCGCGACGCCCTCACCCGCGTGGAGCAGCTGCTGGGGCACGTGTTCCAGAGCGGCAAGTTTGCGCAGTAAGGGCGACGCGTGAGCCTCCCCGCACAGCACCGTGAAGGGCCGGTGGGCCGCCAGCTGGGTGGCATGCTGCTGAGCTTGGTGCGGCACGACAACGCCATGTTCTCCATGCGCGCCGCGCAGTGGCACCGCACCCTCACGCGCGTGGGCGTCGAGGTGCCCTTCTGGGCCGTGCACGACATCGGCATGCTGGCGCTGCTGGCCCCGGCCGACGTGCTGATCGAGCCGCGGCCCGCGCTGGGGTCGCAGGGCCTAAACCAGAAGCAGCTGGCGGCGCTCACCACCGTGGCTCGCACCCTGCGCGAGATCGGCGACAGCGAGGTCATGGAGAAGGCCCGGCAGTGGCGCCTGGAAGACCCGCTCATCGCCGTGCTGCTGCTGAAGGTGCTGGCGCCGCTGTACGAGCGCTTCGTCCCCGTGGGAACGCGCCGCGAGCACGTCGCGCTGCCGCTGGACCCCGAGGTCTACGCGTCTCTCGAGCCAGAGCTCGCCGCGCTGTTTCGCACGGCCGACCGCAGCAGCGACCTCGCGTTCTTGGAGTACCTGGCGCACGCCAACCTGCGGCTGGTCACGTCGTTCGAGCAGATCGACCTGGACACGCTGCGCCTTGTGGGGATGTTTGGCGCGGGGGCCGGCGGCGGCGACCAGATGCTGGACCTGCTGGGGGTGTTCGAGAGCCCCGAGGCCAACGACGTGGTGAACTTCTCGCTGGACCTCCTGCCCAGCGTGCTGGAGACCAAGCGCGCCTCGGGCACACAGAGCTTCAGCGTGGACGGCTACTCGGGGGTGCAGCGCCGCGGCACCATCGACTCGCTGGTGCTGTCCGAGCTGGCGTTCGACCCGGACCTCTTTGTGCGGCGCTTCGTCGAGAACGAGGTGTTCTACTACGCGCGCGAGAAGGAGCACGACCAGGAGCGGCGGCTGCACTACATCTTGGTGGACGCGAGCGCGTCCATGCGCGGGCAGCGGGCCACGTTCGCGCGCGGGCTGGCGCTGACGCTCATCAAGAAGTTCACGCTGCGCGGCGAGGACGTCTACTTCCGCTTCTTCGACTCGCGCCTGTATGACGTGCAGCGCACGCGCCCCGGCCGCACCGACGACCACGGTGGCATCAGCGTGCCCTACCTGCTGCGGTTCAAAGGCGAGCACGGGCGCAACTACGCCAAGGTGTTTGGGCTGCTGACCAACGAGCTGTCGCGTCTGGAGCGGCGCGAGGGGCGCACGCCCATGGTGTACCTGCTGACGCACGCCGAGTGCCACGTGCCGCTGGACACCATCGAGAACCTGCGCCGCGTGGCCAAGCTGTACGGCATCTTCATGCTGCCCTCCACGGGCAAGCTGGAGCTGGACTACCTGCACCGGCTGCAGACCGTGCAGGTGGTGGACGAGCAGGCGCTGCGGCTGAAGGACGCGCGCGCCAAGCGGGCGCTGGACATCGTGGAAGACGCCGCGCGCGAGAGCCTGGTGCCAGCCGCTCCGCCTGGACACGGCGGACACGGCGGACACAGCGGACAGGGCGGGCACGGCACCACGCCGGTGGGAGGCGCGCGCTGATGGCGGCCGCCATGGACGCACGCGAGGCGCAGCGGCGCGCCACCGATGAGCTCGCCGCGGGCAACGCCGCGGGCGCCCTGACCCCGCTGTGGGCGCTCTTGGGGCGCAGCCACATGGGCGAGGACGAGCTGCGCGCCGCGCTGGCGCTGGCCGACAAGGTCTACACCGCGCTGGGTGCGCGGCGCGCGGTGGCCACGCTGCGCATGTTCGGCGGAGACCTGGCGGGCGCGCAGTCGCTCGTGCGCGACGTGCCGCTGGACCGCGCGCGCCTGCACGCGGTGGGGGGCGATCCGCAGCAGGCGGCGCGCGCCTTCGAAGAGGCGGGCTGGCTGGGGCACGCCGCCATCCAGCTTGAGAACGCCGGGGACGTGCGCACCGCGCGCCTCTTGTGGGAGCGGCTCACCCAAGACCCGCGCCTGCGCAGCAACCTCTACATCTTGGGCCTGGTGCGCTTCAACCTCAGCCGCGCCTGCGCGCAGCTGGACGACCACGCCGCCGCCCGCCGTGAGCGCGTGCTCAGCATGCAGGCCATCGAGGCCGCGGCCGACGGCTTCGAGACCATGGGGCAGCGCGAGCGCGCGTTCGACTGCTACCAGGTCCTGCTGACGCTCGGCAAAGAGGGCGCCTTCGAGAACCTGGCGGAGGGCTACCTGGGCTGCATCCGCATCCTGCAGGCGGACCACCTCAAGTACTACGTGCTGCAGTACTACGAAGACTTCACCAGCATGGCCATCGCGCGCGGCGAGCTGCACGCGTCGGCCACCCTGCTGCGCGAGGCCGCGCAGTTCTGCCGGCGCAACCGCCTGCCCTACGAAGCGCACTACCGTCAGCGCAGCGCGGTGACCATGGAGCAAGCGGCCACCAAGCTGCTGGAAGACGGGGGCATGCCCGAGATGGCCGAGAACGCCTTCTCCGCGGCCATCGACGGCTACAACGACCTGGGGCAGTACTCGCGCGTGCGCGGAGTCTACCTGCGGCTGGCCACGCTGCAGCTGCCCGACAAGCGGCGCGCCCGCTACACCCGCCTGGCCGAGCGCCTGGGGCAGGTGCCCGACGAGCCGCTCAACGCGGTGGGCTTCCCCGACTACCTGCGCATGGACACGGCCTACCCCGAGATCTGGCGTCTGGACGTCATCGAGTGGGAGCAGGGGGGCGACGCGGCCGAGACCATGGGGCAGGTGCTGGAGGACCCCAAGACGCCCGACTACATCCGGCGCCACGCGCTGCTGTGCCGGCTGCGTCAGCTGGGCGACCCCAACCCCGCCCGCCCCGAGGCGCTGATCGCGCTGGCCGAGCTGCTGGGCCGGGTGGGCATCTACGCGTGCCTGGGTCCGCTTGAGGCCATGGTGGAACACGAAGACGCGAGCGTGCGCGCCGCCGTGCTGCGGGCCGCGCGGCAGCTCTACTTCAAGCGCACGTTCATCCTGGTCATGCGCGGCCTGGCCGACGACGAGCAGGGGGTGCGGCGCGAGGCGCTGGCCGCCGTGAGCACGCTGCACTTTGGGCACGCGTTTGACCCGCTGCAGCGCATCTACCGGGACTCTCAAGAGCCCGAGGTGCGCGCGGCCGCGCTGGGGGCCATCGGCAAGATCCCCAACCTGGAAGCCGCCGAGCTGCTGCTCGAGGCGCTGGCGCACGGCACCGTGGCCGAGCGGGCGCAGGCCGCCGACCTGTTGAAGCGCGTGGACCACCCCGACGTGGACGCGCTGCTGCGGCGCGCGCACGGTGACGAGACGGGCGACATGAAGAAGCGCCTAGGCGCAGTGATTCAGGCGCGGGGGCGCTGAGCGGGCGACCGCGCGGGGCGCTGGCGCGGGGCACCTGCTCACCCATCGGCGCGTCGCACCTCGCCACCGGCACCGCGGCGCGCGAGCGGCATGCCGTGCTAGCTTCTCGCTCCTGATGCCACGCCGTCTGTTCTCCCTCGCGCTCCTCTTGTGTGCCGCCTGCGCCTCGAGCGGGTCGCCGCGCACCACGACCGGGACCGGCTCCGCGGCCACCGCCTCTGGGATACCCCTGGCCAGCCTCCGCGACGTGGACTGGCCAGCGCGCAGCTACCCCGGCCTGGACCTCTCGGTGGATGACGAGCTGAGCGCGCCCCGCTACGGGGACATCGATGGAGACGGCCGCGAGGAGGCGGTAATCGAGGGCATGGCTATCATCCCCGACGGCAACTCGTACGTGACCTACGTCTATGTGTTCGCGCTCCCCGACGGCGCGTCCGAGCCCACCCTGCTGGGCGCGCTCGTGGGCGGGGACCGCGCGGACGGGTCCCTCCGCGTGACCGGCCTGGACGCCCAGGGCCTGCACCTGGCGCGCGCCATCTTGGGCCCCGACGACGCCATGTGCTGCCCCAGCAGCGAACAGCACGAGACGTGGACCTGGGACGGCGCCGAGCTGGTCGAGGACGCGTCGCAGCGGCGCGTGGAGCCCACCGACAACTGAGCGGTCGCGGCTACGGCTGCGCGAACGTCGCGCGCTCGGCGACTACGAAGAACGAGGTCGACCACCCGTCGTCGAAGTCGAAGATGCAGTTGGGATCGTTGACCGTCGTTCCGTCGCCCTCCACGCAGCCGACGATGACCGGCGTGCAGGTGTCCGACGGGTGTCCCGCGACGATCAGCTGCTCGAGCCCATCGCCGTCCAGGTCGACGTCGGGCTGGGTGGGCGTGAACCCCAAGCGGCGCCCCGCGCCGACGAGATCGGCGAGGCTCAGGTCGCGCGTGACGGGCTCGCATAGCGGATAGCCGTTGGCGCTCCCCGACCCAAAGAGGTCCATCGCGTTTGCGAGGGAGCGCACCTCCAAGGCACCACACAGCACGCCTTCCACGCGCTGCGGGGATGAGGAGTCGGGGAGCGCGCGCAAGCGAAACTGCGCCCGGCGGAGGGGTTCTTGGACGACGACCGCGCCTCCGGTGTTGAGGCGCAGGTCGGCCACCTCCGACTCCATGCCGTCCCCGACGGCGTCGATGTGGGCGAAGTCGAAGGGGAGCGTCGTGGTTTCAACCACGCGCGCGATGGGATCCACAACGACCGCGTCCCGCATGGCCACTCGGAAGCGCGGGGGTGGGGCGACGCCCCGTGCCCAGCCGGAGAAGATGACCACCGGCCGCGCCGCGACGTCCCTCAGCTGCCGCGCGATCTGTGCGTTCCACGCGACCGCCGGGACGGCCAGCGCCTGCCCGGCCGAGTTCTGCCGAACGCCCGTGCCGCTGATGTCGCACCCCTGAGACACGTCCGTGGCGAAGCCGAGCTCAGTCACCATGAACACCTGCTCACCCCCGCAGCTCGCGGAGCAGCCGTCCCAGTCCGCGCTGCCGCCGTCGTCGCACAGCTCGGGCTCGGTCAGCGCGCCATCGCCGCAGCTGGCAGCGGACTGACAGGCCAGACAGCTCCCGCTCTCGTCGTCGCACGTCTCGGCGGGGCCGTCGACGTGCCCGTCGCCGCAGGTCTCAAGCTCGCAAGAGGCGCGGCAACCGTCGCCGTTAATGCGGTTTCCGTCGTCGCAGGCTTCGGCGCCTTCCACCACGCCGTTGCCGCACAGGGTTGGCCAGCGGCAGCGCACGCAACCGTCGTGTTCGTCCTCGTTGGCGTCGTCGCAGCTCTCGCCGGGGTCCACCAAGCCGTCGCCGCACCCAGTGACCAGCGGGGGCAGCGCCACGGTCGTCCAGTCGAATCGGGGCCCGGCGTCATGGGTGTCGGGCTCGCGCTGGCCCCCGGCGCAGCCAGCAATGCTCAGGAGCGCGACGAGCAGCAGGCTGCGGGTCACTTGGTCGGGTGGGGATGCAGCGCGACTCATGGGGCCTCCGGACCGAAGCGAAGCGTTCTCCAGTCGACCCCCGACCGGACGGCCGCGGACTCGTACCCAGGGTCGTGTGGGAGCAAGGACCCAAAGTAGTAGAGCCGGGCCTCCACCGAGCCGGGCGACACGCTGGCGCGCGGCACGAGCTGCGCCTGTTGGACCCGGAACTGATCGAACGCGCCCGGCTCCCCGCTGGGCGTGAGGAGCTGGGTGTCCAGCGTGGTGACGGTGCCGTCGGTGACCGCGTACAGGGCCACGTCGCCGCTGACCTCGCCAGGCCCGAGCACCCACAAGCTGGCTCCTAGGCGGCCGACCGACAGGGGGCGCCCGCTGGGCCAGACGGCGTGGGGCCAGTCGACAGTGCTCGTGACGGCGTAGCTCTCGGGGAGCCCCGTGTCGGACGCGAGCTCGATGAGCTGTTGGACCCCCGCCTGGGTGACGCCCAGCAGGTGCACCCGTCGAGCGCCGCCAGGGAGGTCTTCGTCGTGGTCGAACCCGACAAGCTGGACGGTGGTGGCGTCCGTGAGCGCCTCGACCGACACGGGCTCGGACTCGCGGAACGCGTCACAGTCGGCGGACGCGAAGAAGCGCAGCCCCGCGTTGTCTTGGTCGTAGCGGACGCCCTCGAAGCGCTCGAAGGTGTCCACCCACGTCATCGCGACCTCTCCCGGCCCCATGACGCTGCGAGCCGCCTGCCACGTGTCGCCGCTGAGGGAGCGGTGCGCGCCGCGCTCCAGCACGACGCAGCGCAGCTCGGGTGCGTCGGCCGCCGCGCGAAGGCTTGGCGCGTTGATGAGCGGAGACACGTGAGAGCGGTCGCAGGTGTCGTAGGAGGTGCGCGCGACGCTGACCAGCTCAACCAACGCGACCGCTCCCGCGGCGCTCCCCCGCGCTTCGACCCGGAGGACCAGCGGCTCGTCCCGTGGGATGGCGGGGTCGAGGGGCAACGGGCTGCTGCGCGCGCCGACGATGGGCGCCGTGAGCCACCACGACCCGGCGTTCACGACGAGGTTGAACTCGTAGTAGTAGAGGACGAAGGCCCCGAAGTCGATAGTGGTCTCCGTGGACCGGGCGCCGTCGGCGGTCTCCATCCACATGCGCCACCCGTCCACGCCCCCCGAGGGAACGACGTGAGCCGTGACGATGGTCCCGAAGCGAGGGGACACGAACGAGATGAGCAGCTCGGTGCCGGCCGCCCCGAAGAAGTGCACGTCGGCGCCCAAGTCCGAGATGCCTCCGGTCACCGCGCCGCGCGACTCGATGAACTGCCCAGGCAGCAGCAGGATCGAGTCCTCTCCGTTGATGCCCAACGTGGCTCCGTCCTCGTCGACCGTCCCCGACGTGACCCACTCCGGGCTGGGGAAGGCCTCGAACTCGGTCCAGCGTCGCAGCTCAAGCGCGGTCCCCGGCCGGAAGGCGCAGTGCTCGAGCAGCTCGTGACCGAGGCCCCAGCAGCCGGGGTCTGCCCGGTCCACCAGCGGGGCACCGCGAAAGCTGTCGCCGTTGTTGTTGCGCCCGTCGGTGCAGGCGTTGCCGTCTTCGCGGCAGTGGCCGTCGCAGCTTGGGTCGGCGCAGTCCACCAGGCCGTTGAAGTCGTCGTCGAGTCCGTTTCCGCAGCGCTCCACGGACGACTCGTGCGCCGAGTCGGGGTATCCAAAGAGGGCCGAACACCCCCCGAGCACACAGAACGCGCTCATCGCAACAGCCCATTGTTTCCTCACGCGCCGAGCGTAGCGCACGCGTGTCGATGGCGCGCCGCGAGATAGGAAAAAAGCGCTATCGTTGGTCGCGATGACGGGACACACGGAGGTCGCCCCCAACGACCAAGCAGACCACATCGCCAGGGAGCGCGACCTGTATCGTGCCCTCTTGGAGCTAGGCACGGCCGAGCACGACCTGAGCACGCTGCTGCACGGGGTGCTGGCCATCGTCCGGGACCTGACCGGCGCGGCGCAGCTGTACGTGCAGGCGGGCGCGGACCTTGAGGGCAAGCCCCCGTACTGGGCGGCCATCGGTGCGTCGTCGGAAGACGTGAACGTCGCGCGGGCGCACGTGTCGCGCAGCATCTTGCGGGTCGCGTTGGCCGAGCGTGACGTGGTGGAGACCGCCTGCGCGCTTGAGGACGAGCGGTTTGACGGGGCTGGGAGCGTGCGCGCCAACCGGGTGGGGGCGGTCATCTGCGCCTCCTTGGGGGGCGACCCCGACCGCGGCGTGCTCTACGTTCAAGGCGCGCGGGGCGGAGGCCTGCACCGGGACGCCGCGCGCGTGGTGGCGACCACGGCGATGGCCATCGCCGCCAGCGTGGACCGCGAGGTGCGCCGCGCAGAGCGAGCCGCCCAAGCGGACGCGACCCAAGCGGCCCGGGAGCGGCTGGCCTGCGACGACGTGGTGGGGCGCTCCGTCGCCTTGGCCCGCGCGCTGGAGCTCGCGGCGCTCGCAGCCGGCAGCGACTCGCCGGTGCTGCTCACGGGGCCGTCGGGCACAGGCAAGTCCCTCCTGGCGCGGGCTATCGCGTGGGGTGGGCAGCGCGCAGGCGCGCCGTTTGTGGAGATCAACTGCGCGGCCCTGCCGGGCGAGCTGATCGAGAGTGAGCTCTTTGGGGCCGCGCGTGGCGCCCACAGCACCGCGTCGGAGACGCGCGCGGGGTTGGTGGCTGCGGCCGAGGGCGGGACGCTGTTTCTGGACGAGCTGGCGGAGCTGCCGCTGCCCGCCCAAGCCAAGCTGCTGCACCTGACTCAGACGGGCACCTACCACCGCCTGGGCGAGAGCAGCCCGCGTCAGGCCAACGTGCGCATCATCGCGGCCACCAACGCGGACGTCCAAGCCGAGCTGGGCGAGCGCCGGCTGCGGCGTGACCTGTACTACCGCCTGGCCGTCCTTGAGGTGGCCATGCCTGCGTTGGACGAGCGGCGTGAGGACGTGCCGTTGTTGGCCGAGCGTCTGGTGCACGACGTAGCGCGTGACCTCGGCGTCCCAGCGCTGCGTCTCTCGTCTCAGGCGCTCGCCGCGCTCGAGCGGCGCGCGTGGCCCGGCAACGTGCGCGAGCTTCGCAACGTGATCGAGCTGGGCACGCTGCGGGCTCGCGCGGAGGCCTGCACGGTGCTTGAGCCCGCGCACCTTGGTCTGGCTCAGTCAGCGTCCAACGTGGCGTCCAGCGAGGCGGCGTCGCTCCAAGCGCGGACGCAGGCGTTTCAACGCGGAGTCATCGAAGAGGCGCTGCGCGCTGCCGACGGTCGGGCGGCGGCGGCGGCGCAGGCGCTGGGGTTGTCGCGCTCCCACCTGTACCACCTCATCACCACGCTGGACGTCCCGCGCGACTAGCACTAGCCGTGCGGTCCCTAGGGTGCGCGCTGTAGGCGTATGTTCAGGGAGGTGGACTGGTTGGCCTGCACGACGACGTCCTGCTCCCACGGCGCGTAGCCTGGGGCGCTGACGGCTACGCGGTGGGTCCCAGCCGGCACGTCGGCGAGCACCTCGGGTGTGGTGGCGCGCGGTGTCCCGTCTACGCTGATGGTGCCGGTGGGTGTGCTGCGCACCACCAAGCGACCGACCGCGACGTGGGCCGGGCGGACAACGAACGCGACGCTCACCTCGGCGCCCTCGGTCACGTCGAAGAAGACGGGCGAGGCGACGATGGCGTCCGACACGACGCGCGCCTCGTAGCGACCCACGGGCAGCGGGAGAGGGCCGCTGGCTTCAACGTGAGAGCGCAGGCCGTCATCGCGGCGGAGGTGCAGGGGGGTGTTGTCTGGGACACCCGTGAACTGCGCTGTGCCTCGTCGCGCCTCAAGCGCGAACGTGATGTCTTGTGCCGTGCCCGCCTCGCCGGTGACGTGGACGGAGCGTGGCGCGTAGCGCGTGGCTTCGAGGAGGATGCGGTGGGCGCCAGGCAGGACCGCGACCCGGACTGGGGTTACGCCGCGCACGCCGTACTCGCGACGATCCACGAACACCTGCGCTCCCGGTGGCTCTGTGGTGATGGTCAGCACGGCGACACGCGCCTCCACGGCGCGTTGTCGACTGGCTGCGTCCGCGCGCTGTGGCGCGTCTTCGGGCGCCGTGGCGCGGTAGGACTCGAACGAGCTCCAGGCGAGCTGGTCTTCTCCGCTGAGCTGAGCCGTGAGCGCGACGTTGAAGAGCGTGGTGGGGGAAGGCGCGATGCGGTGCGCGTGGAGGAACGCGCGCAGCGCCTCGGCGAAGTCTCCGGCCGTGTAGTGGGCGCGGCCGCGGGCGTCGAAGTAGCGCGCGTCCAAGGCGCTGTCAGCGTGCGCGGCGCTGGCCGTCAAGGCGAGCAAGAGCAGGTACGGCGCGAACCGCTTCATGGCCGCTGAAACGACACGGTGGCCGAGGAGGGGGCGTCGTTGGGGTCGTCCAACACGAAGAAGAGCGTGACGCCGACGCCCGCGAGGATGGAGCCGACGCCCAGCAGCACGTCGCTTGTGCGGTTGAGGAGGCGACCGCGCTCGCGCGCGCTGACGGCCCGCGTGGGGTCGCTCAGCTGCAGGCGCTGAAAGTCTTGGTGACTGCGCCGGGCCATGGGCGCGGTCACCGCGAACGCCAGCAGGCCGGCCAGGCCGACCGCGCCGACGCTGATGCCGATGGGCGAGCGGCGCGGCCTCCCGGAGGCGCGCAGCGTGGCTGTCACCCAGGTCTGCTCACCGGGGCGCACCTCCAGCTCGCCCTCCCATGGGTCGCGACCCGGCTCTTCGATGCGGAGCCGGTGGAGCCCGGCGGGCAGGTCGCGAACGAGCGACGGCGTGAAGCCCACCTCGACTCCGTCCAGCAACAGCAGCGCCCCCGTGGTGTTGGCGGTGACAGTGGCGTCGCCCACGGGCACCGGCACGTCCACCAGCGACAGGCGCACCCGAGCGGTCTCGTTGGCCGTGACGGTGGCGACGGCGGCCACCACCTCGAAGGTGTCGTTGCGGCCGGACACGGTGTAGGCGCCAGGGGCAAGGGAGAACTCGCCGGGCGCGGTGCCCTCGGCCACCAGGGTTCCGTCGGGGGCGTGCACCTGCACCGGGATGGCCGTGCGAGACTCCAGCTGCATGGTGCCCACCACGCGCACGAGGGATGCGTCGACCGCGACCTCCTGCCCGCGCACCAGCTCGACCTCCACGCTGACGTCTTCAAACCCTGGGCGAGAGAGCATGACGCGGTGCGTCCCCGGAGCCAGCGCCACGAGGCGCGGCGTCAGGCCGTAGCTGCCGTGGTCGGGGGTGTCCACGTAGATGGAGGCGCCGGGAGGGTCGCTCACGACGCGCGCGCGCGCCACCTCGGCGAGCAGCGCCTGCATGGCGTGCTCGGCCTCGCCGCGGCGCCCCTCGTGTCCGTCCAGCGTGTCTTCTTGGGCGAGGTACTCGGCAAAGTACGAGAACGCGTTCTCGGCGTCGCGCAGCTGCTGAAAGCAGAGGGCCACGTTGTAGAGCAGACGCGGGTTGGGGGCGATGCGGTGCGCCCACAGGAACTCCTCGATGGCCCGCGGGAAGTCGCGCGCCTCGAAGTGTGCGCGCGCACGAGCGTCGTGGAAGCGCGCTTCGGAGGCTTCATCGGCGCGCGCGACGGAAGGGACCGCGGTGACTGAAGCGAGCGCGAGCAGGGCGAGCGCCAACGCGCCGCGCGCGGACAACAGCGACTTGGTGGGCCTGGGGGCGCCTACGCGTAGCGGGTGGGGGTGGACGTGACTCATCGGGGGGCGAGCATCGGCAGCGGCGGCGTCGACCTTGGTGTGCGGCGCGTGATTGCCGTGCGCGGCAAGAGCACCGTGAGCGTAGGGGGGGAGTCGACCGACACGGTGACGCTACGCGGGGAGTGGCCGGGCAACGAGAGGCGCAGCTCGACGGGCCCAGCGCTAACGTCCACCTCGAGGGGGGCTGCGCCCAAGGCGCTGCCATCGAGCGTGCTGAGCGTGGCTCCCCTTGGCTCGCTGGCGACCACGCGCAGCGCGGGCGCGGGGGAGGCGTGCGCTGCGGCCGAGTTTGCCGAGTTGCCCGCGTCGGTCGCCTGCTCGGGTGCCCGTAGGGGCTGCGCGTCGTCACCGGGAGCGTGCGCCGCTGGGGAGGTGGCGGCCGCGTGTGGGCTGGGGGTGCGGTCAACCTGACCCTCGCCCGCCCGTGGTGTTGCGGCGTCCGGCGCCGAAGCGCGCGAGGCCCACCAGACCAACGCGAGCAGCACGCTCAGCACAAGCAGCGCGGCGAGCGCGAGCACAACGCGCGACGCGGATTTGGGCGCTTGCGATGGCGCGCTACCCGCGCTGACCACGCGGGGGCGACTGGACCTGGAGACCCCGCTCTGCAGCGCTTCGGTGCTGCCTGGCGGGGGCACCGACGGTCGGGTGTGGCTGGCCGCGACGTCTGTGACGGCTGGGACGTCGGTGACGCCCGCGTCGCTCCACGCGAGCGCCCACGCCCGCGCCACCGCGGAGGCGTCTTCATAGCGGTCCGCGGGCGCCTTCTCGAGACAGCGATGCACCACCGCAGCCACCGCCTCGGGGACGTCGGCGCGCAGCTCTTGAAGCGGCGGAGGAGGCGTGAGCGCGTGCGCCAGCACGCAGGCGTAGAGGGTGTCGGTCTCGAAGGGCACGCGCCCCGCCAGCGCCTCGTAGGCGACGACCCCCAGCGAGTACACATCGGCGCGCGCGTCTACGCCCACGTTGTTGCTCTGCTCGGGCGCCATGTAGAGGGGCGTCCCGATGAGCGCGCCCGTCTGGGTGACGCGCACTTGGCCAGCGAGCTGGCGGGACATGCCAAAGTCCACGAGCTTGACCACCACCTCGCCGCGCTTCTGCGCCAAGAAGATGTTGGCTGGCTTGATGTCGCGGTGAATGACGCCCGCTTGGTGCGCCGCCGCCAGGCCGGCCAGCGTCTGCGCCACAATCATGCGCGCCTCCTCTAACGGCAACGCGGCGCCCTCCGCTCGCTGTCGCTCCAAGCGGGCGCGCAGGTCCTCGCCTTCGAGCAGCTCCATCACGACGTAGAGCCGATCCGTCGCGTCGCGCCCGAGGTGGGTGACTCTCACGATGTGATCGTGATCAATGGCCGAAGTGGTGCGCGCCTCCTGCTCCAGGCGCGCGGCCGCGTCCGAGTCCAGCTCGTCTTCCAGCACTTTGACGGCGAACGACCGCTGGAGCTGCAGGTGCAGCGCGCGATAGACGGCCCCGCCCGCGCCCGCGCCAAGGGGCTCTTCAATGCGGTAGGTGTCGTCCAGCACCGTCCCACGAGGCAACGTCTCGTGGCGCGCGGGCTGGCCGTCCACGTTGTCGCGTTCCGAGTCGGAGTGTAGCGATTGCGCCATCTTGGGGGTGTTGGTGCGCCTGCCGGGATCCCATCATGAGCCCTCGGGGAGGGCGGGCACACGTTGCTTCGCGACGTTACCACGAGGGTGCCGCAGGGGCAGCGGAGAACTGAGCGGTGGCCGGGAAGGCGGGGCCGGTAGCGTCGATGGCTATCCCCCGCGCGGGGGATGGTTGGGTGCCAGACCGAGTGGTAGCCGATCCGTATGCAGATCAATCGGCCAATCACGGTTCGCGCGGTGTGACAGGGACCATCGACGCGCGCGACACCACAGGGACCATCGCCCGGGAACTGAGCGGCGTGCTCGGGGTGAGTCACGCGGCTGGCACCCGATAGAGCCCGTGTGAGGACGTCACCCTAGAGGCCTACAACGTCCACCACAACGCTCGATGATGTCTGGTTCCCGTCCCCCAGCTGTCCCTGTGTGCCGAGACCCCAGCACGCGACGCCGCCCGTGACTCGACGCGCACACGTCGTTCCGCTGGTCCAGAGGTCGTTGCTGCCCATCGCTCGGACCTCGGCGAAATCGCCAACGACGGTTACCGGCGACGTCGAACTCATCGTCGAGCCGTCACCGAGCTGACCGTCGTTGTTCGTGCCCATGCACTTCAGGCTGCTGTCAGTCCCTAGAGCGCAGAGGTGACCCGGACCCATGGTGATCTGGGCGATGTTCGTGAGGGCGACCACGTTGCTTGGTGCGGTTCCAAACTGGTCTCCCCAGCAGCTCACCTGCCCGCTGGCGCGCCGCGCACAGATGGCCTCCGCCCCCGCGGCGATCTCCACAGCGTCGCTGAGGCCGGTGACCAGCACGGGTGTTTCGGACAGGCCTCCAGCTGTTGCGTTGCCGAGCTGTCCGACGCGATTTGAACCCCAACATGCCACTCGGCCGTCGTTGCGGAGCGCGCACGAGAAGTTCCCGCCCACCGCGACACTCGCCACGTCAGAGAGGCCCACTACAGCGATGGGGGTCTCCGCGGTGGTCACTCCCGTTCGACCGAGGTTCCCTCTCCCCCAGCACAGGACGGTTCCACCGCTTCGGACCGCGCAACCCATGGCGTTGGCGTTCGGGATCATTCCTGCGGTGCGCTCAAGGTCCATCGCGATGGCGTCTTCGAGACCCGCAACGGGTCCCGGTGGCAACGGGTCCGACCCGGATGTGGGGCGTCCGAGCAGGTTGTCGTATGGCGTCCCCCAGCACCAAATCTGACCTGTGCTTCGACGCGCGCACGCGACCGCGTAAGTCGTGTGTATCTCTTGGATCTCGCCGACAGCGTCCACGATCTTTGGCACGAGATTCCGACCATTCAGCGTTGCGGGGTCACGTCCCCAGCACGCCACGTTTCCGTTTTCACGGCGCACACAAGCGGTCTCACCACCGGCCGTCAGCGCGGTGATTGGTGAGGTCACACAGCCACCGACGCTGCATTCGTTGCCCTCGCCGCAACGCAAGTCACACTCTCCGCAGTGCCCCGGTGAGACTTGAGTGTCGAAGCATGCCCCGCCACAGAGGGTCTGACCCGCTGGGCATGCGCATACACCCATCTCGCACAGAGCCCCAGCTGGGCAAGCTCGGCCGCAGTCGCCGCAGTTGAGTGGGTCGTTCATGTCATCAACGCACGCCGAGATGCAGTCGAGCGTCCCGACCGGGCAGCGACACGTCCGGTCGACACACTCGGCCCCGTCGGCGCACGGCAAACCACACTCGCCACAGTGAAGAACGTCGGAGGTGATGTCAGCCTCGCAGCCATCATCGGTCCGCCCGTTGCAGTTCAGTCTGGGGGCGACGCACATGGCAATCACACACTCGTCCACGCCACAAGTCGCCACTGTCCCAGGAAGCATGCACGACATGTCGGCTGACGGGTTCTCATCGGCGAAGCCGTCGCAGTTGTTGTCCACGCCATCGCAGACCTCTGGCGCTCCGGGATGAGCCCGGCTGTCCAGGTCGTCGCAGTCGTCCGTGGGATACCCGCCCAGGCAGCTAGCCGTCGTCGCCGCGTGGCCGTCGCCATCGGAGTCTTCATCGGTGGCCGCGCCACCGCCCGACGAGCAATCGTTGTCGGAGCCATCGCAGACTTCAGGCGCCCCCGGGTAGACCTCGACGTTGGCGTCGTTGCAGTCAGAGCCGCCGCAGCTCACGCGATCATAGCCATCGCCATCGTCGTCGAAAGGATGGGTGGTGTCATCGCAGTCGTTGTCGGGGATCAAGTCGCAGACCTCTGGAGCGCCTGGGTTGCGACCCCCCACGAGGTCATCGCAGTCCGTGTTGTCTTCCGCAAAACCGTCAGGTTTGCGACAGGCTTCCACCGAGACCCCAGCGGTACTTCCGAATCCGTCGCCGTCGCGGTCCTCGTAGAAGACTCGCCCACCCTCGTCCACGGCGTCATCACAGTCGTTGTCGATGCCGTCACAGGCTTCCGCCTCGCTGGGGTGGGCCGTGGACTCGCTGTCGTTGCAGTCGTCTCCACAGAACAAGGTCCCCGCGCCATCGACGTTGCAGCACGCTGCGCTGTACCAACCATCAGAGTCAGCATCTAAGTCGCCGAACGTTGTCGGCGAACAGTCCTCGTCATGCATCAGGTCGTCGCAGACCTCTAGATTGCCTGGAAACCGATCGGGGTCACTGTCGTCGCAGTCGTCCCCACCACAGGCAACCGCTAGGTGACCATCGGCGTCGGCGTCGGGGGCCAGCTCGCAGCGGGTGACACATGTGCCGTTGGTCGCGTCGCATGTCTGAGAATCCTGGCAAGGGCTGGCGTTGGGCGCGACACAGCCGCGTTCGTCGGCGTTCGTCGAGCGCGGGAGACACAGCTCGATGCCGTTGCAGAACTGACCGTCCGAGCAGTCGCGGTCCGCCGCGCACTGAATGCCTTGGTCCGCGTCGGTCTCAGTTGGGGGAGCGGTGCAGCCCCCCACCAGCATCGCGGCGCCCAGTAGGAGACCGCCTAGCACTCGTTGCATCTGTGTTTCTCCGGGAGCGGCCAGCAGCACGCGTCGAGCACCCAATGAATTCACGGAGCGCAGCGCCCTCGGAATCCCAAAGATGAGGGGTCTCGTGTAGCAGCGGCGCTCTCACCTTGCCTATCCCCCAAGCGGGGGATGGTCCGCATACGAAGTCCTCCCCCATGCTGCTCAGCATGCGCCGTAGCCACGCCGTCCGACAGAGCCTCACGCGTCCTTTGCGCTCGGCATCCTTTGCGCTCGGCGCCGTTCTCATCGTGCTGACCGTCAGCGCCCCCGCTTTCGCGCAAGGGGAGCAGCCAGACGACGAAGAGCGAGCGTCCCTCGAAGGCGAGGCCAGGGCCAGCTTTGACGCAGGGCAACGCGCGTTCTCAGCCATGCGCTACGAGCAGGCGCTGACCTACTTCCGGCTCGCGTACGAGGCCAGTCCTCATCCGGAGCTACTGTACAACATCGCCCTCTCCGCAGACCGACTGCGTCGCGACGCTGAGGCCCTCGAGGCCTATCGCGCGTACCTTGCTGGGACAGATTCACCTCGGCATGCGGCAGCCGTGCGAGCCAGGATCGCGCTATTGGAGCAGGCGCTGGCGTCGCCGGAGCCTGAGGCTCATCAGGCCTCGCGACCCGAGCGGCCGCCCCGGGACTCACGCGCGGGTCCTCCGACCCAGCCCTCCTCAGAGTCCGCCGCGGAAGAGCCGGTGAACGCCGCAGAGGAAGAAAGAGCCGAACCCATCGCTGCCCCCGAACCGCACGCTTCATCGGCGGCCCCCTTGGTCTTAGCAGCGACCGTCGCTGGCGGGGGCCTTGTCACAGCGCTCGCCGGACACCTCGTGTATCGGGATGGCGTACGGCGTTACAACGACGACACCCAGTGCGCTCGCCCTGGCGCCGAGCTTCGTAGTGAGGCTTGCCCTGGCGCCGCCCAGCAATGGCAGCGAGGCCGGCGCCTGCTGCGTGCGGGCTGGTCACTCGCCGGTCTGGGGTCGGCGACGGGCTTGATCTTGCTGCTCACGCGAGCGGGCGATGACGACCACAGGGACCCGCGCGGTGCCTCTGCCATGTCCGTTGCATGCGCCCCTTCTTTGTTCTCTCCAGGAGTCGTCTGCGACGGACGCTTCTGAACGTTGGCCACGCATCATGACTTGTATTCCCCGTAGGCAGAACCTCGCGCTTCTTGTCGCTCTCCTGTCCAGCATCCTGGGACCTGGCTGCATTGACCCCAAGCCCAACCAGCTCGTCGATGGGGGAACAGACGCTGGAGAACCAGGCGACCTAGGCACCGTTTGGGATGGGAGCTCTCGCACAGACGCGAGCCGCGATGCGGGGGACGCAACGGATGCTGGCGACAGCGGGGGTGTTGTGGACAGCGGCACCGCTGGCGACGGTGGTGGCCCTGTGGACGGTGGCGCGGGCTGTGCACCGACCTGCGACAGCTTGAGCGGGGCCACCTGCGTCGCGGCTGTGTGCGTCTGCGACGCAGGGTACCGTCTTGAGGATGGCGTCCGCTGCGTTGACGTCGACGAGTGCGCCGCGGTGAACGGAGGGTGCGGCGACGCGATGTACACCCGCTGCACCAACACCGTCGGAGGCGCACCCACGTGCTCGGACATCGACGAGTGCGCGACCAGCAACGGCGGCTGCAGCGCGCTGGTGGTGTGCACCAACCTTGCCCCGGGCTTTCAGTGCGGCAGCTGCCCCATGGGGTTCGTCGACGACGGCGCAGGCGGATGCGAAGACCTCAATGAGTGCGCCACCGACAACGGCGGCTGCGACGGCCTCACAACCTGCTTCAACGAGGTGGGCAGTCGTTCGTGCGGTGACTGCCCGACTGGATACATAGGCACGGGGGAGTTGGGCTGCAGCGATGTCGATGAATGCGCCACCAACAACGGTGACTGTGGCGATGCGGCGCAGTGGCGGTGCGAGAACCAGCTGGGCGGCCCGCCACAGTGTGACGAGATCGACCCCACCAGCGGTCTCTGTGGCACTGCCCTTGAGCCGGTGGCCGGTGGCCCCATGGGGGCGTGGAGCACCGACCTCGGCGCGCAGTTCTTTGACGCGAACGGCGATGGGCACGTGGACCTCTTCATCCGCTCCGCGGACGGGCAAAACCGGCTCTACATGGGAGACGGGTCCGGCGGTTGGAGCGAAGAGGCCGCCGCGCGCGGTGTCCAGGAGCCAGACTCCATCGGCTGGCGACCCAACACGGTGGGGGACTTCGACGGGGACGGTGACGTCGACATCATCCTCATGCGCGACACGCGGGTGTGGACGACCGACAACCTCCTGCTGGTCAACGACGGCACGGGACACTTCACGGACGCGGCCAGCACCTGGGGCATCATCACCCCCGACCGGCAGGCCAGCGCGGCCATCCTCACCGACTATGACCTAGATGGGGACTTGGACATGCTCATGTCCACTGAGTGGAACACCGCAGTCCTCTTTCGCAACGACGGCGCGCCCCCGTTCGTCAGCGCCAACGCGGAGTTCCCAACTCACCTGCAAGGGTCCGGGGTCCTGGTGTTCGATCTCACCAGCGCGGCGCGTCCCGACGTCGTGCTTGATAGCCACCTGTACCCCCGCTTCTTGGTCCACAGCGGGACGGCCTACGCCAATGAGGCGGCAGCGCGCGGCATCGTCGCGTCGGCCAACACGGTCAAGACCTATACCGTGGTTGACCTCGACGGCGACGGGAACCTGGACATCTACGCCATCCGGCAGACAGTTGCGGACGTCGTGTACCTGAGCAACGGCGACGGTACCTACACCTCCACCGAGGCGGCCGGCTTCGGCCTTCCGGATGCTGCGTTCAACATCCCGCCGCTATGGGCCGACTACGACCGCGACGGGGACATGGACGTCTACTTTTCCCAGCGTGGGCTCTACCGCAACGACGGTGGGACGTTCTCGGAGGTCACCGCGGCCGCGGGTCTAGCTCCGGCAGGTAGCATCGCGACGTGGGGTGACTACGACGGCGACGGCATCTTGGACCTCTACGCGCAGCCCAACGCCAACCCAGGCCCCGCGCCAGCGCTCTACCATGGTGTCGAGATCGCTAGTGAGGGCTGTCGCTCGCCTGGCGTCGTGCGCATCGAGCCCGTGACCGACAACGACGGGGACGCCACCGACGCCATCACCAGCGATGACCGCCTGGCCCTCAACGCGCAGGTGCTCATTGACCTTGACGGTGACGGGGACTTTGCGGGCAGCACCAGCCCTGGAGACCGCGTGGTGATCTACGTGGTGGGTCACGCGAGCGCCGGGTACACCACCAACCAGCACGGCCCCGTGGTGGCTGGTGTCGGCGCTGCCACTAGCGTGGATGTTCGGGTGCGCTTCGAGGACGGCAGCGTGGTGACGGTGAGCGATGTGGCTCCGGGCGCGACCGTCGTGGTGCGTGACGAGTGACATGCGTTTGCAGGGCTGCGGCTTCCCCTGATCGGGGGATGTTCGGCGCGCCTGGTCTGAGGGAGGTTCGGGCGCGGGGCGACGTGGGCCGAAGGGCCACCACCTCGCTCACCCTTGCCAGGAGAAGTCTCCATGACGACGCGTTCCCAACGACTCAGTCGAGTCTCCCTCCCATTCGGGCTCATGCTCGCAGCCTTCTGCGTGGGGTGCGGCGATGACACGCCCATGCTCTCTCCAGACGCGGGCCCGGCGTGCGTGCAACACACTGACTGCGACGACGGTGTCTTCTGCAACGGCGCGGAGCAGTGCTCTTCCACCAGCCCCGATGCTGACGCGCGGGGATGCGTGGCCGGTGCGTCCGCGTGTCCAGCGAGCGTGACGTGCGACGAAGCGTCCGCCAGCTGTGGCTCCGCGTGCTCCGCGCCGGACATGGACGGCGACGGTCACAACAGCGTCGCGTGCGGCGGCGACGACTGCGACGACACCGACCCGGACCGCTTCCCGGGCAACGTCGAGACGTGCAACGACGGCCTGGATCTGTCACAGAGGTTACGAACGCCGCAGTCACGGTGACCTTCTACGGGCAATCCGATGCCTACATGGTGTTGTCTGGTGACACCGGCTCGTCCTTCGTCGTTCTTGAGCGCGTCGTTCCGCCTGTAGCGGGCTGCGTTGGCTCTACCTACGTCCACGACGACTTCTTCTGTGGAGCGCTCGCGGGAACCCTCTGCGAGCAGGACCAATACGTCGAGGACAACCGCTGTGAGGCCTGCTTCACGGGGACCAACGAAGCGGGCGACGACCCCGCAGGGGATGACACAGTTTGCGACGCCACCTGCAACCAGGACGAACACGTGCTTGGCGGGGTCTGCACGGCTTGCCCGTTCGGGACCACCAACCAGTCGGGAGATGACCCAAGCGGCAGCGACACGAGCTGTGACACTCCGGTGTGTGTCGCCAACGCACCCGCAGTCGTCTACCACCTCACCACGCTGAGCATTCCTACCCAGACACAAGCCAACAATGGTGAAACGATCGGGCACAACGTCGATTTCGCAGGCGACGTCTGCGGCGTTCCCGACTATGCGGGTGGGGTCGACAACTCGCTCATCGACCTCGCGGCCGCGCTTCCGGCGCTTGCGCCCGACGACCCGATCGACCTTCAGAGCGCTATCGACGCAGCCATCGCATGCCCGGCTTCCGGACCTACTTGCACCCGCCTGGAGCTGAACGTGCGCGTCACTCCGGGCGTTGGGTGCGCCTCGGTCGTCATCGAAGACGAGCAACAGGTCCCGCTCGGTGGCCCGTTCGTAGCGAGCGTAGATGGAGCTGGAAATCTGCGTGGCGTCACGAGCGAGTTTGGGTTCACGATCCCCTACGACACGACTTCCGGCTTCGTCGATCTGCGTGTCAACCTGACCCAGGTGACGGTCACCGGCACCACGGCCGGCGGCACTCTCTCGAACGTTGTCATCGGTGGCCTGCTCGCGCAGCCGGACTTCGAGACCTTCTTGATGGATGTTGTGCAGGTCACGGGGGGCGAGGTCACCTTCGACGACATCGCGCCGATTCTTGCGAACCTCTACGATGTGGTTGTGGGGCCCAGTTGCAGCGCGATGTCGGCGGGCTTCCTCGCGGCGGGGGCGGCGACTCCGTGAGGGCCAACTAAGGCACTCCAAGAGGCAAGCGTGCAGCAGACATCCCGCGTGAGATGAAACGGGGTGGCCCGCTAGACGGGCCGCCCCACGCTCGCTTCATGCAGCGCCCCCTCGCCACATCGCGTAAGCTCCACCCCGTGAGGTACGAGAGGACCATCGCAGCCACCGCGCTGTGCCTTCTAGGCGGCTGCACCGCGCTCTTCGGCTATCCGGAGCCCCAGGGGGAGTCGTCCCATGCGCTGTGCAGCAACGGCTTGGACGACGACTTTGACGGCCTGGCCGACTGCGACGACCCCCGCTGCGACGGGCACTGCGCAGAGACAGGCGCGGCATGTTCGGACGGGCGCAACAACGACGGCGACAGCTTCGCGGGTGTGCCCTTGGTGGACGGCGCGGACCCCAGCTGTTGGAGCCAGGGCTACCAGGTGACCCGCCGCTGCGCGTTTCGCCCAGGGACGGTGCTGGAGCTGCGGCGCTGGAACGAGCACGAGGCGTTTCCCAACCTGGACTGGGTGACCTCGGGCACCGTCGAGCTGGCCCAGACCATCCTCGACAAGGACGTCATTCGGCTGCTGCCGCGGCAGTTCATCGAGACGCGCGCGCCCATCACGGGGGCGCTGACGGATATGGGCCTCGTCGCGCATGTCTTCCTAGCGCCCGGGACAGAGCTGGTCTTGTCGTTTGTGTCCGGGCGCTTCGGCACGGTCGCAGAGGCGCACATGGTGTGGCCCGAGGCCGCCGACGTGTCGCGCATGTGGATCGAGACGGCCGCTGGCGAGCGCTCCAACGAGACCTCGGCCGGTATCGAGCTGCGCGAGGGCAACTACTCGCAGTTCGAGTTCTACGTCAGCGGCGGCCGCTGGTGGCTGCACGCCACGGACGAGGGCCTCCGAACGGCCCCCGTGACCGTCGACCCAGCGGTGCCTCTCGACGAGCCGCTGACCGTGCGGATTGAGGCGCGAGGAGAGGCCATCGGCGCGAGCGGGCTGGTGGAGGTCGTGAGCACGGCCCGCAGCTCGTACGACACCTGCGACCGCTCACACCTGTCCCCGCTCATCAACGCCCCGGGCTTCCGCGCGGCGGCGGAGAGCCCCGAGCTGCGCTGCGTGGTCATCGGCGACCGCGCGCATGTGTCGGCCGACGGGTCCTCGTGGGCGGCCTCTCGCTCGACCTTCGCGGCCGGGGACATGGCGCTCGCGTGGGTAGACGCGTTTCAGCGCTTTGAGGGCGCGCGGCTCGACCCGCAGGATGGGACCATGCGGTTCTTTGCGTCCGCCGACTGCGACGTGTTCCGCGAGTCTGAGCCGGTCTCTGTGGCCACGCTGGTCGAGCTCCAGGCGCCACGCCTGGTGGGGTTCGACCACCACGCCGAGCTGCAGGGTGGGGCTCGCCGCGTGCACCTCCTGGGCACGGACAGCGCGGGCGCGCGCCGCCTCGTCGAGCTCGCCTCTGAGACGGGTGACCCCGACAGCTACGCGCAGACCAGCACGCACCCCTGGGACGCCCCCACGTGGACCGACGACCCGGCGCTCACCGTGGGTCGCTTGGGGGACAGCCTGTGGGTGGTCGGCCCAGACGGCGACACCGGCAACGTCGGGCTCTTTCTCGCTACGGGCGCGGCACCCCACTTCGTCGCTGCGTTGCTCGCCCCCAGCGGCGAGTCGGGCGCGTTTGACCGCTTCCGCATTCAGCACGCGCGCCTGGTGCCGCTGCCCCCTGACGCGCCAGGCGCAGCCCTGCCGGCGAGGGTCTATTACTTTGGCTCGCTGCAGCCGCAGGACCCTGGCTACGACTCCACAGCGGTGCGCTCGGGCGTCGAGTGGCGAGACATCCTGTTCGGACAGGAGACACCATGAGGGCACGCTCTGCGCTCCCTGGTCGCCGGGCGCTCGCGCTCGCCCTCGCGCTCGCCCTCGCGGCGGTAGGCTGCGCGAACGGCCAGCGGCACGGTCCAAACCGCGGCGCCCCCGACGCGGGCCCACCCTACGACTGGACCGATGAGCACCTGCCCCCGCTGGTCGAGGGCTGCGGTGACGGCATCGTCGACCCGGGGGAGAGCTGCGACGACGCCAACACGGACGCAGATGACGGGTGCGTCGCGTGCCGCTGGAGCGCGCTGTGTGGCAACGGCGTCATCGAGGGAGCCGAGACCTGCGACGACGGAAACCGCATCAACGGGGACGGCTGCCGCGCGTCGTGCGAGGTTGAGCAGTGCGGTGACGGCCAGCTCGACGCGCCCGCCGAGGCCTGCGACGCGAGCAGCGGAGCCTGTGTTGGCTGCGCCCCGGCAGCAGGTTGTGGCGACGGTCAGCTGGTGGCTCCCGAGGCGTGCGACGACGGCAACGCGGCCGACTGGGACGGCTGCTCAGCTGGCTGCGAGACCGAGGAGCTCTTCATCCTGACCGAGCTGGGCTTCGCGACTGACCCGGCCCTGGGCTGCGACGTCACGGGCACGGGATCGCTGCAGAACGCCGCCGGGCGCGCGCTGACAAGCACGGCCGTGGCCTGGAATTCCCAGGTCGCGCGGCAGTTCCGCGACTCCACCGAGCGGCCGGCCATCGCGATCAACGGCTGGCAGCGGGGCACGCCCCTGCCCGAGCGGGTGCGCTTGGCGATGTTTGGCGCGGTCATCTTGGACCCGCTGGCCCGCGTGGTCACCCCCGCCGGCCTGCCCTTTGACTACGTCCACGCGGTGACCGACGGCGAGCGCATCATGTCGGACGTGGCGGACATCGCGCTGAACGCGGACGGCGCGGTGGTCATCGAAGAGCCGCTGCGGCGCGCGCGCTTCACCCTCGCCGCGCGGCCCGACGACGTGAACCCGCAGCGCATCGAGGGCACCGTCTGCGGCGTGCTGGAGGTGCGCTCCCTGGCGCACGCCATGGACCTCTTCGGCTCCGGCACAGCCAGCGGCTACCCCCTCTGCCAAGAGGTCGAGCGCGTCATCAGCCTGGCCGACCTGGTGGGCGCCGGGCGGCGCCTGGGCTTTGTGCCAACGCAGCCTGACACTGACCTCGACGGCGACGGCCTCGAGCAGCTGATCGTCGCCGGGCTCCCCACGGACCTGTGCACGCCCATCATCGTGGGCTGCGTGGAAGGGGACGGCACCGAGATCCACGACCCCAACTGCATCTTCGACTTCGACGACGGCTGGTCCACGTCGTTCTTCGTGGTGGCCGAGCGCGCGAGCTTCGCGGGGCCGTAGACGGGCTTGCGGGTGGCAGTCGCGCTCCGACTGGACGCGACGAGGCAACGGATCAACCGAGGTCGCGACAAGCGTTCGGGGTGAAGAGCTTGCTCGTGGAGTGACCACGCAAGCACACGGTCTTCGCCGCACGCGTGAACACGATGACACCCAAGCACCGCACCCCTGGTCCTTCTGCTCCGCCTCAAGCTGCCTCCCGCCGTCCCGGCGCGGCCGCAGCAGCCCACTCTTGCCGGGCGCTGAGCGTTGGCGTGGCGTGTGTGGCCGTGATGCTCACATCCGCCTGCTCCCTGTTTGGACACGGGCGGTCGCACACGACGACCCGTCCGATGTCCGAGAGCGTCGCCGACTTTCAAGCGGCTATGGCCCTGTGGAACGCGGGCATGTGTGCGGAGGCGGAGGTGCGCTTGCAGTCGGTCGACCCGCGGCTCCTTGAGGTGCCGAACAACCAGGCCGCTTTGGACATCAGCAGGGCCACCTGCGCCTTCTTCGCCGAGGGCGAGCTCGCAAAAGCTCAGGAGCTTGCCCTCGGTGCGGCGCAAGGTACGACCGACAACGCCGCGAACGGTGCGGCCCTAGTGTCCATGATGTTCCAGAGCCTGTGCAATTTCGACGAAGCACTGAACTGGGCCTTTCGGTCAGAGGCCGCACGGCCTACTTGGCAAACGAGTGGTGCGCTCGCCTCCAGCGCGTTCATCTATCGGCAGCAAGGGCGTCCGGAGCTCGCGGCGCGCGCAGCGACGCGCTACCTCGACGAATTCCCTGCTGACTGGTTCCAGTCGCCGCGCTCGACTCCTCCCCCCGGCTCTCACATCGACCGCGTCGCTGCTCATCAGATCCACAGTCAGCTTCGAGCCGTCCTCTGGCTCCTGCTGCTGGACGTTGAGGGCGACGTTGAGATCCCACCGCAGGAGCTGGAGGCGCTACGCACGATCGCCGCGCCAGACTGGGCCGGTGACATTCGTCGGAGCGAAGCATTTCTTCAGTCCAACGCGGCGGCTCAGTTCCACGTTGCCGAGTTGGACCGCCTGCGGGGCATCCTGGCCGTTGCTGAGGTGTTGGGTCTCGATGCTGACCAAGTCGCGGCTTTGAAAGCCGCACGAGACCGCCACACGGAGCAGCTATCCACGGCCGGACCTTGCGCCGAAGTCGCGACCTTCTACCGACTGCGTGGCGAACGGGAGGCCAGCCAAGTTGACGTCCCCGGCGCCCCTATCGAAGTGGACTTCGACTTCGACGGGTTGGTTGGGCAAGACGACCTGTGCCCTCACGAACCCGAGACCGTCAACGGAGTGGACGACTCCGACGGGTGCCCGGACGAGTCCCTGGCCTACGTCGAACGTCGCCAGATCGTCATCACCGAGCAGGTGCTGTTCGCGACCGACAGCGCGGATGTGCTACCCGACTCTCTGCCGCTCCTGCGCCAGGTCGCGCAGATCCTCCTGACCTACCGCGAGATCACGCTCGTCCGGGTCGAAGGACACACGGACCATCGCGGGACATGGGACCACAACATCTCCCTCTCGACCCGCCGAGCCGAAGCGGTCCGCGGTCAGCTCATCGCCCTGGGAGTCGACGGAAGTAGACTAGAGGCCGTCGGCTACGGTTACGGCAGACCGCTCTCCTACGGCGCCTCTGACCTGGAGATGCAGCGCAACCGGCGCGTCGAGTTCTTGATCTTGGGCCAGGATGCCAGAGCCAACGGTCCAGGAAACGGCCACTAGCACCGCCCGTCGGGTCTTGGTCTCACCGGGGATGAGAGCCCCGCCTCGCCTCGGCGCCTAGATCGTGCGCCAACGCGACAGCGTCGTGCCCGGGCACCTTCCGCCCGGGCGACCGCGGAGCGCCACAGTTGCCGTCTACCCCTGCCGCGGGCATCCCTGCCTGTCTGGAACACTCGAACAGCAGGGACCGAAGGTAGACGGTGGACAAAACGCGGATGTACCGCTGTAGATGTGTTCCTCCATCACCTGTCCAGACGCGGAAATTCCAATGTGCATATTGCCACTTCCCGTCTGCACAGTTCTTGATAGTCCGAAAATCTCGTATACTCCTGGCGTGAGGTTCTCCATCGCGAGCGTCACACGTCCAGGATGCTGATCCGAAGGCAGTGAGCACACTATCGAACCATCTGGCCGCACGACCGCGAGCCCCGTCGCACCCAGAGCAAGTACATTGAGGCCCGGGATGTGTTCCGATAAATTCCCACGAATGATCGGAACTCCAGAGGTGAACATCCCGTTACATCCTGTCGCAGCGACGGGATGCGTCGCCACAGCAGGCCAGGCCTCGCGGACGTCGACGCGAGAAGTGAACGTCGCCGCGCTCCATGTCTCCAAGCGTGCAACGGTGAAGGAAGCCTCTCCCATGTGTGCGATAGGAGCACACTGAAGTCCCGAGCCCCAGCCGAAGAACCCGTCCGATGCAAAGTGCGGGCACTGATATGTCACTCGGGGGGCGTGGAAGTTGATCTGTGATGATCCAGGCCGAGGACTGCCAGGGAGAGCGAATGCTCCCGGAACACCAAGCACAGTGATGGAGGCGTTCACGGGGCATTCGAATGCCTCGTCCTCCAGCGCCGCTAGTGCTGCATCCACACGCCGCGCGATCGCGCGAAAATCACCGAAGTCCGACATTCCGCTATAGGAGACTGGACCCCCGAGAATGCGACCCGTTGCGGTTGACATGATCACGGCCTCGCGCGTGTACGCACAACACAGATTCTCGCACAGCTCGGTCTGCATGGCGCACTCGCGGCTTCCTCCAAACTCGACGAACGCTTCGCTCCAGCCGTCGCCATCGAGGTCCGGCAAGCGAGCATCGGCAAGTTGCCATGGCCGAAGTCGACCATCGGCATCCGACACTATGGAAACGGGCTCCCCGTCGTCGAGTGGCATGGCCCTTAGGAGGTTGGCGCCCGTGAGAGTATCGACGGGCGTGCGGCCGCTACGGGCGACCTCAAGACGTTCAAGGATGCGCGGCTGTCCGCGGGAGTCTGCTCCAATCCGCGCATAGAGAACGTCGTGCTCTGTGTCCCCGCAGTTGGATACCATTGGGTCGCTACAGGCTTGGCGGGCGCGTACAACGAGGCTCGCGCACTCGCCGCCTGCCCCGTTTTCCCAGGTTCTGTGCATCTCAAGGGTGGTCGCCCTGCAGCGCAGGTCGCCTCTGCGGCCCGCACGCGGTAGCCGAAGGCCCCGCAAAACGCGTCTCCACACCGGCGCATCAAATGGCGCTGACGCGAGTGCGTTGAGAGCATTTGTATTCGGACACGTTGGCGCCGAGCTCTGCTGGCCGAGACACCGAGCGTCCAGAAACGTGGTTGTAAGCCCGGCTAAGATACACAGCGCAGCCCGAACACGAAAACGGCGTGCACGACCACAAGAATTCGAAAGGATCGCGGTGCGTGTATGCATATTGTTCGAAATGTTGGTGCGATTGATCTAGAACTGAACATCGCAGCATGAGTAGAGGCGACGGAGGCGACGGTCGTGACGAACTGCTCCCCGCCGGCGAGGCTAGAAGGTTGAACTCCAGAGGAGTCGGAGCTGGTCTCCTTCCACGAGTGGGCCGCGCCCCCGTTCCCAGGACATCGCCGCGTCCACCGCTATCTCTTCGCGGCCTTCCCCCATGGTGTCCGCGTATGCGAGGCGAACCTCAAGTCTACGACTTTGGCCACTGGGGCCGTTGGGGACTCGGACGCTGACGAGCCCGGCGGTCGGGTCGTGCGTGAGCACTGCGTGAACGCCGTAGCCGGACTCTATCAGAAACACCAGTGGCGGACCTTCGCTGCCGTCCGACGATGGGCATGCCACTACCCGCTCGATAGAAGTTGGCGTCCGTTGGGCTACGGCATGCTCCAGAGGAATCGAGCGGCAGCGTTCAAGGTCGGTTCGGCCCAACGACGCGAGCTCACAGTGGCCGACAACGGTATCCCCCGTGAGCTGAGCGACACACAGCCCTGAGCCGGATTCGAACCGAACCTCCGTGAGTGCAGCGACGGCCGGCGACCCATCCGCAGCACCTTGGGCCTGACCTTCTGTGGCGAGCGAGCGGATGAAGGCGACCAGGGCGAGTCTGCGGTTCTCGGTGGGGGCGTAGGGCGGCATGCTCGCCCGAGTGAAGCCCGCCACAACCTGAGATTGGGGCTCGACAAGGGACTGAATGATGTAGTCCGTGTCGGCCTCGCGCGCCGTGCCATCCGTGAAGGAGCGTCTGCTGCCATAGAGACCACGCCAGGTGGGCGCAATGCCCGGGGAGCCGTCCGCGGTGTGGCAGCCCACACAGCCCATCTCCCGAGAGAGGAGCTCCCCCCAGCAGGACATTGGGTCGGTATGTGTGACGCACGCTGCAGGGGGGCTATCGAGTGCCGCCACATGCGCGTCGTTGGCTTCACCCGTGGCGGCCGGCAAGATCGCTGGCTCTTGCGCCCCCGCGTACGTTTCGAGCTCCAAGATCCCGTCGCCCTGAACCACCACCTCACCACGCGCGGAGTCCCAGACGAGCCGGTCGGTGGAGACGGCCCCTTCTTCCCCTTCATAGCTCACGCCAGTGTAGTCCACGACTAGGCCGCTAGGCGTCATTCTGGCAACGCCGAAATCGTAGATGTCGAACGAGAGGGGAACGTTCCCCGTCGCCACGATGCCGCGTTGGTTGTACACAAAGAAGTCGACTTGCGTGCCCGTGCCACAGATCGCCACGGCCCAGTTCCGCAGCGGCGGGTTCCGCAGCGTCTCCAGCGACTCCACTTGGCAATGCTTGTTGTGCCATGCTCCCCGGTCGACGCGACAGCGAACGGTCACTCCGCGCCGAGCGTGGTGCTGCACTTGGCACGTCATCTCGCCCTCGATTCCGTCGCCGTGCATGAGGGGGAAGATCACCAAACGGCGCTGCGGGCCATGCGGCTCGGCGCGCTGAGCCTGGGCACCAATCGAGTTGGTGCCGACGCCGATAGCCATCGCTACGCAAGCGGTGGCCAAGGTGACTAGAGCGACGCCGCGCCGTGTAAGGACTTGCCTACTCATGTGTGTCCTCTGGGTCATCGAAGGCTCCGCAACCACGCGCGGAGAGCTGGAAGGTGAACGCTAAGCATCGGCGACGAGACCGACGGTCCCTAAGGTAGGCGTCGGACGACCCATCGCGCGGCGTTGGTGGGGTCCTTGCCCACGAGATACCGAAGCGTCGCGGATTGGTCGCGGGCGACCCACGGCCCAATGAGCCCGCGGATCTCGTACGTCATTCGCACCGAGACGCTCACCGCGAAGCTGCCCCGCTCCGAGTCGCGTTCGCCGCGACTCTCGACGCGCACTTCGTGTGTTTGCGCGTTCCGGATGGAGGGGCCGATCGCGAAACCCACCAACGCCTGCGGTATCGAACGCAAGAGATCGGCGCGGACGAGCTCGACCACCTCGGCATCGCTGGGAGCGGGGTCTACAGCGTTGCGCAGCGCGTCACACCCTCCGGAGAGGACTGCGAGGGCAGCAGGCAATAGAACGGACAGGACGAGTCGATGTGGCTGGAAGGTGTGTCTTGCGCGCATTGGGCCAGTCTCGAGTGGGGATCTCTCTCTCCCTTGTCCCCGGACCGGCCAATCCGTGACCTGACGATCGATCGAGCCAACCGGCCCGCTTGCACGTCGGCAAAGCCCACGTTGGCTTCGACGGGCGTGCGGTCATTCGTCACGTTCGACCACCGCGCTGAAGCACAACGCGCTCGTAGGCTCGTTGAACCCTGACGGATGGAGCGCCGCTCCCAACGGAAGTCGTCCTACGCCGACAAGCGCCGTTGGATGACGCCTCTCCATCGGAGCTCTCCTGTTCATGGGGTTCATGGGTCGGTGGGTGGAATGACGGGCGTCTACACTTCGAACGGGAGTCTGAACCTTGAAGCACGGGCATCTTGTATCTCTCGCGTGGATCGTCCTCGCTCTCTCTGCGAGCGCGCGAGTGTTAGCGAGCACGCGCAGCGATGGACATCGAGTCACGGTGCTTGATGGACATCACGCACCGAGCGGCGCCAGCCGCGGCGGTGATGTCCGTCACACTGGTGCGCAAGCGTGCGCAACGCACGATGGCCATCACCCAGGTGACGCGGTGCGCGTAGCTGGATGATGGCCATCGAGGGCGGCGGCTGGGGCTACGCGATGAGGTCGTTGAGGTGGTCCCCGAGGACTTTGCCGACGACGGATCGGTCGACGATGCGGACCCTGCGCGAGGCGGCGTGGCGGAGTGCGTTGGTGGCCAAGCGGTCGAGGTCGCGGACGCGACCGGAGGACGTCACGGGTGCATCGGGCGGTGGTGGGGGCGGCGACAGGGCGGCGGCGTCCGCGATCCCGACACGTCGAATCCACCGATGCAGCCGCTGCGTCGACACCCCCTCCCGCGCAGCGAACGCCGTCACGCTGAGCCCTGAGCTCCGCCAACGCATCACCGCGTCCGCACCCTCCGTCTCGCTCCAGCGCTTCCAACCGCCCCGTCCCGTACTCGCTCCACTCGTGCTCGCTCGTTGCTTCGTCATCCGCGCAACGTCGAACCCCTCCACCGAGCCCGTCTAGACCCTATGGGACGTCGTTCGCGGAGGGGATACGGTGGCCTGCCCCGCGCTCCTCTGACGCGGCCTCGGCGTCGAGGGTGACGCGCAGCTCGAGCGTCCCGTCGGGGGAGGCCACGGTCCACGCGCGCGGACCCGCGCTCGAGCCGCAGCTCGGGGTCAGAAGCAGGACCGCAGCGAGCAGCGGCGCGCGGACGAGGGACACGACATGTGCGCGATGGGTCGAGCAAGAGGACATGCCGCGACGCTGGCACGCGACGCCAGTGAAATGCAATCGCGCCATGGATCACCAATCCCCGCGCGAATCCGTTGCCTGCTCTCCGCCCCTCCGACGCCGATAGGCGTTGGTTCTCGGGTCCATCGCACCAACGAGCTCCCAGGTTCCCGGGATGGCGGCCAGCGCGCGGTCCCACGCACCCCCTCGGCGCGCCACCAGCCACACGGGATCGACCTCCGCAAGACGTGACTGGAGATCACCCTGCGTCGGCTGGTCTGACAGGTAGACAACCCGGTTGCTGAACTCGTCGTTCCAGAGCATCGCGGGGAAGCGATAGCTTCCGTCATAGGCCACGACAGCTCCTTCGGAGAGCTCACGCTCGCGGGCGCGGGCGACGTCGGCGGGCGGAGCGGTTTGGTTCAACGGAAACGCATCGCGCTCCTCTGGAGGCGTCGACAACAGGCGCTCGGCCGTCTCCCAGCTGATGTCCCAGGCCGGGAGCGACCAGAACAACGTGATCAAGGCACCCAGAATCAGGGCACCGAGGACGCCGTCGGCAAGCGCATGACGGGCCTCGCGACCGACGACGTACGCCGCGAAGAGCAGGCCAACGACCAGCACATGGAGGTTGAGGCGTGCCCACCACCAACCCGCGGGCGAGACTACGAACGATGGGATTGTCACCAGCGTAAACCAGACGAGTTGCTGATGCTGCGGCCCGAGTCTTCCCCGGCGTCTCAGAACGCCGACGCAGAGCTCGAGGAGCGCCGTGGCGACCAAGAGCGGCAAGACAAAAGGAAGAACGTTGCCGTACCCGTTGTCGCGTGTGTCGCGTAGCTGTCTGCCGCACGGAGGCGCAAAGATCTCACTCTCGGCGGTGGGACGCACCATCTCCAGACTCGCTGGGCCCACGAACGCAAGGTCGAGCGCGGCTACTTCGATCTCGACAGGCCACAGCGGGTTCCCGGTGCGCTGCCAGTTGCGCGCGTAGCCCGGCAGCGACAGCGCACAGCCCACGACCATGGACACGAACAATGCCCCGATGGTTCGCCCGCGACCCGCTCGCCGAGCGACGCCGACCGAGCGCGCGGCGGCGAGCGCCAACAGCAAGGGCGTGATGGCGATCGCGGTGCCCTTCATCGATCCCAGGAGTCCGGCTGCGACGCAGCCCAGACAGAGGTCCACGAGCCGCAACTCGGGGCGCGTAACAAAATAGAGCGCAACGGTGAACATCGCCACGAAGCAGACATCCGTGAGCGTGCTTCGCAGCTGCAACGCCACGGCAGGGGTGAGCACCAGTACAGCAGCGAACCCGAGAGCGTGAACCTTCTTCGAGGTGAAGCGTTGCGCCAGCCCGTAGACCCCGAGCAACAAGACCAGCGCCATCACGCTCTGAACCGCTTCGATGGTGCGCCGCCCTGAAAAGATCGCGGACCAGAGGCTCAGGAGCTCGCTGCTCTTCGGGTAGCCGTTCACGTACTCGAGCCCCGGAGGCACGTCGACCCACGCAAACCCGTGCTCTTGGATGGCAAACCCCACGATCGACTCGTGGTACCAGACGCCGTCCCAGCTGCAGGAGGGGGCCAGGTACGCGAAGACAGCGGTGAAGGCGCAGACGGCAACCACCGCCGCGAGCCCCAGGGCAATCAAGGGCGACGTACGCCACGCCTCGACGAAGGCGTCGCGCGGCAGGGCGGCAAGCTCCCAGAGCGCGCGACGCGCGGGCACGCCGGGGGACGCCGAGGAGGCACGCAGCGCGAGAGCGAGGGTCGCGCTGGACAGCACCACAGAGACCACACCGAGCGCCCCTGGAGTGAGCTGCCCCAGCCAGCCCAGCGCGTGGATCGGTGCGAGGATGCCGATGAGCCAGATGGCTGCGCCCGCGAGCCATGCCTCCGCGCGGCTCTCTGTGTAGAAGCGGCGCGCCAGCAGTAGGGCGCTGGTCCCGGCGTAGGCACTCAAGGTGAACAGCGCAATAAATCCCAACGGTCACTCCTCGTCCGACGCTACCGCATCAAGCCCCCACACGCATGCCGCAAGGTCTCAGCGTCTCCGCGGCTCCGCTCCACGCTGACGTTGCACTACCGTGCGATCTCCGGCTGAACCGCTTCGAACGCCCCAACTCGGTCCTCTCGCACCAGCAGGGGAACGTAGTACTCGTACGGTCCGGAAGGCCCGTGAACCACTAGACTAGCTACGATCCACTGATACTCGGTGAATGGGGCCCTGGGAGCATCGTGGATTGATATCGGTCGGTAGGACGGCCGCATGAGGTCAATGGCGAGCACGGTCGGACGTCGCGAAGCAAGATACCACAGCGGGGCCGCCCGGCGATGGCCGATTAGTCCCGGAACCCGCACCCCGTGCAACGCGACGAACCGATCCGAAAGCCCAAATGCGTCAATCGTCGGTGCATCCGTTAGATAGGGAACTACACCTGATGCCTGCGTAGCAATCCAGTCGGTTGGAGCGAGGCGCTCCGCCAAATATCCTGCCAACGCCGTGTCACGGTCCACCTGAGTTCGAAGCGCCTCCAGCGTCATGACTCGGCGCGACGCACGGGTGTCCATCTCATTGATAGCAGCGGACCGAACGAGGGAAAACTGCTTGGCACCGTAGGCGATGGACCCGCCAAGGATTGCCAGCATACCAAGCCGGGCGGCCATGCGACCGCGATCATACAGATACTCGCAAACAAGACTCCCACTCGCTGCAAAACCACAAAACAGCGGGGCGATTATGACATGAAGAAACCGATGCCCATCCTGAAAGTCTCCACCAACACACACTACGAACATAGCATGAAGAAAACAGTAAACAAAAGCCAAACACACCCACGCAAACCGCGACTCGAACGAACGACGCGCAAGAGCGATTGATAGTCCAAAAATTGCAACGAGTGCACAGAACACGAATGCAAACAATCCGAAGTCATCCGCGAAGAAGCTCAAATAGTGCAACCCATGCGTAAGCAGCTCCGTTGCATACGCTGGCATCTTCGCACGCGCGGTATTCGGAAATATGTCGAGGTAGAATGCGTACCGAAGTATCAAGCCAGAGCCAACGATCGTTGCGTATGCCGTGACGCGAACGCGACGCTGAAATGCAATGATAAGCGACGCGATGAAGGCGAATATTCCCTCCGGGCGAAGAGCCCAGGATAGTGAAAAGAGAACTCCCGACACCACGGCGTCGCGTCGCTCCAGCGAGCGCCTCTTTGCGACAAGATGGGCGAATGATATCAGCGTCGCACAGGAAAATAGCGACGTCTCCAGGCCGTCGGCAGCATGTGAAGAATACGTGAACATGATCGCAAGAAGTGCGCATGGCAGGAGGTTTGTGTACCTGGCTTCATTGCGATCAAAAGTTCCGATATGGTATACGAGTGCAACTGACGCTGTTGAAGCAGATACGCCAATGATCGGACTTAGTTTCTCTGGAGCTACACCGAGAAGTTCACCTATGGAGAGAATGATCGCGTAGAGTGGGCTTGAGAACCCCTCAACGCGTTCGCCGTCATTGAAGGCCAATTCGCCTCGCTGGGCGAGTCTATGTGCGTACCGATATGCGATAAATGCATCGTCGCATCTCACATCCAGAATCCATACGATCAAATTGTGAATAGTTAGTATGGCTGCAAGAGGCAAAAGGCGCGATAGTCGAGGACATGGTCTAGTGATACTCACCTACGAATGCGCCACGCGTTTCCGGCGCCTATTCACATATGCCAGACGATATGTTGCACCTTCCGTCATCGCATTGATTCGAAGCGCAGCACCGGGCACCGGGAAATCCGCACGTACGACATTCACTGTCACCGCCTCCGCTGAAGTGGCAGCGTGCCCATCTATTCACGCAGAAGATGCTTCCTCCTTGTTCACAGCAAGCCTCACCATCCCTCCCACAAGGCTCGCAGTCTCCGTTGAGGTTGCAGGAAAACCCGAAATCGCAACCGTCTGGGCAACATGGTTCGGCTTGGCCGCCACAGCCTTCCGGCTGGCACGCATCTGGTGTTGGATACGCGAAGAGTGAGTACAGCGACTTGCATTCGAGTGACGTGTCACAGCTGTCAAGCTCACAGCAGGGGTCATTTAGCCCCCCGCACGGGTGGCAGACGGCTGCGCTGCAGTACGCACCCCCGCCGCAAGTCGTTCCTGCGCAGCAAGGCTGCCCAACGCCTCCGCAGGCGACACATGAGCCTCCGCTGCAGGTCGCACCCCCGCCGCAAGTCGTTCCCGCGCAGCAAGGTTGCCCAACGCCGCC
Organism: Sandaracinaceae bacterium; assembly: GCA_020633055.1. Taxonomy (NCBI): domain Bacteria; kingdom Pseudomonadati; phylum Myxococcota; order Polyangiales; family Sandaracinaceae; species Sandaracinaceae bacterium. The sequence goes on along the minus strand of JACKEJ010000008.1, from coordinate 564,314 downwards.
GCAGGCAACGCATGACCCATTGCTACACGCGGCGCCGGCGCCGCACGACGACCCAGCGCAACAGGCCTGGCCGATGCTGCCGCACGGCACGCACGTTCCTGACGCGCACGTGCCCTGTGCGCAGCTGTGCCCGTTGCAGCAGCGCTCGCCCAGAGCTCCACAGGCCGCACATGCTGCAGCGCCGCCCGTGATGGGGCAGTCCATCCCGGCGTTGCAGCTTCCGCCGGTGCACGCGTCGCTCGCCGTGCAGTAGGTGTCGCAGCACGCCGCGCCGACGGTGCCGCCGCACGCGACGCAGTTGCCTTGGTAGCACGTCTGGTTGGCGTTACATTGCCGCCCGCACGCACCGCAGTTCGACTCGTCGTTGCGCAGCGACACGTCGGAGTCCACTGTTGCGTCGATGTCGGTGATGCCGTTGCAGTCTTCGTCGATCAGGTTGCCGCAGATCTCGGGAACCCGTGCGCCCTCCTGGTTGCTTGCGTCGTTGCAGTCGGTGCCACCGCACACGAGGGGCGGTTCGCCGTCGCCATCGTTGTCCAGGATGGTGAAGGTGCAGGTCGCGGAGACGGGGTTGCACGTCTCGTTGCGGGTGCAGGGGTCGGTGTCTACGCAGTCCGCGTGAGAGCCACAGATGCGCCCCGCCAGACACCCCGTGGTGAGGTTGCAGGACGACCCCACAGGACAGAGCGCCGGAGGCTGCACACGACCATCGGCGTGGTGGAACACCCTCCGTTGTTTACGCTACAGCCGGAGGTGCCGACGTCCCGCAGGCCACCGTCCTCAAGGAGGGGCGCGTCGCCCCCGCAGCCGACGAAGCTCGCGGCAAGAAGGGTGACAATGGCGAGGAGTCGGGTGTGTGTGCGGGGGTGCATGGAGGAGTCCTTCTCTCGCTCCTTGTCGTGGGCCCCGCCAATCCGTGTGGTCCCGCTCGAACGAGATGATGCGTCGTCTCCGGCGACGCGGCAGCTCGATCAGAGAGTGTGCTGACGGTGGGATGCTGATGTGCTGGAAGCACATTCCGGTATTGGCGCGACGTACCCGTCCGCTCAGTTGATGGGACCTCCGGGTTCGGTTCCGACCACGGTCACTGGCGCCGCACGGTACCCGCCCGCGCCGCCCGTTGTGCCATCGCCGAGTTGGCCCTCCAACGCTCGGCCCCAACACCACACCGCCCCTTGCTCGGATAAGGCGCAAGTGTGGCTCCCGCCTGCCGTCACCTCGAGCGCGTCGGTAATGCCCTGCACAGCCCGAGGACTCAGCGCGTTGTCCGTTGACCCATCACCAATCCGCCCATCCGCGTTTGGTCCCCAACACCATATCGTGCCGTCCCCGTCCACTGCGCAGCTGTGGTTGGTTCCCGCTTCGATTGCGGTGGTTGCGTCCAGATTGGCGACAGCCCCTGGGGACTCCCCACCCCCCCAGAACGTGGAGCCCCTGCCGCACTGGCCGAACTGATTCCCGCCCCAACAGAGCTGGCTTCCGTCATCAATCAGTGCACAAGTGTGCTGGTCCCCCGCAGCGACCCGAAGTGCGCCGGAGACGCCAGCGACGGTCTGAGGCGTCCGGTAGCTGGCGTGGTCCCAGGTCAGTCCCGTCACGCGGCCAGTCTCACCGTAGCCCCAGCACTCTACCGTGCCACTGGTCCTGACCGCGCACACATGGGCAAACCCGACACTGACGTCGAGCACCCCGAGCTCGATCGCCGCAGTGGAAGCGAGCAGCGTGTTGCCGCCACTGGTGCCCACACCCGATTGGCCGGAACCATTGCTACCCCAGCATCGAACTGCGCCTCCCGTAGTCCGCACGCACGTAAAGTCGGCCCCGGCCCCCAGCTGCGCAGCGTCCGTGACTCCGACCGAAGCCACAGGCACCGTGCGCCGAATGGTCGATCCGTCGCCGAGTTGTCCGTTGGTGTTGCGCCCCCAACACCACACAGCGCCATCGTTGAGCACGGCACACGAATGAGCTTCACCAAGCGCCACAGTCCGGGCGTTTGTGATCCCTGTCACCCTCACTGGCAGGAGCGCAACGCTGCCGCTCCCTGAGGTCCCGTTGCCGAGCTGACCGTCAGAGTTAGAGCCCCAGCAGTAGACCTCTCCGGTCCGAGCAACCACACATGTGTGCCGGTGCCCGGCTGCGATACGCTGCGCACCGGCGATGGTGCACATCGCTCCGAGACACGTCGATCCGACTCCGCACCCACAATCCTCACAGCAATTCGCCGACGTTTCACCAGGGCCGCAGGAACTGTCCCCGCACAACACTGGCCTGCACTCGGGATAGCCGCTGTACCCCACCGCGCAACCGTCGCACAGGGCTCCAACGTAGGCCGGCTCGCAGACATGGGAGCACGAGTCGTTCTCGCACACGGCGATGGCGTTTGGTGGCGTTGATGCGGCGCACGACACCGCGGCATCCGGCTCGTCGTTCGTGGTCCCGTTGCAGTCGTCGTCTAGGGCGTTGCAGATCTCAGTGGCCCCAGGGTTCACGGAAGCGTTGCCGTCATCGCAATCGGAGGAAGAGGTGGACCAGCCAGCCAAGGGGCACTCTGAAGGACCCGCACTGGGTGCGCTGCAGCCGAGCGTGCCAGACGAATCGAGCGCCCCAAAGGTGTCGCCATCGCAGTCCTGGTAATAGGCCGTCTCGACGCCCTCGTCGCTTGCGCCATCGCAATCGTCGTCCACTCCATTGCAGATCTCCGCCGTGGACGCACCCGACGCACAGCACACCAGGGTACCCGCTTCGACGCCGCAGGCGGTCGGACACTCACCTCCTGCGCAACAAACCGAACACAGTTCGAGCGTGTGGAATGCAAAGGGGCTCCCGCCAACGACATCGACCAGATCCAGCGTGTTGTCAATTGCGTCCAGCAAATCGTCCACCAGGGCGACCTTGTCCGCCAACCAAGAAAGCCACCGCGGAGGAACGCCAATGAAGGAGCACGCAGTGAGCGTGTGGAAGTTGTCGATAAGCGTCGTCAGAACGTCGTTCGCCCAACCGTCGATTTCTCCGATAGTCGTCGGAAGGTTGGTCGGTACTTCGGTCACCGAAGCGGCGATGAATTCGAGAATGGCTTCCTCACAGGGTGACGAGCCCAGTTCGCCGATTAAGTCTGGAAGCAAAGCAGCAACCATGCGTGCAGCAATTCCCGCCAGCGACCGGCCCATGACCTCGCCATAGAGAAGTTCGTCACTCAGTGGCACCCGGGGATCGGGATTCAGAGCGTGCGACGCATACCCAACGAACGAGGGGGCGATCACGCGAACGTCGACGTCGGGGCCTTCTTGTACAGAGATAGTGAGGTTGCCTTCGACGACGGCTGGCTGATAGGCCTGCAGTACCCGGTACACGTCGATGAAGTCTGACGACCGGAGGTAGACGATGGAGCTCCCTGTACGGACTGCGCGGATCTCGCCGACATCCCTCAGAAGGAGCCCCGTCCAGCCGGGATAGCGCCCGAGACGTGCGGACAGCGCGACCTGTGTGCGGTCAGCGCTGAGGATGGGTTCGCCGAACTCGAGATTCTCGAGGCCATGGTCGGGGTCGGGGACCAGCCTCCGCGGCTGGGCGAGTGTGATGCGCGTGAAGTCGTCTCTGGCCTCCCGCACCGAGGTTGCGAGCGTCGGGTCGAGCAGCGCCTGCTGAAGTGAAGGGGAGCGACGAAGTGACGCTTCGACCGGCGTCAGATCCGTGTTGCCGAGCTCAACCCACAGAGCGAGACGGCTCTGCGGTGACAAGTAGCGGCCGCCGAGCGCTAGGACCACGAGCGTGCGCGCTGTCGCATTCGCGTCGAGGACACACGTCTCGGAGCCGACTAGCCCCATGGCCAGAAGGTCATTCCCGTCGGCACCGACTCCCCATGCCAGCGCGCCTACCTGGTGACTGGTCGATGAGGAACACGGATTCGAGCCCTCCACTGACTGAGCCCCGACGCGGGTCGTGAAGATGCGAGATGACGGCCACGTCGCATGTCCCCCAGCGTCGTCGGGTATCACGATTTCGGAGTCAGTCGCCGCGTCTGGCGTACTTGAGGCGTCCACCTCTGGTCCGCCGGAATCTGGCGCCGATGGGCGGGGCGCGGAACAGCCCACGGTAGTCACGGCCAAGATCAGTGCGGTGGTGGTCGAGTAGACGTTCTGCATGGTGTGCCTCTCCCCGTGACATGACGGCGGGCGGGTCGAGCCGCTGAAGAGTCCTACGGAAGAGACAGCGGGCGTTTACGCGAGCGCGGAGGTGTCAAGGTCGTGCCGGCCACTGTCCTCATGAATGACCGCTTGGCTCCCAAGACCGACCAAGCCCCGGCGAGAAGCGTAGCGATGCAAGGACGTGTGGCGTGAGCGGCGCAGTGGATGGTGGACTCCTTCTCTGCTTGTCGTGAGGGCCTCCAATCCGTGTGGTTCCCCGGACTGAGACGGGCGCAGTCCGCCTCGGCGTTTCCTTCGAGGTAGAACGAGCTCGTTCCGAGTCCTCAGCGCCGAAGGCGACCTCTAGGCCGCCGCCGGTCCAAGGGTAGCGCGTTTGGTGCCGTGGAGAGGTGACGCGACCGCAGTGGGGGTCAGGGGATCGAAGACAAGGCCATGATGCTGCGCTCCCACACATGGCCTTGTCGCAACACCGACGCATCTGCGGAAGGTGAAGAGTGGTCGCTATGGCCCGTCGACCCGCGCTTCCTCGCACACGTCACGGCGCGTGTTGATGGCGATGTCGATGACCGCCCTTGCACACTCTGCGATGAACTGAGTTGTGAAAAGCACGAAGGTGGCCGTCAGCATGGCGGTCATCATCGCGATGAGACCACCGAGGAACCCTGCACTGCCGGACATTCTCGGCAGGAGTCCGAATGGGTCCAGTTCCAGATATTGAAAGAGGCTGAACTCGGAGGTCCAGAGTCCGAACATCGCGACCCCCCCAGCGACGACTTGGGATGCCGCAACGAGCTCTCCAGTCATCTGGAAGAGGATGACGGCTATGGGTACGACGAAGTACCTGTCGTCTCCGACCGTCGTCTTCATCTCCTCGCCGCGTGTCACGATGATGGTAATCGCGAGATACGTCCACGTAGCCATAAGCGATTGAGTGACGCCGGCAGACAAGAGAAGGCCGACTCTGAAGTCGTGTTCTAGTTGACCTACTACGAAGGCCCACATCCCGAAAGACAGGGCGATAAAGCCAAGTATCAGGGACCCTCCAAGAAGACCGAGAAGCAGGAAGCAGAAAGCCCGGAACGACCCCGGTTTGCGGAACGCAAGAATGAACGGTCGGAGGGCCATCAAGTTTACCTCCTTCTTGAGGAGGCTCGTCTCTTTGGCGATCTTCGACTCTTCTGAATCCATGTTCACTCCACTTTCGCGCACCGAGCGACTTCGAACGGGATTTGAGCGCCATTGTGCGCCTACCTTCGTCTTGTCACTCCCGGGGTGATTCCGTGGGCACTGCGGACAACAGCGCCGTGGTCTGCGCCCAGCACGACCTCGTCCTACTCGAAGCGCTTCCGCGGGCGCCGCGCACGTTGGACTACGGCCCGGTCACCGGAATCAACTCGCCCCCAATGTACGCGTAGCGCGTCTCTCCGCCTCTCCTCCGGAGGACGAGCGGGAAGTACGTGGCAGACGCCCCACGCCCCACGCTCTGCTGGAAGCGCATTCTCTCAGACCTCGACGTATCGAGCAGCACGGAGTTGGCAACCTGCTGAGACCAGATGACGCGCCCGCTGTTACCTGGCACGTACACCTTCCAGTCCAGGTGGCCCGACGGGCTTGGAGACCACCCTGGGTGGGTGCCAAGCGCGAGCGCTGTGGGACCGGCGTCGCGCGTGAGCTCGAACAACACCATCTGCGCGACGTAGCTCGACACCGTGGTCACCTGACCCGTGCTGAGCTGACACGTGCGCGACGAGATGGGGTAGATGCCGACGAAGGACTGTCGCCGAGCAGGGTCGCGCGCCACCGCGACGACCACCGATCGCCGGCTGCCCTCCAGGCGGACGTTGGTAGAGAGCAACAAGGGGGACGCTCCAAACGCGGGGACGCTAGGCGAGGCCCTCATCAACGCTGCCCCGTCTGGAACACAGCCCTGATAGGTCTCGAGGAGCGCACCGGCCATCCAGCCTGAGTCGTCGCTGGACGCGCTCACGTAGGCCCACGTCCCCCTCTGCCCGTACGCTGCCGTGACCCCCTCCAGGCTCCCGAGGAAGCCCACGATAAGGCTCTTGGCGGGCACGACACCTGAAACCTGGTGGCTTGTGGATGGGCCCGTACGGAGGTTGGCCTCGACCGTCGTGGTGAGCATGACAGGTACGAGGCTGACGGGCGCCCCTCCGAGGGGCTGTACGCTTGCGGTGTTCCAGCCGAGTGAGTCGGCAAGCCGAGCGGCCGACGCATGGTCGCCTTCGACGACTAGAGTCCAGCCGCCGCCGCCGCCCGCGCCGGAACCACGCACACGCAGCGATGAGGCCTGCCCACGTGCAACTGCGTGTCGGTATAGCAGTCCGATCTGGCCAAGCGACGCGAACTCTGTCAGTCGGAATCCGGTGGGCGCCTGGGGCTGCGCGGGCGCGCTCCCACGAGACCCCGAGGGCGACCCGGTCACGCTCCCACCTGAACCCATCGCCGAAGGTGCCTCAGACGAACGCTCCTCCTGGGAAGGGAAGCCAGCGGCGTAGTCGCTGCTCTCTACCGTATGACCGACCCTACCGGGGTTGCGACCGAACGCTGCGACGAGCGACACGAAGCTGATCAGAAGCAAGGTCGCGCTTCCCACGGCGAGCCACTGAGCTGGGGTCTGCGGGCCATTCGGGACGACCAGGGGGGCTGACCGCGTGTCGCTGGTCACAGACCACGACCAGCGGTGCCATTGGGCGACTGCCCACGGGAGGTAGAGACCCAGCGTGGCGAAGACCAGCAAGAGGGAGACTGCGGCTTGCACCAGGTACGCGATGCCCCCAGCGTCGCAACGCAGCCTGTACGGTGCAGCGGAGGGCTCATGCACGACGGTGTGGTGGCGAATCCATTTCAACCAAGACGTCGCGAGCCATGGTGTGGCCAGGCCGAGGCTGAGAATGAAAGCGAACACCGTCAGGAAGTAGAGGCCGATGACCTCGGTCGCCGTACCGTCGAACTTGAGTCGGACACCGTTTGGAGCCTCGCAGCGTTCCGCCCAGGCTCGGCACTCCCACACGATGACCCACGGGATGCCCCACCCACAGGTGACGATGGTGACGATGGTGACCAGGATGCTGCGCCCCAGCGACTCGGCCCAGGTCTCCGTGAACGTGATGCGACCGGCCGGGATGCGAACGAATTCCGTGTTGAGCTTGCGTGAGCGCCACCCCGGGTATCCCAGAAAGGACGCGACGCCGCAGGTCACGAAGGTCAGCAGAATGCTCACAATCCAGTCGATAGCGACGGCCGTCCCATGCCCGTCCCACAGATATCGTGGCGTGGTCGTCGGGTGCACTGCATGGGAGGTGTCGGACATGCCCCTCCTTGTCGCGTCGAGCGCCAGTCCGTGGCGCGGAGGTCAAACCGGTTGAGACCGTTGAGACCGTTGCGACCAGGACTACCCACGAACCAACGGTTCAAGCGCCGCCCTCCACGGAATGTCGCGACCCATGACAAGAAGGCGACAGGAGGGGATCGGTTCCCAATTGGAGATCACGTGATGACCGTTTCGCGTTCATTGAGCATTCTTGCGACGATTCTGAGCCTTATCGGGTGTGGTGGTTCGCCGTACTACGTGGGGTCTTCAACCGCGCGCTTCGCGGGCACAGGGGCGACCCCGGTGCCCCCCACGATTGTCCGTGCACCGGGTGCGGAGGGAGGAGCGCCCCTGCGCAGCGTGGCGGTTCTGTGGCCGGATGGGTGCACGTCGAGCAGCTATGGGGCGGCTTCGGGGACGGCCCCCGCTGCTGCGCCGCTCATCGCGATGGACTGCGGTGTCCTGATGGAATCGGTGGAGGTGGCGCTCAACTCAGCTGGATTTCGCGTGGTGAGCTGGGATGCCCTGCGACGGCGCGCCCTCGTGGGGGACCTCAGCCCGGAGCAGGCCGCGGAGGCCTTGGGCGTCCAAGGTCTGATTCGCATTGTTACCCTGGAGACCTCGGAGGTCGTCGATTCGGTGGAATTCGACCGAACCCTTCACCGTGCCGACCGACAAGGGCATCCCCTTGGGGCCCCCCTCGACCCGACGCGCGCCGCCGCCGCGAGCGTGTTTCCGCAGCTGGAGCAGGGCATCGCGGGGGTCGTGCGGCGGTCCGTCACGTTGGTGGCGGTGGTCTCGCTCGTGCCCACAGGGGAGATCGCCTGGCACTTCCGCGGCACGATGCTGGAGTCGATGTCAGACGGCACGCTTACCCGGCGTGCGTTGATCGAGTGCGCAGACGAGGTTGGCTGTGTCATCCGCTCCGCCGAGTCGGAAGGCCAAGCGCCGGCAGCTGGGACCACGGCGGACGCAGCAGACCCCGCAGCGGCCGCGCGCTTCGCGCTGCTCGAGCAGACCTTCGCTGCCTTCGCGACGGCGTTGCGTGATGGTCGGGTCACGCACCACTGCAATGGTGTAGACGGGACGTGTGGCGGCGGACAACAGGCTCCGGCGCAGGCTTCCGAGCCTGCCCGTGGACGATAGGTCGCCACCATGCGCTGTCGTAAATGGCTGACCCTTGCGTTGAGTTGCGGAGGGCTGTGCTTGTCGTCCTTGGGCACCGCGCGTGCGCAAGAGACCGTCCGACTGGAACCACCCATGCCCCCACCGGCCGCACAGGAAGCGGTGCGCTTCGACCTGGCTGGGGAGCGGATACAGCGTCCCGACCGTAGCTCCGAGGAGCAGACGGTGACCCAGGGGCCCGACGTCCCAGCGGCGCGCGCCATCACCATCACCTCGTCTCCAGGTGATGGTCGGCAATCCGCCGCACAAGCGGGCTCGACCGACGCCGCACAACCGGACGCACCCTCACCTCGGCAGTCGCCGCCCGTTGATGCGTACTCGACACGGGGGCTCGTTCTACCGCGCGGCCGCCTCCGCATCGACGCGTTTGCGCGCGACCCAGCCCTGCTCGGCAGCGGCTACATGTATGGCGAGGATGGTTCGCAGACTGGCCTTCGGTTCACGTCGACGGCTGACTACACTCGCGACGGGACGGAGCTCCTATCAGCCGATGTCGCCGTGGGCCTCGGGCTTGGGGCGTCCTACGGAGTCACCGACGACCTAGAGCTGGGCATCGACGCCCTGCCCCTGTACTTCACCGGGAACACGACGGTTGGCTCATTCAACAGCCGCTACACCAATCGCTCGGGCGGCTTGGGAGGTATCCCTGTCTACGGGCGTTATGCCTTCTTCCGAACGGATTCGGTGCAAATCGGCGGACAACTCGCCATCCGAATGCTCGATTGGGGCTTTCAGCTCGGCCTTCCCGTTAGCATCGCGCTCGCGGGACGGCTGCGGATCGAGACCGGAGTCGCGTTCGAGGCGAGCCAATACGGCAAGGGAACCACGGTGGAATACGGCTTCGTGCTTCCAGCCGCGGTTTCCTTCGACCTGGGCAGGCGTGCGCACATCGGGGCCCGGCTAGCGCTCAGCTATCGGCCCGACGCGAGCTCGTTCGCTGGCGGAGTGTTCGCCGGCTACCTGCTGCCACTCGGAGACCGCATGCGGCTGGACCTCCAAGCACGCTACAGCCTGAGGCTGCTTCGGCCCCTCAGCGGACCCAGCGTCGACTTTTCGATCGGAGCCGCCCTCTGGTTTGGGCCGTGACCCCTACGTGCAGCTCGCGTCCGCGCACCACGGTGGGCACATGACGGGGGCACTGGTGCACGTGCCGTGTAGGGAGGCCTCAAGAGGCAGCCGGGGCGTGGTCCAGTAGCTTGGCTGCCCGAACGGGCACGAGGGGAAGTAGTTGCACACCAGGGCCTCGGCGTCGTTCAGTTGAACGCCGTCGAGGGTCAGGTCGCTGACCCCTGCCGCCGCAGCCGGCTGACCAATCCATGGCGACCAGTCGCGAAAGGAGTCTCCGGTGCTGGGACATCGAGCGCGCAGGCCGATGTCACCCGTTGTCGCGCTGAGGGGGAGCATCGCGAGCAAAGCCTCGCCGGGGCCAGTCGCTTCGACGAGTCCGTTGTAGTCGTACCCCAGCACCCACCCACCCCCCGGACACTCGGCGTGGGCTGCGGCCGACAACTGGAATCTGACTTGTCGACCGCAAGCGAAGCGGCTTAGGGCGGACGCCGTGCTGTAGTTGCCCGCGCCAGCGATCACGCCTTGTGGGGTCTCCCGCAGAAAGGGGTGATAGGTCAGTGAGGGAAGTCCTGACTGGCCAAGCACGACCGCGGGGCCCTGGACCACCTCGAAGGCGGAGTTCAGGCGCGTGATGGAAGGATACGGAGCGTTGGGCGGGTCGTACGTCAACGCGTAGAGCTGCCGACCGTCTGAGACGATGCGCGCGCCGTACGGGCCAGAGGTTGCTGCCCAGGCTTCAGCCGATACCTGCAGGGTTGCCCGGTCCAGCCTGAGAACCCGATACTCAGAAACGCTGCCCTCGCCAATCTGAACTGCGACGTAGAGATCGGCACCCGAAACGAGAAACGGATGCTTCAGGTCGGAGGCGATCTCTGGAGCCGAGTTGTTGTACATCGGAGGCAGCGAGACCGGACCCGTGAGCAACTGCCCGGTGCGCGAGAACCGCGCCAGCCTGTGATGGTACGCGCCGCCGCCGTCGTTTTCGGAGTACGCAATCAAGACGTCGCTCCCATCCACTTCAATCCAGCTGGACTGGATGGACGTGCCCGGCGCGACCGAGAAGAGCGTCGCCGTGACTCCGAGTAAGTTGCCGTCGACGTCGAAACGGCGCGCCACTACGTCTTGTCCCACTTGGTCCAGCCGCCAAACGACATTGTCCACGAGGCCGACGCCTGGGGACATGTGGGCCGAACTTGAGAAGAGCATCGTCGCGGGCAGGATGGGGGTCCCAACGCGGTCAAAGGTGGATGCAAAGACCGGACAAGAGCCGCAGGCGTAGGCGCGGCGCTGGCCCACGAGGACAAAGCGGTCGCCCGCCCACATCATGCGGTGGGAGTCGGTTGGCTGAAACACCGCCACGTCGGGGGTGCCGCTGAGCACGCTGTTCAGGTCACCTCCGAACACGCGAACGCGGTCCGTGTCCCCAGCCGTTCCCAAGCCATCGAGGTAGGCGTATGCGATGTCGCCCGAAGGTGAGCGCGCGATGGCGCGCGGCTCCGCCAACTGGCCGGTGACCAGCCGCCTGGTCTCAGGAAGCTCACCGTAGATGAACCCTTCGTCGACGCTGCCATCGAGGTCGTCGTCCAGGTAGTTGCAGGTCTCGGTTGCCGCGGCCGCTACACACCCGAGCAGGCCGTGCCCGTCACCCGACTGTCCCTGTGGGCAGGCGCACTCAAAGCTTGCGCGGACGTTGATGCATGTGGCGGAGGCGTGGCAGTCGTCGATTCCGTCGTCGCACTCATCCACGTCAGCGCAACCTCGGTCGCCGGACTCGTGGAGTCCGGTCGCGCAGTAGCCGCACACGACGTCGGAGCCGATGGCGTGGCAAGGGCGTGACACGTCACAGCCGCCGTTGGACAGGTCGCAGGTGTCGACCAGCCCGCCGTCTGCACTCGGGGCGCCGAAGTCTGGCAGCGCGGTAGGAGGCACATAGGCGCTGACGCAGCGGCCCGCCCGGCAGGTCTTGTCGGTGTCGCTGCAGATGACGCCACGGCATAGGGACTCGAACCGTACCGGAACCCGGAGCCGTCGATTCGGCATGAACCCCGAATGAACCCGCACGACGGCGACCGTGCGGCCGAGCTCGTCGGTCCCGACTAGCGTGAAGCGGTACGCACGCAGCGCATCGCGCCGGCGTGGCGCCAGGCTGAGCGTGTAGGGAAAGGCAACCTCCGTGACGTCGCGCTCTTCGCGGAGCACGAACGGGGTACCCTCCCCATCGTTGCCCCAAATTTCTACGTGGATGCCGTAGATGTCTCGCGCGAGGTCGGGGTCGGCGGAGATCTCGACCACCGCCTCGGTGGGAACGCGAACGTCCACGCAGCCCGCCAGGACGTACCCTTGCAAGGACACGAAGGACACGCACAGGTACACAAGGCGCGCCGCGCGCGTGGCAGCTGTCGGCGCGCGAGTCACGGGCGACTCCCGAGCGTGAACACGGTCTGTCCGAAGGAGGTGGGCGTGTACTCCTCGTAGCGAGTTCGCCCGGTGAGCAACACGGCCGACGTCGCGGCCCCCGCGACGACCAGCACGGCCACCGTGACACCAATGGCCATTCGGCGTCGGCGGGGCGACGGGGCTAGCTCGGATGGGGGCTGGAGCAGCGCCTCCCGTGCTTGAGCCTCGCGGGCACTTGCGGCGTCCCGCTCAGCCCGCATGCGCTCAGCCTCGCGCGCGGCGGCCTCTGCGGCGAGGCGTTCTCGCTCTGCGTCGCGTCTGGCGTCCTCCGCGGCGCGCGACGCCTCCTCTCGACGTCGGGCTTCCTCGCGATGCGCTGCGTCCATCGCGGCGCGATCGGTGAGCGCCTGGAGGATGATCTCCCGCCGACGTTCGGCGATGACCCGTGACCGCGCGCCGTGGTCCGTGGCCGCGACGTAGCGTCCATAGGCGTCGGCGGCCTCGTTCAACGCACCCAACCGGTCTGCCGCGAGCGCGATATTGTACAGCAGGGCAGGTCGAGGAGAGAGGTCGTAGGCCGCCCGGTAGAGCTCGAATGCCCGCAGAAACGCCCCGGACTCGTAGGCCCGCGCCGCCATCGCGGCCAGCGCACGCGCGTCTAGATCGGGGTCGAGCTCCACACCTGACACCCCGGGTGGCGCCACCACGGGTTCGAGAGCCAGCGCGATGGACGACGCCAGCGCGTCGACCAGACTTGAACACGCGCTTGAGCTCAGCTCGCGACGAGCGCTTTCGGGGCCGCCTCCAGACGCCGTGACGAACGTGCCTGAGTAGGTCCCGCCGGAACGTGTGATGGTCACGTGCAAGGTGACGTTGCCTCCCGCGACGACCGCGTCGCGGCCCAGCCGCGACGCAATCGCCGCGCGGAAGTCGCTCTCTGAGGGGCAGCTCGGCCCTGCGCCGCTCGCGTCGTATGTCAACACGCCCACGGTCGGCACCTGCGCGGCCGCCGACGACGCAAGCGCAACGAACAAGGGCAGCCAAGCCGCTGGAGCTGCCAGGATGAGAAGCCGGCGCCGACGGACCGTCATTCGTGCGACCCCAATTGAGGGCTTCCTGGAAACCTGTCCCGGAACGCCCCCGCAGCGGCTGCAGCGTTGGGGTCGCCGGCGACCCTACGGCACCGGACATCCAGCGCTTCTCGCTCCTCGACCAGCGCGCCTTCAGGAAACCGTCGCCGATGCTGCGCGACGAACGTGGCGCAGGACTCCGCGTCGCCCCGGCTCAACGCGATGCGCGCCCCGTCGATGAGCCGGCTCTCTTGCGTGAGGGTGTCCCTCCCACGAGGGGAGCGTGGTGAACCATCGTCCGGCACGTGCTCGTCCGGCGCCTCGCTTGCAGCCGGTTCCTGAGGCCGGTCCGAATTGACCGGAGGGGTGTCGGCTCCGGCGTCGACAGCTTGACCGCTGAGGTCGGCAGCGGTGTCTGGGGCGGCAAGGGCGACCGCTACCGCTGGCGACTCGCTCGGTTCTGCGAGTCTGGCACCCCCAGCGCCAAGGACCCCACCAAGGACTGCGGCTGGCAGCGCCAGGGTCAGCAACGCGCGTCCGAGCGTGATGGGCGTGCTGACCAATGAGGCCAGGCCACCGCCGTCGACGGGCGCCCCGCCAGTCCCACCGGTCCCCGCGTCGCCCGGTGGGGTACCCGAGCCCGAGGGATCGCTCCCCCCGTCACCTCCCGAGTCATCGGGGGGGGGTCGTCATCGAAGGGCGCATCCCAGTCCTCGTCTGCCAGCGCGCTTGGCAGCTCTGGAAGGACGGGGAGATCGTCGAGCCGCAGCTCAAGGTCGTCCAAAATTGACTGCAAGTCACCAGGCTTGGCAGCGCCGCTCTCCGCGGCGCGCCGTAGCGCGACCAGAGCCTCCTCCAGGGCTTCGTCCTTGGGGTCTTGGCTCATCCGCCCGCACCTCGGTCGAGCGCTTCGAGTGCGGCTCGAAACTTGGCGCGCGCCTCGCGATGACGCGTATAGAGCGTGTTTTCGTTCATACTCAGCGCAAGAGCCAGCTCTGGAACCGTCATCCGCTCAATGTCGAGCGCTACCAGGACTGCGCGATGATTGAACGAAAGCCGCTCCAAGGCCAAACGAACCCGCTCGGTGACCTCGTAGCGCGCAGTGGGGTCAACTGCCGAAGGTGGTTGTTCGGTGGCGTAGCGGGCGAGAAAACGGTTGCGTCGCGCGGCGCCCGCCCGAGAGTTGGCCACCACGCGAACGGCGAAGCCGAACGCGAAGGCACCGACGGGAACTCGACCGTCATAGCGGTCGCGCGCTTGCAACACTCGGATCAGCGTCTCCTGAAGAAGGTCCTTCGCCTCATCCTCGGACGCACCGAGCTGCCGAATCTGGTTGAGCAGGCGCGGCGCGTCCTCCTTCAGCGCACGCCAATAGGTGTCCTTCCTCCAGTCCGTCATGCGTTCCACGCGCTCCACGCCCCGACCCCGTGCGGCCTCATCGCGCTGCCCTTCTAGTTCCTCAGATGGGGACACTAGAGACAGGGGCTGCAGTCTGTCAATCCAAATGTCAAACAATTCCGTGGACCAGAAAATGCCGAATTCGCGCGTATTCGTCCCACGGAATCTGACACCTAATGACAAGAACTCCGGGGCGGGCTATTCCGCTGGACCGCCCTCTTCTATTCGCAGTCCAACCTAGACAAACGAACGGTTCGCCACTCTTGCCGACAAGGGGAAGGAGATGAAGGCGCGCCCCGAATTCGTTCCGCTGAACTTCTCAACTCACCGCCGGCGGACTGGGCTGGAGTGACGACCTCGCCCCGCGAAAGGTGGGCGCAGGCTAGGGCGGAGGCGCCTTCGCTCCAGTCGCGTCTGACTCTCCTCGGGGTACATGGGGCCGAGCAAAAAGCAGTCATCGAAGAGACGCTGGTGCGTGTGCTCCATGCGCAACAGCCCGCCCTCCCCATGGGCGTTGCCCTCTTCGGCATGGCCATCCGAGTCGTCTCCGCCCGACGCGGCGAGCTACAAGACGCGTCAAAACTCGCAGATGCGGCCACGGACGCGGATCGCAAGAGCGGACGAAAGGAAGATGAGAGCGTTATTGTTGCGCTTGGGAAATTGCCATTCAAGCTACGAGCCATCCTAGTTGGTGTTGATCTCGCGCAATTTACAACGCGAGAGATCGCGCTGACTCTGGGCCTTGACCTGGCAGAGGTGGAGCGCCTACTCCAAGACGCGCGAACCTCGCTCGCGACATTGCTGCGAGACGGGCGAGACGGATGAAAAAGAAGATTGACTGCGCGCAGTTCGTGGTGGCTGAAGAACTGGTGGTCCCGGCGGACTGCGAATTCAGGCCATCAGGGAATCCTGTGAGCCTGCAAACTGGCACTGAGCGCGCGAGCTTCGCGGGGCCGTAGGGCTCGTCGGTCCAGCAGCGCCGGACCACAGGCCGCGTCGCAGTCCCTCCCCATCCAGGCACACCCGGGTGTCCTCTATAGGAGCACGCGGGCCTTGCTCGGACCCTCCCCCGAACGGGGGATTCCGCTGACGTGGGTGGGGCACGCAGTCTGTGGGCAGCGCCATCCCCTTGTCCGGCGCGTTGGACCGCTACGGAAGAGACGCCATGACCGACCCCCGCCTGACCGCCTGCCCGGTGCGCCGCCGAGCCGTGACTTCGCGCACCGCCAACCCTTCGCGCCTCGTCGGATGGACGCCTGCGTTCGTGGTCTTGCTAGCGGCGCTGGCAGGGGTCGGCTGCGGCGGGGGGGTTCCGGTAGAGGACTGCGCGACGGGCACGTACGACCACGACGATGACGCCGCGACGGCGTGCGTGGCGTGGACGGTGTGCCGCGCCGGGGAGTACGTCGGCGCTGCGGGCACGGCAGACACTGACCGAGAGTGCGCAGCGTGTGACGCGGGCGAGTACGCGACGACCATCAACGCCGCGAGCTGCAGCGCGTGGACGGGGTGCGTGGCGGGGGAGTACGTGAGCGCGGCGGGCACGGCAGCGAGCGACCAGGTGTGCACGGGGTGCACGAGCGGGACCTTTGCGGCGGGCGCTGACGCGGCTGCCTGCGTGGCGTGGACCGAGTGCGTGGCGGGCACGTACGTGAGCACGGCAGGCAGCGCGAGCGCCGACCAGGTGTGCACGGCGTGCGCGGAGGGGACATACACGTCGGGCCCCAATCAGACGGTGTGCGTGGCGCTGACGGGCTGCGCTCCGGGGACGGTGCAGACGGTGGCGGCGACGATGACGGCGCCAGCGGTGTGCGAGGCGTGCAGCCCAGGGCAGTACTGCGCGGGAGGCGAGGTCGCGGCGGCGGCGTGCGACGACGGGGACGGCACGTGGGACCACGACGGCAACCCAGCGACAGCGTGCGTGGCGCGCACGGCGTGCTCAGCGGGGACGTACGTGTCGGCCGAGGGCGGCGCGACCACCGATCGGAGCTGCACGGCGTGCGGGGCCGGGACGTACAGCGCGGGCAGCAACGCCGCGAGCTGCACGGCGTACACGGGGTGCGTGGCAGGCGAGTACGTGAGCACCGCAGGCACAGCGACGAGCGACCAGGCGTGCACGGCGTGCGCGGACGGGGAGTACAGCGACGCGGCAGACGCGTCGAGCTGCAGCGCGTGGCGCACGTGCACGGCCGGGCAATACGTGACGGGGGCGGGCAGCGCCACTGCGGACCGCACGTGTGGCGGGTGCGCGAGCGGGAGCTACAGCGACGCTGAGAACGCGGCGAGCTGCACGGCGTACACGACGTGCGTGGCGGGCGAGTACGTGCTGGTGGCGGGGACCACGGTGAGCGACCGGGCGTGCACAGCGTGCGCGACGGGGACGTACACATCGGGCCCAAACCAGACGACGTGCGTGCCGGTGGGCGCCTGCGCGCCGGGCACGGTGGAGACCGCGCCTGCGACGATGACGGCGCCGCCGGTGTGCGCGGACTGCAGCGCGGGCGAGTACTGCGCGGGCGGCGCGGCGGCGGCTGCGGCGTGCGACGACGGGGACGGCACGTGGGACGACGACAGCGACCCGGCGACGGTGTGTGTGGCGCGCACCACCTGTGCGGCGGGGAGCTACGTCGCCAGCGAGGGAGACGCCACCAACGACCGCACGTGCACGGCGTGCGCGACGGGGAGCTACAGCGCCACCGAGAACGCAGCCAGCTGCAGCGCGTGGACCACGTGCGTGGCGGGCGAGTCCGTGGGCACGGCGGGGAGCGCCGCGGTAGACCGTGCGTGCAGCGTGTGTGTCACCGGGACCTACAGCACGGCGGACAACGCCCCCAGCTGCACAGCGTGGGCGACGTGTGTGCCCGGCCAGTACGAAGAGACGGCGGGCAGCGCGAGCGCGAACCGCGTGTGCACGGGCTGCGCGAGCGGCAGCTTCAGCACCGGGAACAACGCAGCGAGCTGCACCTCGTGGCAGACCTGCGCGGCGGGCACGTACGTGAGCAACACCCCGTCGGACACGGTCGACCGCGTGTGCATGGGCTGCGCCGCCGGGACGTACACGGCCACGACCAACCTCTCCATGTGTCTGGCGCACGGCATGTGTGCGGCGGGCACGGTGCAGAGCGCCGCGGGGACCAGCACCACGGCGCCGGTGTGCGACGCGTGCAGCCCGGGGGAGTACTGCGCAGGCGACACCACGCCCGCGGTGGCCTGCGGCGGCAGCACCTGGGACCACGACAGCGACCCGGCCACGGCCTGCGCCACCCGCACGGACTGCTCAGCGGGGCAGTCGGTGATGAGCGACGGGAACGCCACCACGGACCGCAGCTGCACAGCCTGCGCGGGGGGCACCTACAGCACGACCACGAACGCGGCGACGTGCGCGACGTGGAGCGAGTGCGTGGCCGGTACGTACGTGAGCACAGCCGGGACCGCGACCAGCGACCAGGCGTGCACGGCGTGCGCGAGCGGGACGTACTCCACCGCCCCGAACCAGACCATGTGCCAAGCGCACGGGTCCTGCGCCGCGGGCACGGAGCAGAGCGCGCCGGGGACCAGCACCACGGCGCCGGTGTGCGACAACTGCAGCGCGGGCGAGTACTGCGCGGGCGGCTCCACGGCGGCGGTGGCCTGCGTGGGCAGCACCTGGGACGACGACGGCAACCCGGCGACGGCGTGTGCCACGCGCACGAACTGCGTGGCGGGCCAGTCGGTGGTGAGCAACGGCGACGCGACCACGGACCGCAGCTGCACGGCCTGCACCGCGGGCACCTACAGCGCGGGGACGAACGCCACGAGCTGCGCGACGTGGAGCGACTGCGCGGCGGGCACGTACGTGAGCGCTGCGGGAAGCGCGACGAGCAACCGGGTGTGCACAGCATGTGCGTCGGGGGAGTATAGCGATATCCTGAACGCGGGCAGCTGCACCGCATGGGCCGCCTGCGGCCCAGGCCAAACGGAAGCCATGCAGGGGTCGGCCACGACCGACCGAGAGTGCGCTGCGTTGCGGGGCCGGATCAGCGCAGGAGGACAGCACACCTGTGCTGTAGACGCGAACGCGGACGTGGTCTGTTGGGGGTACAATTTCCAGGGCCGCAGCACGGTCCCCGGAGGGCTCGGGACGATAGTGCAGGTCGCGGCGGGTCAAGGCAGTACATGCGCGCTGAACGACGCAGGGGTGGTGACGTGCTGGGGGGCCGATGGGAACGGCCAGAGCACAGTGCCTGGCGGGTTGGGGACGGTGGCGCAGGTCGCTACGGGATACAGCCACACGTGCGCCTTGAACGATGAAGGTGCTGTGACGTGCTGGGGGTTTGACGGGTATGGCCAGACGACGGTGCCCGGCGGGCTGGGGACGGTGGTACAGGTGGTGGCGGGTGGGAGCCACACGTGCGCACTCGACGACGCAGGTGCGGTGACATGTTGGGGGAACAACGCTCAGGGCCAGACGACGGTGCCCGGCGGGCTGGGGACGGTGGTGCTGGTCGCGGCGGGCGCAGACCATTCGTGCGCGGTGAATGATGCGCGTGCAGTGACGTGCTGGGGGTTTGACGCGTATGGCCAGACGACGGTGCCCGGCGGGCTGGGGGCAGTGGTGCAGGTCGCGGCGGGCTGGCGGCACAGTTGCGCATTGAACGATGCGGGTGCGGTGACGTGCTGGGGGGACAACAGTCAGGGCCAGAGCAGCGTGCCTGGCGGGCTGGGGACGGTAGTGCAGGTCGCGGCGGGTGAGAACCATACATGCGCGCTGGACGATGGTGGTGCGGTGACGTGCTGGGGGCGCAACGCGGCTGGCCAGACGACGGTGCCGGGGGGGCTGGGGATGGTGGAGCAGGTCGCGCCGGGTCAGAACCATACGTGCGTGTTGGACGCCGCGAGCGCGGTGACGTGCTGGGGGGAGAACGGGGCTGGCCAGGCGACGGTGCCCGGGGGGCTGGGCACGGCGGTGCAGCTCGCTGCGAGCTTTGGCCACACATGCGTGGTGAACCTTTCGGGCGTAGTGACGTGTTGGGGATACGACGGGTTTGGCCAGACGACGGTGCCCGGGGGGCTGGGGACGGTGGTGCAGATCGCGGCAGGTTCGAGCCACACATGCGCGGTGAACAGTGTGGGCGTGGCGTCGTGCTGGGGGTACAACGCCTTCGGCCAGGGAACGGTGCCGGGCGGGATCGGAACGGTTGAGCAGGTCACGGCGGGTCAGAACCACTCATGTGCGGTAGACGATGCCGGGACCGTCACGTGCTGGGGGCACAACGGCCAGGGCCAGACCGCGGTGCCGGGCGGAATGGGTACGGTGGTGCAGGTCGCGGCGGGTGTGATCCACACGTGCGCATTGAATGATGCGGGTGCTGTGACGTGCTGGGGGTACAATGGGTACGGCCAGAGTACGGTGCCGGGCGGGCTGGGTACGGTGGTGCAGGTCGCGGCGGGCGGCGGCCACACGTGCGCATTGAACGATGCGGGTGCGGTGGCGTGCTGGGGGGACAACAGTCAGGGCCAGACGACGGTGCCCGGGGGGGTGGGTACGGTCGTACAGATCGCGACTGGGCGTGACTACACGTGCGTCGTGGACAACGCGAGTGCGGTGACGTGCTGGGGGCTCTATGTTCACCCGGCTGACCTCCAGATGTGACGTAGCGAGCTTCGAGGCATCGGTGGACGCGGTGGCAGCGTCCCCCCGGCCAAGCTAGTCACCGTGAGTGGCGTCGCGTGAAATGGCGGGCCTCCGATCACGAGTCGTGATGGACGCGGCGCTCCCGCGCTCCAGCGCCGGAGACGACGACGCCCGCCAGGGTTCCGGGCGGGTGTCTTGAGTCAGAAGATGTCGGCGTCTGGGGCCGCGCGCGGGGGCGGGATGGCGAGGTCGACCACGTAGTCGAGGTAGGCGTGCGTGGCCTTCGAGGAGCGCGCGAGGGCGGTGCGTAGGCGACGGGCGAGGCGCACCTCGGTGGAGGGGCAGCCCTCGATGCGCTCGAGCGCGTGGACGACCACCAGGGCGGACTCGGCGGCGTTGACCACGGCCAGCAGCGCGACCAGAGGCGCGGTCTCTGGGGCGCAGTAGATCACCCGAGGGTCGAGGGGATTCACCGCTCGCGTCCCGCTGCGCGTGCCGGAGTCGGCGTGGCGAAGACCTCGAGGAAGAGCCTCTCATCGAGCCGCGGGAGGTCGCGCTCGGCGGCGACGGTGAGCAGCTCGTCGGAGAGGTTCATGGGCACGCGGTAGTCGCCCGCGGCGTGCTCCGCGAGGGTGGTGCGCAGCTCGGTGGTCATGAGCTGGGGAGCACCCCCCTGCGTCGAGGAGGTGGCTGACTGCGGCGCGCCGGGTCCGCGATCCGCAGTCCCGCGTACTTCCGATCGAGCTGGTGGAGTTCGAGCTGCATGATCACGGCATGGGCACGTCGGTTTGGCCCGCGGCGTTGTCCCCCCAACACCGCACGGCCCCAGCGCTAGTCACAGCGCACGTATGACTACCGCCAGCCGAGATCCGTCGGACTACGCCGAGGTCTGACGGTACGTTCGTTGCGCCGTAGGTGCCGCGTCCCCAACACGTCGCAGCACCAGCTTCGTTGATGGCGCATACGTGAAAGTTGCCCGCATCGACCTGCGCCACCTGGCCGACTCCCTGCGGTACGCTGGTCTGCCCGTCGACGCTGTACCCCCAGCAGGTCAACAACCCGAGATCGTCCAGCACACACACAAAGCCGCTCCCGACAGCGACCTGAACCGGAGCTCCCGTTGTGGCGGGAGTCACCGTCTGGTTGTTGGCATTCCAGCCCCAGCACCGGGGTACCGACAGGTCATCGATAGCGCACGAGTTGTACCGGCCGCCGGCGAGGTACACGACCGCCCTCAGGTCGGTCGGCACCGAGACTTGCCCATGCGCGTCATCCCCCCAGCATCGAACGGCCCCTTCAGTATCGAGTGCGCAGCTATGACCCTGTCCACTGGCGATCTGCTGCACCGTTCCAAGGTTAGACGGAACGGCGGTGGTGCCGCCGCTCAAGCCCCAGCAAGTCACGTGCCCCGTGGCGTCCAGTACGCAGGTCGCCAAGCGGCTCGCCACGACCTGTACGATGTGGCCGAGCCCCGCCGGAACGGTAGCCTCGCCGTAGTTGTTCCCCCCCCAACACGAGACCTCGCCTGTGGTGTCCAAAGCGCAAGTATGCCCAACCCCGGCGGATACCTCCACGAAGTGGCTACAGGTGGCAGCGGGGTTGTGGGTTGGGACATATACCGGACACACAACGGGCCCGGCGCTGCCACCGGCGCAATACTCGGACGCCGTGCAGCGCTCGCAGTTTCCACCACCTACGGGGGCATACCCCGGAGCACAACCATTCGCGCGCGTGCACGTCGGGGGGGCGCCGCTCTCGTTCTGACAAATCCAGAACGCCGGATCGCCACATTCACCGTTGTTCAACCGGCACTCATCGATATCAGTGCAGCTTGGAGGTCCGCCGACCATGTTCGTGCACTCGACATAGTCCGCGTCCCCGCACTGTCCGTTGTCCTCCGCGCACTCGTCGATGTCTGCGCAAGCCTTCACGTTCGCCGCCAACTCCCACCCGTCGCGGCAGGAGCAGTGATAGCCCCCCGCGTCGTTCGTACAGGTGTGGTCGCAGCCTCCATTCCAACCATCCTGACATTCGTCGATGTCCGTGCAGGAGCTGCCGTCTCCCCTGTCATCGGAATAGCCAGGGGGACAGGAGCCGCAGACAGTTCCACCGAACGCCACAGTGCATGTCACGAGCGGATCGCATCCACCGTTGTCCACCATGCAGGCACCCCCGCCCTGATCCACACTCCCCCCTCCGTCCATGTCGACTACGTCGCTGTCTGGTGGGCCCGAGTCGCCGTGCGCATTCCCGTCCAGCCATCCGAAGTCGAACTGGGTTCCCGAGCTATCAGCGGCCGCGTCCGCCGGCATCCCTCCGTCGGGCGCGTTCCCTTCGCGATAGCAGCGCTGTGCGACGCACTGAAACCGCGCGGGGCATTCACTGTCCGAGGAGCAGGAAAAGACACCGCCGCGAATCTCCACGGAGCAACCCACAAGGAGCCAGGCGACTAGTCCGCAGACCAGGACCGTCGCGTTTGGAGGAGTTCGAGCGCCGCTGTCGGTGCCGGCGCGGCGGCGAGACTTCGACTTCAGCGAGCGCGTGGCGGCGCGCCACCGCTCGCCTGCTCGCCTACGGGTTTGGGACATCTCTCTGACCATGGCTGTTGCTTCCCCAGCATCGGAGGGTGCCCCCGTCGTCAATGGAGCACGTGTGGTAGCCCCCAGCGGACACCGAAGCCACGCTCCCAAGATCGCTTGGGACCTGGCTTTGGTTCTCGGCGTTGGCGCCCCAGCAGCGCGCGGAGCCGCTCAAGTCCACCGCACAGCTGTGGTTGCGGCCCGCAGAGATATGCGCCAGGGAGCCTAGGTCGGTGGGTGTTGCTGCCTCACCGTAGGTGGACGACCCCCAACACCGGGGGCTTCGTGAGGCCTGGACCGCACAAGCGTGGTAGCCACCCGCGGAGATCTCGCGAGGATGCTCGAGGTCCGAAGGCACGTTGGTGACCCCGCTCGAGACTAGTCCCCAACAGGTCACGTTCCCTGCACCGTCCAACGCACAGCTCACCGAATCGCCCGTCGAGACCTGCACCACGCCCTGCAGAGTGGTCGGGACATCGGTCTGACCGGACGAGCCGAGCCCCCAGCACACCACCGCCCGGACTTCGTTCAATGCACAGGTGTGGAAGTTGCCGGCGGATACCTGCAGAACGCGCCCGAGCCCGGTCGGTACGTCGGTCTGGCCATTCGCGTTGTAGCCCCAGCAGGTCACAGTTCCTTGATCGTCGAGCGCGCACGAGTGAATCCCCCCCGCGGAGATCTGCACGACGGTGCCTAAGTTGCTCGGCGGCCCGCCCGCAGCCGGAGAACCGAAACATGTCACGCCTCCCCCGTCACCGAGTGCGCACGTGTGGTAGAGGCCGGCGCTCACCTGGGCATACCCACCGCACGGCTCAGACGGATCATGGGTTGGAACGAACACGGGACAAGTCTCGGGCGGGGTCGCGCCACCGGCGCAGTATTGAGTCGCGGCGCAGGCGATGCAGGTGCCTCCGCTTCGCGCATGCCCCGCGGCGCAGGCGCACTCGGGTTCTCGAGCGATCCGGTTTGTGCATGTGTAGTAGCGAGGATCGCCACAGCCGCCGTTGTCTACCGAGCACTCGTCGAAGTCGCTGCACGACGTTCCATCTCCGAGTTCATCGACGTAGCCGGGAGGGCACGCGCCACAAACCGGAGCACCGGAGGAGTCGTCACAAGTCGTGAGCGCGTCGCAGCCGCCGTGGTTTTCCGCACACAGGCTCACGCCGACGTCCTCGCCCACCGAGGCATCGCTAGGTCCAGCATCGCTCGGGGTGGTCCCGGCATCACGAGGATCCGACCCCATGTCTTCGGTGGCGCCAGCGTCCTCAAGAACGGCGTCCCGATAGCACCGCCCCGCATAGCAACTCCATCTGTCTGGGCACTCCAGCTCGCTGACGCATGCGAACACGCCACTAGGCAGCTCGATCGAGCATGCGCCGACCAGCAGCAAGCCGAGAACGACTAGATGCCTCCTTCCCATCGACTCAAAAACTTCCCCGCAGTCGCAGGCCACCCGGGAGCAGCTCGACGCGAGCGCTCGCGCCGTCGGGCGAACCGCGCCCAGCGATCGCCCAAGCGATGCCCACACCCGCTCCTGCAACGCCGACCCCTAGGAGAACGAGGCCCGCGTTGCGAAGCGGATCCGCGTGGCGCGCATCGCTCGACACGGCACTCCAAGCGGTTCCCTCGGTTGCCTGCTCAACGTTGGCAGCTTTGCGTTGCCCCACAACGAAGAGGACAGCGCCGGCGCCTAGCAGCGCAGCTGAGCCCCCGGTCAGCGCCCACCCAACTGACCCACCGGAGGCGGTGCGCTCAGGCGCCGTCGCGAGGGCCGCTGCTTCGAACTCGGCATCGGGCGCCGCTGGGACGAGCACGGCGTCGGAGGCGGGCGCCGCCTCGCCCTCCGGAAGAGCCGAGTCCTCGCGCGGCACAGGCCCGCCGTCCTCCTGGGCTCGCGCCGCCTCCTCCTGGGCTCGCGCCGCCTCCTCCTGGGCTCTCGCCACCTCGGCATCGCGCGCTTCTCGGGCAGCGACCTCGCGCCTCAGTACGTCGATGCGCGCCGTCACGTCGTGGCGATGTGGCGTGTCATCAGGCGTCTCGGCAAGGAAGCGCTCAAAGGCGTCGAGCGCAACTCGATCCTGCCGGAGCCGATCCGCGCTGATGCCAATGTTGAACAGGAGCTGAGGGCGCCGACTGAGCTCGTAGGCCTCTTCAAAGTACCTAAGAGCATCTGCATAGCGGGCGTCCGAAAAGGCCGCCTGACCCGCTTCGAACAGACCACGCGCCTCCTGGTCGTGGAGGGCTTCTACCTGCGCCTGGGCGACGCTCGAGGCGTTGAACAAGGCTACGAACATGATGGCGAAGACGCCGAAAACAAGCAATCTTTGAAACATGTGCGCTCCGGTCGTTGATTGGCCATCATCAAGCGGCATCCAGCGATGAACGGGCTCTGATGACGGTCGTCGTGTCGACTGACGGGAAGTCGCTCTCGACGAACCGGGAGACTATGGGGGTACGGTGCCCTGGGTACCATCCCCCAAACGGGGGACACGAGCCATTCGGCCGGGATGGGTGGATCACCGCCGCGCCCACCCCACGCCGAAGAACGGCTCGTAGGGTGTCGTAGCCCGCTTTCCAGCCGTGTCATGGGACGACAAGACTCGTCACCGTGTTTGCGTTCTCCGCGCCTCCTCCACATCCGCCCCCGCTGCGCTCACGGCGCCCTTGGATCCTCCGTGTGGACCCGTCGGGCATCAGGATATCCAGGGTAAAGTTCGTTGGTCGACGTATCGAGTACGGGTTGACGCACAGGCGGTACGTTCCACGGGTTGCGCCGGTCGCCCAGAACACGTTCTCGGGGCCAACACCGCTCTGGTCGTCACGGTCGAGCTGTCCGCCGTCGGAAGAAGAACGACCGGCGTAGGATATGTGCGCGCCGGTGGGAGTGAAGACGTGCAGGTCGAGGTCTCCGGGCGTATCCCATGTGAGGGTGAAACGCAGCTCTCCGGTGCCCACGCACGCCCCCCCGATACATGTCTGACCCGAGGCGCAGCTGGCGTCGGAATGACAGGCCCCGAGCGCTCCAGTGGTCGTCGCCACAGGCGCGGACCCAACCTCCACGGAAGCGACGACAAGGGGGG
Source organism: Sandaracinaceae bacterium (assembly GCA_020633055.1). Classification (NCBI taxonomy): domain Bacteria; kingdom Pseudomonadati; phylum Myxococcota; order Polyangiales; family Sandaracinaceae; species Sandaracinaceae bacterium. The sequence continues at coordinate 538,447 of JACKEJ010000008.1, read as the reverse complement.
AGCTTGCGTCGCAACCTGACTGGCCTGCGCTGCGCACACCCTCAACACGTCGTGTGCTCCCGTCCGGTGTATGCAAGTCCAAGACGAAGGACGTCGGCGCGCGGACTGAGTATGCCGCCACGCAGATGTTGTAGCGCCCTGGCGTCGGGTAGCTGCGCCAGAAAGCGTTCTCAGGTCCGGTACCATGCATGTCGTCCCGATCCAGGACGCCACCGTCGGGGGTGGCGCGGCCACCGTAGTAGAGGTGCTCACCGGTTGGTGTGTACACGTGCAAGTCGAGATCGCCGGGACGATCCCATGTGAGCGTGAACCTGAGCTCTCCAGTCCCCACGCAACTCCCGTTGACGCAAGCGCCGCCGGCAGCGCAGTCCGCGTCCTGGTTGCACGAGCCCGCCCGCCGCGTTGGCTCGACGGTCGGACGTGGGGTGAGGGGCGCGCGCGCCGCGTCCGACCCCACCAAGGGCGTAGGTCCTACGTCCAGTTGAATCACCTCCAGGTCGACGAGCTGAAAGCCCGCTCGGTAGACGTCACGAGCGGTGCTGGGGGCGATGAATTGCCCGCTCGGACCCACGAACATCTCGTCCCAATCGGGACTCCCCGCCATCGACATACCGAACCGGTCGCCGGGAAGCGGGATCTCGTCGACGCCAAACAGCACGTAGATGTCGCCGCCAATAGAGCTCGCTACACGAGCACGGAACTGGATGCGGTGGATCCTCCGCTCCGGTGTCGAGCTGACCCACGCCATCGCAAACTGCTCATGCGGCTCGCCCATCAGCGCGCCGAATCGGTACCGCAGCCGGAGGTACTCGACCCCGCGCGACGCGAGGTCGCTGTTGGTCAAGCAGAGCTCTCCCGAAAACCGATAGGGCTCCCTTTCGATGATGGGAGCCGGAGCGCTTGGACACGCCCTCTGGGCCTTCGCGGGTGCGGAAGCAAGGCAGGCGCTCCACAGGCTGGTCAGCGACGCGGCTAGCAATGACAGACGTGATAGTCGGCGAAAGGTCATGAGAGGTCTCCTCGTGCCGACCGTCCATGGCTTCCGCTCCCCCGCCTATCCCCCGAGTGGGGGATGGTGCGCCGTCAGCTCAGCGGCAATGCTCGGCGCAGCTCGATGCAGAGAGTCGAGTCTGGGCTTTGCCACGAGAGTAGTGGCTTGCATGTATGTGAATCATACGATCGGAGATCGCGGATGAGATATACGGTGGTGTGTCAGGTGATCGTGTCAGTGTTTGCGTTGCTATCTGGATGCTCCGCGAACTACTTCAGTCTTCGAACATCGTTCGCAATGGACAATGATGATGCGCGCCATCCAAGGGTTGTTGTCTCCCCCACGGGTGCTGAGTACATTGCACAAGTCCGGACTGTCGCCATTCGACCAGACGCGCGCTGTAGAGACTACCTAGCTGGAGAAGGGCAGTCGGACACGGAGGCCCAGCTCATGCACCTGCGCTGTGGCGTGCCCATGGCCGCACTTGAGAGCGCTTTCGCGCAAGAGGGGTACCGGGTCATCTACTGGTCCGCCATCGAGCGCCGAGCGGAGCAGCGACGGCCGCGACCGGAGGTGACGTGCACCGCCGAAGGCGCCTGCCCCAACACCTACACCCCCAATGGCGGCGACATCCTCGAAGTCACCGCCGCGGAGATGGGCGTCGACGTCCTCATCACCGTCAACTCGCTTGAGTGGGGCACGTCGACGGTTGCGTCGCAAGCCAATTGGACGCGCACGTACCACCGCGCGACGCGGAGCGGCGTTGAACTGGGCGACTATCTCGCGCGGCCCGGGGTCGCAGACGCAATGGATAGCTTTCTTCGTGCTCAGGAAGACGGCATCTCACGTGCGGCGATGCCGTCCGTGTCCGTGGACATCACGGCCCACTACCTAGACGCCGACCAGCATGATCACGAGAGCTTCTTCTTCTACCGAGAGACCCGAACCCTGAACAGCAGCGACTGGTCCGAGCGCCGGTACTTTGTGAGTTGTGGGTCGCACAAGGTGGGACGCTTGTTCCACCGTCGCGTGGTGTGGTCGTGTTCCACGGCGACCCCGAGGCCCAGCAATGAGGACACGAGGCCGCCCCGCTCTGGGAGCGAAGACTCTGTCGCGCTCGATACCGGCGACATGCAGAACCGTACCTTCGTCTGGCGCACGCTCACAGGCAACATCATGGACGATGTCGCCCGGAGCTTCCGGAATGGCGGCGTCACGCCTGGTGCCGCACGCGGGATGCCTGTCGTCGCCCCCGCCGCTACTCCGACGGCCCCCGCAGCGCCCGCCGCAGACGCAGACGCTCCGGAATGGATGCGTTGATGCTGTCTGTCCGACCGGCAAGCAGTCTTGTCCACGTCGTGTGCGCGGTCGCTCTCGTCGCTTGCGGAGGTTCGTCAGGTCCCGTGATCTATGATCAGAGTGACGCTGCCAGACGTGCCGCGCTTGGGTACGATGAAGCGGTCGATGATTCACCATCGACACGCGACTACCAGGCGCTCGCACAGGGTTACTCCGTTCCCGGTGACCAACGCGCGACGCGGTCGCGCTCAACACAGGCGACACCGCCAATGTTCCGGCTGGTCCCCGGGGGCACCGACGAACGTGGCACACCGCCTGCCCAAGAACAGCCGCCGGAGTCGGGAGCTTCAGCACTACCTGTTCGCGTATCCGAGCAGGCACCAGGGCCACTCGATGGTGCTTTCGTGCCCGAGCCTGTAGACGCAGCGTCACCTCCGGCGGGGCGCGAACTGGAGACCACCTTCACGCTGCCTCACCCCGACGACGAGGTCGAGCCGCTTCGCGCGCTCGGCGTGTACTTTGCGTTTGCGCTCGGCATCGCAGGAACGCCAACGGGCAAGGCAGTCGCGGTAAGCGCACAGCTTGGTTGGGAAAGGCGACTGAGTGCGCTGGACCAGCAGGTGGCTCTGGGTTGGAACGTGGAGGTCTACAACGCGGTCGACCCGTTCGATCCGTTCGACGGGGAGTTCGATCTGTACAACGGCCTCAGACTGATGGCGACAGGCGCCTATGCCATGCAGAAGCTCCACGTTCGCATCGGGCTCGGACTCTCCGTCAACGTCCAGCGGTGCTCGAACTGCTCGTCCAATTCCTCATTCCGCCAGTCTACGGACGCCGGCCCGGGTGTCGCCCTGAGCCTGGCCGCGGCGCTTCATCGCTCGTCGCTGCGTCCTACGATTCAGTTCTCCACAGAGCTGACTGGTGTCGGTCGTGGGTCTCGCCTCCCAATGCTCACACTTGGGCTTTCCTTCTAGAGGGACTGCAATGGAGACAGCTATGTGCGTTAGGACATCCCCACGCGTGTGGGGTTCGAGTCGTTCGAGTCGACTCACCACACTCGGGATCCTGGCGGTCCTGCTCACGTCCTTCTTGGACAGCGCGTCTGCCAACGCACAGACATGCGAAGCCGGCAACGTGGCCACGTGTGACGCCGTCGGAGACTGGCACATTCGCTCACGACAAGACTTCCGTCGTGCGGCAGAGTTGTATCGAATTGGATGTGACGGAGACGTTGCGTCGAGCTGCGGACGCCTCGCCGCGCTCTATCGGTTGCGACCTGAATTCGGTGTCGACATTGCCGGAATCAACAACTTCCTCGTACGCGCGTGCCTCGGTGGCCACCGAGTCAGCTGCGAGACCTTTTCCGCCAACCACTTGGCCGACCGCGATGGCGCCCGCGAGCACGCCCGCGCTCGCGCCACGCTCTCAAGAGCCTGCGAGGATGGAGTGGCCGAGGGGTGCGTCGCGCTAGGGGATACGCTGGCGACAGGTGCCCGGGGAGCACGCTTGAACCCCGCCATAGACGCCTATCAACGGGGCTGTCGCATGCGGTCGGGTGCCGGCTGTGCAGGCCTCGCGCGCGCCTTGCGCGCGAGGTCGCGAGGGGACGACGCGGTCCGAGCGTTGGAGGCGGCTGTGTACGGCTGTCGGGTCGGCAGCACCGACGCCTGCGGGCTTGCCGGGCTGTGGCACACGGAGGCGGGGGACCACGTCGCCGCCGCGCCGGAGTTGGCCCGAGGCTGTGATCCAGAGCACGGCGCGGTGTGCGACGCGCTGGGCCATAGCCTGGTTGCCGGACTCGGCGGCTCGGTTGACCGCACGCGTGCTGAGGCCGCCTTTGCCACCGCATGCTCGGCCGACATCGCCGCTGCATGCGGTCAGGCTGGGCTCTTGTTGCGCATGCGAGCACCCGCCGACGCGGCCCTACCAGGCCTCCTGACACGCGGCTGCGATGCCGGCCTCACGCCGGCCTGCCAGGGCGTCGGCGAGCTCCTGGCCGGCCGTGGCGACTACGCTGGGGCGACGCCCTACCTCCAGGGCTCGTGCGATCGCGGCGACGGAGCAGCCTGCCTCCGCCTGGCGCAGATGGTGGCGGCGGGCCAGGGACAGTCGGCGGACCAAGGACGAGCGACGGATCTGCGTTTGGCGGCGTGTCGTGCCGGGCGAACCGAGGTCTGCGAGGAAGCGGCGTTGGCGTCCATCTCAAGGAACCCGCGCGCCGCTCGCCCGATCCTTGAGGCGGCCTGCGAATCGGGCAGTCAGCGCTCCTGCGTGGCGCTGCTTCCGGGCACCCGCGGACGAAGCCTGGCGCCGCTTCAGCAGCGCGCTTGTGAGCTGGGCCATCTCGAGAGCTGCGGAGCGCTAGGACTGGCGGCGATGAGGCGTGACCCGGAGTCGGCGCGCGACCAACTTGAACGGGCCTGCGCACCGGAGCGAGCTGACGCCTGTGCCGGGCTCGCGACCCTCCTGTCGAGCACGCGCGGTGGCGACGTGGACTTGGAGCGCGCCCTAGCGGCGGCCAACATCGCGTGTGCGGGGGAAGCCCGCGGAGGTTGTGCGACGCGAGACCGCATTACCGCGAGCATCCAGGCCGCCTCGACGCCAGCGGAGCCCGCCGCCTCGGAACCCGCCGTCGTCGCTGCTTCGCCGATGGTTCACGAGCAGCCCGCCGCTGTCGCGGAGCTCCCGACCGCCCCGCCGGAGCCCGCTGTCCCGCAAGAGCCCCCAGTGGTGCCGTTGCAGCAACGCTGCTTTCGGCAACGCGACTACGCGGCGTGCCTCGAGATGGGCCGCGCGTTCCTTGAGAACGACGACGTTCGCCGGGCTCGACCCTCCCTCTCCAGGGCTTGTGACGGCGGGTCGGCGGAGGCGTGTCACGTGCTGGGTGATGCCCTGATCTCGCTGGGGCGGTCCGGCGCTCGGGATGGCGCGCGCTTTCTCATGAGGGCGTGCGACGGGGCAATCGCGACCGCCTGTCGCGATGCGGCGCGCAGCGTGTCCGAGCGCAGCGACCGTCGCGCGATTCGAGAGCGTCGGGCCGCCCTTGAAAGCGGCGCACGTCTGGAAGACCCAGAGAGTCGCGCGCGACTTGCGGAGGTACTCGAGGGTGAACTCGACGCGAGTCACGAGCCGCTAGATGGGGAGGATGACGCAGCGCACCGCCGGATCGCGGTTCTCTACGGACAGGCCTGCCTCGCGGAGTTCGATGGCGCCTGCGAGCGAGGCAGCCGTTTCGTGCAGGCCCATCCCGGAAGCCAGGCACTCGATGCTCCGGGACTCGCGCTTGAGCGCTTCCAGTGCAACGGAGGTCGCGCGTCAAACTGTGCTCGTCTTGGGCATGCGCTCCTGGGGAGTGAAGGCATCGAACGCGACGAGGCGGCGGCGTTGGTCGCGCTCGAGCGAGCCTGCCTGGGGGGCGAAGCGGGCTCGTGCGAGGCCGCGTCAGATCTTGCCCGCAGCGGCGGTGCGGGGGCGCCGCGTCTCCTGGCGTTGCTTCGTGGTGGTTGCCTTGGCGGCGCGCTGGACTCGTGTGTGGAAGCGGCCGAGCTCTTGCTCACGGATGAGTCGGTGGACGTCAGCGATGCTCGGGGCCTGCTGGCGCGTGGCTGCGAAGGCGGCGTCCCACGCGCTTGCGCACTCGAAGGCGACCTCTTGTCGAGGCGCCTCGACCAGGAGGAGCTCGCCATCGAGCGCTATCGCGTGGCCTGTACCGCGTCCGCCACGGATGGCTGTGCCGGTCTGGTGCACTTGTGCGTGCGCGGCCGCCTAGCGGCATGCGAACGCATGGCGGAGTCCTGTGAGTCTGGTGCAGACGGTGAGTGTGCTGCGGAGGGTGCCCGATGAGCTCCACAATGCCCGTTATTCGGTGGAAGTTGCCGTACCTGAGCGCTCTCCTGTGGTTGGGAATGCAGGGCGTGGCTCACCCGGCGCTTGCTCAACCGCACGATGCGCTCGCCCGCGCGGAGGCGTTCTCCGACGCAGGGCAAGACGAGGGCGCCGAGACCATCTTGAGGGCTGCGCGACAAGAGGCTGGCACTCCACGCCTTGCCGCGGCTCATGCCTTGGTCCTCATGCGCCTGGAGCGGTGGGCCGAGGCCGAGCATGCGCTCAGCCTAGCCCTCGCTGGCGACCCGGACCCCTGGGTCAGCGAACACCGCGAGGCCCTGCGAGAGGCCCTGCACCTACTGCGCGCGCGCGTCGTGCTGCTCACCCTGGCCATCACCCCGCCGCGGGCGAACGTCACGCTTGATGGCGTCGCAGTTGACGACCGCACATCCCCATTCTCCATCGACCCGGGTCCGCACCGCTTGGTTGTGTCGGCTCCCGGATACCAGACACACGAGCAGGAACTCGTTGCGGTGCCCGGGCAAGCCCATCAACTCGCAGTCGTGCTGGAGGCCAGTGGCTGTGAAGACCCTGCCATGGTGCGTATCGACGGCGGCGGATGCTGCTGGCCGGGTCAGCGCTGGGAGTCCGCGGAGCTAGGCTGCAGCGGCCCACCTCAGTGCCCCGCGGGCCTCAGCGTAACGGAGTCCGGTTGTGCCCCCGAGGCTTCCCCTCTATACAGCGCGCCCCGCACACGCGGCTTCAGGTTCTCTCTCTTCGGTGGCGTGACGCACTTTGTGCGCGATGACAGCTCGCTCTTCCGTCCACGGGCTGACGCGGGGGGCGAGGGCCTCTCCTACGGCGTCAACGCGGGGATGCGCATGGGCTACCGCCTGCACCGCTTCTTTGCGCTGGAGATCGGTGGCGGGGTGGCCGTGGTTCAGCCCTTCGAGGGCTGGCCCACCGTCGCCGAGGGCACGTCGCCCGTGAACGCCGACTCGGGTGACGCGCTGACCTACTCTGCGGGCATCTTTGCGACCTTTCATACACGCCCGGATGGAGGGGGAGCGTTTGACCTTGTCTTCGGCGCGGGCTTCGAACCGCTCCTGCGGATGCGCTTGGTAGGTGACACCACCAGCACCGTTGCGGCATTCGGCGTGCCTCTGGAGCTGGGTTTTAGTCTGTTCGCGGGCGACGTGTTCTCCTTTGACTTTCGCGGCCAGTATCGCATCTGGCTACCCCAGGAGGTCTGCGCCACGGACGCGCTCACTTCGCAGCGTTCTTGCGCGACCGGCGGTCTCCGCGTTGAGTCCGCGTGGGCGGCCACGTTTGGGTTCAGCCTTCAGATCTGAGGTCGACGTCTGCGGTCTCCTCTGGCCGGGCCGGACACTTGTCTGGAATCCCGGACGCCCAACCCTCCCCAGTCCGCTCCCCCGGACAACGCGAGCGGTTTTTGCGGCAAATTGCGCTGGCACGCCACGTGTACTGCATCCCCCCATGCAAGCGGAGCACAACGGTTTCTGGGTCCTCAACACGCGCGGCGAGGTGGTCTTCTCCACGCACACGGAAGCGGCTGCGCAGCGCCCCCGGCGCTCATGGGTGGCCGCGGTCTACGACGCCCTCACCGACGCGCCGCACTGCTCTCTGCTGCTCCCCACCGATGGCGTCGAGCTTGAGGCTTGGCGGATGCTCAGCGCCACGGGCGCCGACGACCCCGAGGGTCCGGCCATCGCCCTCTGCGTCCGCCCCGCGGCCTCGACAGCGACGCCGCTACCCGACTCCCCAGACCCCCTCTTCGCCGACGCGTCCATGACCCCACGTCAGACCGAGGTCAGCGAGTACGCGGCCAGCGGCGCGACCGTCGGCGAGATCGCCTCGCACCTGGGCATCAGCACCGAGACGGTGCGGTCGCACCTGAAGAACGTGTACCGCAACCTCGGCGTCGCGAACCGCGTGGAGCTCGCCCGCGCCATGGGGCAGCTCCACGCGCTGTCCGCGTAGGGACAGGGACGGTGCGCTAGCCGTGCCTGCGCAGCGCCGGGCGCGCGGCACCGGCCTCCGACTCGAACATGCCCAGCGCCTCGCAGACGGCGCCTAGCGTGGCGTCCGCGTCCTCGTGGTGCACCAGGTGTCCCACGTTGGCCACGACGTCCAGCCGCGCGCGGGGCAGCCACTGGAGCGCCTGCATGGCCAGCGTGTGCGGCGTGTTCACGTCCAGGTCGCCGACGCGCATGTACACGGGGCAGCCCACGTCGCGCAGCCGCTCGGACCAGTCGGGGTCCTTTGCGATGGCCTCGAGCTCCCCGGCCACGGTCTCCGCTGCGATGCCTTGCAGCTGCGCCAGATACCTAGCCGGCACCTCGGGGCGCATGCTCGCGAAGTCGCTCGTGAACAGGCCTTCCACAACGGACGCCCACATGTCCGCGCCCCCGCGCAGCGCGCCAATGGCCCCCCACCATCCGTCGCGCAGCGTCTGCACCACCAGCGGCAGCGGCCCCAAGGCCACGATGCCCCACGGGCTGAGTGTCCCTCGCTGAACCCCCCGGAACGCGCGGTAGCTGCCCCCGCTCACGCCCAGCAGGCTGTAGCCCTCGGGCGCCAGGGTGCTCAGCTGAGCCCCAAGCTCTCGCTCGATCCCGTCGAGGTCGTACCGCCCCAGGCGCGCGGGCTCACGGCCGTACCCCGGCAGGTGCACCAGATGCACACGCCGCGTCTCCGCGAGCGCCCGGACCAGCCCCTCAAGGTCGCTGGGCTCCTGAGGGGTCCCATGCAGGACCACCACGCTGTTCCCCTGTCCATACGAGTCGATGTGCACGTCCGCTCCCTTTCCGCACGCTGCGGTCGGTCTACCTCGACGACCCACGCGCCGTCTGGATCCCTAGCGGGACTGAGCGCCGACGCCCATCCCCCAAGTGGGGGATGGGTTCGTGCCTCCGCGTCACGCACAACCCATGGAATGAAAGGCACCACCATGGAGGCGCGGGAGGACGCGCGCCGCGGGCAGCTGCTCCACGCTGCGCCGCCACGGGGCTCGCATGCCTAGCGTCTACGACCCTCGCTCCGGGCGCTGGTGGACGCATGACGGAGTCGCGCCGGCGGAGGCCGCACCGTCGGCGACGCGCGCCACGATCGTCCCGTTGCGTGGCGAGAGCGGCGAGCTCTGGCTCGTGCTTCCCCAGAAGCGCAGCGGCGCGAGCCCCTTCGATGGCCTCAGCCCTCGGCAGCGGCAGGTGGCTGAGCTCGCGGCTCTGGGGTCGTCCGCGAAGGACATCGCGGTGGCGCTCGACGTGGGCTACGAGACCGTCCGCACGCACCTCAAGAACATCTACCGCATCCTGGGCGTGGGCTCGCGCACCGAGCTCGCCCGGGTCGCGCGCGGCGACCTCATGCTGCATGCGCCCTCCGCCGACGCGGCGATCGTGGACGGACCGCCCGGCTGAGCGGCGCCCGCTACTCCCCGCCTCGCGGGTGACACGAGAAGCACGCGAAGCCCGTGCCCGCCTCGGCGTCGTACTCGTCCACGCCCAGGATGCCGCGCATCTCAGGCACCAAGTGGTTGTGCATGAAGCGCACCATCAGCGGGAACTCCTCCACCATGGCGCGCTGCTCGGGCGTGCCCGTGGGGTACAGCGCGTACAGGTCCGGGTTGGGCATGGCCCACTCGCGCTCGGCGCCGCGCTCGCCGTGGCAGGTGGCGCAGCTCACGCTCGCGTAGCGCTCGGCGTCGAACCCCTGAAACAGCGCGCGCGCGGCGGGCAGCACCTCGGTGGACATCACCGCCATGCGCGCGTCGTGGTCCAGCTCCGACCAGCGCCGCGCCTCGGCCTCCACCTGCGCGCCCTCACTGCCGTCTCTGGGCGGTGCACAGCTGAGCGCTCCACCGCTCAGCAGCCCTAGCACCGTGGTCCATCCGCAGAGTCGTCGTGTGAGCGCGCGCATGCGGTCAGCCTACCTCAGACCCGCTGCGCGCGGCTCCCTTCAGCGCGTGCGGCAGGCGCGGTTGGTCTCCACCGACACGCCGGCCAAGTTGGCGCTGCACGCGTTGGTGTACGTCGTCCCGTCGCAGCCGCACACCCGGCGCGCGCGCGTCTCGCACTCGGTGGGGCGCTCCGCGCAGGTCCCCGGTGCATCGGCTCGGCCGCAGCTGGCGCCCGCAGGGAAGTCGCAGAACAGCCCCTCGGCGCAGGGCAGCGCGCCGCGCGTGCCGCAGGTCTCGCCCAAGGCGGCCTCGGTCGGAGGGCAGGCGCCCTCGCTGGCTACGGCGACGCCCTCCAGCGCGGCGCTGCACGCGTTGGCGTAGGTCTCGTCGTCGCAGCCGCAGATGGGCGCGTCGCTGGCGTCACACTCGCTCGGGCGCGCGCGGCACACGCCCGTCTGGTCGGCCGCCCCGCACGAGGCGCCCAGCGCGAAGTTGCAGTACTCGCCCTCACGGCACTGCGCGCCGCTCAGCCCGCCGCAGGGGCGGTCGGCCGGGCACGCGCGCACTTCCCACTCACAGGTCGTGGCGCTGGTGCGCACACACTCCCCTGTGGGTCCGCCACGTGACGCCCCATCGGAGCACAGAGCCATGGCGCCGCTTGGACGCGGGCCACAGTCTGCGGGCGCGCAGGGCGCGTTGGCCGGGTCCTCGACCGGCGGCGCGGCGCCTCCACAAGACGCCACACACGAAATCAAAAGCAACGAGAGCAGCAGGTTGGGTTTCATGGCCGGATAATCTGCCTGTTCGCGAGCGTCGTCGAGGGGGACGAAGCGGGGCCACGCTCTACACATCCCGAATACGGGTAGGCCCCCGTGAAGCTGTTCGAGAGGCTCCTGGCCGAGACCCCGCCCGCGCCCAGCGAAGTCCGCGCGGGCGTGCCGGGCATGCTGGACGCCATCGTCTTGCGCGCCCTGGCCAAGAAGCGTGAGGACCGCTTTGCCAACTGCGACGAGATGCGCAAGGCGCTCATCGACGCGCTCAGCGTGTTGACTAACGAGCCCGTCGTGCCCGCGGTCTCGGCGGAGGACGACACCGTCATCCTCGGCCGCCTGGTGGACCTGCTCCCGGAGGACTAGCCCCGGCCGCTAGAGGTCTCCCGCAGCGGTCGACTCGCTACGTGACGCGGGTGTCCGGCTGACGCTTGGGGGGAGAGCCTTGCCGAGCGTCAGCGCGCCGAGCCCTGCGATCACGGCGCCCACCACGAAGGCGGCCTCAAAGGACCACGCCTTGGCCACGGGCCCTAGGGCGTGGCTGGCCAAGCTGGTGCCGCCGTTGAAGGCGCCCACCAAGAGGGTCAGCGCGCGGCCTCGGGCGTGCGGGTCCACCCGTTCGACGGCGAGCGCGCTCATCGCGGGGAAGTGCGCGCCATGCACCAGCCCGTGCAGCGACCCCACGATGAACAGGTGTTCCGGGCCAAGCCAGGCCAACGCCAGCGGCGGGATGATGTAGGCGATCTGCGCGGTCCGCGCGACGCGGTGGCTGCCAGCCCAATCGGAGATGCCGCCCATGCCAAAGCGCACCCCGAGCGCCATGAGCACAAACCCAAAGAAGTAGTCGCGCACCTGCACCACCCCTTCGGACAGCGCGAAGGGTTGGTAGAACGCCATGACCGCCATGAAGCCAAACGCGCTCAGGGTGGAGCTGATAGCCACGCGCGCTAGCGGCCAGGTCACGAAGCCCCACGTCCCGGCGCGCGCCACCAGGTCGGTCGCCTGCCGCTCTGGGCGCGTCTGGCGGGGCAGCCGCAGCGCGACCAACATGGCGAGCGCGGCGGCGCTAGCGGCAAAGAGGTAGGCTCCGCGCCAGCCGTAGTCGGGCAGCAGCAGCTCCCCGATGAACGGCGCCACCCCGTTCATGCTGAGGTTGGACGCGCCGAACCACGACATGGCGCGGCCCAAGCTGGACGGGGGCGCGAGGTCTGCCGCCATGGCGGCTCCCGCGTTGAAGCAGAACACAAACCCGAGCCCCTGCAGGGCCTGGAACACGTACAGGCGCCAGTCGAGCACGGGCACCGTGGCGGTGCCGAGGGCGGCCAGCACCACCAGCAAGCTCCCGCCGCTCATGAACCAGCGCGCGGGGAAGCGGTCGATGTGCCGGGTCACCAGGGGGATGCTCAGCACGATGGCGATGCCGGGGACGGACGTCACCCAGCCCACCTGCACCGGGTCCGCGGCGAACCGCTGAACGGCGAACTTGGGGATCACCAGGAACATGCACCAGCCCAGGCCAAACAGCGCCTGTGTCAGCAGCAGCTGGGCAAAGACCGGGGTGGCCAGCCGCTCGCGGGTTGGCTGCGCGGGGCGGGCGACCGTGTCAGTCATGAACGCGGTCCGCGCTCAGTCGTCTGCAGGTGCGCTGGCTGCGCTTGAGGCGCTGGAGTCGCCGTCGCCGCTGGCGCTCGCCTTGCGGTTGCTGGAGCCGGAGTACAGGTCCGACTCCCAGCCGCCCCCCTTGAGGATGAAGCTGCCGCCCGAGATCATGCGACGCGCCTTCAGCTTGCCGCACTTGAGGCACTTCTTGATGGCGTCTTCGGTGATGCGCTGTTCGCGCTCAAACGATTGACCGCAGGCGTCGCAGACGTAGTCGTAGGTCGGCATCGGGGGAATCTCCGCTGCGGAAATTGCGCCCGAATGCGCGCCTGTCAAGCCGTGCCGCCCACGCCGCAGCGTGAACTCAGGCCTCGCGGGCCTTAAGCTCTTCCAGCGCGGCTTCCAGCTCCACCATCTCTTCGTCGGAGAGCTCGGCTTCTTCTGGGGCGACGTCGGCCTCGACGCGCACGGGAGCGACCTCTGCCGCCGGGATGAGCCCCATCTGCTGCTTGAGGGCCTCGAGGTCGGCGTCGGCGCCGCTGGTGGCTTCCAGCTTGCTGAACTTGTGCTTGAGCACGTCGCCCGAGTACTCCTCGGACAGCTCGGCGCCAGCTTCGGCCTCGGCCTCCAGCTGGTTGATCTTCTCGGCCATGCGGTCGAACGTGTCGAAGGCGCTGGTCTCGGAGAGACCGCTCATGGTCTCTTGGATGGACTTCATGGCCACAGCGCGACGCTGCTGCGCGATGAGCACGTTCTTCTTGCGCTTGGCTTCTTCGATCTTGTTGTTCAGCGCGCGCAGGGCGAGCTTGAGCTGGTCGGTGGCGTTCTTCTGCTTCTGCCACTGGTCCTGGAACGTAGCGCCCAGCTGGTCGTGCTCTTTCTTGCGGAGCAGCGCCTCTTTGGCGAGCTCGTCGTCGCCGGCGCGGATGGCCAGCATGGCTTTGCGCTGCCACTCCTCGGCGACGCTGGTCTCGTTCTGGAGCTGCTTCTGAAGCCGCTTCTCGTCCGCGATGGCGACGGCGACCTGCTTCTTCGCCTCCACCAGCTGCGTGTTCATGTCCACGATGACCTGGTTCAGCATCTTCTCCGGGTCTTCGGATTTGCTGATGAGGTCGTTGATGTTGCTCTTGATGAGCGTCGCCATTCTGCCGAAGAAGCCCACGGTCTACCCCTTAGCTATTGGACTTGGCGAACCCGCGAAGGGTGTCGAGGTGATTGGAGAGGGCCAGCGAGAAGTCATCGAACGTCCCCTGGAACTCATTGTAGTCGAGGTTTTCGGCGCGCAACGTACAGGTCAACACCACCACGCCGTCGGTGATTCCGTAGGCGCCATGGATCATGTCGCGGGCGTTCATCTCCAGCAGCGTGGCGAAGAACTCTTCGGTCCGCTCGATGGCGTCCAGCGTGGTGACCTTCATGCGGAAGATGACCAACGGGCCGGCTAGGTTGACGACCACGTGCTCGCCCCAGTCAGGGTCGCGCACGAGCCACATGGTGCCTTCATCGCCCAGCTCGCGGTACGGCAGCTGGGAGCGGACCAAATACGCTTCGATGTCATCTCGGGTTCGCATCCGGCCGTCAGGCTACCACAGCGCCCTTGGCGATCGTTCCCAAGATTCACTGGTGGACCGCCCGGCTCACGGGCTCCGTAGGTCTCCCGTTGCCCGCTCCAGGCATCGGCCCACAGCGCGCCGAGGCCCACGGACCCGGCTACTCGTCCAGCAGGTGCCCCATGCGCGCGCGCTTGGTCGCCAGGTAGTCCCGATTGTGCTCGTGCGCCTCCACCACGTGGTCCACGCGCTCGGTCACCATGACACCCTCGGCTTCGAGGCCGCTGACCTTCTCGGGGTTGTTGGTCATCAGGCGCACGGAGCGCACCCCCAGGTCGGCGAGCATGGCCGCCGCGATGTCGTAGCGGCGCAGGTCGTCGTCGAAGCCCAGCACGCGGTTGGCGTCCACGGTGTCGTAGCCCTCGTCCTGCTTGGCGTAGGCCCGGATCTTGTTGCCCAGCCCGATGCCGCGCCCTTCTTGGCGCAGGTACAGCACCAGCCCCTGGCCGGCGTCTCCCACGCGCCGCAGCGCCAGGTCCAGCTGCTCGCGGCAGTCGCACTTGAGCGAGTGGAACACCTCGCCCGTCAGGCACTCGCTGTGCACGCGCGTGAGCAGGCCCGCGCTCTCGGCGATGTCCCCGGTGTAGAGCGCCACGTGCTCGAGCCCGGTCGCCTTGTCCGCGAACACCACGCAGCGCAGCTCGCCGTACTCGGTGGGCAGCTGCGCGTCGGCAAAGCGCTCGAGGCGGGGGCGTTCGTGTGGGGCCATCTGGGCGTTGCGGACGGGGCTCACGGAGCGAGCCAGGCTGTTCGTGCGTGCGGTCGCGCGGGACATGAAGTGTTGCGCTCTGCGGTCGGGGGAGGGAAATGTAGGAGGGTCAGGCCGAGGGTCAAGGAGCGGGTGGGTCGAGGGTCCACATGAAGGCTCGGTTGTCTCGCTGATGGGATGTCGCTTGGAGCACGAACGACGTTACATCCCGGTCCGGATCCAGCCACAGAGGCGCTGGGGGAACTGGCGGCAGGCCCCAGCGGTCGTGTTCAGGTGGGGCCTCGTTGAGCTGCTCGCCGAGCGCGCGGTCATCCTCCTGGCCCTCGGTGGGCACGGCCTCGGCGTCCTCGGTTCCCCACACCTGTGCGCGCCAGCAGGCACACGGCATGAGGCCGGTCCCGCCGCCCACCGCGAGCCGCACGGCGTCCATGGCCGGCACCCCTGTCGCTGGCAGGGCGCTCAGCGCCGTGATGTAGCTCAGCTCGTCACCACCCAGCGGAAGCACCCCCGTGAGGCCGCTCGCCTCGAGGGCGCGCTGCAGCGTCAGCTTCGTGTCCGCGTCGAGCGCGCGCGGCCCCACGACGTCCAGCTCGACCACGCCGGCTTCGGTCGCCACCTGCACGAACGTACGCAGGTCCGCCATCTCGAGCGAGCGGTCCACCAGGACACGCAGGGCGCGCCCCGGACACAGGGCTCGCCGCTCCGCGGGCACGTCGAGCGCCACGATGGCCATCCGCTCGCCCAGCTCGACTTCCCCTGGGCGCGGCGACGTGTTCGGGACAGGCCCGGGAACCTCCGGTGCGTCGTGTTGCTGCGCGAGGGGTGCGCTCACGAGGGCGCGGCTCAGCGCCTCGGTGTCGGCGTAGCGTGCCACCAGCTGGCCGGACGGGTCGAGCACGCCGGCGTCGGTCAGGATGAAGCGCGCGGCGCGGCGGCCTCGGTCGATCCATGCGTCCCCCACGGGGACAGGCGTCACGTCGACGGACGCCCATGGCGGCCACGGATCCGGCGTGGCGCGCGCGAGCGACAGCCGAGTCCCCACGCGGTCCATCCCCAGCACACCCACGAACGCCAAGATCAGCGCGACGTTCGCGGGCCCGCCAACGCGCGCGTCTCCCGGTCGGACCAACCAGCGCATCCCCAGCGCCGCGGGCACGAGCGCGACGAGGGCGCCGAGCCGCGCGGCGCTCAGGGTGTCGAACACCACGCGATGCTTCGTGAGCAGGCCGGCCTGGAAGACCGTCTGCACGCCCACGACCGTGTAGCAGGCCGTCGCGACCCACACGGCGAGCACCGTCAGCGTCCCCAACACGATGGCGGTGCGCGCGCCCTCCCGGGCTTCGGGCGAGCGCTGGGTACCCGCGAAAGCCACGAGTCCCGTGAAGAACGCGGCGGCCAACGCCGGCATGGGGCCAGCCTCGGCTGGGAAGCCATAGACGACTCCCCACACCGGCAGCGTGACGATCCCCAGCGCGGCGCCGCGCGCGTGCGGTCGGTCGGCGCGCGCCGCCAGCCACACCGTGGCTGCGGCAGCCCACAGGCAGGCGGCCGTCAACGCGCCGATCGCGCGGGCTTCGTGCATGTAGTACGTGGCGACCAGCGCCTCCTCGGGCTCTCCCAGGCCCCACAGGGGCACGTCTCGGTCGTCGAACGGCGGGCTCGCCCGGAGGCTCGTGCTCTGGGCGGCCAGCGACACGAACCAGGGCAGCGATCCGGCCACGACGTCCAGCGCGGCCCACACGTGGTGACCGCGCCGCCGTGCCACCATGCAGCCCACCAGCACCAAGGCGCCCACCAGCGCACACACGAGCCACACGTCGCCGAGCGCGCGCTGCCGGAAGCCCAGCTCGAACACGCGGTTCACACGGGTGCCCGTCGCGACGCGGTACGCGAAGGGCAGGCACAGCGCGACCAACGGCAGCATCAACCACACGGCGCTGTGCGGCTCGCGTTCGGGCGCGGGTCGCTCGAGAGCGGGCGCTGGGGCTTCACGGGGCGGGGCTTCGCGCGACATGCGCCATCCGACACCGGCGGCGCCCAGGCGTCAAGGTGCCGCGGGGCGTCGACGCGCGACACCGCCGGGTCTGGTCCCGCGGCCGACACCCGCGAATCTCCGTGGGTCGCCCACGGGGGTGCGGCTATGCGCTGGCGCCGAACTTGGTCGCGATGGCCAGCGCCTTTTGGTACAGCGTCGGGAACGAGCGCTGCACGCGGTCGATGGCGTAGGCGTCCGCGCCGATCAGGATGCGCCGCTTGTTGGCCTTCACCCCCTCGAGGATGACCCGCGCAGCCTCGTCGGCCGTGGTGCGTGCGATCTTGTCGAACTGGTCGGCCGACGTCTGCTTGTCCTTGCCCAGCGCACCCTTCGCACTCATGCGCGCGTTGCGGGCGATGTTGGTCTTGATTCCGCCGGGGTGCACGCAGCTGCAGCTGATCTTGCTGCCCTCGATCTCGAGCTCCTGCCGCAGCGCCTCGGTGAAGCCGCGCACCGCGAACTTGGACGCGTTGTAGGCGCTCTGTGTGGGCACGCCGATGATGCCGAACACGCTCGACACGTTGACGATGTGCCCCTCGCCTGCGCGCTCCAGGTGCGGCAGGAAGGCCTTGGTGCCGTAGACCACACCCCAGAAGTTGATGCCCATCAACCACTCGATGTCCTTCAGTTCCATCTCCCGCACGGTTGCCCCCAGCGCGACGCCCGCGTTGTTGAACACGAGGTGCACGGCCCCGAAGTGGGCGGCCACGCGCTCGGCGTAGGCGAAGAACGCCTCCTTGTCGGCGACGTCCAGGCGTTCGGTGTGCACCTCGGCCGCCCCCGCCGCGCGTGCCAGGCGCGCCGTCTCGGCCAGTCCGTCCTCCTGCACGTCGCTCAGCGCCAGCCGTGCGCCTTCGCCCGCCAGGCGGAGCGCCAAGCTGCGACCGATACCCGACGCAGCACCCGTGATGACCGCGACCTTGCCCTTGAGGTTCTTCATGAACGCAAGCCTAGACCGCTATTGAACATGAGTCAACAGGGCCGGGGTGCTGCTGAGAACGCTGGCGTGGCGGGACCTCGGCTGGTCCCGTCCACGTCGTGCGTTAGGGGACGCAGTTCGGAGGGAAGCAGTATTCCTCGCTGGGGAGATTCGTCGGTGTCCAGTCGACGACGACGCGCGCACCGTCTGCGAGCACGTAGCACGCGCCTGTGAATGACTGGATGGGTCCGCGCGTCGCGCACCAAACGTAGTCGCGGTCCACAATGCTCACGCAGCTGTCCTCCGGCGCGAGCACCAAGCCCGCGATCGTCAAGCAGTCGCTGGGGCAGGGTTGGGCGTCGGTGATGAGGAAGTCACAGATGGTTGTCGGGGCGTCGCTGCTCCCGTCCATTCCGGTTCCTTGGTCGACGCCTGCGTCCGGCCGCGGAGCGTGGTGCTGACCGCAACCAAGCACGAAGCACGCCGTTGCCACCAAGCTGAGGGAGTGTCTCATGGTTAGAGCACCCCGCTCACGACGCCGAGCACGCTCTGTACCGGACGCAAGCTACTCTTCAGCCAGCAGCGCGCGCGCCGGTCAGCTGGGTACAAAGAGGGGTCTGCGTACGCCCAGGTCCGGCACTGTGTGTTGGCTGCGCAAGCCCTCTGACACATCCCCGGTTCTGGGTAGTCCATAGGGAACACGTTGTAGTCTCCCCCCGGGCGGTCGACGCCGTACTCCCGCCCGCCGGTCCGCACGAGGCCCGACGTGCACGACGTGCACGTTTGCGTGGGCGCGGGCGTGCCCGTCTTGAGGTAGCATCGGTTCTGGCCCGATACGAACGTGAAGCTCGCGCAGTCCGTGATGCCGACGCACCACTGGCGGCAGACCTCGGCGCTGTTGACGGTCAGCGAGCCCAGATCGGAGCCCCAGCGGTCGTAGCCCACCTCGTACCCCGGGCGCACGATCGCGGTGACCGCCCCTGTCTGCGGGACGGAGTTCCCCACTGCGTTCTTGAGCCGGCACTCGGAGCCGCTCCCCACGTTCACCACCTCGTACGCCATGCAGCTCGATGCGATGGCGCAGCGCTGGTTGCAGCGCTCTACTGGCGCGTCGCCCGATGTGCCACCCACCGGGCGCACATCGGTCCAGACCTGGTAGGTGTTGCCCGGTCGCGCACGGTTTCGCTCGAAGCTGTCGTTCCAGCGCACGTACATGGACCGCGTTGTAGCGGCGTCCAGCGTCGAGATAGACTGACCGGGGTTTGCCCCGGGCTGCAGAGTGAAGACGTTGCGTAGATCTCGCGAGAACGCGGTTGGGATGTAGTGCATCAGTGAGTTCTGGTCCCATGCGCCAACGTATTGGATTCCGAACCCCGTGACCGGCTTCCACTCCCAGTGTCCGTCGATGCACTTGATGAAGTCGTTTCCGGTTAACCCATGGCAGCCGCAGTCGTCACCACCCGTCTCCTGGCATTGACCCACGCCGCACTGGGCGAAGCTGGTCGCGTTGTTGCGGCAGCCCAGTACGCTCGATGGTGTGAGCACAGCGTCCGTGCGCTGATGCGCATGAAAGTGACCGATCGCATGCCCGAGCTCGTGGGCGATCGCTGGGTTGATGCTGCACGGGCCGCTTGCCCTCAGGAGCACCCACTGGGGTCCTCCTGCTCGTCCGACCGCGGTGGACCTGCAGCGGTTGTTCTCGCCCGAGTCGCCAAACAGCAGGTAGTCGGACTCGTTGGTCCGGCGCACGAATTGGATGCCGGACACGCCCTGCCAGGAGGCAATCGCTAGTTCGATGTTCGCTCCCGTCGTCGTACCGGCCCACTGCCCTACGTCCCATGGCACGATGTCATTCGGCCAGTACAGCAGCTCCTCACTGACGATGACCGATTTCGGCCGTGGGTCGGGGGCGTCAGGCTCCTTCAAGTACGTCCGCTCGTCCGTGACGATGTTGCGCCACAAGGCCAGCAGGTCCCCGAACACGTCGACCCCCAAGGCCGTGACCACACCTCTTGTCTCGATGCCTTGGAACACGATGACCACGGGCTCGCCCAAGTGGGCCAAGCCCCACGCTCGCAACTCTGCCACTTGGGCTTGCTGCTCTGGCGGGAGGTCCGACACGTCATCGGGGCTCGTCGGGACAGGCGAGCCCGTGCCGACGTTTGCCGCGTCGTGGACACCCACGCCGCCGTCACTTGTGGAGGCGGTATGCCGGCTATCGTCAACCCCACCGTCGCCGCATCCGTACACGAGGCACACCACAAGCGATGCGAACCTAGCTTGCGTCCTCGTTCGAGGGTTGTGTTGTCCTACTCGGGGGGGGGGCTTGGTTCACCTGCGGTCTAGTCTGACCCATTGCAATCCTCCTGCGAAGAGGCGCACAACTTAGCTGTTCTGACAATCAGCTACAAGCGATGTGCGACAATCTGCGGCGTGACGCTCACAGCCGGACGCGCAGAGCGAACGCGGGGATCAACACGAACCCGCCGCGGTTGCGGCGCTCGCCGTTGGCGTGCATCCACCAGCGCTCGTAGGCCGCGCTGAGCTCGATCATCGCGTGGATGCGCCGAAACCCCGCCGCGAACCCGAGCACCGCGCCCGCGCGGATGCCCGTGGCCCGCACGTCCGACGTGCCGCTCTCCGTGCGGAACGCGCCCATCACGTAGTCCATCCCCACGCGCGGCCCGACCCACGTCTCGTACACGCCGCCGTAGTCGGCGCTGTAGAGCAGCGGCAGCTCGACGCTGGCGCGCACGCCGCCACGTGCAGGGTCGGGGTCGCGGTCGTAGGCCTTGCCCAGCAGGAACGATGGGCTCACCAGCCAGACCGTGCGGTTGATGCCGTCGGCGAGCAGCCACTCGTGCCGATAGGACAGGCGCGCGCTGGGTCCGATCACGGCGAGCTCCGCGTCGGTGTGGTGGTTGATGCCGTAGCGGGCCACCGCGACCGGCGCGACGCCCTCCCCCAGCGCAGAGCGCTGCAGGGCCTGATCACCTCGCGCTGGGGCGACGCCGCGCAGGTCGCCGGTAGGGATGCGCGCGGCTCCCCCAAGCGCTGCGTCCACGCGGCTCTGCGGGGTGGTGGCGCCCCCGCTGAGCAGCGGGGCGGGTGAGATGCACCCTGTGGCGCAGGCCGCCGCGGAGACGACCAGCGCGCGCACGAGACGTGCCAGGTTGGCGGCCGGGGGCTCGGGGGATGGGGACACGGCGCGGAGCATACTCCGCACCTGGCGACCGCGCATGAGGCACGCGCCGGGCTACAATTCTTGTGCTCGGGTGGTGGATCTCGTCGCCTGGCTGCGATAGCGTGAGAGCCGAGGTGGAGACACTGACCCAAACACTGCTGGTGCTGGACTTGGACGAGACGCTCGTCCATTCGAGCCCCTCGCGCCTGGAGCGCGAGCCCGATCACGAGGTGCTCGGCTATCACGTCTACGAGCGCCCCGGGGTGCGTGCGTTCTTGGACGATGCGTTCGCACACTTCGAGGTGGGCATCTGGACCGCGAGCACGGCAGCGTACGCTGCGGCGGTCCTCTCTCGGTTCACCGACGTCTCTCGCTTTCGCTTCATCTGGTCCCGCGAGCACTGCTCGATCGCCACGCACCCGACTACGCGCCGCTTCGACCTGCTCAAGGACATCCGTCAGCTGGAGCTGCTGGGGTACGATCCTGCGCGCATCCTGTTCGTCGACGACCTGCCCCACCGCCTCTGCCTGAGCGTCGACAACATCATCCAGGTCCGCCCTTTCACTGGCGCCATGGACGACGACGAGCTGGGCGAGCTACGCACCTACGTCTCGTGGCTCCATCCCGTGCGCGACGTCCGCGTGGTGGACAAGCGCGACTGGCGGCACGAAGTGGGAGCGCTGCGCATCGCGAGTGACCTGCGATCCGAACAGGGGACTGTCTCGTAGCGTTCTGTGACGCGCTCGCATGCGAGCGCGTCGAACGAGACCCTACGACCCCTCGGGGCTGGCTCGCGCTGCGGCGGTGAGCACGCCCGTCTTCGCGCCCATCGGCTCATCGTGTGAACGAACTCGTCCCCCACCATGCACGCAGTGTTCGTCATTTGGCGGTCTTCGCCGACGCGTCGCCGGTTGCTCTCCGTGGGCACCGACGGCATCATCCTCCGATGCCCGACGACTCGCTCGAGGTCGACGCGCTGTGCCGGGTGGCGCGCGGCGACCGGGAAGCTCTCGCGTGTCTCTACGACGCGCACGGTGAGGTCGTCTATGGGGTGCTCATGACCATCCTGCGCCAACCCAGTGAGGCGCAGGACCTCCTGCACGACGTGTTCGTGGAGGTCCTCGAGCGCGCGGGCGACTACGATCCACGGCGAGGCAGCGTCCGCGGCTGGCTGCTGATGCGCGCCCGCTCGAGAGCCCTGGATCGCGTGCGGTCGGCGCGCGTGCGTCGCGAGCGCCTGACCAACGGAGACGACCCCGAGCGGACACACCCGGCGCCCGGGCCCGACACCCAGCTGGACGACGCGCGTCTGCGCCACCGCCTGGGGCAGCTGGACGAGGGGCCGCGCGCCGTGTTGGAGCTCGCGTACTTCCGTGGCCTCAGCACGCGCGAGATCGCCGTGTTGCTGGACATCCCCCAAGGCACGGTCAAGTCGCGGGCCGCCGCCGGGCTGCGCGCCTTGCGTTCCGAGCTACATGGGGGCGACGCATGAGCCGCTCATCGCCATCCCAGCCGCCCGACGGGGCCCTCGCGCCCGACGGAGAGGAGGACCTGCTCAGCGGTGAGCTCCTCGCGCTGATGGCGGAGGGCGTGCGCTGCTCCCCCCCGAGCGGTCTACGTGAGCAGCTGCTGCGCGCGCCCCTCGCGGGGCGCCTCGCCCGCTTCGCCGAGCCGGTCGCGCGGCTGCTGGACGTGGACGTCACGCGTGCGCAGGGGCTCCTCGACGGCATCGACGCGCATGGAGCATTCGTGCCAGGCCCGTTCCCCGACCTCGACATCTCGCTCTGCCACGTCGAGGGGGGCCCGGCCGTGGCCGACGCGGTGACGGGCTTCGTCCGCGTGGCGCCAGGGGTCACCTTTCCAGAGCACGAGCACCTGGGCGAGGAGCATGTGCTCATCCTTCAGGGTCGCTACGTCGAGCTGCAGACCGGCGTCGAAGCCGGGCCAGGGGACGTCGTGACCCGCCCCGGCGGAAGCAGCCACGCGCTGACCGCGCTCGCTGGCGGGACCGACCTGCTGTACCTGGCCGTGGTCCACCGTGGGGTCAAGATCGGCGACGTGGTCATGGGGCCAGAGTCGCCCGAGCTGTGACGGAAAGCACAACGCTCCGTCTCGGGCGTGAGCCGAAACAGAGCGGACATGGCGAACGATGGACCGACCCCTGGGGGCCGGGAGGCTCTGCGCGTGCGAGGAGGCGCCGCGCCGGATCAGCCCTTGCTGATCTTGCCTTCCTTGTGCGACGTGTGCTTTCGGCACTTGCCGCAGAACTTCGAGATCTTGAACTTCTCGGGCATCGTGCGCTTGTTCTTGTCGGTCGTGTAGTTGTCGCGACCGCACTCTTCACAGCTCAATTTGATCAAATCACGCATGGGGATCCTCGGGAAGGCCGGCGAGTGTAGCGCTCGCGAGGGCCCGGTCAAGGGAGATCTGGGCAGTCAGAACACGCTGGGAGAGCCGTCCTGCGGCGGCTCGGCGCGCCAGAGGGGGATCAGCGCGCCCAGGAACAGAAACGAGAGCACCGTGCCCAGGCCGAAGACGGCCGCGTACCCGAAGCGCGCGGCCAGGAACCCTGTGGGGGCGGATACGATGACCTTGCCCAGCACCTCCAGCGTGGCGAGCAGGGTGTAGTGTGACGCGCCGATGCGCGCGTCGACGCGCGACATCATGAACGCGAAGGTGGCGGTGGTCAGTGCCCCTCCGAAGAAGTGTTCCGCGCACGTGATGACGAGCACGTGCCGTGGGTCCGCGCTGAACCCAGCGACCAGCCACCACTCGGCAGCCACGGGGAGGGCGCGTAGCGCGGTGAAGAGGGTCAGGGCGCGCAGCAGCCTCATGTGGCTCGCCGCCAGGCCACCCATGAACGACCCCATCAGGGAGAAGAGCATGCCCCACGTGCCGACGATGCGCCCGATGTCCTCCGTGGCGTAGCCCAGCGACTCTACCAAGAACGGCTTGAAGAGCGCGTCGGCCATGGACTCGCCGGCCTTGTAGGTGAAGACGAACAGCAGCAGGGCGCGCGCGTCTGGTCGGGCGAGCGCTCGCTGCAGCGCCTCCCGCACCGGTCGCGCCGTCTCCCACAGCGACCCCCGCGCGGTGTCCTCGGGCGCGCTGCGCGAAACCGCCTGGCGGCCCTCGGGCTCGGGTCGCACCGCCGTCCACGCGAGCACCGTCAGCACGCACCCGCACATGGCCGTGAACACGCCGCGATATCCAAAGAGACCGACCTGACTGAGCAGCAGCCCGCCCCCCACCAGCATGCCGATTTTGGCGCCGACCACTTGAGCGATGTTGCCGTACCCCAGGTGCCGTTCCTCGAGGAGGTCGATGGCGTAGCCGTCCACCGCGATGTCCATCGTCGCGCTGAAGACGCTCATACCCAGCACCAGCGTGATGACCAACGGCAGCGGCCCGTCGATGCCAACCACGGCGAGCGCGGCGCACGCGAGCGCCAGGCCGGCCTGCATGGGGAGGAGCCACGAGCGGCGGCGACCGATCGCTGGCCAGTACAGCGTGTCCACCCATGGGGCCCACAGTAGCTTGAGCATCCACGGGAGCCCCAACCCCACCCCGAGCAGGGTGATGGACTCGATGCCGACCCCACGCTCGATCAGGATCACGGGCACCGCCACCGTCTGAAAGCCGTAGGGCAGCCCCTGCACGAAGTAGAGCGCCAGCAGCGTGGCGAGGCCGGCGACAGGCAGCGCCCCGTGGTCCTCTGCGCCCGTCCCAGAGCCGCTCTCGTCCGCGTCCGGCAGCCCCCCGCGGTCGCCATGGTCCCCGCCCGGGGCGCTCGGGCTCATGGGGTGCGGCTGCCCAACCGCGCGAGCACCTCGTCGGCGGCCCGCTCCCCGGCTTGGATGGCGCCTTCCAGGTAACCCGTCCACTCGGTCGCGGTCTCCGTTCCCGCCCAGTGGATGCGCCCGACCGGGGCGCGCAGGGCGTCACCGCACGCGCTGTACGTCCCCGGCCCCATGATGCCGACGGGGCACCCACGACTGAAGGGCTCGGTGGACCAGTCTTGCTCGACCAGCTCCTCGATGTCGGCCGCGTCCTTGCCGAAGTAGCGGACCAGCGCGTCCGTCACGAGCCCGCGTCGCTGCGTGGGCGTCTGCTCGGACCACGTGCGCGCGTGCTTGGCCACCACGAACCCCAAGAGCATCGGCACGGCGCCGTCGTGTGACGTGTTGTCGAACACGACGCTCATCGGGCCCTGCGTGCTGACCACCTCGCCCGAGTAGCCGCGCTCACGCCAGAACGCCTGCGGGTAGCGGCAGAGCACCTTCACCGTGTTGCCCATCGGGACGCGTTGGGTGAGCTGGTCGCGGCGTCCGGGCAGCGCGGGGTCGTACGCGATGCGCCCCGCCAATGCAGGTGGCACGGCGACGATGCAGCGCTCTGCGCGCACCCGTCCCTGGGCGCTGTGGACCTCGACGCCCGCCGGCGTGTGGACGACGCGAGTGACCGGCGCCTCCAGGGTGAGCGCGTCTCCCAGCGTGGCCGCGAGGCGCGTCGACACGCTCTGCGCGCCCTCCACGAAGCGGTCCTGCTGGGCTCCTCCGCGGATCTCGGCCAGCTTCAGGAGCCCGCCGCCAGCGTTCAAGTAGGCTAGGAAATAGAGCAGGCCCAGCTCGCCCGGCTCGGCGCCGAAGATGACGCGCACCGCGACGTCGAGCAGCCCGTTGACGCTCTCGAGCTTCACGAACTTGCGACGGAACGAGTCGAGCGTGGCCCGATCGAGCTCGCCCGCGTTCGCGGCGCTCAGCGGGTCGCGTGCCGGAACCAACTTCTGCTGGCGGTCGAGCAGCGTCAGCGCCGCCTGCATCTGCAGCAGCGCCGGGATCGAGATGCTGGGGATCTGGCTGCGGTACTCGGAGATGCGCCCGTTCATGTCCAGCACCTTCTTGCCGTCGTCGAAGGTGGGAAAGGTTCGAATGCCGAGCTCCCGGGTGAGCGCAGCGAGGCGGTGCTGGCCGGGGCCGATCCACTGGCCACCCACATCGAACGTGGCACCCCCGATGTCGCGCGACCACGTGCGCCCGCCCACCCGGTCCCGCGCTTCGAGGACACGTACCCTGGCGCCCGCGTTCGCGGCGCGCCTGGCCGCGCACAGCCCCGACAGCCCCGCACCGACGACCACCAGGTCGGCGTCGTGATCCGCGCTACTCATCGGGGGTCCCCGCGCCATGGGCGTCGTGCGCGCCTTGCGTGTCGCGCTCGTCGGAGGGCTCCGTCGCGCCAGGTCCCGGGTCGACGAGGTGTGACATCGCGGTCCCACCGACGACGACACCCACGCCCTCGCCTTCGCCCTCGACGGTGAGACCCTGTGGCGGCGGTGCGCCGTCGGAGCCTGCCGTGGACGTGTCGAACAGGGGTCCGAACTGCGACCAGGCGACGCCCACGATGAGCGCGACGAGGACGAGCACGATGGCCCACTCGCCGATGCCGCGTCGCTCGTCGCCGGGGAGCACGGGCTCCGCCGCCTCGTCGTCACGCACCCTGTCGTCAGGGTCTCGGGCGTCCTGCGCGGGGCTGGGGTCGGTGGTGGGTTGGCTCATGTGGATCCAGACGGCCAGGGGCTTCGGACGAGGGGAGCGCTACACGAGGGACTGTACCGCAGCCGGCACGGGCACACGAGCGCGAGCCACCGTGACGGGCGTGTCAGGCGAAGAGGAGCTCCAGCGCTTGGCGATCGTCGGCTGCGTCACCGCCGGTGGACGACGGAAGCAGCAGCACGGCGCGGCCGGGTCCCACGCGGACGTGCGCGGCGTCCACCTGCCCATGCGCGAGCCCCCGCGCATGCAGCGCCGCCAGCGCACCCTCGAGCTCGCGCTTGACGCGCAGTCGGTCGAGCCTGCTGAGCTCGCCCGTGAGCGCGGGGGTCCCGAGCGGCCACTCGAGCACGGCCTGTCCGCGGGTCGCGTCGACGTCGAAGACGGCTTGCAGGTGCGGGTGGTCCGCGCCGGCGAAGGCCACCAACGCGCGCGCCCGCGCCGCGTCGACGTGAACGAATTGCACCTGACGGTCCACCAGCGTGTCGAGCATCAGGGTCACGCCGGCGTCGGTCGCGCTGCCCGGTGCGTCGGGCAGCGGCACGAAGCGCCCGTCGGGTGCCAAAGGATCTCCCTGCCCAACCGCCGTGTGTCCGCCCTCGGCGAGTCGGTCGCTCGCCGCGTGCGCGGGGGTACCTTGGGTGGCACCGCTGATCAGAGCGCCGCCACCGAGACCAGCCGCCGCCAACGAGAGGGCGTCCTGGTCAGGGTCTACCCACGTGAGTTCGTCCAGCCGTGCGTGCAGCGTGTTCGCGTCCTGGACGCGAGCGTGTGGGTCCTTCTCGAGCATGGCCCCGAGCAAGGCGTCGAACTGCGTGCCGAGCACTGGCGCGCAGGTGGAGACGAGCGGCGGCGCCTCGCTCAGGTGCTGCGTCACGAAGTCCGGGCCCTCGAACGGCAGCCGGCCCGTCAGCATCTGGAACGCGACCACCCCGAGCGCGTAGAGGTCGGTGGCGGCGCTCGGACGGCCTCCACCCGTGACCTGCTCCGGGGCCATGTAGGCCACGGTGCCGACCATGGCCGAGGTCAGCGTCGCGCTGAGGTCCGCCAGGTGCGAGGCCCCGAAGTCCCCGAGCTTGACCTCCCCGGTGTCGCCGAAGAACACGTTGGCGGGCTTCACGTCTCGATGCGTGACGCCGCGCTGGTGCACGGCCCCGAGCGCCGCCGTGAGCGACCTCAGCACGTGCGCTACCACGGGCAACGGCAGGCGCGTCCCCGCGCTGACGAGGCGTCGCTCGAGCGTCCCCCCGCCCATCAGCTCCATCACCAAGAACGGCCCGTTCGGGTGGAACTCCAGCACGCGAACGATGTTGGGGTGGTCGAGCGCGGTCGCGATGCGCGCCTCCCGCGCGAAGCGGGCGTACGCGTCGCGACCACGCTCCCCACCCCCCACGCTGAGCACCTTCACGGCGACGTCACGGTCGTAGAACGTGTCCCTGGCGCGCAGCACGCGCCCCGTGGCGCCAGACCCCAACGGCTCGAGCGGCTGGTAGCGGCCCGCGAGCAGCTCAGCCCGTACGCTCTCGCGCTGCAGCGCGAGCAAGCCGTCGTCGTGTCCATACGCGCGTTCGAGGTACTCGCGCACAGACACGGGCACCGCGGGTTCGAGCGTTCGCAGCCGCTCGAGGCAGCGTCCCGCGGCCTCGTCGAGCTGCAGGGCCGCGAAGCACGCCACCATCATGCGCAGCGCGCCCGGAGCGTGCTCGGGGTCCCTCTCGGCGCTCTGCAGCGCGGCGACCGCGGGCTTGTAGCGTCCGAAGCTCGCCAAGATACGGGCCAGGCGGAGCGCCGCGCGCGCGTCCTCGGGGGCCTCCTTCAGGCGGCGCTCGTACAGCTTGCCGGCCTCGCGGTAGCCGCCCAGCGCCTCGTGGCAGCGGGCGGCGTCGAAGAGATCCCCAGCGGTCACGAACGCGTCCGCGGCCTCCGCGAGCCGTCCGCTCGCTTCCAGCAGTCGCGCCGCGTCGTGGTGCCGCCCACGTTCACGGGCGTGGGCCGCCGCGGCCTCGGCATGGGTGTCGTCTCCGAGCAACACGGCGAGCGCTTGCGCGATGCTCGCCGCGTCGTTGGACGACACCGCATAGCGGTAGGCCAGCGCGGGTTCGCCGGCGCGCTCGGCAGCGCGGCGCGCCGCGCTCCAGTCCCACACCTCGGCAAAGAGCGCCGCGGCGCGCAGCGGGTCGCCCGAGGCCAGCGCCAGCGCTGCGGCTTCGCGGTGGTCTCCGCGTCGGGCCAGCTCGGCGATGCGGTCGTCTTGGGGTGCGCTCACGGAAGGAGTGTAACGTGCGCCGCAGCGCTTGCCTTCATGACCCGCCGGGTACGGCGGCGTCGAGCAGCTCCGAGGCGGGCTGCTCGCCCGTCGCGTCGGCCGTGTCGCC
Source organism: Sandaracinaceae bacterium (assembly GCA_020633055.1). Classification (NCBI taxonomy): domain Bacteria; kingdom Pseudomonadati; phylum Myxococcota; order Polyangiales; family Sandaracinaceae; species Sandaracinaceae bacterium. Next base: position 509,663 of record JACKEJ010000008.1, on the reverse strand, counting down.
GCCTGCGTCGTCCTCGACGGGGAGCTCGCCGCGCGCGCGCGCTCGGTGGTCTGCTTGGTGTGCCTCGCCGCGCCGCACCTGACGTTCCCGCGAACGCGCCCCAGGCGCCGAGCGGTCCACCCAGAAGTAGCTCCGCGACCTCACGTCGATGTGTACGAAGCCGCTCTGGGGGTACTCGCCCACCCCGGTGTAGCCGAAGGTCCGGGCGAACCGCGCCAGCTGGGTGTTGCTCACGCCCGGCGCCACGATGTCCATGGCGCGGCCCTGGCTGTGCCGGCTGGTGCTGCGCGTGTCGCGGTAGCCGCTGATGAGCCAGAGGTAGGGCACCCGAAACTCGCGCACGATGCGGTAGGCGCGCTCCATCAACGCCGGGTGGACGTCGTGCGAGAGGGCGTCGCGGTAGGAGAAGGCCTTGCGCGCGGCTCGCAGTTGGTAGGCCGAGAAGAGACCGGTCGCGTCGGGCACCAGGCTGTAGTGTCCGGGGTAGCGCACGGGGCGGAACACCAGTGGTGCGGGGCTGTGACTGGCCCACTGGGCGACCGCGTCGCTCGGTGCGGGCTCGTGCCAGCGGGCGACCTGTCGACGGTACGCGGCAGAGGCACGTGCTGAGCTGTTGCTGCGTCGGTTGCGCGAGCCCGTGCTCGAGTGGGTCATGCTGGTGCTCATCGCGCTTCGACCTGCGCGCGAGCGGGTCATGCTGGTGCTCATCGCGCTACGCCCGGAGCTCCGCGAACGCGTGCTGCTCGCGGCCCGTCGCTGCGCCGCAGCGTCGTCCAGCAAGACTCCGCACAGCCCGCCGCTCAGCCCAAGCAAGGCGAGCGCGAACGAGACCGGCGCGAGTCTTCGTCGGACGGAGAGCATCGGCCCCATGATGTCGCAGGCGCGCGGCCATAGCGAGCCTCGCGTGCATCGCGCGCGGCTTTCACGCGCTCCTACAGCTTGTCAGCGACGTCGCGCGCGCCCGTGTCGGCACGCTCCGTCGGGCTCGATGCGCCGCTCTTCGCGAGCTCCACGGCGAGCACCAGCGCGGCGCGCGCGGCGTCCTGTTCGGCCTCCGTCTTGCTCCGGCCCTCGCCCGATGTGTAGGCCTGCTCGCCGAGGTAGAGGGCGACGCGAAAGCTCCGCGCGTGGTCCGGCCCGTCGGTGTCGAGCAGCTCGTAGCGAGGGGTCAGCCCGTGGTGTCGCTGGGCCCACTCTTGGAACGTCGTCTTGTGGTCGCGCTCGCCGCGCGTCTCCCCCAGGCGCGGCCCCAAGAGGCGCTGCACCAATGCGACCGCCGCCTCGAAGCCGCCGTCTTGGTGGACGGCGCCCACCAGCGCCTCGACGCCGCTCGCGAGCAGCCGCGGCTTGCGGCGCCCGCCACTGCGCTCCTCGCCCCGACCGAGCAGGAGCGCCTCGCCCAGCCCGAGTTCGTCCGCCAGCTCCGCCAGACCTGCCTCGCAGACGAGCTCGGCGCGCCTCCGCGTGAGCTCCCCTTCCCGTACGTCCGGCAGGCGCTCGAAGAGCATGGCGGTCACGCTGGCACCCAGGACCGCGTCTCCGAGGAACTCGAGGCGCTCGTTGTGGCGTGGCGCCCGCTGCTTGCGCTCGTTGTGGTACGAGCGGTGGGTCAGCGCCTCGTGCAAGAGGCGCGTGTCGCGGAAGCCGTAGCCCAGCCGCCGCGTCAGCGCGGCGATCGGATCGGGGCTCGCCGGTGCACTGGCTGGTGGGCTCTCGGGAGGTGTGGAGGCGTGGCTCACGGGGAGGGAAGCGTTAGAGTGTTCCACGTGTTCATGCGCGCGATGTCCCGTCGAGTCCAGCGCCGAGCCTTGCCGAGGGGGAGGGGCGCGCGGGTGCGTCATTGGTGTTGGCGCACGCTGTTGGTGGTGTCCGTGATCGGGTCGGGGTTCGTGGACGAGTCGGCCCTCCCCGCTCGGGCCAGCGTCCCGCCCGAGACCCTCCCTGCCTCGGTGGTCCCCGCGCCACGCCGTGCGCGGCCTCGCACACCGCTCGCGCTCGACACTGCCGAGCCTGCGGCGAGCCTCGCCGGCCAGCGGGTGGTGGCACGCCTTTCAGACATCCGGCACCGGCTCGTCAGCACCCGCTACCAGCACCGGACGCGGGTGCGCGAGTCGCGCGGCGAGTACGCGTGGGACTGTTCCGGGATGGTCAGCTGGATCCTCGCGCGCGAGGCGCGTGTGGCCCTGCGGGGCCTCGCGAGTCCACGACCGGTCGCCCGCAGCTACGTGCAGGCGATCGAGCGTGCGCCGACGACGCGCGCTCGCCGTGGGTTCCGGCGGCTGGCCCACGTGGCCGAGGGGCGTCCCGGCGACGTCTTTGCGTGGCGGAGGCCCCTCGATTGGGGACCGGGCGCGACGGGTCATGTGGGCTTCCTGCTGTCTCGACCCGTGCCCGTGCCCGAGTGGCCGGATGCGTACGTGTTTCGCGCGGCGGACGCCACCAGCTTCGGGCACCAGGACGACACGCGCCCGGACGGAAGCGGGGGCGGCTACGGCGAGGGTACGCTGCTGGTGACCACCGACGGAGAAGGCAACGCCACGGGCTACGGGTGGTACGGGCGCTACTCGGACTGGGTCGTCACCACGCCCGTGGTCTTCGGGCGCCTGGAGTGACGCCAGGTCGCCCTCGAACCGTGGGAGGCGAGCCTACTCCTCGGATTCCTCCTCGGAACCACCCACCACGTACTCGCGCAGCTCCGCGCGCTGCGTGACCGTCAGGCCGGTCATGTTGGACGTCATGCTGCTGCGCGTGGCGACGACGCCGACGTCCGTGCAGTAGACGGTCTCCACGTGGATCTCCATCTCGCCCCCGTCTTCGTTCACCTGGACGCAGGCTTCGAACGTGCCTCGCGGGGTGGTGATGCGCACGTCCGTGTCGACCACCTGCGCCTCACGGCCATTGCGGCTGGGCCAACGCGCGCCGACGGTGACGGGCTCGCGCAGCAGCCACCCGCCACTGTCGGGCAGGTAGATGCCCTCGGGGCGCAGCTGGTAGGTTTCGCGCGAGTCCCGCGCGAACAGCGACGCCACCGTGAACTCGCCGCCGGTTCCGCGGGTCACCTGGATGCCCGCGATGGTGGGCCCGTGGCCGTCTTGGTCGTAGGCGTCGTACGTCCAGACGTTGCCTTCGGCGAGCGGCATCAGCCTCTGCGCGGCGTGTCGGGCACCGATGGGCTCGCTGGCGCCGGGACCGCCCTTACAACCCGCGCCCGCGCCCGCGCAGAGCGTCAAGCACAGGCCGAGACGGAGGGCGAGGCGCGCGCCGCGAGACACGCTGGCGCGCCCCTCGTGGGGCCGCTGCGACGCAGCCGAGGCGCGCGAGGAGAGCGGTGCCGAGGCGCCGGACGGCCAGGAGGTGCGAGGGGGCGAGGGGTGGGTCATGAGAGCGCGAACCGCCAGGTGGCCAGGAGGAAGAACAGCAGGGAGAGCCCGAGTACGACGTACTGGGCGGGGTCGGCCGAGACCTTGCCCAGTAAGGACAGGGCCTCGCGCATCGTCTCAGCGTCGGCCTCGGTGTCGTTGGCCAGCGGACCGACCAAGCGTCGCACCTCGTGGAAGTCGCCGGCGTCGAACGCGCGCTGTGCCGCTTGGACGGTCGCTCTGTGGTCGGACATCCCCCGCTTTGTTGCACATTCCGAGCCGCGGTTCAGAGGAAATGCAAGGAAGGCCAGAACCGGGCTTTACACACGGGATCTCGGTCTTTAGGGTGACGGGGTGAGCACTACGTCCCCGTACGCTCCATTCCCTCTGACCCGATTGGGCCTCGTGCCCCACGACGGTGTGAATCCTTTCGAGGAATCGGGACAGCGAACCTCGGGGCGGTTAGGCCCCCATCTCAGAAACGTCCCTTCTGAGGTCTGGTGCTCTACGGACCGCCAGAGACCCCGGGACGCCGGCACTTGGCCGGGGAGGCGAGCAATATGAACTGTTCAAGTAGATTCGGGCTCTCACTGCGGACGGGCCTGACGAGCTAACCAGCTCGTACGGGACTCCCTCTAGAGGGCCCCGAAAGCTCGGACGGGCGGACACCATGTGGTGCTCCGCCCGTCTCTTTTCATGTGCTTGCCGCAAGATGGGGGGGTTGGCAGAGCTCGGCCGGACGGCACATCCCGGTCAGAGCCACACGTGGTCGAAGCGCACCTGCCCGGAGCTCGGCCCGACCTCGAGCCGCACGTGGTGCCGCTCCGTCACGGGCCCACCCCGCTCGGCCCGTCGATGGCGCGGGACCTCCGCCGCGTTGAGGTGCAGCGTGCCATGCTCCATCACGTGGTCCGTGCGCCGGCCCCCCCCTCGCAGCGAAAGGTGCATGTGGCCGGACACGACCGCGACGACCTCGCGCCCCCGGCTGCGCGCGTGGTCGACCGCGGCACGCAGATCGGGGTCACCCCAGTCGCCCTCGTCCCGGTGGAAGTCCCGGCCCGCGATGTCGGCCCGGCCCGCGCCGTGTCCAGAGCACGCGTTGTGCGCCAGGAAGATCAGCCGGGCGCCCGGCGGAGCGTCGTCCACACACGCACACAGCCGCTCGGCGGAGTCGGACAGTGACCGCACCCCGTAGCGCTGACGCAGGGCGTTGGCGAAGGCCAGCTCGGGCCCGCCCATCGAGTGCGGACGCGCCACCACGACACACAGGTCCGCGCCCGCGGGGTGCAGGCTGTAGCCACCGAGCGCAATGGGGCCGAGCGCCTGCGCCAGCTGGTTGACGCGCGCCTCCTGTCCCACTCCGAGCAGGCTGCGGAGCGGCCGCGCCTGGGGGAGCGCCTCGGAGATGAGCTGCGCCGCGTGGACCGCGTCATGATTGCCGGCGATGGCGATCGCGGGCGTGCGCAGGTGGGCCATGCGCCGCGCCACCTCTTCCGCGCCGCGCGCGCGATAGCCGCCCAGGTCGCCGGTGATGAGCACCAGGTCGTAGCCCTGCGCGTCGAGCAGGCGGGTGTCCTCGTCGTCCCACTGGGTGTGCACGTCCCCCACCACGCCAATGCGCTGGGACGTCTCGTTCGCGTCCGTGCGTCTCTTGGCACCCCCGTTTTGCCGCGCCTCGCTCGTCATCGTGGCGTCGTCACTCGGCGGCAAGCTGCTCACGCAGGCGCTGCATCTCGGCCAGCTGCTCGGGCGAGACCTTCGGAAACTTGAGCTTCAGCCCCTCGAGCGTGGCTCGCACGATGCGCGCGACCTCCACTCGCATGAAGGGCTTGTCGTCGGCGGGGATGGCGTACCACGGCGCCCATGGGGTCGACGTGCTGCGCAGCGTGTCCTCGAACGCCTTCATGTAGGCTGGCCAGAGCGCCCGCTCGCGCAGGTCCCGCGCGTCGAACTTCCAGTTGCTGTCGGCCTCGTCGATGCGCGCCATGAGCCGCAAGCGCTGCTCCTCGCGCGAGACGTTCAGGAAGAATTTGAGGATGACGGTGCCGTTGCGCGCCAGGTGCTTCTCGAAGTCGTTGATCGACTCGTGCCGCTGCCGCCACAGCTCCGCGCCGCTCGCGTGCGGGGCGGGCAGGTTCTGGGCCTCGACGTAGCTGGGGTGCACGCGCACCGCCAGCACCTCCTCGTAGTGGCTGCGGTTGAACACGCCGATGCGACCGCGCTCGGGCAGCGCCCGGCTGATGCGCCAGAGGAAGTCGTGATCCAGCTCCAGGCTCGACGGCGACTTGAACGACTGGACCTGGCAGCCCGCCGGGTTGATGCCGCTCAGCAGCGCGCGGATCGTGCCGTCCTTGCCAGCCGCGTCCATGGCCTGGAACACGAGCAGCACGCTGTGTCGGTCGGCCGCGTACAGCCGCTCCTGGAGCTCCGAGATGCGCTCCACGTGCTCCTTCAGCTGCTTCTTGTTGTCCTTCTTCGCATCGTCACCCGCCTTCTTTGCAGGTGGGGTGGTGGGGGCGCGCCGGATGCGGAAGCTGCCGTCGGTGGGGACCAGGTACTCGGACGGGGGGGGCGTGAACAGGATGCGTGCCATGCGCGTAAGGGTAGCCGCGCCCGCCCCCCGCGCCTACCTCGAAGCGTCGCGCAGGGGGTGCGCTGAGCGAGGGGGACGCACGCTGGTCTCACGCTCGGCCGCGCAGGGATGTGGAGGTGGCAAGGCGCTGTCCCCAGGGCCCCATCAGCGCCGCAGCGGTGTCAGCACCGTCAACGCAGCAGCGGTCCCGGCACCCCGTCAGCGGCCGCAGCGGTGTCAACACCGTCAGCGCCGCAGCAGCCCCGGCACGCCGTAACGCGCGATGCACCAGGCGATGCGCGCTGCGTCGAGGGGCCCCAGCTTCTTCCCTGCCGCGTAGCCGCGGGGTTCGTAGCGGATGGGCACCTCGACGATGCGGCAGCCACGCTGCGCCACCTTGATGGCGAGCTCCTGATCCATACCGAAGCCGGGCTCGCGCAGCTCGAGCCCCAGCAGGATGTCGCGCCGCACGAGCTTGTAGCAGGTGTGCACGTCGGTGAACTTCATCGGCGTGACGGCGTTGCTCATGGCCGTGAAGACGTTGTTGGCGCGCGTGTGCCAGCTGCGAAGGAGCGTCGGCGGGGCATGCAGGTAGCGGCTCCCGAACACCACGTCCGCGCGGTCGTCCAGCAGCGGCTCGAGCAGCTTGGGGAGCTCTTGCGGGTCGTACTCCGCGTCGGCGTCTTGGATGACCACGTAGCGGCCCCGCGCGTGTTGAAAGCCCGTGCGGCACGCAGCGCCCTTGCCTTGGTTGAAGGGCTGGAAGATGACCCGTACGCGCGGATGGTCGCGGTAGTTCGCGTCGAGGAGCGCGCGCGTCGCGTCGATGGACCCGTCGTCCACGACGATCAGCTCGAGCGCGAGAGGCACGGCCAACACACGCGCGATGGTGTCCAGCACGGTCGCCTCTTCGTTGTACGCGGGCATCACGACGCTGAGCACGGGCTCGCGCGGCGTTTCTTCGGGCTGGTCGGGCGGAGCGGGTGGCATCACGGAGCCCGCGTTCTATCAGCGTCCCCGTTCCGCGTCGACAGCGAGCGTCAGCCCACCTTGGATGGACTGCTCCCCTCGCGCGGCCAGCCCGCCGAGGTCGGTCGGGGACCTCGCCTCAGCCAAGTCAGTTGGTCTTGGCCTTCACCCGCCGGAAGGGGTGCAGGAACGACGCGAGGCCGCCGGGTGCGCGGGTGGAGATCCAGAGGCGCCCCTGTCCGTGGAAGCGGCACACCAGCCCCTCACCCGAGAGGAAGAGGCTCTTCAGTCCACCCACCTTCGTGACCTGGTAGTTCAGCCCGGTCGTGAACCCCACGACGTGGTCCGTGTCGACGATGTAGCCAGCGGGGCCGACGTCCACCACGTGGATGCCGCCGAACGCGTTGAAGAACAGCGGCCCCGTACCCGAGCACTTGAGCAAGAAGAACCCCGTCCCGCTGAAGAAGCCCTTGGCCCCACCCCACTTGGTGTCGAGGTTCACGCTGGGGGCCGACGCCAGGTAGGCCCCCGAGTTGAGCATCACCTCGTGCTGCCCATCCATCTCGAGGTTGACGATGTCCCCCTCCGGCGCCGGCGCGAGCCACAGCGTCTGCCCGGCCTGCGTGGCCGTGAACGTGTTCTGGAACAGGCTCTCTCCACCCAGCATCTTGCGCTTCAACGCGCCGCCGAGGCCGCCCTGGATGGCGCTCTTCATCTCGATGGCCGGGTCACGTGCGACCATGGCGCCCGACTCGGCGATGATCTGCTCTCCTGCCTGATCGAAGCGCAGCTGGATGACCCCGAAGTCCGGTCGGTCGATGATCTGGTACTGCATGGCTCAGGCCTCCCTCGGGGGCAGCATGCCGCCCACATCGCGCCCGTACTCCACGGGGTTCCGCGTTTGAATCCAGATGCGACCCTGGCCCTGGAAGTGACACACGAGGCCTTCGCCAGAGAGGAAGCTGGCGATCCAGCCGCTGCCGCTCTTGCCGACCTTGTACTGCAGGTTCGCGTCCCACGCGACCAGGTGGCCCGTGTCGATCACCAGGCTCCCGTCGCACACCAGCTCCTGGATGCCGCCGAAGGCGCCCACCAGCAGCTGCCCCGGTTGGCTGGCCGTAGCCTTCAGCACGAAGACACCCTCGCCCGCGAAGAAGCTGCGGAACCCGCCGACCTTGGTGTCGATGTTCACGCCCGCCGTCGACGCGATGTAGCTGGCGGACTGCACGAAGTAGCCCTCCGGGGTCATGTCGAGCGCCACCATGTCGCCACACAGCACTTGCCCGAGCAGCACCTCGCCGGGTCCGTTCTGCGCCGTGAACGTGTTGCGGAAGAACGACTCGCCCCCGAACAGGCGCTTCAGGCCAGCCTTCAGCCCGCCGCTGCTCGTCTCCATGTGCACGTTGGTGGACATGCCCACCATGGCCCCCGACTCCGCCACCAGCTGCTCTCCCGGAGCCAGGACGGCGCGCGCCATGGACTGGCCGGGTCGATATGCGATCTCAAACTGCATGGGTTGCTCTCCGCGCTCGGTTCAAACGAAATTCACAGCCATGGGTCGTCGTGGCCAGGCCGCGGAGCTCGGCGCTCCGCGACGACCACTCGGCGAGGGTCAGATGGGGAGGAAGCGCGTGAGCCAGTCCACCAGCGAGCTGGTGTTGCGCGACTGGATGTAGACCGTGCCCTGTCCCTGGAACTGACACACCAGGCCCTCGCCGGACGCCATGAAGCCCATCAGCCCGCCACCGGCGGACTTGATGTCGAAGGTGAGCTGCCCCTCGAAGCCCACCAGGTGCCCGTTGTCGACCATGTAGGCGCCGTTGACGGGGACCGCGTGGACCCCGCCGTAGCTGTTGAACCACAGGTCGCCGGTGCCCTGGATCTGGAGGAAGAACGCGCCCTCCTTGGCGAGCAGGCTGCGCAGCCCGCCGAACTTCATCCTCACGTCGAAGGTGCCCACGGACGCCAGGAAGGCTCCCGAGCTGAGCGTCAACGTCTCCCCGTTCATGCGCCGGTGGCTGATCTGACCCGACATGTTCGGGGCGATCCACACGCTGCCGCCGCTCGGCGACGAGAAGTGGTTCACGAAGAAGGTCTCTCCACCGACGATCTTGCGGATCATCGCGATCATGAAGGCCTTGAACTTCGCGAAGAAGCCCGAGGCCGAGCCGGCGTTGAGCTTGACCTCCATCGCCACCTGGCTGTGCCGCGCCACCATCGAGCCCGCCTCGGCCACGACCTCCTGACCCGGGGGCAGATCCACGCGCAGCATCGCGAACGAGGGACCGTGGGTGATCTGATGAGGCGTCCCCCCGCTCGGGGCGAGCGCTGTCTGGGGGGGCGTGGCGCTGGTCGCGGGTGCGGCTTCCATGGGCCCATGGGTACCGCACCCCGGTCCCGACGATCAAGCCCGGAGGTTCGCTACTGCGCCAGCAGCAGGCTGGCGCGGGCGTGGTTTCGGTAGCGCAGGTGACCCGTCTCCTCGAAGAGGTCTTGGTAGAGGCGCGCGGCGTGAGCGTACTCGCGGGCCTCGTACGCCCCGAAGGCCAAGAGCTCCCGTGCGGCGGGCCCCTCGGCCGCCGCGTAACGGCGGATCGCTTCGAAGCGCAGCGGATCCATTCCGTCGGCGCTCGCGCTCTCGACGTGAGCGGCCGCCCACCCCCAGAAGGCGCGCTCCTCCGCGGGTGAGAAGCCTGCGTCCTGTGGGAGCCCGTGGAGGACGTTCCAGCGCGCCTTGTACATCGCGTGGACGACGCTGCGCGGTGCCAATCGGCGTCCGTCGCGGGCGGCACCATAGCGTTCGAGCATGCGCGGGAAGCTGCCCAGCACCTCCTGCTCCTCCGCCGGGTCGAGGTCGCCCCGGAGCGCGGGCCACAGCCGCGTCATGGAATGCGCGCGGAGCGCGACGGTCGCTCCGGGGTGCTCGCGCTCCAGGACGGTCAGCAGCCGCTGGAGCCCGAGCGCCCGCTCGCCAGCCACCCCGGGGGGCTCGCCGGGTCCGACCTCGCTGCGGCCCTGCTCGGCCTCGAGCCGCGACAGGCGCTCGAACGCGGGGCCTGCCAGCGCTGCGGCCTCGTCCGCTTGTCGAGCCTCCGTCGCGAGGGTGTCGGGGAGCTCGCGCTCCGCGTCGGTGGGGAGCAGCAGAGGCGGCCTCGGGGCGGTGGCGCGTGGCAGCGTGAGTACGATGAACGCGCAGCACGCGGCGACGCTCGTGACGATCAGCCGCGCGCCCGAGGGGGTCATGGCGCACCCGCTGCGAGCATGGGGTGTGCTGTAGGTGTTCGGGGGGCCGGCGTCACCGCCCGACGATAGCACCCCTGACCAGTTCGGGATGGTTGACTTGCCGAGGCGACGAGGCTACCTCCTGGGCTCACCCCACGACGGCCAGCGGGCTGCAGCGAGGTAATGGTGTCAGGACGCCGCGTACATGAGCGATACGACTGTGACCTCCAGGTGGTCATCACGGCCAAGGCCGTGGACGGCGGAGCGCCGGGTGAGCCCATCGAGACCCGCACGCTCAACGTGAGCCTGGGGGGGATGTACCTGCTGAGCGAGGCTCAGCTGCCGTACGGCACGGAGGTGACGGTGAGCTTCCGCTTGCCGGCGCTCAAGGAGGACACCACCTGCGACGGGGTGGTGCGTTGGAACAAGCCCGATGGGTTCGGGGTGCAGTTCGGGAGCCTGCGCGCCATCGAGGTGTGGGGCTTCCACCAGCTCTTCAAAACGCTGACCCCGACGGCGCCGCTCGCCTGACCCCCTCCCCTCTGGCGCTCATGCAATCCAAAGCGGCCCGTGATAGCGTGGCGCAGCGATGAAGAAAGTCGACCTCCGACGCAGCCTGTTCATCCTGCCGAACCTGTTCACGCTCTCGAGCGTGCTCTGTGGGTTCTATGCGGTGTTGGTCTGCGGTGGCCCAGGCGCCACGGACAACGACTACTACCGCGCCGCCTTGTTGATCGTGTTCGCCATGTTCTTCGACACGATCGACGGCCGCGTCGCGCGCTTGACCAAGACGCAGAGCGCCATCGGCGTGCAGCTGGACTCCCTGGCAGACGTCATCTCGTTCGGGGTGGCCACCGGGGTGCTCGTCTACCGCTGGTCGCTGCACAAGCTGGGGGCCGTCGGCGTCGCCATCGCGTTCGGCTACGTGGCGTGCGGCACCATTCGGTTGGCGCGCTTCAACGTCCTCGCGGTCGAGGAGAGCGGCGCGCCCAAGAAGCCCGGCAAGTACATCCTGGGCCTCCCCATCCCCGCTGCTTCGGGCATCCTCATCTCCCTGGTGGTGGCCAACACCGCCACGGACACGCGCCTGTTCGGCACCACGGTCCTCATCGCCGGCGTGGTGGTGATGCTCTCGTTCTTCATGGTCAGCACGGTCCGCTTTCGGTCCTTCAAGGATCTCAAGCTCTCGGCGCGCACGGTCGTGTTCATGGCGCTCGCGGTGGGCTCCACCGCCTTCTTGGCGCTCCGCTACCATGCCTCCATCGCGCTCGTGTGGTTGCTCGCCAGCTACGTGCTGATCGGCATCGTGGAGACGGTCATCGGGCTGGTGCGGCGCGAGCCCGAGACCCAGCGCCACGCCACGCTCGACGAATTCGAGGATGACGAGCTCGACTCCGTGGACGAGCCCAACGTCCTGTAACGCCTCGCGTCCATCCGAGCGTTCAGTCCCAACGACACGAGGTGCCAGTGCTCGAAGACCGCGTCTGCCCCGGGTGCCACACACCGACGCTGGGGGACCGGCCCGAGCGGCGGGGCGTCTTGGCCGGGCTCTGCACACGCTGCGAGCGCCTCTGGCTGGACCGAGCCGACCTCCTCACGCTGGTCGGGCACGAACCCGAGCTCCGAGCGCCGCTGTTGCCCGGACTCGCGGGGACCGACGCGCTCTGTCCAGCGTGCGGGCAGGCTGCCGTGGGCGAGCGCGAGTGCGACGCGGGACCCCTCCTGTGCTGCAGCGCATGCGGGGGCGTGCTGCTCACGCGCGCCGTGCTGGACGGTCTCCGTGGGAGCCAGCGCGCGGGTGCCGTGGCCAGCCTCGTCGACGCGTCCGAGCGGGTGTCCGCGGCTCCGAGCGTAGACGCAGGTCTGCAGCGGGGTGAGGGACCGCGCCTGCCCACTGGCGCCGAGCTGCGCGCCGCGCTCCGTCGAGACGACGACGCCCCCGTCGGCGACCGGCCCGACCGCGTCCCGTTCGACCACCCCGTGGTCGAGCTGGGCACGTTCCCGCTCGCGGCCGTCCTCGGGTGGCTCGTGTCGAGCAGCGACGGGGCCATGACCTTCGTCCTCCCCGTGCAGCTCTTCATCCACGAGCTGGGGCACGCCGTGCCCTCCTGGCTCAGCAGCCGCCGCGCGCTCCCCCTGCCCTGCGGCGTGACCTTCTGGGAGGAGCAGCGCTCCCTCTTCGTGGGTCTCGGCATGGCCTTCTTGTTCGGCGTGCTGGCCGTCTACGCGTACCGCGAGCGGCGCCCCTTTGGAGTCGCCTTGAGCGCCGTCGGGCTCGCGCTGCTCGCCTTCTTCAGTCTGGCGATCAGCGCCGAGCGCTCGTTCGAGTGGACCATCCTCGGGGGCGTGGCGGGGGAGTTCTGGATCAGCGCGCTGATGATCGTCAGCTTCTTCTTCCGCTTGCCCGACCGCCTGCGCTGGGACTTCTTTCGCGTGCTGCTCATCTTTCCAGCCTTCGCGACCTGGTGGTCTGCCACCCGCTTGTGGTTCGGGGTGGCGCTCGGCACGGCGCGCATGCCCATGGGCACCATCTTCGGAGGTAGCCACGATGGCTCCGGCGACCTGGACCGCCTGATCCACGCCTACGGCTGGTCGGAGGCGGGCTTGACCAGCTTCTACACGGCCATGGCGCTGCTCACGGGGGCGTCGTTGATCGCCGCGTACGCCGCCGTGGGTTTTCGTAGATGGTCACGATCGGTACCCCATCGTACGTGAGCACGTGCGCAGGCGTCCGCGTCCCGAACGCCACCCAGGCCTGGTACTCCACCTCGGCAAAGTGGTGCTCGTGGTGGACCAGGACGAAGTCGGCGCCCGCGAGATCTGGTGTGGGACGGATGTTGCTCGGGAGGTCCCCGTCACGGACCAGCATGTTCATCGCCTGAAAGGTGGTGTCGCAGACGTACACGCTGCCCCCCTCGGGCAGGTGCTGGCGCAGGAAGCCCGTCACGCTCCCCGTGGTGAAGCCCCAGAACTGGCGGTTCATGCCCAGGTCGGCCGCGCCCGGGACGCCGCCCGCGATGTAGGTGTAGTGCGATAGTCCGAAGGGGTGGCTATGCACCGTCTCGAGCGCGCTCGGCGCGAGCAACACGACGGCGAGGGACACGCGCAGGGGCGCCTCGCCAGCCGCCAGGACCACCCGCGCAGGGAGCCTCGTGGCGAACATCGGACGCAGCAGGCGAGTCAGGCGCACGAACCCGTAGCCCGCGTAGAGGCACAGGAACGGATAGGCTGGGAACCAGTGCTTGGTGCCGCCGAAGATGGGCGTGCTCGGCAGCGCGATCATCAGCATCGGGGCCAGCAAGCACCCGAGGAAGAGGACGTCGGTGTTGCGCCGATCGGCGTGAACTGGCCCCACCGGCCACAGCCGCGCGAGCCACGCACGGGGGAGCACCGCGCGCGTGCGCTCCGCGATCGCCAGGACGGCTAGCATGAGCACCGTGAATGGGACGGTGTAGCCGGTCATGACGAACGGGAAGCTCACCGGGAACGGCGGCTGGAAGTAGTTCTCCCCGAAGTACGCCATGTTGTAATACTCGTGCCGCAGGTGGAACGCCGCGTACTGGCCCAAGCGAGGGAGCGTGTCGTGCCAGATCCACGGCCAGCTCGCGACCAGCAGCGCTGGGCCGATCAGGGCCATCGCCAGCAGCCAGTACGGGACGCGCGCGACGCGCGGCGGGAGCGTGGGGTGAGCACGCCGGTAGTGCGTCTCGTTCCACGTCAGCCACGCGAAGTGGATGGCGTAGATGCCCGGTAGCACCCAGCTGTTGTGCTTCGTGGCGAGCGCGCAGCCGAACGCCACCCCTGTCATCACGGCCCAGCGACGCTTCGTCAGCGACCGCCAGTAGCAGTAGGTGGTCCACGTGGTCATCAAGGCGATGGGCACGTCGAACGCGTTCAAGTGCGCGTGATAGAAGACGCGCGGCAGCAGCGCGAACGCCACGGCCGCGAACACCCCGGCCTGCCTGCCGAACACCCGCGCCCCGAACAGATAGATGAGGAAGAGGAGCGCCCCGCCCGCCAGCATGCCGGGGAAGCGGTGGGCCAACGACTCACGCGCGAACCAGCCGAGGTGGCGGTGAGCCAACAGCGAGAAGGCGAACGCGGTCTTGGCCAGCGGCGGGTGCTCGTTGTTGTAGTCCCACGCGCGATCGATGGCCTCCCGCGCTAGCGCCGCGTCGGGGTCGCGGGCCAGCAGCTCGAACCACGCGGCGTAGTCCTCGGCGGCGGTGACGTAGAAGCTCTCGTCACGGCTCATGGCGAGATCGGGTTCGGTGGCCACCAGCAGCCACACGTAGGACGCCGCGAGCGCGAAGGCGATGCCGTAGTCGGCCGCGCGCACGCTGCGGCGCGTGGACGCGTGGGGCGGCGCTGCGCTCACGGCGCCACCTCCGTCCGAGCGCGTACCGCAGAGCGGATGTCGGCCGACCAGCACACGCTGCGCAGGTGCGGATCGTCGGCCTCCACCTCGATCTGCACGCGCCCCACGCGCGTGGGGTCCGCATCTGGGCCACCCGTCAGCGCTTCGAGCCGCTTCCATCCGTCGCCGTCGCGGTGCGTCATGTGGGCTGCCTCGCGACCGTCGATGTACACGCGCAGGTCGAAGGGGCCGTGCTCGCGCATGCGCTCGTGCTCGTAGTAGAGCCCGGCGTACAGCACGAGCCGCGCGCCCAGAGGTACGTCCTCGAAGGTGGTGCGGACACGGCTCCCCGGCTCGGCGGGGTGCTGCCAGACGCAGCGGCGCGGCTGCAGCGTGAGGTCCTCGTTGATGGTGCGTCCGACATAGAGCCATGGGCGACGTCGCTCGCACTGGAAGCGCGCGGCCGGCATGAGGGGACCGGCGCCGAGCCCTCCGCGGCCCAGCGACCCGCGCTGAAACGCGCAGGGTTGGGCTTCGTCCCCGTGGACGAGGTCCACGTGGGCCGCCTCGAGGTGCCCCGTCAGGTCGAAGAGCACAGGGGACGGCCCGAGGGCGTACTCTCGGATGGTGAGCGCACCGACACGCGTGACGTTCGCCGCTTCGAGGCCCGCGAGGTCGGGATGACGCCGGCCCCGCGCGCTCAGCTCGAACACGCGCGTGAATCCCGCGAGGTCGGAGTAGCCCACGCGCTCTTCGGTCACGAGCTCGCCCAGGGCCATACGTGCGACGGGTGACATCCACTCCGGGGCGACGACCAAGCCATCGTCGTCGGCCACGTGCGTCGCCAGGAAGCTGGCCGCGCGCTCCCAGTCTTCCTGGTGGACAACCCGTGACTGCACCGTGAAGTGCCCGATGACCTCGACCGCGGCGACCGTCAGTGTGCAGGCGAACAGCACGCGCCAGGCCGTCCAGCGCACACCGCGGGGAGCGCGCGCCTCGCCCCGCCGAGGCATCCCCGAGTCCACGTCCGTGGACGTAGCCTCCGGCGACGGGACATCGACGGAGGCGGCCGCTGGGGCGCCGAGGGCCGTGGCGCGGACGTCATCGTGGCGGGGGGCGTCGTGCACCGCGGCGGATGCTAGCAGCCCACGCGGGAAGCCTCTACCCGGAGGGCCGCTCTCGATGGCGGGCGAGAGTTTGATCTCGGTGCACCCGCAGGATAGGATCTTCGACCACAGCGTAATTCTGCTCTTTTGGGGTCCGCGGGGCTACGATGCTTCACACCATGCGTTTCTCGTCTCGCCGCCGAGTCCCCCTGGGGGCTCTCTCCTTCGCCGGGTGCGCTTCTCTCGGCCTCTTCGTCGCTGCGTGTTCCGGCGCCGAGTCGACGCCCCCCCCGCCCCCCGTCGATGGCGGTCGCTTGGACCAGCGCGTCGATGCCGGAGGCGATCTCGGGCACGACAGCGCCGTCGACATGGCGCAGCTGGACGCTGGCGGCGACGCCGGGATGCTCGAGTGCCAGGTGGAGGCTGCCGAGATGCTCGGGAGCGAGACCGCGCTCGTGCTGCAGCGCATCGCGATCGCCCATCGCGAGAACGACTTCGCCATCGTGTTTCGCGAGCGGCGTGCGACCTTCGACGACCTCTGGGTGCGCGTGTACCGCGACACGCCCGACGGCGTGATGGCGGGCTCCGACTTCCCCATCACCACGGACGCGGGTGGCTCGGCCGTCTCGAGCGTCTCACGCGATCCCGTGGTCGTGGGAACCTCGACGGGCTACCTCGCGGCCTGGATCGACAACCGTGAGATGGGGTTCGAGATGTGGACCCGCACCCTGGACGAAGACGGAGTGCCCGGAACCGCACTGCAGCGGGTGACCACCTCCGTCGGGGCTGCCTCGTCCCCTGCCTTGGCGTCGGACGCGAACGGCGCGCTGCTCGCCGGTCACATCCACGACGACACCCAGAGTGGGACCACCCGCGAGTGGAACGTCGCGGCGCTCGGGGCCACGGGAGCTACGACCAGCGCCTGGACCCGCGCCTCGGATGCGGCCGAGCTCACCTCCCAAGGGGCGCTGGTGGCCGGGCAGGAGGGGGGCTTCCTGAGCGGGTGGTTGGACGCCGCGGGCAACGCGCGCGTTCGGACCATCAGCGCGGCGGGCGCCCCGACGGGGACGGCCGTCACCCACCTCACGGCCGAGGCCTTGGGGCTCGACGCTTTCGTGCTCGTCTTTGCTCGCAACGAGGGCTTCGACGCCATCCGGGCGCAGGCCATCGCCGTGAGCGGGAGCACCGACGGCTTGGTCCGGAGCGCCCTGCCGGCGGACGCGACGGGTCGCGACCCCAGTGTCGCGCCGCTCCTCGGTGGCGTGGTCGTCGCGTACCGCCAGACCACCGCGATGGGCACCCACGTCGCGCTCGCCCTCCTGAACAGCCGCGGCGAGCTCAGTCAGACGGTGGTCCTCGGGGAGACGACGACGACTGGCGGCCCCATCTCCGTCGCCGTCAACAACGAGGGTCGCATTCGGCTGGCCTGGGCCGAGGTCGACGCTGGTACGACAACCACCTACACGCAGGCTGTGGTCTGCGCGCAGCCCTGACATCGAACGTGAGGTCGGCGGGCGGGCGCGAAAAGTTTTCGTACTCCTGCATCCGATGCGATGCCACCGGACATGAGCGCCGTACCAGAGCCCTCGGCGCCCGCCGAAGTCTCGACGGATCGGCGCGGATACCTCCCTCATTCGTTGTCTTCACCTAGGGTACGTTCTTTGCATAGGAGAGTCGCCGTGCGTCTTGGCCATCCGTTTTCTGCCCCACGGTCGGGTCCTCTGCTTGCGTGTCTGGTGGCTGCGTGGCTCGTGCCGGGCTGCGGATCGGGCGGCGGCACCGCCGACGCGGGATCGCCGGACGGGACCGTCGTGCAGCCCGATGGAAACGTGCCTCTCCCGGACATGGGGCGGCTCGATGGCACTGTGCAGCCCGATGGAAACGTCGTGGATTCCGACGCGGGCCCCGACGCCACGGTGGACGAGGACGGTGGGCTCGTGATGGACGCGGGTGCGCTCCCCGATCTGGACATCCCGCCAGGCGGCGACGAGATCCCGCCCGAGTGCCTGGACGGCGACGGCGAGATCGACCTGTGCGCCTGCCTCACGACGACCGACTGCAGCAGCACCGCGTGCCCGAGCGGCACCGTCTGCGCCGACGACGGGTGCGGCGGCGCCCGCTGCGTGGCCGCGGGTCATCCCTGCGTCGACGACCGCGACTGCGCGGCGGGCGCTACCTGCGAGGACTCGGCCGCGGGGCGCTCGTGCCGCTCCCCGGACCCCAACTGCCGCAACGACCGCGAGTGCCCGCTGGGCTTTACGTGTGAGTCGAGCGCGTGCGTGGATCGTCGCGTGCCGTGCGACACCGACCCGCTGTCGTGCCCCGTGGGCTACGTCTGCGACTTCGCGCAGCAGGCGACGCAGGCGTTCTGCCGCCGAATCGACGTGCCGTGCCACGACTCCCGCGTGTGTGTCCAGCCCGGCGCCTGCTACGACCTGGACGGCGACGGGGAGAAGGAGTGTGTTCCTGACGAGCTGATGTGTGTGCCCAGCACCTGCGCGTCCCAGGGCCGCATCTGCGGGGCCCAGCCCGAGGAGAAGGGCTACACCTGTGGGTTCCTCGGGAGCTGCGCGGAGCAGCCCTGTCCGAGCTCGTCCGCTTGTATCGACTACGCCGGAGACGGTCGGCCGTTCTGTGCCCCGATGGGTTCGTGTACGTCGCACAGTGACTGCGCGCCCAGCCAGATCTGTGCCCAGCCGCACCTCGAGATGTCCCCGCGCTGCGTCGGCGCTGCCACTGGAGGCAACCCATGACCCCGAGAATCGCCACTCTCCCGCCGCGTCTGCTGTTGGCGCTCTCCTCCATCGTGGTGGCGACCGGGGTCCTAGGGTGCGCTGACGGCGCGGTCGACCTCGAGTCCCAAGCGCACCCCAACAGTGTCGTGGACGGTCCGACGTGCTTCGCGGAGGAGCCCGGATGTGGCTGCACGCCAGGCACCGAGTCCGTGACCTGCGTCCACACCGAGGAGCGCGGCACCCTGGTGCTGTGCGAGGCGGGCGCGATGTACTGCGTGGACGGCGTCTGGAGCGAGTGCGACACGGTGCACGACTGGGAGATCCCGCGCCCCAAGATCATCTCGGCGCCAGGGGCCTGCAGCGCCTGCAACCCGGACTGCTTCGAGACCGACGACGAGCCCGACCAGACCGACATCGACACGCCACCCGACGGCGTGACCACGGACAACGTGGAGTTCACGCTCGGGCCGCCCCGAGGCATCCGTCCCATCCCCGTGATCAGCACGACCGGCGGGTCGGGGGTGGACACCGACATGGACGGCGTGCCCGACGTCGCCGACGACTGCCCCACCACCCCTGGTCTCGTGGGCTTCTTCGGCTGCCCGACGGGCGCGGGCGCGAGCGGCTTCTTCCACGTGCTGCCGCCGGGCGCGTCGGCGGTCGACCCGCTGACCTTCAACGTGAAGCTGACCGAGGCCGACATCTACATCCTGGTGGACACCACCGGGTCGATGGGTAACGAGATCAACAACCTCCGCAGCAGCCTCACGACGGGCGTGCTCGACCCCGCCTGTCCGACGCTCACGGGCGTGATCGGCGCGATCCGCTGCACCATCCCCGGCACGTGGTTCGGTGTCGGTCGCTTCGACGACTACCCCGTGTCGCCCTACGGGTACAGCAGCTACAACGACCTCCCGTTCATCCATCTGCAGGACATGACCAACAGCACCGCGGCCGCTCAGTCCGCGGTGAACGGCCTCAACATCCACAACGGGCGCGACATCCCCGAGGGCAGCTCGCAGGCGCTCTACGCCGTGGCCTCGGGCAACGGCCTCTCCTACGACGGAAACCAGTACACGGCGGCTCGCACCGGCTGTCCGGCGGGCCGCTGGGGCTACCCTTGCTTCCGCCCCAACGTCATCCCGATCGTGATCATGATTACGGACGCGGCGATGCACAACGGCCCCAACAGCAACAACGACTACGACGGGACCACGCTCGGTGCCGTCAACGGCGGCTCGCTGGGCAACAACAACAACATCGTCGACATCGGCAACGTGTCGAACGGCCTGCGCTTCTTCACGGGTAGCACGAGCAGCGCGAGCAACAACTTCACGAAGCGCTGTGACGGGAGCAGCAACGACAACTCGCGCGACCGCCTGATCCGGTTCTCCGTGGCCACCACGTCCGAGATCACCATCGACCTGAGCGGGTCGTCGTTCGACACGTACATCGTGCTCTACTCGGGGACCAACCCCACCTCCGGGCGCCTCGAGTGCGACGACGACAGCGGCAGCAGCTACTCCTCGCGCATCGTCCGGACCCTGAGCCCGGGCACCTATACCCTGCGCATCGACGGGCACAGCAACGATCAGGGCAACTTCGACCTGACCATCGGCGCCACCGTCACCATCCCGGGTGGCGTCCCCTATCCCGACGTGATCGCCGCGATGAACGCGCGCAACATGCGCATCATCGGCGTCAACTCGGGTCCCAACAGCGCGTACAACGACCTGGCTGCGGTGGCGGCCGCGACCGACTCGCTCGACTCGAACGGGGACCCGTTCATCGAGAACATCAGCAGCAACGGCTCGGGTCTCGACACGGCCATCGTCGACGCGGTGGTCGACCTCGCGAACTTCTCGCGCATGCACGTGGACGTCGTGGTGGAGAACGTGAACCTGTTGCCGGGCATCCCCGCGTCGGCGTTGGTGCAGTCCATCACGCTGCCCGCGCCCGGCTGCGCGGTGGGCTGCACGGGCGCCATCCCGAACGGCTGCTCCAGCTGTCTGCCGGGGACGAGCCTCCCGTTCCAGGTCACCTTCAACAACAACGTCATCACGCCCACGGCCGTCGATCAGGTCTTCAACTTCGACCTGATCGTGCGTGGCAACCTGGGCGCGATCGAGCTGCAGCGCGTGCCCGTGCGCATCGTCGTGCCCGGGAACGTCCCCACGACGACGTACATGTCGGGGACCTTCTCGCGCACCTTCGACGCGACGGATACGTGTGACATCCCGCCCACGCGGCCGGACTGGGGACTCTTCCAGTGGGAGGTCAGCACCCCAGGCACGACGAGCGTCGTGTTCCAGTTCCGCACCGCCGAGACCGAGGCCGAGCTCAACAGCCAGTCCCCGATCACCATCTCGGTGCCCACACGTCCCGACGCGCCGACCACCGCCCAATTCGTGGACATCGGCGACCTGCTCACGTCGATGGGTGGACAGAACTACCTCCCCTACATGCGCGTGACGGCGGTGCTCAACCCCGACGCGGCCGGGACCACGGCTCCCACCTTGACCAGCATGGGCCTCCAGTACAGCTGCGTGGACAGCGAGTAGCGCGCGCGTTGGCGCAGTGACACGCTGAGGCATGACCTCTCCCCTCACTGCTCCGTCACGCGGCGCCGTGTCGGCGGCCGAGCGCGCGCTGATCACGCTGGGCCGCGAGCTCCCGAGCGACGCCGTCATTCGTGACCGGGACGTGCTGATGGGCTACGCGGGCGACGAGAGCGAGGTGCAGCCCGTGGTGCCCGAGGCGGTGGTGCGGGTGCGGGACACGGGGCAGGTGAGCGCCGTGATGCGGGCCTGCCATGCGCACGGCGTGCCCGTCACACCAAGGGCCGGGGGCACCAGCCGGGTAGGGGGCTCGGTGCCGGTCGTGGGGGGTATCGTGCTCGCGTTCGAGCAGATGAACGGGCTCCTGGGCATCGAACAGGCGGACCTGCTCGCGGTGGCGCAGCCAGGCTTGGTCACGGGGGAGCTGCACCGGCAGGTGGAGGACGAGGGGCTGTTCTACCCGCCCGACCCGAACTCCCTCGCGACGTGTGCGCTGGGCGGGAACATCGCGGCCAACGCGGGTGGGCCGCGCGCCTTCAAGTACGGGGTCACGCGAGAGTACGTGCTCGGTATGCAGGCGGTGATGGCCGACGGGACGGTGCTCCGGCTGGGCAAGCGGACGGTCAAGGGCGTCACCGGCTACGACCTCACGGCGCTCATGGTGGGCAGCGAGGGGACGCTCGGGGTGGTGACCGAGGCCACGCTGCGGCTGGTGCCCAAGCCCGAGGCCGTGGCGACGCTGCTGGTGTTCTTGCCCGACGACGAGTCCGTCGGGCGCGCCGTCGGGGCCATGCTGGCGCTCGGCATCGTGCCCCGCTGTGTGGAGCTGCTGGACCGCATCGCGCTCGATTTGGTCCGCCCCGCGGCGGGTGTACCCGTCCCGGATGGCGCGCGTGCCATGATCCTGGTCGAGCTCGACGGTGCCGCCCATGCACTCGAAGCGCAGCGTGAGCTCGTGGGGAACGCCATGATGGATGCCTCCGCGCTGGAGGTGCTCGTGGCAGACAAGGGCAGCGAGCGAGAGCGGCTGTGGGCCGCGCGCAGGGAGCTCAGCCACACGCTGCGCCGCGCGGCACGACACAAGCTCAGCGAGGACGTGGTGGTGCCCCGGTCACGGATCGCGGATCTGCTCGCCGTGTGCCGCGCCCTGGCCGAGCGCCACGGCATCGTGATGCCCACGTACGGGCACGCAGGGGACGGCAACCTGCACGTGAACTTCCTGTGGGAGGACGACGCCCAGCGGCCGGCTGTCGACATGGCCATCCGCGGCCTGTTCGAGCAGGTGGTGGCCATGGGTGGCACGCTCAGCGGCGAGCACGGCATCGGTGTCCTGAAGGCCCCCTACTTGCCGCTCGAGCAGAGCCCGGCGCTGATCGCGCTGCAGGAGCGCATCAAGGACGTGTTCGATCCGCGGGGCATCTTGAACCCCGGAAAGATCTTCCCTGGAGCGGCCAAGCGCTATCACGGCGCCTGCTGACGGGCAGTGATGTCGTGCCCCGAGGGGGGGTGGCGCGGACTGGCACACGGCGATGTCGCGCATGGCGCAGGAATGCGTGGAGATTTGCCCTTCGCTCAACGAGCGCACGGTTGCGACGCGCTGGCACGGCGGCTGCACTAGCCCGAGGTGCGGCGCACTCGTGCCGTGTCCCACGCCGTCTCCACCAGCGTGGCACTCGCGGGAGGGCGAGTGCCACGCGCCCCCTTCACCCAGGAGGTGCTCCTCAACCTGTCTGCCCCATCGCCCGGAGCGTGCGGTGAGTCCGTGTGTCCGTCCTCGCGGCGGCGCACCTCACACCCTCGGATCGCACGCTCCGGGCACCCCTTCTCGTGCCCGCGCGGTCACCCGCGACGCAGACGCGCGCTCGGCGCCCGGTCAGCGCGGCGGCAGCCCTAGCGCGACGCGGTGGTCCGCCACGGGGTCGCGCGAAGCCTGTAGGAAGTCCTTCAAGTGCGGGCTCTGGCTCGCGCGCACCTCGTCGGGCGTGCCCTCGATCGCCACCTTTCCGTCGTGGATGAACGCGACCCGCGAGCTCACGTTGAAGGCGCTCTGCATGTTGTGGGTCACGACCACGGTCGTGATGTCGAACTCGGCGCGCAGCGACAGCAGCATACGGTTGACGCGCGTCACGTTGATGGGGTCGAGCCCCTCGGTCGGCTCGTCGTAGAGGATGATCTCGGGCCGCAGCGCCGTCGCGCGAGCGAGCGCCACGCGTTTCTTCATGCCGCCGGATAGATCGGCGGGCCACTTGCGCTCGATACCGGCGAGACCGACCAGCCGGAGGCACTCCGCGACGCGCGCTTGGATCTCGGCCTCGCTGAGCTGCCCGGCCTCACGCAGGCCGTAGGCCACGTTCTCCCCGACGTCGATGGAATCGAACAGCGCCGATTCCTGGAACAGCATGCCGATGCGTGGGCGCAGCCGCGTCCACTGCGCGTCGCTGTACTTCGCGACCTCCTCGCCGTCGAAGCGCAGGCTGCCTGCATCGGGCGTGAGGATGCCGATCAGGCTCTTCAGGACCAGGCTCTTCCCACAGCCGCTCTCGCCGATGATGGTGAGGAAGTCGCCCTTGTGGATGTCGAGGTCGACGCCACGGAGCACCTGGTGGTCGCCGAAGGCCTTGGTGATCCCGCGTAGCTCGAACAGCGCCACGGGGCGTGTGTAGCAGCTTCCCCGCGCAGCGTGCTATCCCTGCGCGTGTTTTCGCCCAAGCTGCGCCTCGTGCTGATGGTGGCCTGTGTAGGCTTCGCCGCGTTCATCGCCCGGCAGGACGCCCCTCGCGCGGCCGTGCTGACGGGGCTCGCCCTGCTGCTGGGCTATGGCGGGCTGCGTCAGGGAGGTATCCCAGCGGCCTTCGCGGCGCTGCGCCGGAACGACCTCGCTGGCGCGAAGCGCCTGCTGGACCAGACCCCGACCCGTTTCCTGGATGCCGAGTGTCGCGCCAAGCGCGCGTGGGTGCAGGCCGCCCTGGCGGAGGCCGCCGGGGATCTGCCCGAGGCGCGACGGCTGCTGGAGGGCGCGCTCGCGGGCGATGGGCTCACGCGCAAGGCGGAGCGCGCCATCGCGCTCGCGACCCTGAGCACCATCGTGACCCGTGCAGGCGAGGAGGCGCGGGGCGCCGAGCTCCTCGAAGAGGCTGCCCGCACGTCGGCGTCACCCGACGTCCAGCGCTTGGTCGAGCGGGTGCGACGCGAGCGCGCCGCCGCCCCCTGAGCTACGCCCGCATGGCGGCAAGCGCCTGACGGACGATCTGGCAGCTGTCGTCGACGGCGCCGCGCTGCCAATCACGGGACTCCGGGATGAACGCCTCCTTGAAGCGTCGCTTGGCGCGCAGGTGGGTGGCGCTGCCGGGAGGGCAGTGATGGTGGGCTCGGTTCTCTTCGCGCATGGCCGTCAGCACCTCGATCACATTGTGGGTGCCGTACTCGGCCAGCATGCAGTCGTACTCGATGTCTGGGAACTGGTCCTGGAGCCAACCGCCGAGGCTCCCGTTGATCTCGTAGAGCACGCCGCTGGGGTCGAGGCCCTGCACTGCGCTGTGGCCGAACTCGCGGCGCAGGCGCTGCACGCGCGGCGAGTCGTTGGGGAAGTCCACCGCCAGCACGTAGGTGCCCCACTTGCCCATCCCCGTGTGGAAGTCGAGGTGCAGCACGCGCTGTGCGGACCCGACCAGCGGCGGGAGCAGTGTGGAGAGCAGCTCTTGCGACTTGCTCGGGCCCTTGCCCCCGAAGAACAGGCCTTCCGGGAACTCGTACTGTCCCTGGGCGATGGCGTTCTTGAGCGCGTTGAAGCCGTGCTTGGCGAGCTGCACACCCGCCTTGGCCAGGAAGGGGTCCAAGCGCGTGGGCGCGCCCGCCGTGTTCAGCAGGTCGTTCAGCCGCGCGTAGTCCTCGGGGGCGCCGCTGTAGGTGCGGGACGACTTCACGAAGTTGCGGTTGAGGTCGACGTTGTCCTCGTTCACGCGCCGGATGTAGGCGAACCCATAGGGGTTGATGGCGTGGATGAACACGACGCGCGTGCCCGCGGGGGGTTCCCACGAGCCTGCCAGCTCACCTTCCAGCAGCGCGATCTGCACGGCGGCACCGTAGAAACCCTCGATGCCATGGGTGCCGCTCGACACGACCAACACACGCTCTGGCTGCGCTGCTCCGCGCACGGCGACGTCGATGGTGAGCTCCTCACCGCGTGGCCCGTGTTGCCCGACCGCGTGCGCCGAGAGCGCGAACCCCGCCGCCTCTGCCGCAGCTCGAAAGCGGACGCGGGACGCGAGGTAGTCCGAGGAGAACGGGGGATCGATGAGGGTCTTCGGCGACGTCGTCGCGGTGGGCGTCATGTCGCTCGCCATACACCGGGTGCGTGGCCACGTCCACAGCGGCCTGCGTCGCCGCGAGCTGCGCCTCGCTTCGGCGCCGCTCGCCTCGGCGCCACCCGCCTCAGTTGGTGGGTGTCATGTTGAACGGGACGCGCGCGGTGGCGCAGGTGCCGCCGGTGGGCGCCACCAGCTGCCAGCTGCGCGCCACCGAGCTGACGCAGCTGTTGACCGAGCTGGGCATCGGTCCGCTGGCGCTCGCGCTCTCCACGTTGCCGCGCGCGCCGATGCTGAGCGTGACGGTGATGCGCCCCTGGAGCATGCTGTTCTGCTTCAGCGCCCGCTCGTAGCAGTTGCGCACCTGGCCGCGGTAGCGCGACACCGCCCCCTGCAGCGCCGCCGCGGGGATGGTTCCGTCACACTCGCGCGCCGCTCGCATGGTCGCTCGCATGGTCGTCTCCGCCACGGTCCCCGCGTCCTCGGGCGTGCCCGCATCCGGTTCCACGGGAGGGAGCTCGAACTCGTTGTGGAACTGCGACGTCGTCGGCGCCACGCCGGCGTCCAGCACCGGCACCACCGAGGGCTGCTCCGGTGTCGGGGAGCAGAACAGCAACGCGAGCGCGGCGGCGACGAGCACCCCCCCGATGACAGCGAACTTCAGCCCCTTGTGAGACGAGGGCAACGGCGCAAGCGAATCAGACATGGAATCCAGCCGCTTGTAGCAGCCCGAGAGCCTGACCGCAAAGTCGCCGATTCCGTTCAGCCTGCTATGCTCGGTTGATGGTGCAGCTTCGACGTCTTGTCCGGGACCGCCTCTTCCTGTCCGCGCTGTGGGTGGGCGCGGCGCTGCTCACGAGCGGCTGCCTCGACGCGAGCGTCACGTTCCCCATCACCCGCGAGCTGGAATTCTCGGCGTCCAACCTACCCCTGATCGACGATTTCCAGGAGAACACTGCGGACGGCCTGATCGTGCCCTCGGTGGCATGCAGCAACGCCAGCACGTGTCCCATGGCGTCGGGCATCATCGTCGAGTGCAACACCGAGGGCCTCTGCGACCCCGCCGCCACGACCGCCACCATCGCGCAGCAGGACATCGATCTGCGCGAGGTGATGGAGCGCTTCAGCATCGTGAACGCCATCGCGCTCCGGGGCGTGGAGTACGCCGTCGTCGGCAACACGCTGAACGTGGACCTGCCCGCGGTGGAGGTGTACTGGGCCCCCATCGGGACCGCCAGCGTCGACAGCGCGATGCACCTGGGGTCGTTCCCCGCGGTGCGCGCGGGCGAGACGCCCATGGCGCGCGTGCCCCTGGACGCGACCGGCACGGCCGCGCTGAACGACCACCTGGAGGCGATCTCACATCAGTTCCGGATCTTCCTCGAGGCAACCATCGACGTCGAGCCAGGCGACCGGTTCCCGCAGGGTGCGGTCATGGCGAACGTCCAGTTCGAGGTGCGCGCTTCTGGGCAGCTGAACTGACCGCTCGCGTCCCACGTCAGCGGATGCCCCGCCCCATCCAGCTGACGCGCGCCGCGGCCGTCACGTTGCTCGCGTAGGCGAAGCCGTCGCTCCCCGCGCGCACGCCATAGAGCTGCAGCGCCATCACGAGCGCGAAGCGGGGGATGACCGCCACCGAGAGATCGAACGTGCCGCGCAGCGTGCGACGGTTGTCGCCCCCGAGGTCCGACACGAACCAGTCCGCCTGAAAGCCGGTGGTCACCTTCTGTCGATCGGTCTCGAACACCGTCCAGGGTTCGAGGGTGACGACGAACCCCGCGCCGGGCTGCACGTTGCGGTTGGGGTCCAGCAGCTCGACCTCGATGCCTGCGTTGAGGCGCACACTGAGGATCGAGGTCAACGTGAAGCGTGCGCCAGCGGTCGTGCGCAGCAGGAAATGACGGAAGTCGCGCGCGGCGGGCTGGGAGAACTCGGTCTCTACGTAGCCCTCGACGAACGGCTCGGGCACGTACCACGCCTGACTCGCCACGCGGAAGCGACGCCAGCGGGCGGTGGTGCGGTAACGGATCTGGTCGTCACCCTCGAGGTAGCGGCCGTCTCCGTCCGTGGTGCGTGCCAGTCGGTATTGGACGTTGAGCGTGTTGTCCCACGCGTAGTTCGGGGTACTGGTGTTCGCGCGCGCGTCCATCAGCAACCCCAGGGTGGCCGTGTTGGCGCGTTGCAGCTGGCTGTCACCGTACTCGGCCTGATTGCGCACGGACGAGCCGCCGAAGTCCACGCTGCCACCGACGCCGTACACCCACTCCGGGTGGTCCGCGGGGTCGTCTGCCCGCTCGCGAGGGTCGTCCGTCGCAGGGCTCTCCAAGAACGTCAGCACGGCGTCTCGCAGCTTTCCGTGCTCTCCGACCACAGGCTCCCAAGGGCCGTCGAGGGTGGGGAGGTCGGGCAGGAGACCGTCGCCTCCCTTGGCCAGAAAATGAAGCGTCACGACGCGGTAGCGACCGAGCAACTCCAAGGGTCGTCCGTTGACCGTCACGCTCTCGTCGCTGGCGTTCGCGTTGGTGATGGCGAGCCCGAGGGCCAGCAGCTCGGGCCGCGCGGCGCCACGGCGGGCCACGTCGCGCAGCCAGGTCCCGCTGACGGTCGCCGTGACGAGCGGTTCGTCGTACTGGATGGCCACGTGCACGTCGCTCGCCCGTAGGTGGTTGCGTGTCCCGAGGCTCCACGACGGGTCCAAGAGGCCTCGGTTCAGCAGCGCCACCTCGGCTCCGGTCTGCTCGCGCACGATGCTCCCGCTCAGGCGCAGCAGACCAGCGCCGTCCAACGGTTCGCTCACCCTTCCTCCTGGCAGGTCGTGGCCCCAGGCGGCGCAGTACGTCTCTCCAAAGCGCTCGATGAAGGCCCCGATGGCTCGCGCAGGCGCAGGGGCAGGCTCCAGGGGCCGCACCAAGATGTCGAGGGAGTGCGCCTCGTCGTTGCGGCGCACGTCGATGCGCGCGCCGCCTCCTGGGGGGGCCGACGCGACAGCAGGTCGGAAGCCCACGGGCCGCGCGAACAACAGCTCCGAGCCAGCGTTGGCGGCGATCATCAAGTCTGGCCGGGCGTCCTGGTCCAGCTGGCGCGCGAGCGTCAGCGCACGGGCCGCGGCTTGCGCGCCGTACGCGTCGTCGACGACCACCACGACCAATGTCGCGCCTCGCGCCCTGGCAGCCACGACCGCCGGGCCGATGGCTCTGGCGACGGGGGTGAGCCGCAGACCCGCAGATTGCCGCGTGGTGGCCCGCTGCAGCGCGCCCTCGTCCAGGAACGTCAGGAACGCGATGCGGTCCGCGCCCCGCTCCACCATCGGGACACCGTCTTCGGCGTCGACCAGCACGTCACACAGCGCGACCGCCTCGGGGACGTCGGGATCGCAGCGCAGGTTGCTCGCGATGGTCGGCACGCCGCGCTGCCGCAGCGCTCGGAGCGCGTCCACCAGGGGGGCGCGCTCTGCGGACAGCTCACCCTCGCCGAAGGTCAGCGCGTCGTAGCCGAGCTCTGCGATCAGCTGGGCGAACGAGTCGGGCGCGCGCGCTGCGGCGTACATGGAGACGGCGTTCGGCGCGAGCAGCCCACCGGTATCGACGACGAAGGGCCGCAGTGCTCGCAGGGTCTCGAGGTGCGGCGCCACGTGAGCGAAGGGGGCGGGTGCGAGCGTACGTTCGGCGTTGCACACCGGCTCGGTGAAGTGGCCCCCAACACCCGAGGTGACCACGAGCCGGGCCGCCATGGCGAGCGCCGCCGTGTCGGAGGCAACGAGGGAGGGAGGCGTCGCCGTGGGGACACGTCCGCTGCCCGCGTCGCGACGTGCGGCCTCGTCACGGGGCCGTTCGTCATCCGGCGCAGGCGCGTCGGGTTGTGCTCGGGCGGTCGCCGCGATCCCCCACAGCGCCACGAGCAAGGGCACGAGGCCTCGTGGGGTCGTCCATGGCGCGAGCGCAAGGCGCCCGCCGGGCGGGGTCATCAACATGCCGCGGAGATATCCCGTCCTTGGGGCTGCGCGCAAGTCAGGGCCCGATCCGTCACTGATTGACTCATCATTTGTCCAGTGTCTGCGTGGGCTTGGCCGGCGATCTTCACACGGAGTCGGAGACCTCGGGGGCGCGCACCGCCAACCCCCGTTTCACCACGTCTACTGGATGTTGGGCATTTTTTTGTGTGACACCACCATATCTCGTAGGGTCCCACCATGTCGTCCTTCGTCACCGCCACGCTCCCAGGTCGCCTGCCCGGCGTGGCGACGCGCAGCAGATCGCCTCGAGCGGACGTCCGCGGGAGAAATCCGCAGAATTTTGTTCAGTGGTTTCGCCCGCTTGAGCAGGTGTTGTCGCCTTTGCCGAAAAGGGGGCTTGACCTCGTCGGCCGGCGGGCGGATAACGGCCCTCCCCCTACCAGGGGTAGTGGTGCTGTTGGCCGCACCACCCCTCTGACTTGTGGGTTGGCGGTGAAAATCCTGTGGAGCGCCTGTGAACTGGGGTGCGCTGACATGGGTCGGGTTTCGTCGTGATCGTGGTTGGTAGTGTCCGTAGTTGGTGTTCGTTCGGAGGTAATCGTGGCTGTTGAAACGCAAACGCAGAGCAAGAAGTCGGAAACGGAAGGCACGCGCCGCGCGGGGCGTACGCAGCAGGCAGGCGGCCTCTTGGTCGATCGCCGCTTCACGAGCCCCGGCGAGGATCCGCTCGAGACCACGGTCTACGAGAAGCGTGACAGCGCCATCAGCAGCTCGGACGGCTCGACCGTGTTCGAGCTGAAGGGTGCCGAGGTGCCGGCGGGCTGGAGTCAGCTGGCGACCGACATCGCGGTCTCCAAGTACTTCCGCAAGGCGGGCCTGAACGGCGACAAGAACAGCGGTGAGCGCAGCGTGCGCCAGCTGGTCTACCGCGTCTCGCACTCGCTGCGCGAGGCGGGCGAGCAGTTCGGCGGCTACTTCGCGGACGCGGCGGCGGCCGACAACTTCGAGGCCGAGCTGAGCCACCTGCTCGTCAACCAGATGGCCGCGTTCAACAGCCCGGTCTGGTTCAACTGCGGGCTCTTCCAGCGCTACGGCATCGAGGGTCAGGGCGGCAACTGGTTCTGGGACGCCAAGTCGGACCAGATGGCGGAGACCACCAACGCCTACGAACATCCCCAGTGCTCCGCGTGCTTCATCCAGGCGGTCGACGACGACCTCATGGCCATCTACGAGCTCGTCCGCAACGAGGCGCGCCTCTTCAAGTACGGCTCGGGCACCGGCTCCAACTTCAGCGCCATCCGCGGGCGTCAGGAGAAGCTGAGCGGCGGCGGCACCAGCAGCGGCCTGATGAGCTTCCTCGAGGTGTTCGACCGCGCGGCGGGCAGCACCAAGAGCGGCGGCACCACGCGCCGCGCGGCCAAGATGGTGTGCCTGGACCTCGACCACCCCGAGATCGAGGACTTCATCGACTGGAAGGTGCGCGAGGAGAAGAAGGCGCGCGCGCTGATCAAGGCGGGCTACGACAGCGACTTCAACGGCGAGGCCTACCGCACGGTCAGCGGTCAGAACTCCAACAACTCGGTGCGCGTCACGGACGACTTCATGCGCGCGGTCGAGGCCGACGGCGACTGGCAGACCCGCTTCCGCACCACCGGTGAGAGCTGCGACACGCTCAAGGCGCGTCACCTGTGGAAGAAGATCAGCGAGGCCGCGTGGTGGTGCGCCGACCCGGGCGTGCAGTACGACACGACCATCAACGACTGGCACACCTGCCCGAACACCGACCGCATCAACGCCAGCAACCCGTGCTCCGAGTACATGTTCCTGGACGACTCGGCGTGTAA
Organism: Sandaracinaceae bacterium; assembly: GCA_020633055.1. Classification (NCBI taxonomy): domain Bacteria; kingdom Pseudomonadati; phylum Myxococcota; order Polyangiales; family Sandaracinaceae; species Sandaracinaceae bacterium. The sequence goes on along the minus strand of JACKEJ010000008.1, from coordinate 478,685 downwards.
CCTCGCGTCCATCAACCTGACCAAGTTCCTGGCGGACGACGGGCAGTTCGACATCGCGGGCTACCGCCAGGCCATCCGCGTGCTGATGGTCGCGATGGACATCATCATCGACTACTCCAGCTACCCGACGCGGCGCATCGCCAAGAACAGCCACGACTACCGTCCGCTGGGTCTGGGCTACGCCAACCTCGGCACCATGCTGATGCGCCTCGGCATCCCCTACGACAGCGACCAGGGGCGCGGCATCGCCGGCGCGCTGACCGCCATCCTGTGCGGCCACGCGTACGCGACCAGCGCCGAGGTGGCCGCAGCCAAGGGCGCGTTCGCGGGCTTCCAGCGCAACCGCATCGCCATGCTGCGCGTCATGAACAAGCACCGTGACGCGGCCTACCAGGTGGGTGACGCGAACTGGGTGGCCATGCGCACCGGCGACGACCCGAAGGTGCCCGAGTACCTGACCAACGCCGCGCGCGAGGACTGGGATCTGGCCGTGACGCTGGGCGAGCTGTACGGCTACCGCAACTCGCAGGCCACCGTGTTGGCGCCGACGGGCACCATCGGCCTGCTGATGGACTGCGACACCACGGGCATCGAGCCCGACTTCGCGCTGGTGAAGTTCAAGAAGCTGGCCGGCGGCGGCCACTTCAAGATCGTGAACCAGAGCGTGCCCTCGGCGCTGCGCCACCTGGGCTACACCGAGGCGCAGGTGACCGACATCGTCTCGTACGTGACGGGCACCAACACGTTCACCAACGCGCCCCACGTCGGACGCAAGGTGCTGCTGAGCAAGGGCCTGACCGAGCGTGAGATCGAGAAGGCCGAGAAGGCGCTCCCCGGCGTGTTCGACGTGTCCCAGGCGCTGGCGCCCTGGGTGCTGGGCACCGAGGCGCTCGACCGTCTGGGCGTGCCGGCCAAGACCTACAACGCGCCGGGCTTCAACCTGCTGCGCCACTGGGGCTTCACGTCCGCGCAGCTGACCGAGATCAACGACGTCATCGTCGGTCGCATGACCATCGAGGGCGCCCCGCACCTGCGCGCCGAGCACCTGCCGGTGTTCGACTGCGCCAACCGCTGCGGCAAGACCGGCAAGCGCTTCATCGAGCCGATGGCGCACGTGTACATGATGGCCGCCGCGCAGCCCTTCCTCTCGGGCGCGATCTCGAAGACCGTGAACATGCCGAACGAGTCGACCGTGGAGGACGTGAAGCAGGTCTACATGGAGGGCTGGAAGCTGGGGCTCAAGGCCATCGCGCTCTACCGCGACGGAAGCAAGAGCAGCCAGCCGCTCAACAGCTCGGACGACAGCGAGGAAGCGACCGAGACCAAGGCCGCAACGCCTGCGGTCGCCGCCAAGCCCGCCAAGCCCGTTCCGCTCACGGCTGCGCAAGAGGGCCTGCGTCCGCCCGAGACGCGTCGTCACCGCCTGCCCAAGAAGCGCAGCGGCTTCACGCAGGAGGCGCGCATCGGTGGGCACAAGGTGTTCTTGCGCACCGGTGAGTACCAGGACGGCAACCTGGGCGAGATCTTCGTCGACATGCACAAGGAGGGCGCCGCCTTCCGCTCGCTGATGAACAGCTTCGCCATCAGCGTGTCGATGGGCTTGCAGCACGGCGTGCCGCTCTCGAGCTACGTCGAGCAGTTCACGTTCACCCGCTTCGAGCCGTCGGGCATCGTCGAGGGGCACCCTAACATCAAGTTCTCGACGTCCATCATCGACTACGTCTTCCGCGTGCTCGGGGTGGAGTACCTGAAGCGCTACGACTTCGCCCAGGTGCCGCCCGAGGAGCAGCGTGCGGAGCTGGAGAACCCCACCGACGTGAACGCGGTGCAGCGCATCGAGGGCGTGGCGCACAGCGAGGTGCCGGCGGCGCTGGCGGCAGGCATCGAGCCCGCCGAGCAGGTGACGTTCGCCTTTGCGGGCGGTGGGCACGCGCCAAACGCGCTGGACGCGCAGCTGGGCGAGATGATGGGCGACGCGCCCATGTGCGAGAAGTGCGGGCACATCACGGTGCGCAACGGCGCTTGCTACAAGTGCCTGAACTGCGGCAACTCGATGGGCTGCAGCTGACACCACTGGACGGGGTCGGGCCCGCGGGGCCGCGCCGCTCGTCGCGCTGGCGCTCCCTGCGGTGCCTCCCCCATTTCTACGCGCCTTTGGCGCGTGAAATGGGGCCCCCCCGACACCCTGGCGCGGCCCCGCGGGCCACGACCCCTTCCGTGGGGTCGCTTTCGCGGTAGGGGCGGGTGGGGTTCTGGTTTGGTCGGGGAGTACGTGGGGGGCTCGGACGAGGGCGCGAGTGGGCTCGGCGGTTTGCGCGCTTGGGCTCGGCGGTTTGCGCGCTTCGGCTCGGCGGTTTGCGCGCGTGGGCTCGGCGATTTGCGCGCGTGGGCTCGGCGATTTGCGCGCGTGGGCTCGGCGGTTTGCGCGCTTGGGCTCGGTGGTCCGTGTGGATGGGCTCGTTCCAGTCGCCGTGCATCGTCGCGATAGGTGAGGCGAGGGCGAACGGGGCCCCGAACGCGACTCCGCCGATCGCTGCGTGCACGATGTCCATGAGCGCCGCTTGAACGCCTCATGCCACGCTCGCGCGCACGTGCGAGAGGAGGATCGTGATGCAGAGCGCAAGCGCGATCGAGACCGTGCGGGTCCGACCGGTGTGTCGCGCCACGTTGGCCATCGCGGCGGGACGTGACCGCGCGCGGTGGTGCGCGATGGGGGGTTGACGTTCGATGCGTGTGCCCGAGAGAGCGGCGATGTTGGAGCTCACACGACGCTAGGTCTGTCGGGACGTGCATGTCCCGGCTCTTCGAGTGCCCTCCGTTGCGCGCCGTGAGTCTCGGTCGTTGCTGCGGAGGTGTGCAGTGGTGCGTAGTGAGTGAGGAGGTCGTCATGGCGACCAAGAGGTTGGAGCGGACCGTCATCGAGGGCGGCCGAAGTCGGTACAACAAGTGGGAGCGTCGGCACTCGAATGCCCAGCTGCGGGCGAAGGTGAGGCCGCAGGTCGCCCGCTGGGCACGTGACCCCGACAGCTGGGACGCGGACGTCCCGGGGAAACGTCGGACCGTCTGGCGGGACTTCAGCGACAAGCTGGGACCCGTCGAGCGATGGCTGTACGCGCAGGTGGGGCGCCCGTGGCGAGACGTCGAGGGGCAGATCTTGCGCAAGTTCGACACGCGCTCGCTCGCTGGCCGGCACGTGGTGTTTGACCACTTGCTGCCGGGCTCCTGGCGAGGCACCGCGCGCGATGGGTGGGGCGTGAATGGCCGCTGGACGTTTCGTGTGGACGACCGGGGGATTCTGCAGGCAGCTCCCGGCGCGGCCGTACGGCGGCCGCAGGCGCCCGCCGTACGGGAGGAGATCGCCGCGTGGATTGGCGTGCGGCGGCTAACGCAGCGTGGGACCCACTGGTACTGGATGCTCCCCGTCTGGCCGCCCAACGCGGAGTGGACCGGGGCGCCTCCCCGCTATCGTCAAGACGCCCCGCTCGACGCGGCGGAGACCGCACGCGCGCTGTCACTCAACCCGGCCGAGCGTGAGCGCTTCGTGTTGTCGATCGACTGCACGGGCCCGCCCCGAGGACTCAGCGCGCGAGGCGCCAGTGGGGGAAGGAGGCGCCCAGCTCGTCCATCGCCAGCTCGGTGTGGATGAGCTCGATGGCCTCGTCGCGGCTGAGCAGACCGAGGCAGTCCCATGCGTCGTCGCGGACCAGCGGGCGTGCGGCCAGCTCCTCGAGCAGGGTGACCCAGCCTTCATTCAGGTAGGGCGCGAGGGTGCGGACGTTCGCATGCGCGGCGGTGCTGCGCTGCTCGTGGGTGAAGCCCGTTCCGTCGTCCTCGACGATCTCCGCGAAGGCCTGCACCAAGTGGCGCAGTAAGAAGCTCTCCGTGTCCGGTGCGAAGTACGTTGCGCCGTTCTCGTCGTGGGGCGCGAGCACGATCACCTCGGGGCCGGCCTTGGGGTACCAGCACCACATGTCGCCCGCGCCCGTGCTCGCGAACGGGACGAACCCGTGAGCCGGATCGAAGTGCTCTGGCACCTCCCAGTTGGCGATGTCCTCGGGGGCCCACCACTCCACCTGCGACGACGCCATCATGAGCGCGGGCGGGTTCTCGAGCGCGCGCTGCCGAAAGGTCTGCTTCCAGTCAGCGGGGCTCGTGCCGTAGCGGGTGACCCCGTCCGCTACCATGCGGCGGTACAGCTCGGGGACGCAGAAGCCCGTATTCAGCTCGATGGTGTCGTAGACGGTGCGCATGGCGGCCGCGACGGTAGCACCAGCCACCACCCGCGGGGAGTCCCGCTCAGTGGGACGCGAAGACGCTCACTGCGTCGGACGCCACCATCACCCGCCCGACGGCGCGCTGCAGCTCCTCGTGGGTCGCTGTGTCGATGCGCGCCTCGATGGCTGCACCGAGCGCTCCAAAGCGCTGCTCCAGCTGAGTACGCAACACCTGTCGCAAGGTGAGTAGCGCCCCTTCCTGGCGCCCTTCCTGGCGCCCTTCCTGGCGCCCTTCCTGGCGCCCTTCTTGTTTGAGTTGTTCTGCGATGCTTGCCAAGGGGGCCTCCGCGGCGGCGACGTGTTCCAGGATGGCGCGCCGAATTTCATCGAACGTGCGCTCGGTGGACAGCACTGAAATGTAGCGCACGAAGGCGCGCCCGACAGCAGGGTCGTCGGTGAACACGTCCTGCAACAGATCCTTCCACACGGGGATACGCGCCAACAGCGCTTCGACCTGGCGCCCGTCACGCAGCAGCCACACCGCCACCTTCGGGACCGCAGCGAGCGGCCGTGCGCGCAGCGCAGCGTCGTCGACGCTCGAGAGGTCGTCGATGAGCAGCTCGACGTTGGGCACGTAGGGACGCAAGGCTGGCGCGCGCTCGAGCCCATCGACCATCTCGTGGAGCGTCCGTGGAGCCCGCCACCCGCCCGGGCCATGATGCACGACCAGCGTAATGATGGGCGGCAGTGTCTTGCGGGTTGGCTCCTCGCGCAGCATCTGGCGCCACAGGCCGAGCGTATACTCGTGCGCCCGCAGGGGCATGTGCGCGTCGGACAGGCTCTGGTGCTCGATGACGACGTGGAGCTGCACGTGGATGTACGCGAACTCTTCCTGCCCGTCTTCGTCAGGCGCGACGAGCGGCGCGCGGAACACCAGGTCCGCGTACCTCGCGTCCATGCGGTCGCTCACGAACGCACCCGACAGCAGCTCGAGTCGCGACAGGTCGACCGCCTCGACCAGTGCCTGCGGCAACACACTCCGTAACTCGTCCGCCGCATGCGCGGGGACGGAGAACACACGCCTGAAGAGCGTGTCGTGTTCACCCACGAGCGAGCTCGCGGGAACGAGGGAAGTCTGTGCACAGGTGGTTCATGAGGCTCGCTCGCCGGACACCAACCGCCCGACGAACCCCCTTGTCGTTCCACACCGACCACGATTGCGCGCAGCCTCCACTTCGGCGAGTCCTGGTGCCCGGCGCCCTCACACACGCCACGCACCTCATCCGAGGCACCACGAGCCTCCCGGCGCGCTCCGCGGCGACGAGCGACCCACCCCATACGCCTCAGACGCACTTCCGTGCGTGTCCGTTCTCACCACCCGCCACCACGCGCCCCGACGCGCTCGGTCCCGGCCCCACGAGCCCACCGACGCGCCCAGTGGGGGCCACCCGCGGCCCACCCACGGACCCCACCCGCTCCCGAACCGAGCACGCTGCCGGGTCGAGGCAGGGCGGGTCTCCGCAAGGGTGTCGGGGGGTCCCGCTTTCAAGCGGCGCGCAGCGACGCGCCGAAAGCGGGGAGGCACCGCAGGGAGCGCCTGCGCGACCGGGCCCGCCGCGAGACCCGCCCCGCCTCGACCCGGCGACCAGCCAGCAGTCGCGACAAAGCGGACGTCGGACCAAGTTGCGCCCGTAGCAGGGTAGTCACCCCCACCCCCCTCGCGTACCATCGACCAACCAGGCGGCCCCGCCCGCCCGCGTACGAAGGTGGTCCATGGCGAACGTCAGTCGATTCGGCTTCTTGCGGCATCTGCGCTCCGAGCCCAACCAGTTCATCCTGCACTACAAGGGTGGCAAGGTGGTCAAGAGCGGGGCGGGCATCGCGTACTTCTTCAACCCCCTGTCCGCCGCGGTGGCGCAGGTGCCGGTCGAGGACTGCGAGACCACCTTCATGCTCAACGAGCGCTCCGCCGACTTCCAGGAGGTCAACGTGCAGTGCACGCTCGCGTACCGCGTGACGGACCACCAGCGCGCGGCGAGCCGCATCAACTTCGCGCTCTCGCTGGAGAGTGGCGTGTGGCTCGAGCAGCCCCTCGATCGCCTGGCGACCCTCTGGTCCCAGAAGGCCCTCGAGCCCGTGCGCAAGTTCGTCTCTGGCTCGCCCGTGGTCGAGGTGGTGCAGCGGGGCTCCGAGCACATCCGCGCGTCGCTCGACACGGCCCTGCGCAACGACACCGAGCTCGCCGCCATGGGGCTCGAGCTGGTGACCGTGCAGGTGTCACGCGTCGCACCCAGCGCCGAGCTGGAGAAGGCACTCCAGACGCCCACGCGCGAGGGGCTCCAGCAGAAGGCGGACGAGGCGCTCTTCGCCCGCCGTGCCCTCGCGGTCGAGAAGGAGCGCGCCATCAAGGAGAACGAGATGGCGACCGAGCTCGAGCTCGAGAAGCGCAAGCGGCAGCTCATCGAGCAGCGCGGCGCGAACCAGCTGCAAGAGGTGCAGCAGGTGGCCACCACCGAGAAGGCGCGCGTGGAAGCGGAGCTCGCGCGCCAGCTGCTCACCGCCGAGGCCGACGCGCGCCGCAACCTCACGCTGGCCAAGGCGGAGACCGAGAAGAGCAAGCTGCTGGCCGACGCGCACGCGCGCGACTTCCTGCTGCGCGCTCAGGGCGAGACGGCTGCCCGCAAGTTGTGGAACGACCTCGAGCAGCAGCGCGAGACGGAGCGCGTCGCCCTCTGGGAGAAGACCCCTCAGCGCGTGTCGACCGCGTTCGCCGTGCAAGCGGCTGCGGCCAAGCTGGACAAGATCAACCACCTCAACCTGACGCCCGACCTGCTCAAGACGCTGGTGCAGGAGCTGGCCACGGACCGCGCCGGGTCCTGAGGCGATGGCCAAGCGCGTCGCCCGCATCGTCGTCGTCACCCGCAAGACACCGCTCGAGCTCTTGCTCCAGCGACACGGTACGCACGGGCAGGCCAAGTTCTACCTTTCGACCCGTGGACAATCCATCGAGCCTCTCGAGCGCATCCACGCGGGGGTGAGCAACGGCTTGTCCGCGGTGCTGAAGGCGCTCCCCGCCGATCAGAAGTACGCGCGCGTCGACCGTGACGAGCTCGACCGCTTCCTGTTCTCTCCGGACGACGTGATCATCATGGTCGGCCAGGATGGGCTCGTCCCCAACGTAGCCAAGTACCTCGACGGACAGCTGGCGATCGGCATCAACCCCGACCCGTCGACCTACGACGGCGTGCTGTGTCGCTTCCCGCCCGAGGCCACGCTCCCGCTGCTCGAGTTCGCCGCGAGCGGGGAGGGGGGCTTCGCGGTGCGCCCGCGTACCATGGCCGAAGCGCTGCGCGAAGACGGGCAGCGGCTGCTCGCGCTCAACGAGATCTACCTGGGCCACCAGACACACCAATCGTCGCGCTACCAGCTCACGGTCAATGGTCACACGGAGCGGCACTCGTCGTCGGGCATGATCTGCGCGACGGGGACGGGCTCCACTGGCTGGGCGCGCTCCATCGCGGAGCAGCGCGGCATCACCGAGCCGCTCCCCGAGCCCTCCGCGCCCAAGCTCGCGTGGTTCGTGCGTGAGCCTTTTCCCAGCGTCGCCACGGGCACCACGCTCAACTTCGGCATCGTGCAGGAGGGCGAGACGCTGCAGGTCGTCAGCGAGATGGGCGAGGGGGGCACGCTCTTTGCGGACGGCATCGAGAGCGACCGCGTCGAGTTCAGCTCGGGCCAGAGCGTGACCATCCGCGTGGCGCCGCGCACGCTCCGCCTGGTGGTGCCGAAGGCCGAGGCCACCACCGCCACCCACGCACCGGTGACGGGCCAGCAGTCCATGTAGGGGATGCGCCTGGTCGCGCCGTCGGGGCCTACGGCGGGCCCAGGCCGCAGCGAGAGTTGGTGTCAGCCCGCGAAGCGCAAGCCGCGCTGCGCGCGCATAGCCCGAGCCACGCGCCGCACGTCGTGCTTGCGCAGCCCCACCATGGACTCCGCAAAGTACGCCGGCTGCGGGATGGTCAGGCGCTCGCCCAGGATGCGCTCGGCGAGCGGCGTGAGCGGCAAGCCCAGGTCGCGCGCGATCTCGCACGCCACGAGCGCGCCCGACTCGGCCGCGCCCTCCATGAAGCCCTGCTTCTCGGTGGACGCGTGCTCCCCCGCGAAGTGCATGTTGCGCACGCGCTTCCCCTCGAGCCCGTAGAAGTCGTACTGCCCCGGCTGGTAGCAGACGAACGCGCCCAGGGCGTAGGGCATGGTGGGCCACGCCATGCGGACGGCGCTGTCGGCCGTGTAGACCGCGGCCGTGCCGGGATAGATCGTGTCGATCTGCTGCACGATCGCGCGCGCCCGCTCGTGCGTCTCGCCCTCGATGTTGCGCAGCCCCGGCGCGCCGCCCGCGTAGACGGTCAGGATGCCGTTGTCGCCCGCCTGCCCCACGGAGGTCTCCCACGTCTGGCCGAACTGCAGCTCGCTGGTGGAGCTACCCATCGCGCTGTGCTGCGTGCGCCACACCCGCTGGTCGTAGCCCAGCATGATCTTCGAGCACGTGCCGTAGCCGATCTCGCGGATGAGCCGCGCCTTCCACTCGGGCATCTCCAGCTGGAAGTCCACGTTGCGCGCCGTCGTGAGCGGGATGGCGAGCACCAGGTGGTCGCACGTGGCGGACACGGGCGTGCCCCCTTGGTCGAAGTGCGCGGTGAAGGTCCCGTCGGCGTGCTCCTCGACGGCGGTGAGGACGTGACCGAGCGCCACGGTCCCGCTCAGCCGGCTGTGGATGGCCTCTATGAACGTGTCGTTCCCCGCGTGCGTGTGGAAGCGCTCGTCCGAGTCGCCGAAGATGCGGAAGTGCTCCTGGTTCTCGTAGTCGATCAGGTAGTGCAGGTTGAGCGCGCTCTGGTTGCTGCACTCGAGCCCGTACTCCGCCTCGTATGCGGCGTCGAGCAGCGCACGCACCAACGTGTCCTCGACGTTGGTCGCGAGCCACTCCGAGAGCGGCATGTTGTTCAGCCGCGCGAAGCGATCGGCGTTCTCTTCTTCCTCAATGCCCTGCATCTCGCTCGCGATGAACTGCGCCGTCGGGCGGAAGCGCTCGAACACCTCCTCGCTCGGCACGTGCCGACCCTCGAAGTACCACGTCTCCGCCTCACGCAGGCCACGCGCGGCCTCGGTGCGATCGTCGAGCGCGATGTCGAATTCGGCGGCCAGCGCGTGCATCACGCGATCGCCCGTGTCGATCAGCTCGCCCCCGAGCTCGCACACCTGGCCGTTGGCGAAGTGCCCGCGCAGCGAGTGCATGCGCCCGCCCACGCGTCGTGAGGCCTCGAACACCTGCGGGCTCAGCCCGAGCGCCTCGAGCTGCAGCGCGCAGTGCAGGCCGGCCATGCCCGCGCCGACCACCACGACGCGCGGTGTGCCCCCGCGCGGCAGCGTCGAGCGGCCGCTGCAGCCCGCGAGCGTCGGGCCCACGGCCAGCGTGCTCAAGGTCGCGAGCGAACCCTCGATGAAGCGGCGACGGCTCATGGGCAGCGCGTCGAGCGGCACCTCGCGCGGCGCGCGCCTACCGTCCACTCCATGGGCCAGGGCGGCCCGCACTCGCATCATCAACTTGGAACGTGGCATCGCTGTGTCCTCTCCTGCGTGTCCTGCGTGTCCCGCGTCGTGCTGCCCATGCCGAGTCGGGTCTGGGCGCCCGCGCGTGGCGCGACCATACACGCACCTCCGAACACGCCGCACACGAAATGCACGTCGTGCGGAACCTTGGGTGGAGGGCGCTGTCAGAACTCCCAGAACCGACTGGCACGAGCGCTGGTCGACAACGCCGGAGACGGCTGACTGGAGTAGCCCCGTGTCCCACCACACCCCGCCCATCCCCACCACCACCCCGCGCGCCGTTGGTGTCGCGCCCGTCCCCGCGAACCCCTTCGGTGCGGCCAAGCGGGTGGCCCTGCCCAACCCCTTCGCGCCGAGCACCGCCGTGGCACGCGCCGCCGAGCCCGAGCTGGATCTGAGCGGGGTCGACCCGGAGCGCCTCGTGTACGGCATCGCCGCGAGCGGCCCTCCGGTGGACGCGAACGAGGTGGAGAGCGCGCAGCAGGCGCTCGAGGTGATGGTGATGTGGGGCCGCTCCGTGCTGCACGTCGACCACCTCAGCCCAGCGCGTTCGTTCTACGTCGGCGAGGCGCAGGGCAAGGACGAGCCCGTCGACTTCCTGCTCACGCCCGAGGTGCTCGGCGCGACGCGCCTGCCCATCACGCTCGTCGCCGAGGGCGGCACGTTCATGGTGTTCCCCGAGGGCGCCACGGGTGAGCTCGTGCGCGACGGTGAGCGCACGGTGATCGAGAGCATCATGCTGGAGCCCTGCCTCGCCCACGCTGGCGCGAAGCAGTTCGCCATCCCGGCGGGCGCGACGGTGTCCATGAGCCACCGCGGCTTCACCTTCGTGGCCAAGTCGGTGCGCGCCGGCAAGAAGGTCGCGGGCGGCTTCGCCTGGGACTGGTCTCCGCTGGCCTACGCCGGCTCCGTGCTCGCCATGGTCGGCCTGCTGCTGGGCGTCATGTACTTCACGCCGCCCGCAGTGGCTGGCCTCAACAACGACCTGGTGGACCCCAACTCGCGCCTCGCCCAGTTCGTCATCTCGCCGGTCGAGACCGACGCGCCACAGCCGGACGACACCACGCCGTCGAGCAGCGAGGGCGGCGAGGCCTCGGCTTCGGCCCCTGGCGAACAGGGCGAGATGGGCGACGAGAACGCGCCGCGCACCACCAACCGCGCGGCTGTCCGGGGCGACGCGAACCCCGAGGACGAGCGGGTTGCGCATGACGCGCTGACAGAGACGGCGGCGCACGCCGGACCCATCGGCACCGTGCTCGCCGCCATGCAGTTCAACGGGCCGACGTCGCCCTACGGCGCAGACCAAGCCCTCGGCTCGAGCGAGATCTCCGCGCTGGGTGCGCTCACCGGTCCGCAGGCCGGCCAGAACTTCGGCCTGGGTGGCCTGGGTCTCACGGGCACGGGCCGCGGCGGCAACTACGGCGTGCTCGCCGGGCAGCTCGGCTCCGGCCCCATCGGCACGCACGGCGCTTGCCGCGGGACCCGCTGCGGCGGTCACGGTGAAGGCGACGACGGCAGCCTTGGGCCCCGCGAGCCCCGCCGGCCGCAGATCAGCGCTCCGGCTCCGAGCGTGACTGGCTCCCTCGCCGCCGACGCCATCCGGCGCGTGGTGCGCCGCCACCTGGGCGAGGTGCGCTACTGCTACGAGGGCGCGCTCACCTCGCAGCCCGACCTCGCGGGCACGGTCTCGGTGCGCTTCGTGATCAACCCGAGCGGCGCGGTGTCGGCCTCCACCATCGCGGGCTCCACCCTCGGCAGCGCCCGCGTCGAGTCCTGTGTCGCCAGCGCGGTGCGCCGCTGGACCTTCCCGCAGCCCGACAACGGCATGGTGGCCGTGACCTACCCCTTCACGCTCTCGACCGGCGAGTGACCCTCAGCGGACCTTGGTCTTGGCCTTGGCCATGGCTAGCACGGTCTTGAACTCGGCCTTCGTCACGGGCTGAACACTCAGGCGGCTGCCCTTCTGGACGACGCGCATGTCGGTCAGCGAGGGCTCCGCCTTGAGCACGTCCAGCGGCACGAAGTTCGCGAAGCGCTCCACGAAGCCCACCTCGACCAGCGACCAGCGCGGGTCGGCCGGTGGGCTCTTCGGATCGTAGTACTTGCTCTTCGCGTCGAACTGCGTCGGGTCTGGGTAGGCCTCCTTCACGATCTCCGCGACGCCTGCCACGCCTGGGGGCGTGGCGTTGCTGTGATAGAAGAGCGCCAGGTCGCCCACCTGCATGTCGCGCATGAAGTTACGCGCCTGGTAGTTGCGGACCCCGTCCCATGGCTCGCGCCCCTTGCGCTCGAGATCCTCGATCCCGAACGCATCCGGCTCGCTCTTCATCAGCCAGTATTCTCTCGCTCGCTTCGCCATGCCGGGCGGTGTAAGACAAGGCTCTGGTGCCTGCAACACCCAGCCGCGCGGCGACGGCCGCCCTCGCACACACGCCCACCGACGAGCTCGTCGAAGCGCTCTCCCACGTGCTCGCGACGCGCACACGAGTGCACTTCCCGGCATTGCCGGGACGCACGAACCACATGTCCGCAGGTGTGTTGGTGCCCCTGCACGTTGGACCCGGCGGTCCCCAGGTCATCCTGCAGCAGCGACCCGGCAGCATGCGCGAGCACCCAGGGGAGATCTCGCTCCCGGGCGGGCGCAAGGACCCCGACGACGCGGACCTCACCGCGACGGCGTTGCGCGAGGCCCACGAGGAACTGGGCATCGACGACGCGCGCGTGCTGGGTCTGCTCTCCAGCTATCCCCTCTACACGTCGGACTACCGCCTGCACCCCACGGTGGCGCTGCTGCCACACGACCGCTTCGTGCCCAACCCGGCCGAGGTGGCCGCAGTGCTCCGCCTCGACCTCACCCGCACGCTCGCCCAGCCGTTCATCGAGGGCATCCCCTGGGACCTCGGGGGTGAGCGCTACGTGTGTCCCATCTTCGACATCGGCGCACCGCGCGTGGTGTTCGGGGGCACCGCGCAGGTGCTGTACGACATGCTGGAGGTCTACGCGGCGGCCGTGGGCGCGCCCGTTCCCGAGACGCGCGTCGGGAAGCTCACCTGGGCCGACGTGCTGCGCGGCTGAGCCGTGGCCCACGGTGGATCGCCCGCCCACGGCGCGTGACGCGCCAGCATCGCTCGGCAGACGCCTCCAAACGGACGGCCTCTCGGTGTTCCGCGCTGGGCGCTCCGAGCGCGTGGACCTCTGCTCGTGCGCGGGCTGCGTCACCTGACGTCCCAGCTTCCCCGTGTTAGAGCGCGACGCATGGGACTCCTCTCGTTCTTGCGCGGCACCCCCAAGCAGCCGCCCGTCAGCCTCGACGACGACAACTTCGACACCGAGGTCGCCAAGTCGGAGCTGCCTGTGTTGATCGACGTCTGGTCCGCCGGCTGCGGCCCCTGCAAGCACCTCGAGCCCGTGTTCATGGACCTGGCCGGGCGCTACGCGGGTCGGGTGAAGGTGTGCGAGCTCGGGACGCACGCGGCGCCGCGCTCCGCGGGTCTGCTCCAGATCCGGGCCACACCCACCGTCGTGTTCGTGCGCGGAGGCAAGGTGCTCGAGGCGGTCGTCGGGGTGCGCAGCAGCCTGTACTACGCGGAGGCCATCGAAGAGCTCTTCGGCGTCCCCGCCAAGCCTGGCGCGGAGGCCTGAGCCATGGACGAGGCGCGCCTGCTCGAGAAGCTGCGGGACCTCGAGAACCTCATCGCGGGCGCGACGACGCCCGGCGAAGCAGCCGCGGCGGGCAACGCCCGGGACCGCATCCGCGCGCGGCTGCGTGCCCTCGAGCAGGAGGCGCCGCCGGTGGAGTATCGGCTCAGCACGCAGGACATGTGGAGCAAGCGACTGCTGCTCGCGCTGCTGCGTCGCTACGAGCTGCGCCCCTACCGCTACAAGGGACAGCGTCGGACCACCGTCATGGTCCGCGTCCCGGCGGCGTTCATGGACCAGACGCTCTGGCCGCACTACCAGCGCGCCAGCCGTGAGCTGCGGGCGCACCTGGACACCCTCGCGACGCAGGTGATCGAGAGTGCCCTCGAGGAGCGCTCGGACGACGCCGAGGAGCGGGACGAGGTCCAGCTGTCCCTGCCCGGCGGCGACCGCAGCGCGGAGTGACGGGGCGATCGCGGCCCCGGCACGCACGTCCACTTCCTCGTAGAAGAAAACTCCCAGGCCGACGTATCCTCGGGCGCGCCGCGCGAGCGGTGGTCGCGGCACGGGGTCGCGCAGGCGGGAAGCAGGGAAAGCGAAGATGGACAAGGCCATGACGACGTGGTGGGCGGCGCTGCTGATCAGCGCGCAGGTGTTGGGCTGCGGCGGCGACGACGCGCCTCCTGTGCCCACTCCCCCGGTGATCCCGGCCGTACCTCCCGTACCCGCGCCGGGCGTACCGCCGGCGACTCCCCAGGTCCCAGCCGCGCCCACTCCCGCCGTGCCCGGCGCGGGCGGCACGGCCACGAACGCCAACGAGCCCGCGCCAGAGACCACGGGCGTGGAGGTGCAGGTGCGCAGCGTCCAGCTGTACCACCCCGAGTCGCGCGGCACCCCGATGCCCCCGCTGGTGGCCGACACGGCCAACGAGCGCGACTGGATCCGCGACGAGGGCTTCCAGATCGCCATGCAGGTGGAGGCCACCAACGTGACCGACCGGCTGCTGTTCATGCCGCTCTTCGACAGTACCATCCGCATCCAGGGCGCGCGCGGTGGGCGTGACTGCACCCCGGCGCGCGACCGCGACGGCCACATCATGGTCGGGCGGCGCGTCAGCGACGGGCCCGGCAACGTGTGGCGCGAGGACTCGGGCGAGGAGTACTTCTGGCGCCCCGGCGAGCGCGTGCGCTTCACCATGCGGGCGCGCTGCGGGTCCATCTCGCTGCTCGAGGTGCAGCCGCAGACCATCAGCGGCGCGTTCCACGTCGTGGCCAACTCGGCCTACGAGATGGGACCGCCCGTGCGCGTGGCCGTGCCCGTCACGCTGCCGGGTGCGGCGATGATCATGCAGACCGTGCAGCTGCCCGACGGCACCACGGGCTACGCCAGCGGCAACTGGGTGACCTACCCCGAGCGTGGCGTCGCCCGACGTGACCACCTCGCTTCGTGGGGCATCAGCGCCCACACCGCCCAGCGCGGGGACCTCCCGGCGCAGACCCCTCCCGTCAACGTCACGCGCAACGAGTGGAGCATGGTCAGCAGCGAGCTGAGCATGACGCACTACACGCAGGCGCAGATCGAGAACAAGGGGGAGCGCCTGGTGCGCCTCGCCACGACCATCACCATCAACACGGCCGCCATCGAAGCGCGCCTGCAGGCGGACGTCTCGTCGGCTCAGGCGGCGCTGCTGTCGGCTACCTCGGCCCTCGAGGCCGCGCGCGGCACCCTCGCGACTGCGCAGAGCGGTGGCGACGAGGGGGCCATCTCGGCCGCAGAGGACGCCGTCGAAGGCGCCGAGCGCACGGTCAGCAGCGCGGAGCGCGGCGTGAGCGATGCGCAGCGTGCCTTCGAGCGGGGCCTGTCCTCGGAGCGCTCCGACATGGCGCGCCTGCTCTCGTGTGATCGCCTCAAGCTCACCACCAACCGCCGCGACGTCACGGCCCGCAACAGCCGCGACGCCCGCGACGCCTGCGCCGCCCTCCGCGACAACGGCAGCGCGACGGTGGTCTGGGAGTTCCAGATCGACCGCTACGAGGTCCCCGTCGCCCTCACCTTCTCGCTAGGCCGCGACGCCCAGTTCGTGCCCATCGCGAGCCAGGCGCTGTCCGTCTTCGACATCCACTGAGCCCGCGCCCGGGCACCCACCGCGGGCCCCATCCGAGCAACCAGCGCGAGCGTGATCAGCGAGCGCTCTCGAGACGACTCGGGAGCAGCAAGCGATACTGCCCTTCGGCGTCGCTGACCGTGCGCGCCACCGCGACGGCGCGTGCTCCCACGGCGTCGTCCAGCACGATGTAGGCGGTGACCCTCGCGCCAGCGAGCGGGCTCCCGTCGTTGGCGCGGACCACACCCGTGCGTGGCACTGGCATGCCGATGTCCACGCTGCGTGTACTGGTGGTGCCCGGGATGGCGACGCTGACTGCGGGGAACACGACCCACGGGTAGCCCGTCTCCACGGGGGGGCGCGCCACGACGTCATACTGACCGAGGTCGAGTCGGAGTGAGAACCAGCCAGTCGGTCCTGCCGTGGTCTCGGCCGCGCGGTTGTAGCGCGCTACCAGGCCCTGGGCCCCTTCCCAGCGCAGCGGCATGGCGCTGACCGCCGCGAGCAGGGGCTCGCCGGCAGGGGTGAACACCTGCGCTCCGAAGGTGCTGCGCCGCGGCAGCGTGAACAGTTGCCCCCGCACCTCGCGCGTCTCCGGGCCGATGGACACGTGCTGGGCGAGGATGCCTGGGTCGTCCAGGGGATCGCCATCCGGGGTGGTCACCGGCGAGACGACCACGTCGTATTCCCCGGGCACGAGGTTCAGCTCGAAGGTCCCCGCCTCTTCACCGCTGCCCGTGACGATCGTGCGCGTCAGGCGCGCCTCGAGACCGGTCCGCTCGTCCACCAGGCTCGCCGCGATGAACTGCACCTGGGCGTCCGCGAGCGGGGTCCCGTTGGCCGTCTCCACCAGCCCTGCGTAGGTCACCGTGGGGAACGCCGGCACCTCGATCTGGAGGGCCCCGTCGTCCGTGTACAACACCTCGGCCGTCACCTCGGGGAAGAGGGGGCGCTCCTCTCCCGCGCTGACCAGCAGCACGTAGGGGCCCGTGTCGGGCGCGATGGCGATGGCGAAGAGCCCATCCTCGGTCACCCCCAGCGACGACACCACGCGACCGCTCACGCGCTCGATGGCACGCACCTGCAGGCCATCTTCGTAGACCAGCACGCCAAGGTCGTTGGCCTGCACCACCTCACCCATCAGGGTGCACCCGACGGAGGTGTTGGGGGTGCAGGGCGCGCTGTAGTCGGCGATGTCGATCTGCAGCTCCCAGCGCGTCGTGTCGCTGGGGAGCGTGACGTTGCGCAGCAGCAGAGGCGGGATGACGCGGTTGGCGGTGGTCGGCGGCAGCAGAGAATCTGGCGCGAAGGGAGCCGAGGTCGGCGTGATGGTCACGTCGTACACGCCACCCCCGCCGAGGACGGACGAAAAGTCGGCCTCGAAGATGGCGCCGTTCACGTCCACGCTGGTCGGCTCGGCGTAGGTGCGCGTCCGCAAGGCTTCCTGAGCCCCACCCGAGACCTCTTGGATGCGCGCGAACGCGACGTCGGCCGGCACCAGGACCTCACCCAAGCGGACCTGACCCACCACCTCTACGCCCGGCGGCAGCAGCAAGTCCTGCGTGCTCGGGGTCACCACCAGCTCAGGCGCGAAGCGCCAGCGCGGCGGCACCAAACGCCCCTGTCCTTCGCGCGGCTGAGGCTCGACCTCGACGAACACGCGCAGCGCCTCCGGCGCGGGCTCCACGCACAGCCCGTCCATGCAGACCCCAGTGAAGCAGTCGTCCACCAGCGTGCACTGGTTCTGAGGCGCGTCGCTGGTCACCATGGGATCGAAACCGCAGCCGCCCAACGACGAGGAGGCGATGGCGAGCAACGCGGCCAGGAAAGGACCCCGCCGCGGACGTGGGGCGACGGGGGTCATAGCGGGTCTTCCCGGAAGTAGAGCGGGTCGAGCGCGATGGGGCACGCCGAGAGGCTCACGTCGGAGGTGACGCTGTCCGTGCTGTGGACCCACCAGACCATGGTGGCGAAGTCGTTGTCCCGCGCGGGCTGTCGCTGATCCACCCCGTTGGTGAACTCGCCCGACACCACCAGCTCGATGCGGTGGCAGCGTGGGGGGCCCAGGTGCACCATGGGCACACGGATGGGGACCTCGCGGTCGAGCTCCCCGGTCGACTCGACGGTCTCGGACACCCGCAGCCGTGGCTCCCCGGGGGCGCCGTCCACGAACACCCGGTAGTCCAGCGACTGCCGCAGGTTCGGGTCCCGCAGCACCACCAGGAGCTCGAGGTTCTCGGGCATGGGGTCCGGGCCGCCGAAGTCCAGCTCGATCACGCCCGACGAGGGGTAGGCGGTGTTCGGGTCGTCGAGCACGGACGGCGGATAGTCGGGGATCTCCGGCAGCTCGACCTTGTCGAGCGCGAGGCAACCGCCGAGGGCCGTGCTGGAGACGAGCGTGAGCATCCAGAGCGCCCAAGTAGCAAGGCATGTGCCGCCCACAAAAACAGGGTCATTCGGGCGGTTTGGGGTCGGAAGCTCGGACATTTGCGTCGTGGCGCGAGGGCGGGGGACTGACAAGGATGTCAGGGTGCGGTCCCCCAATTGCGCTCAGGCCGGACCCGGGGCGTCCGGTTCGCGCTCAAGGTAGCGAAAGATGGTGCGGGGATCGACCCCGAGGTCACGCGCCGTCTGGGTCCGGTTGCCCCCGTTCCGCTCCAGGGTCTCGAGGATGTACTGGCGCGTGAACTGCTCGCGCGCCTCGGTCAGGGGCAGCACGGTCTCGAGCGCGTCCTCCCCCAGGTCCAGGTCGTCTGCGCCCAGCAGCGTGGTGTCCGCCAGCACGAGCGCCTTCTTCAGGCGGTTCTCGAGCTGCCGCACGTTGCCGGGCCACTCGTAGCGCCGCATCGCGTTCACCGCCCCCGGGGTGAAGCCCGTCACCTTCGCGCCGAACTCCTTGGCGTACCGCTCGAGCATGACCTTCGCGAGCATGATCACGTCGTCGCCACGTTCGCGCAGCGGGGGCAGGTGCAGGTTCACGACGTTCAAGCGGTAGTAGAGGTCCTCGCGGAACGTCCCTGCCGTGATCTCCTGCTCGAGGTCGCGGTTCGTGGCAGCCAGGATGCGGATGTCGATGGCCTCGGACTTGGTGTCGCCCACCTTCATGACCACGCGCTCCTGCAGCACGCGCAGGAGCTTCACCTGGAGGGCCAGCGGCATCTCGCCGATCTCGTCGAGGAACAACGTCCCCCCGTGCGCCGCCTGGAACTTGCCCACGCGCGTCTGCACGGCGCCGGTGAACGCGCCGCGCACGTGCCCGAAGAACTCGGACTCCATCAGGTTCTCGGGGATGGCCCCGCAGTTCACCACCACAAATGGGCCCTTGGCGCGCGGGGAGCGCTGGTGCAGCTCGCGCGCGACGAGCTCCTTGCCGGTGCCCGTCTCGCCCGTGATGAGCACGTTGATGTCGGTGCCGGCGACCTTGTCCACGCGCTTGTAGACCTCGCGCAGGCTGGCGCAGCTCCCGATCACGTCGCCGAAGCGTCCGCCGCCCAGCTCCTCCTCCATGCGCGCCTTGTCCGTGCTGAGCTCGTCCAGGAGGATGGCGTTCTGCAGGATGAGCGACGCCTGACCGGCGAAGATGCTCATCACGTCCAGACTGGACGACTCGAACAGGTTCACCACGTTGTCGTTGCCCACGTAGATGAGCCCCAGCATCTGCCCCTGGGCCATGAGCGGCGCCACCATGACCGAGCAGAGCTTGAGGTTCATGACGCTCTCGCTGGCCTTGAACGCCTCGTCGTGCAGCGCGTCGCTGACGATGACCGGCTGACGCGTCTCGATGCAGCGCTGCAGGATGCTGTCCGAGAGGTGCCGCACCCCTTCGGGCAGATCGTCCGTGTGCACGTCGCGCGCGGCTGCGACCTCGACCGCCCCGTCGCGGATCAGCAGCACGAAGCCCTTGTCCGCGTGGGTCACCTCGATCACCGCGTCCAGCAGCGCGCGCATCTGCTCGCCCACGGAGCGGATGCTGAGCAGCTGGCGGTTGAACTCGCTCAGCTTGCGCATGCCCGCCAGCTCCGCCGCGCGGTCCTCGTCGTCGGCCTGGTCCGCAGCCTCGTCGTACAGCGAGAACACGAACTCGAGGTCACCGATGCGCAGCCGGTCCCCGTGGAAGACCTTCGACTTGCGCTTGTTCTTGCCGTTCACGCCGATCTCGCTGCCGTGGATCAGCGCCACCCCGAAGTCGCGCCCGTCGAACACGATCTGCGCGTGGAAGTCGGACACCGACGCGTGGTCCACCGTGATGTCGTTGCCCACGCCGCGGCCCACCGTCGTGATCTTCTTGTAGACCGGGAAGCTGCGGGGTCGGCCCTCGTCGGCGATCCATTTGAGGCTCGGCATGGTCGCAGCCTACCCGAAGATCACGGGCTCGCACTCCCGTGTGATCGTGAGCTGATGGGTCAGCCCGTCCTGCAGGCGCTCGCACGCGGCGCCCTCGAGGCGCACCCGGCCGCCGTCTTCGAGCACGAAGGTGCCCGTGGTGCCAGGGTCCACCCCACCGTCGGTCAGCTGGCTGCTGTGCGGCACGGGCTGCCCATCCAGCAGCACCCGTACGTAGGACGGATCGCCCGGGCTGACGGAGAGCGTGTAGGTGCAGCTCACCAGGTCCGCCGCGATGCCGTCCAGCGCCGCCGAGAGCGTGACCTGGTCGTCGACCGGGATGTAGGTGTCACGCCCGGTACCTCCGGCGGCGGCCATGGCATTCAGCGTGGCGGTCAGCTGGGGGGTGTCGTAGCCGATCACCCAGGTCGGGATCCCGTCGCTCGCCAGGGCCGCGACCGCGTCGATCGAGCTCAGGTCGTCGAGGCACCCCAGCCATGGCGTAGGCGTCGCGTTGCAGTCGTCGAGGGTGCAAAGGCACTCGGTGCGCGCGCCCTGGAACGAGTTGCAGTTCGGCGCCCCGTCGGTGACCAACACCACGTAGCGCTCACCACCTCGCGACGCGTAGAAGCGGCGCGCCAGCGCGAGCATCGCGGAGGTGGGTGTCCCCCCGCCGGTCCGCGAGGCCGGGTCCCCACTCAGGCTGGCGGCGATGGTCGCCGCTTGGTTGGGCGCAGGCGCCGCCACCACGCTGCCCTCCACGCACCCGACCCCGGCCCCGAACAGCCCGAGCCCGAAGGCCACCCCGGTGGGGTAGGCCGACACGACGTCGTTGATGGCTTGGACGGCGGGGGTCCAGCGGTCCACGGGCGGCAGGTACATGCTGCCCGAGCGGTCCAGCAACACCAGCACGGACGGCGGTTCGCGGGAAGGCTCCACGTGCACCAGCTCGCACGCTCCCACGTCGGGGAGCTGGGCGCCGAGGTCACGCGGGGCGCCTGGGGGCGGGGGCGGCTCACCGCAGCTCGCGAGCAAGAGCGCGCTGATGGTCAGTCGTCTGCAGAGGCTGCGACAGGCCTTAGCGAGCGTCAGGGGGTCACCCTCCGCGCCTGTGGCGCATACGACGCCGACCGAGCACGCCGGCGAGCAGCAGCAGGGCGAACCTGCCGTGCGTGCCGTATGGCGGCCAGGGGGCCCAGCAGGCCGTATCGAAGTGTCATGTGCTCCAGATCTCCGTCGCCCTACACGTGCGCGCCCGGGATGACCCCCACGGTATCAGGCCCCGGGTAGGAGAGCACGATAGGCACCGAGTGTCATGGCTCGCCGCGCCGCCCACCCCCGCGCCGACGCTTGCGGGTGAGCACGATGTACAGCAGCAGCGCCAGCTGTCCCGCGATGACCAGCGCACCCGTCTGGTAGGACACGGCGTCGTAGAGCGTGTCGGCTGGGGTCGTCGGGCTGTCTGGAGGACACGCGAGCGCGATCACGATAGGCTCGCTGCGCAGCACCACGTCGCTCCCCGCCAGCCGCGCCGTCAGCTCGACACGATGCTCTCCGGGCGTGAGGAGCGGCGTATCGGAACCAGCCGCGTCGCACACCAGCGCCAGGCGGTCTCGCCCCCGGCCCACCCAGCTCTCGTGCGGCGCGGGCGTGTGGATCGTACTGCTGGCCGCGTGATGGCGCGTGCCGTCCACGTACGTCTCGTAGAGCAGCAGGTCCGCCCAGGGTGCGGCGCCGTCCGCGAGCGAGAGGTCCACGTCCACATACACGGTCTCGGCCTCTCGGGAACATCCGCCACCCTCGCTGGCGATGGTCAGCCGGCCGCGCTGCATGGGGCTCGCGGTGAGGGTGCCGAGCTGGGTCGGCAGGGGCTGCGCCGGGGTGATCGTGAGGTCGGCGGAGAAGGGCCGGAGGCCGCCGATCACGCACGTGTCCGCGGCCTCCACGTGTACGTGCTCACCCGCGACCAGGGGGAGCGTCAGCAGCACGCCGTGCGCAGCAGCGTCGGTCGCGGGCCCGTCTGTCGGGCCGAGCGCGACGCGGGTGACGTGGAGTGGCGCGCGTGTGGCGGTGGGCCCCTCGTTCGCCGCGGCCCGCCCACCGTCGGAGGAGGCCCTGGGGACCTGCCAGGCGCTCACCTCGTCCGCCACGCCCGTCGCGCCGTCCCGCACCGCCCGCCAGAAAAGGCCAGGGGCGTTCGCGGGGACGCTCGCAGTGCCGCTTGGCACGAGGAAGCCGTCCTGGCACACGGGCTCGCTGCACGCGCTGGCCTCGTTCGGGGTGAGCCACGCAGCGCCGAGCGACGCCGCCAGCACCGCGCCGAGCATCGAGGGGCGCACAGCGTGCGGGGTGCTGGTCATGCCGCGCACACTACCAGACGAGACTGGCGACGGGCTCGAGCCCCAGCGCCCGTCTCCCGACGCCAGCGCGAGACAGCCATCGGCTCACGCGCGCTGACGCTGACCCTCGCGTGGGATCGCGAAGCGCTCACGGTAAGCGGCGAAGCGCGCGTCGAGTGACTCGGCGTCGAGCCCGAAGCTCTGGAGCGCGTAGCGGTGCTTGCCATAGCGATGCTGCGGGCTGTTCTCGCGCGCGGCCCTCATCGCGTCGCGCGTGGCGTCGTTCAGCTCGAGCCCCGCGAAGGCGTAGATGCGTGCGACCTCCGCGAGGGGATCGCGCATGACGTCGTAGTACGAGACGTCCAGGAAGTGCGACGGATCGTGCCGGTCGCGTGCGTCCATGGCGCGCGTGATCATGCGCACCACCTTGTCGCTCCAGTCGCGGCCCACCTCGAGCGGGTCCACGCTGTCGCTGAACACGCCACGCCCGTGGGTGATCATGCTGCAGAACGACGCCGTGGTCTGCAGCGGGTCGCGGTGCGTATGCACGATCTTGGCGTCGGGGAACACGTCGAGCAGCGTGTCGAACCACTCCAAGTGGTGCGGCGTCTTCAGCACCCAGCGGCCCTCTGGGCGCTTCCATGCGAGCAGCGCGAGCAGCCGGCGCAGGTAGCGATAGGCGGGTCCTTGGTCCTGCTCCTCGAGCCAGCGCGAGAAGCTCGGCACGCGCAGCGTCGCCTCCGGCACTGTGCTGAGGAAGCTGTAGTCCAGCAACATGACCTCCTCCTCCGGCGACTCGGCCTCCACTGGGTGGATGGCGAAGAAGTCGGGCGCCAAGTACGCCAGCGCGCGCTCCGCGAGCTTGGCCTGCAGCAGGCGCGGGTCGCGCCCCAAGACTTTGGTGCGCAGCGCGCTTGGTGGGACGGGGTCCAACACCTCGTAGCTGGACAGGCCGCGCAGCGCTGGGGCGGCGGAGAGCAGGCGGTGCAGCATGGTGGTGCCCGTGCGCTGCAGCCCGGCAATGAAGATGGGCGCGGTCGGCTCGAGCTGGAGGATCTCGGGGTGCGCCTTGAACAACCGCTCGGCGCGCAGGCGGTTGGCCATGATGCCCGTGATGCGACCGCGCGTGATGGCGAGGCCGACCGGGGTGAGGCGTGCCTCCTGGTTGACGCTCTCACAGAGCTTCTCGAGGGGGAGGATGTCGAACTCGGGCCCGAAGTCCGCGCTTCCCGCCTGCTTCTCCGCGGCCCGCACCATCGCGTGGGCGTCCAGGCGCCCGTCGGTGGCGCTCAGCACACGGTTGAGCATCGCCACCGGCCGCGGGCGGTACGGGTGCGTGTAGTCGGTAGAGGTCTCGCGAACAGCCTTCTCGCGTCGGCTCGGGGATGACATGGCTACAGGCTATTAGCCTTTAGCTTGGTGGTCAAGCGGACGCGCTCTCGCGCGAGAACCATGCGCTCACAGGCCGCATTTCAGGGCTGCGGAGTGGCCCCCCATGATGGTATGACCGGCCCATGACGGAACCCAAGGCAGAGCTCACCAAGCTGCTCACCTCCATCTTCGCGGACGGCATCGTCGACGTCAGCGAGCACAAGGCGCTCACCGCCTATCGCGACCACACCGTGTTGTCCGAGGCCGACGTGCAGCAGGTCTTCACCAGCTTCCTCGAGAACAAGTTCGACGAGGCCATGGCCGACGGGAAGATCTCCGTCCAAGAGCGCCTGCTCATCGCGAACATCGTGCGCGAGCTCAAGTTCCCCGAGACCGCCGTGCCCGTGCACGTGCGCATGATGCTGCAAGACTGACGCCTCGCGCGTCAGCCATCCGTCCCAGGGGGTCCGAGCGCGAACGCGACGTGCAGGCGGCGCGTGTCGCTCGCCGGGGCGACGCAAGCGACCTCCACCAACCGGTCTTCTTCGTCGGTCACGCAGGCCCGGAACCAGCCCTCCTCGTCTGGCGCCGCGGTGGGGTGCGCGCTGTGCTCGTGGCAGCCGTCGAGGCCATCGGCCGCAGCCAGCTCGCGGGCCGGAGCGCACACGTCCGTCGCCGTGCGCGGCTGGGTCACTTGCACCCCGTAGAGCAGCATGGGCCCGTCGTCGTCCTCGAACGACGTGAACTCGAAGCGCAGCGCGAAGTCGTCGCCCAGCGCGCCCAGCGGAGGGCCGCCCTCGGTTCTGCGAGTGACGTCCACGTAGACGTAGCGGCGACCGCGGTTCGGGCCTTCGGCCTGCACGCGCAGGTCGCGCCCGCCGCTGCTGACCACGTGCAGGTGGTCCGCCTGGAAGCGTGACTGCACGTCCTCGGGGCGGGTCTCGCCGAACGTGACGAAGCGCACCAGCTCCGGCAGGTGCGTGAGCGTGAAGACCTTGGGGCAGGCCGGCGAGCCCGCGACACCGCACACCTGACCTCCCCCACAGCCCACGGTCAGCGCGGCCAGTCCAAACACCCACGGCAGCCTCGACGCGACACGGAGCGCCGCGCAGGCGATCCGCGACGAACGAGCGCGGTCCGTGGGCCGCGAACGGCGGGAGGCGCACATCCGGCCGACCCTTAGAAGTGGAAGCTCAGCTGCACCAGCGCGCTGATCTGGACACCCACCGCGTCGCCCTCCTCCGACAGGTCGATGTTGGTGATGATGGGCGCGCCGCTGACGCCGGCGCGGCGCACGTTGAACACGGTCGCGTCCGCGCCGACGCCGATGGCGACCAGCGGGCTGATCATGTAGTCGAAGCCGATGCCCAGGTTGGCCGCGACGCCGCGCACGTTCTCGGACTGCCCGGGGATGAGGTCGTTGTTGAACAGCCAGACGTAGCCGATGCCGAAGCGGAGGTAGGGCTCGAGGTGCCTGGTGGGCAAGCGGATGCCGAGGTCCAGCATGACCGTGCCGAGGTCGAAGCTGTCGTGCCGCGCGACCTCGGCCTGCACGCCCAGGGTCACGAACGAGATGAAGAAGCCGAGGCCGCCGCCCACCGCGAAGCCGGACTCGTCCAGCCGCGCGATGTCGGGGATGAGGTTGTCCTCGCGCAGCAGGCCCAGCTTGACCCACGAGTACCCAGCCGAAGCCTCCAGGTAGAACACGCGGAAGCGGTTGTGCCGGCCCACGTCGGCCGTCTCGTCGTCCTCCAGCACCTCCTCCGTTGGGCCCCCGGTGGATGCCTGCGCCGTGCTGGGCGTGGGCTGCGTGCTGGACGCGGGACGCGGTGCGCCGCTGGTGCTGGTGGGGGCGGGCTGGGTGCTGGTGCCAGTGGGCGCGGGCTGCGTGCTCGTGCCGCTGGGCTGCGTGCCCGTTGGCGCGGGCTGCGTGCTGGTGCCGCTGGGCGGTGTCCCCGTGGGCTGCGTGGTGCCGGGCTGAGCGCCTCCCGAGCTGGGCTGCGTGCCGCTCGTCGTCGTGCCGCCCGAAGGGGGCGGCGCAGGTCGGCTGGGCTCGTCGGCGGGCATGTCGAACGCCCGCGCGCTGCTCGCGAGGGGCCCCGCGCACAGCGCGGACGAAGCCAGGAGCGCTACCAGGAACGGCCCGGTGAGGCCGGCTCGCCCCCCGCGCGTGAACTGTCGGACCACTGCCACCATGCGGCTCAAGCTATCACGCGCGATCGACGGAGGTCAGGTGTTTCAGCCACGCGGGGACGCCCCGGATCAGCCTGTGCGCTTCCACACGAAACGCGTTGTGCGAACCACGGCACAGGCTGGTAGTGTGAGCAAAACCCCAGGAGGCCAGAGCTCATGAGCGACATGGTTTCGCGGATCGCCGCGCTTCAGGACTACGACCGATACAGGGACCTCCACTGGGAGGGCACCTTCGAGGACTACCTGAGCATCGTGCGCGAGCGCCCAGAGGTGACGCGCACCGCGTTCCAGCGCGCCTACGACATGATCCTCTCGTACGGCGAAGAGGAGTACATCGACAACAAGAAGCGCTTGGTGCGCTACCCGTTCTTCCAGGACCCCATCGACGACGGCAAGGACGCCATCTTCGGCCTGGACATCCCGCTCATGCGCCTGGTGCACGTGCTGCGCGCCGCGTCGCAGGGCTACGGGCCCGAGAAGCGCGTCATCCTGCTGCACGGGCCGGTGGGCTCGTCCAAGAGCACCATCGCGCGCCTGCTCAAGAAGGGGCTCGAGGCCTACTCGCGCACGCCCGCCGGTGCGCTCTACACCTACGAGTGGATCAACCTGAAGGAGACCGGCATCGCGGGCGACGAGGACGTGTTCCCGTGCCCCATGCACGAGGAGCCGCTGCGGCTGATCCCACCCGAGTGGCGTGCGGACGCGGCGCGGGAGCTGGGCCTGGGCGACGACCGCACGCGCATCGACCGCAACATCAAGGGCGACCTGAACCCCGCCTCGCGCTTCATCTTCCGGCACCTGCTGGAGCGCCACAAGGGCGACTGGGGCGCCATGATCCAGCAGCACGTGCGCGTGAAGCGCCTGTTGCTGAGCGAGCAGGACCGCGTGGGCATCGGTACCTTCCAGCCGAAGGACGAGAAGAACCAGGACAGCACCGAGCTCACGGGCGACATCAACTACCGCAAGATCGCGGAGTACGGCAGCGACTCGGACCCGCGCGCCTTCAACTTCGATGGCGAGTTCAACGTGGCCAACCGCGGCATCATCGAGTTCGTCGAGGTGCTCAAGCTGGACGTGGCGTTCTTGTACGACCTCCTGGGGGCCACCCAGGAGCACATGATCAAGCCGAAGAAGTTCGCGCAGACGCACATCGACGAGGTGATCATCGGCCACACCAACGAGGCCGAGTACAAGAAGCTCCTGAACAACGAGTTCATGGAGGCCCTGCGCGATCGCACCATCAAGATCGACATCCCGTACATCACGAAGATGAGCGAGGAGATCCGCATCTACCAGAAGGACTTCAGCTCGGAGCGCCTGCGCGGCAAGCACGTGGCGCCGCACACGCTGGAGGTGGCCGCCATGTGGGCCGTGCTCACGCGCTTGGAGGAGCCCAAGAAGCACGAGCTGGGGCTCTTGGCCAAGGCCAAGCTGTACGACGGCAAGATCCTGCCGGGCTACACGCAGGACAACGTGAAGGAGCTGCGCAAGGAGACCTCGCGCGAGGGCCTCGACGGCATGAGCCCGCGCTTCGTGCAGGACAAGATCAGCAACGCGCTCGTGCGGGACGGGAGCGAGGGCTACATCAACCCGTTCATGATCCTGAACGAGCTCGAGAAGGGCCTGCGGGCGTCGCTCATCGTCAACGACGAGGCGCGCAAGGGCTACGCGGACCTCATCGGCGTGGTGAAGGCCGAGTACGACGAGATCGTGAAGAACGAGGTGCAGCGCGCCATCAGCGCCGACGAGGACGCCATCGGGCGCCTGTGCGCCAACTACATCGACAACATCCGCGCCTACCTGATGAAGCAGAAGGTGAAGAACAAGTACACCGGCAAGGACGAGGAGCCGGACGAGCGCCTGATGCGGTCGGTCGAGAGCAAGATCGACATCAACGAGGCACGCAAGGACGACTTCCGCCGCGAGATCATGAACTTCATCGGCCACCTCGCGCTCGAGGGCAAGAAGTTCACCTACGACACCAACGACCGCCTGCGCCGCGCGCTGGAGATGAAGCTCTTCGAGGACCAGAAGGACAGCATCAAGCTCAGCAGCTTCGTGTCGAACGTCATCGACAAGGAGACGCAGGACAAGATCGACGTGATCAAGAACCGTCTGATCAAGTACTACGGCTACAACGAGGCCAGCGCGACGGACGTGCTGGCGTACGTGGCGAGCATTTTCGCGCGCGGGGACGTGCGGGAGTAGCGCGGAGCGTCAGCGACTCGGGGTCGCGCCCAAGGGCACGTCTCCGGGTCCAGCCAACCGCTCCGCTGTGGCAGGCTCGGACTCGGCGTGAGCCGGGGCGTCGGGGTCGCTCAGTGAGCGCGGCGGCGGGAGCGTCGCGTGGCGCACACCGCGACCAGGCCGATGACCGCCAGCGCGGCCGCGCGCTCCGTGGGCGCGTCGCCACCCACCCGGCAGCCGCAGCCTTGCTGAGGCGGGAAGGCGCGCATGCCCGCGTCGGCACCCTCTACCGCGTTGCCCGGAGGGCAGCGGCTCACGGTGGCTGGGCAGAGGCCGTCGTCGTCGTAGTCGCCGGTCTTGTTGCAGAGCGAGATGAGCGGCTGGATCACGTGGGCGGCCAGCTCGCTGCTCGCGTCCGTGACGGTCACCGCCGTGTAGCAGCCGGCGGAGGTGCGCTCGTAGTCGGCTCGGCCCAGCGAGAGCGAGCCCACGAGCTGCGCTTCCTCCACGACCCCACCATCGACCGTGCGCGTCACCAGGGTGAACACGCCTCCGCCGTCCATGCCCGCGAACAGGTCGAAGCCGGCGCGGAAGAACCGCTTCCCGCTGACGCCCTCCTCGGTCACCACCACGCCCGTGGAGCTTCCCCCTCCGCCAGGCTCGCCCACGTCGATCTTGAGCGGCACGCCCGAGGGAAACCCGGCCGCCCACACGTGCCCGCCGTTCCTCACCCCGGTGCACGTGGCCGGGTCCATGAAGCGCGGCGTGGCGGGCGTCCGGCCGACCACGGCCCGGTCCAGCTGGATGATGGCGTAGTCACCCGCGGAGTCCGAGACGAAGACACGGCTGCACGCGTACACGTCGTCCCGCTCGAGCGGCGCGAGCACCCCGTCGCTGGTGTAGCGGTAGTCGAACACCACGGACACCGCGCGGCAGGTGCGCTTGTTGGGCACGCAGTGCTCGGCGGTCAGCAACAGGTCGGCCGCGATGAGCGTCCCCCCGCAGAACGCCGCGGTGGGCTGGGTGGGGAAGGCCTCGCCGTCGCACAGCTGCCACAGCTCGCTCAGCTCTGGGGTCTCGTTGATGCTGGCCGTGGTCTCCGTGAGCGTGAGCGCGCTGGTGAGCATGAGCGCCCCCTGGCTCTCCGTGACGGCGGTCGCGATCAGGGGGGAGATAGTCGCGTCGTACGGCTCGGTGAGGGAGAACTCGCCCTGGACCAGCGGGGCCGTGGCGGGCCGGACGGGCTGGGCGTGGGCGCTGGCGCACAGCAACGAGAGCGCACACATCAGGGCGCGCTGAATGGCCCGCGACGCGCGGCGGTGTGAGGGGGTCGCCTTCATGCTCGGCTCCAGCATAGCCGATGCTGGTCAGCGCGCTCAGAAGCGTATCTGCAGCGTGGCCCCGGGCTCGAGGAGGTTGACCCCCACGGACAGCTGCCGGGCTCGTCCGCGACGCCACGCGACGATCGAGAGCACCAGCGCCGAGGTGGCCCCCGCGATCGCGAGTCCACGCGCCGCGCGCCTCTGCGTGTCGATGCTGCGCGCGTCCCACTCGGCGTCGCGCTGCTCGGGGGTACACCCGCCAGCGGGCTGTGCCCTGCACCACGCGCTCAGGGAGTTGAGGCGAGCTCGTCCGATGGCCCAAGGCACCACGGACAGCGCCGTCACACCGTAGGCCGCTCCTGCCAGGATCCAGGTGACACGCGGACGTGATGTTCGCGCGGGCGCTTGGGCGGGTTCGTCCAGCTCCAAGCCCAACGGAGGCGACGGGTCCGCAGGTGCCGGCGTGCTCTCGCTGGGCGGCGTGCTGCCTGCTTCGGGAACGGGGTCGGCTTGTTCGTCCGGCGCCACATCGGACGGCGCGTCCTCTGGTGCTGCCGCTTGCGTGGTCGCCGCCTGGCGCTGAGCCGCTGCGTCGCGGACTTGTCGCGTCTGCTCCCGTAGCGCGTCGTCCAGCGGCACCGTCGAGCTCGCCAGAGCCGCGTCGAGGTGCTCCACCGCGCCTGCGAAGTCGCCCAGCGCGAACAGCACGATGCCGAGCCCGCGGTGCGTCCGCGCGTTGGGCGACAAGGCGTGCGCGGCCGTGAACGCACGCAGCGCCGCTTGGTTGTCGCCGCGCTCATAGGCGCTCACGGCCTCTGCGATGGCCCGGTCGTAGGCCGAGCCGACGTCACGCTGGCTCGTCTCGTCGACCGGCTGCGCCGTGGCGACTCGCGCGACGCCCGGCGACAGGAGCAGCGCCACGAGCGCGGCGCGTACGATGGTCGTCGTCATGCTTCTGGTCTCGTGGCGAGGGTCCACGGGTCGTGGCCTGGCGCGAACCGAGCGCCCACGCAACCCATCCCGCACAGGTCAGAATTCATCGCGACTCAGGGTCAGGCTCGCGGGGGGCGCTCGACGCTCGAACTCCGCGACGTCCAACCGAGGCGACGTCGGAGCTGCCTCGCGCGTGGCGTCTTCTTGCGGAGCGGCGCCTGCCGGTGGGGCCATCTCGCCACGCGTGCCCGCACGTCGCGGCCGTGGCCCCGAGGCTGCGCGGGCCGTGTCCGCCTGCGGCGCGGGGGCCGGCGCTGCTTCATCGACGGGAGCCCTGTGGACGATGCCGGGTGCTGCCACGTCGGGCAGCTCCGGCGGAGACGCCGTGGAACCGGGCAGAGGCTGACCCTGAGACGAGGGCTCCTCCGAAGCGGGGGTCGCGACCGTGCCGCTCGGCTGGCCAGCTGGCTCTCGCCCCAGCTGTGTCATCGCCAGCGCGATGCCCCCCGCGACGAGCGCCGCGAGGACCCAGAGCGCACCGCGTCGACGCATCGGCAGCCGGCGGCCCTCCGCCGCAAGGGCCGCCTTGAACGCCCCGGCAGACTGAAAGCGCTGAGCGGCGTCCCGCGCCAGCGCACGCTGCAGCACGTCGTTCTGCGCCGAGACGGCGAGCCGTGGCGGCGTGCTCGTCGCCAGCTGGACTGCGAGGTCTGCGGCGGTTCGGGCAGAGTACGGCCGGGCACCCACGACCATCTCGTACAGCACCACGCCAACCGCGTACAGGTCCGCCCGCGCATCCACACGCTCCCCGCGCAACTGCTCGAGCGGCATGTAGGCGGGCGTCCCGAGCTGGGTGCCTGTACGCGTCAACCCAGCGAGGGCCTCTCCCTCGGTCATGTGTGCCACACCCAGGTCGAGCACCTTGACCAACGGGGCCATCCCCGTGCGGCGCGCGAGGAACACGTTGCTGGGCTTGATGTCGCGGTGGACCACACCCGCCGCGTGCAGGGCGCCGAGACCGTCCAGCATGCCTTGCGCGATGGACACGGCTTCTGGCCACGGGACGCGGCCGCCCGCGATGCGCGCATGCAGGCTCTCTCCCTCGAGGAGCTCCATGATGATGAACGGCGTGCTCGCCTCCGCCGACACATCGAGCACCTGCACGACGTTCGGGTGGCGCACCAACGCAGCGGCCCGCGCCTCACGGACGAAGCGACTGAACGCCTCGTCGCTGACGCCGTCGTGGTCGTGGAAGTGCATCCACTTGAGGGCCACCTGGCGGCCCAGGCGCTCGTCGGTCGCACGGTAGACGGTACCCATGCCCCCGTTGCCCAAGCGTTCCCCCACGCGATAGCGCCCCGCCACCAACGCAGGCGGCGGCGTCTGCTGCCGCGGCCGGGCCACCTCACGCAAGATGGCCCGCAGCGCCGGTCCGGTGGAGTCCGACGGTGTCGTGTGGGCGCCTTGCGTCATGTGTCCCTGTTCGCCAACGTGTCGAAAGGGTGAGGGCCGATCCGCACCTTGTCCAGGTCGTGCGCTGTGTGCGCTGGTCAGCCCACAGCACCTATTTTCGTCACAAGCCCCGGAGACCGCCTCTTCCAGAGCGAACCCCTTGGAACTGAGAGCGAGCCTACGATGAGAACACCGCAACTGAACTGGACGACCCTCTTGGCCCCACTGCTCGGCTTGTCGGGCTGCCTACAGGTGGAGGCCGTTCCTGTGGTCGACGCGGGTGTCGACGGGGTGGACCACGGGGGCGTGGGACAAGACATGGGCGCGGTGGATCACAGCGCGAGCTGGCCACAGGTGGTCTACGACGGGCAGCGGGAGATTTCCCAGGTCTACGCGTGCGAGTCCGCCCTACTCTGGTCGTTCTTCGCAACGGACGATGCCCTCGGCAATCGTAGGAATGACGAAGAGGTCTGGGCTTGGGAGGTCGGGAGTTCTCCGCAAATTCTAGCAGCGAACCTTCGCCCGCGTACTCGGCTTGCGGGGTGCCACGACGGCATGGCGTATTGGACCCAGACCGATGGCAGCGCGCTGTCCCTGCACCGACGTGAAATGTCCGGCACCTCCCCTGCGGAGTTCGTGCGGCCCGGTGGACCTTGGGCGATGGGGGACGATGGGCTCGTCACGCGCTGGCTCGACGGCGACGCTGGCGTCGAGGTCTTCGACGTCGAAAGCTCGTCGATGACTGTCTTCTCGTTTGATGGCCTCGGCGGGAGCCCCAACTTGTTCGGACGCGCGACGCGTGCCTACCGTGACCATGTGTACGTGACCGGCGACCCCGGGGGTCGCATTGCCCTCACCCCGGTAGCGGAATGGGAGCCTTTGGCTCTGGAGTACTTCGTGAATTTCGAAGCTGTTCCTGGGCACTTGGTGGTCAGCGACAGCCAGTTTGAATCGCGCGTCGAAGAAATTCGGGAGAATGGAGATGCCCTGACCTTGGGGGTGTCCTGTGAAGTAGGGGGTTCCGTTCTCCCAGTTGCGTCGGGACGCGGCGCTTGGGTCTTGTGGCACTTCGCGACCCGCGCATCGCCATGCTCAGAGGTCGGACGTAGTGCGGTTGATGCCAACGGCAACGTCCGCGTCCAAACGCTCCCAGACATCGCGCGGTTGGCCCAGGAGATGTCTCAAGACGGCGGCTCGTCAACGGTTTCGATCCGCGTACTCCAGTTCGGAGAGCAGATCGCGTTCGTCGATGTGCGTCGCGGCACCATTCGTCTCGTGGGCGAGCCTGCGTTCCCATGCGTCGACCCCGTCGTGCCGTGCCCGGTCGGTGCCGAGTGTGTGACGACGCTCTGCACAGACCTCCCGAACTGAGCCAATGCCCGTTTCGCCCCACCCCTCCTCGTTCGATGAGCGCTCCTCGCGGGAGGTAGGTCCTCGTGAGTGACGATGCCCGCGACGACACGGACTCCGCGATCCGTGAGGCACTTCATCGCGGCGACTTCGCGGCTGCTGTGACGCTCGCGCTCGACGCTCACCGCGCGCCACTCACGGCGTTCGTCCGGTCGCGCCTACCGTCCGTCGCGGACGCGGACGAAGTGATGGCGGAGGTGAGCGCCGCGTTGTGGGTGGCGCTCCCACGGCTACAGCTGCACACCAGCATGCGAGGCTATCTCTTTCAGATGGCGCGCCACGCGGTGAGTCACCATCTCGCGCGCGAGGTGCGCAGGGGGCGCAGTTTGGTGCCAGTCGAGGGACTGGGCAGTGAGGCGCTCGGCCTAGGCGCCGTGCGCACGGCAACTCCGCAGCATCTCAAGACCACCAACAAGGACCGCATCGCGTCTCTCCGAGCCGAACTGTCCGAGGAAGAGCAGCTGTTGCTGCAGCTGCGCGTGGACCGAGACCTCGCGTTTCGGGAGATCGCCCAGGCCATGGCGGAACCCGGGGTAGTGCTCGACGAGCAGTCCCTGACGCGGGCCGCCGCCCGCTGGAGGAAGCGGTATCAGCTGACCAAGGAGCGGCTGCGCGAGCTGGCTGTGGCGTCCTGCCTCCTGGAGCTTGACTAGAGGACGGTCCAAGATCGGCGGAAGCCCCAGCGTGTCCGACGCCCCGCATCCGGCGTTGCTCCTACTCGCCGATGCGGGGCATCGACTCGTCGTCGCGCCTCGCCTGCGAGCCTTCGTTCGACGCTGGGCCCTTCCGACGACGCTGATCTGTGCCCTACCTGACTAGAGCAGCGCCGACAGCACGCTCACCTGCCTCCGTGGAGAGAACGCGCCCGACTCCATTCTGCCTTGGCACATCGCGATCGACCGGCTAATGAGTGCGCAATGGAGAGACTCAAGCAACTGCACGGGTACGTCCTCGTGCCATTTGCCATCGCCACGCTGTTCACGGGATGCAAGGAGGAATCGCTGAACGACGCAGGTCCCCGCGACGGGGGGCTTCGTGAACTCGGTCACCACGAGGACGGCGGG
This sequence comes from Sandaracinaceae bacterium, assembly GCA_020633055.1. NCBI lineage: Bacteria > Pseudomonadati > Myxococcota > Polyangiales > Sandaracinaceae > Sandaracinaceae bacterium. The sequence continues at coordinate 444,524 of JACKEJ010000008.1, read as the reverse complement.
GGGATGAACGTCGCGCCGCTGACGCCCACGTTGGTCTGGAACGGGCCTTCTCGGATGACGTCGCTCGGGGCGGACACCGACCACATCGTTTGGGTGGAGCCCAAGAGCAGCGAGACGGATGAGTACGGCGACCCGCTCGTGGCGGAGCGGCTCATGGCACTCGAGATTGGCTCCAGTGATCCGTACGTGGTCGCGACTCTCGACAACGACGCCCACAACTACCTGCTGGGTGTGTCACAGCGCTGGGCGGTGTTGGAGGTGGCACCGGGAAAGCTACTGGTATTCGATGTGACGGTGGTCGGAGGAGCTCCTACAGATCCGTTCCCGTTGCTTCCGGAGGCCCACCATCCGCACTTGTCCAACGGCACTCTCTATGCGGTGCAGCGCGATGAGGCCCCGAGCGCTTGGACGCTTCTCAGCGTGCGACTCACCCCTGAGATGGGCGCTCCAACTAGCCTGCCACTAGCCTTGGATTCACCAACCGTCTTCGGCATGGGTGCAGCGGGCGGCTTCGTTGCAGTGCTGGGGGCCGGCACTTTCCTCGACGAGTACCTGGTCACCATTTTTGACGAGAACACTGGCGAGGTGGTGGCCACAGACCGACAGTCGGAGAGCACCAACCTCCAGCTGTCCTCCGTTCAGCCCGATGCGACCATCTTCTATCGCCACGTGATCCCTCATGATGGGACCACGCCCTATCAGCACAACTCGGCATCGACGTGCGCGTTCAACACGGATACTTTGCGACGAGGTTGGTGCTACGCGGCAATCGGCCGTGCCTTGCTGCGGACGCCGACTCGTCACTACCGAGACAACCAGCTCATCGCCAACGAAGTTCAGGGCGATTCGTTCGTGGTCGACATGCTCGACGATGGAGTCCTCTGGGTGACGCGGACGGAACTCGGAGGTGGCGCCCCTGGCCAGGGATGGTTCCGGTTCTATGTCATGTCTGAACCGCCGCCCGAGCCGTGCCGTGAGCTGCACCACTGTGATGGGACCGGAGGTGTGTGCACAGATGGTCTGTGCACACCGCAGTAGCCGCACCGAGCCCACAACCTACAGGACACGGTCGCGACAACCACGCTTCGACCCACGCGCGGCTCGACCACCCCGCTTGACCACCCCGCTGACGCCCAGCATCGTTCCTTCATGAAGACTATCTTGACCTATGGAACCTTTGACCTGCTGCACGTTGGACACGTGCGGCTCTTGAACCGCGCCCGTGCCCTCGGCGGACGGTTGATCGTCGGACTATCGACGGACGAGTTCAACTCCGAGATGAAGGGCAAGAGGACAGTGATTCCGTATGACGAGCGCAAGGAGATCCTCGAGTCACTTTCCTCCGTGGACCTGGTCATACCCGAGTCGACGTGGGAGCAGAAGCCACTCGACATCGGGGCGCACGGAGTCCACACGTTCTGCATGGGTGACGACTGGGAGGGAAAGTTCGACGAACTCCGTGAGTTCTGTGAGGTCGTCTACCTACCTCGCACCAAGGACATCTCGACCACCTTGGTGCGCCAGCAGGTGCGCACCGGTTCACCGACTCGCGACCGCGAAGCACAGTGATGACGGGCGAAGATCCGCGACGTCACGGGCTGTGGTCGAATCTCCAGGCACTCGTGGCGTTGCGTTCGGCCGACCGTGAAGAAGTCCGGAAGGCATGGCGGGCGACCCATGGGAGTTTACTTTCGCGCGGGTTTCCCCTCGCGCTGACCTCGGAGCGCGAACTCGCCGCTGGCAACCACGCAGCCGCGCGAGAGGCCGCGCATGCGCTACTGCACGGCGCGCGCAACCCCGCGGGTAGCTTCTATCTCGCGCAGAGCCATGCCTACTTCGGCGAGTACGACGCCTGCATCACGCACCTGTCGAACCTCCTCTATGACCATCCACATCACGAGGAGGGTTCGTATCTGCTGGCGCGCTGTCTAGCGGAGACCGGATGCAAGGAGTCTGCGTGGCGTGTCCTGGAGGCCCTCCTCGCAGTGTGCGACCGCGTCAAGACTTGGCTGGAGATGGCCAACTTGGTTGAAGACCTCGACGATTTCGCGCGGCTTCTCGCGAACTGGTCGCGTGTCGGCGATCGCTACACCGGCCGTGCGCGTGACAACCGCCACATTGCGCGGCATCTGTCATTGGGCGCCCAACGTGCCGGCGCCTACGAGTTCGCAAGACACGTTTGGCGACGCCAGATTCTCGAGCTCAACGCCCGCGATTCGCGTCCATCGGCAGACGCCACGCGTCCCAAGGTGTATCGAACCGACCGCGCGGAGCGCGCACTCCTCGACGTTGCGGCTACGCTGCAACAAGCCAACATCCCGATGTTCCTGGTGAGCGGCACGCTGCTGGGCTGCATGAGGGAAGGCCGTCTGCTCGCCCACGACAACGACGTGGACGTTGGGGTCTGGGACGATGTCGACCGCAGCTTCCTCTTGTCCACTCTCCGGGGCGCCGGCCAGTTCTTGGTGCAGCCGTCGCGCTCAGACCGCACGATTCGACTCAAGCACCTCTCGGGCGTTGGCGTCGACGTCTTCGTGCACAGTCGGTCCGAGGATGACTACGCACACGGTGGCGTCAAGATGACCTGGCACAACTCGCCCTTCGAGCTCGTCGAGCGACCGTTCCTCGGTACGAGCTTTCTCACGCCCAGCGACCATGACCGCTACTTGACTGAGAACTACGGTGACTGGCGCACCCCACGAAAGACCTTCGACTCGGCGTTCGACACACCCAATGGCGAGGTCATCAACCAGGACGAGCTAGTCGTCGGCGCCTATCGCGCGTTGTTTGACGCCATCCACTCAGGGTCTACAAGCAGACTCGCGTTCTACACCGCAGCGTTGAACCGCTACGAGGAGCCTGTATCGGACCTCCTGCGCCGCAGCGTCCGCTAGCCGTCCCCCCTTCGAACGACCAACGGGTAGTCCATGAAGTCGAGCCTCACTCGCTCCACCGCCAAGATCAAGAAGCACCCCTACTACAAGAAGGTCGCGCCGCGATTCAAAGCGCTCTCCGCCACGTTCTGGGGCGGTGCCACATCGTTTCTCTCGCGTTTCGAAGCGCCGTCGAGCGCTGAGCACCTCCGCCTCCGCCTGCTTGGCATAGGGCTCGAGCGCCAACGTCGTTGGGTCGACGCCGAGGAGGTTTACCGAGGGGCGGCCCACAGGTTTCCTGACGCAGCCCACTACCACGACCGGCTGGCCCGGCTCTTTCGGCGGCGGAAAAACCGGTGGTTGGAGATCGAGTCCCTCGAGGCGGCGGTCGCGGCCAAGCCAACGAGTCCTTGGCTCTGGCACCGTCTTGGCCGGGCCCGCGAGGCCATGCAGCACTACGAGCAGGCCGCGCACGCCTTCTCGTCCGCAGCCGCGATCCGACCTCGCAGGTCACAGTGGCACTATCGGCACGGTCTCGCGTGGGAGCGGGCTGGGAACGACAACAACGCGCGGGAAGCCTACGCGCGCGCGATCGCCGCGGATCGCAAGCTCGACAGCGCGCGCTTCGGCATCGGTGTCTTTCACGAGCGCATCGGTCTGTGGGGCGATGCAGTCCGAGCGTTCAGGGACGCGGTTTCAGCGCGTCCCGCAGATGCGGAGCTCGTCCATCGCCTGGCGCGCGCACTCGACCGCTGCCACGAGTATGCCGAGTCGGCCAGTGCGTACGAGCAGGCCCTGGCACTCGACCCGTCGCAGACGCAGTGGGCGGGCCGCCTTGGGTCGATGCGCGAGGGCCTCGAACGTTGGTCCTCGGCCGCCGACGCGTACGGTCTCGCGGCGTCCACGCTTCGTGGGCCCCACTACTTCTGGCGCTATCGCCAGGGCTACTGCTTGGCGCAAATCGGGCGCTACGAGGACGCATGTGAGGCCTTTCTGCTGTCCCATCCGGAGACGGACCTCCCAGCGCTCACGGGAGACGAGCGGTCGATCGCGGAGTTGGTCGCGCACCTAACGCAAGACACTACGGACCCAGACGTGTTCCGACAGCTCGCCGAGGCGCACGAGCGCCGTGGCGAGTGGGAGCTCGCCGCAGAGAGCTACTGGCATGCGTTGGCGCGGTTTCCCACTCACCAGCCCACGCTTTGCTACCGACGTGGCGTCACCCTGTTTGGAGCCGGGCGACTTGCGGATGCGGTCGAGGCGTTCTTGGATACACGCCAGCTGCGTCGACCAATTGGCGTTTCAGACAACGTACTCAGATCAGATAGAGGTCTACGTCGCGTCGTCCATTATACGGAACATATCGAGACGCTTCACGTTCGCGATAGAACGGTTCTATACGAGAGCTTTCACGGTCGATCCATGGCTTGCAATCCGCTCGCGATCTTCCGATCCATCGTTGAAGATCCGAGGTTTGCAGATTGGGTTCACATATGGCCTATCAACGACGTTAACGTCGTTCCAAGTGAGTACCTAAGTCGTCGCAACGTCATCTTCATCAAACGCGAGTGCGATACGTATATGCGTCACCTCGCGACCGCGAAGTACTTGATCAACAATACGTCGTTTTCTTCGTACTTCATCAGAAGATCGGATCAGTTGTACCTCAACACGTGGCACGGAACGCCGCTCAAGACGCTCGGTAGAGACGTCTCGAACGACTTCATCGGGTGGCGGAACATCGCGCGGAACTTTCTGCACTGTACGCATATTATCAGTGGTAATGAGCACACTTCGAACGTGCTCCTCGAGTCGTTCGAAGTTGGAGGCGTATTTCCCGGGGTATTGGCCGAAACCGGATACCCTCGCGTCGACGCGACGCTCTCGATGGGCGCGGAAGAAAGGCGCGAACTGCGGCGCAGGCTTGGGGTAGCCGACGGCGCGCCTGTGGTGCTATATGCACCGACGTTCCGCGGTTCAGTTGGAAACGTGGAGGATGACATAGAGAGTGTCCGGCAGGATGTCGCAGCGATCCGTTCCGCGGGTTGCCATGTTCTCTATCGCGGACACTACTTCGGATCATATGACGACGCATGCGACACAGTGGTGTCCGCGATTCCTCCTTCAACGGTCGATACGAACGATCTGCTCGCGATTACAGATGTGCTCGTGTCCGACTACTCCAGCGTCGTGATCGACTTCCTTCCCACGCGCCGCCCAATCGTGCACTACATATACGACTTCGAGGAGTACAAAAGAGACCGTGGTCTGTACATTGATAGAGAGGATCTGCCAGGCATGTTGTGCGAAAGCCGGTCTTCTCTGGCGTCCGTTGTTGCTACTGCATTGGAATGCGATGTGGACGACGTTGCGCCAAAATATGAACGTGCCGTCTCTGCGTACTGTGCAGTAGAGGATGGGCATAGTGCTGACAGAGTGGTAGATTTTTTCTTCTACGATAAGACCGGAGGCGGTACCGTAGTCCGTCGCCGTTCGTCGACGCGCTCAGTGATCTTCTACGCAGGGCTATTTTCCGCCAACGGAATCACCGCATCGTTCACTAGCCTGGCGAAGCAACTCGAGCATGATGTCGATCTGGAGGCAGTAGTGATCGTCGAACCTGACGGCGTACGCAAACAGCCTGAACGTATCGAGTTGCTGTCTAGGCTGGGGAGGCGCGTGCGTATCTTCGGTCGCAACGGACGGATGAACGTCACGCTCGATGAGCGCCATGCCATCCAACACCAATCTGCGCACAACGACCTTCCCTCGCGCCCGCTCTGGTCAATCTACGAGCGAGCGTTTCGGCGGGAGGCGCGTAGGCTCTTTGGCGAAAGCGCATTCGATTGTGCAGTAAACTTCGACGGTTATGGCCATTTCTGGCCATCGCTCATGGGTAACATTGGTGCTGAGCGCCACGTCATGTATCAGCACAACGACATGCGAGGTGAACACGAGCTCAAGTTTCCGTCTCTTGCGGGGACGTTTCGGATCTACCGATACTACGACTCCCTCGTGTCCGTATCTCGGCGAACGCGCGATCTCAATCTCGAGAAGCTTGCGCATACCTACGACTTTCCCATGCCGGAGCATCGGTTCTGCGACAACGCCATTGACGCCGCCGAGATCATCAACCGCTCGCGCGAAGACCTATCTGAGGATCCAGTGGCCTCCGTGTTCTCAGGAGGCGATTTCGTGTTTCTGGCTATCGGTAGGCTCTCCCCAGAGAAGGGCCACGAACGGCTCATTCATGCGTTCTCGCGGATCCTGTCGACACACCCCAACGCCCGACTCTTGATCCTAGGTGAAGGGCCTTCTCGCGGCGTCTTGGAGGATCTCGTAAAAGGGCTCGGGCTTTCCGAAAGAGTCGCCCTTCCAGGCTTACGCCCGAACCCGTTTCCCTTCCTCCGACGCGCCGACCTGTTCGTGCTTCCCTCGCACCACGAAGGCCAAGGATTGGTGCTTCTGGAGGCTATGGTCCTCGGTGTGCCCATTGTTTGTACCGACTTTCCCCCCGCCCACGATGTGCTCGGGGACTCGTACGGTGAGATCGTCGAGAACAGCGAAGAGGGTCTCGTACGTGGCATGACGAACGCTCTCGAGGGCCGGGCACGTGCCGGCGACTTCGACCACGCGGCGTACATCGATGAGGCCGTGAAGGGATTCTACCGAAACGTTCTCGGGTGGGAGCGAGGTGGACGTCCTGCGTCCAACGACTGAGAGTCCCTCCGTACCTTCGGCTGGACGCTCGCCCAATTTCCCACGCGGGCTCGGCGAAATCCTACCGGTAGCTTGGGAGCTGGAGGCGCGAGAGGACGGGAAAGTGATCCGACGGTGGGGGCTCGCCCTCGCTGTGACGAAAGATCTCGGTGTCCTGGATGTGGAACTCGTCGCTCACGAACAGGAAGTCGATTCGCCTACCGTCCGTGTTGGAGCGAAAGCCATGATACGTCCCCTCCGATGCGGAGCGGGTGGGATGGACGCTACGGTAGGCGTCCCGCAGCCCGGTGGAGGCGGCGAACTCGGCGAGCGCCGGATCGTCTTCCGTCAGGTTGAAGTCGCCCCCGACGATCACGTTCGCGTGCGCATCCCGTGGCAGTCGGCTCGCGATGAGCCGGAGGCCTTCACGACGTGACTCGACGGCTCGATGATCCAGGTGTGTGTTGAAGAACCAGACGTCGTCGGGGCTGTCGCTCAACTGGACGTGGACCCAGGAGCACATGCGCGGCTCCTCGTTGCCCCAGCTGCGTGACCCCGGGACCGCGGGCGAACTCGATATCCAGAACACCCCACGATCGAGGATGCGAAAACGCCCGTTCCGCAACAGGATGGCAGCGTGCACGCCCCGCGCGTCACCTTGTGCGCTCCCAACTCCGAGGAAGGAGTACTGCGGTGCCCACCGGACGATATCCTCGAGCTGCGGGCGCGAGCCCTCCTGGATGCCCACGATGTCCGCGCCAGACCGGATAATTGTCTCCGAGAGCGCCCGTGCGCGGTGCTCCCACCCGTTCGCTCCATCCTGTCCTCGGTCGTAGCGGATGTTGAGTGACATGACGCGTAGCTCCACGACGCTGAAGAGCGGGAGCTTGATGGCACTGCTTGTCGTGTCCGGGGCGGCGCGCTGTAGGGTGGCGGAGGAGGCCGATCCGCTCGAGCCGCACCCAACCAGTGCCAGTGCCACGAGTGTGAGCAGAGTGCCCCGCCGCGCGCGCGGGTCGTTGGAGGGAAGTCGTGTCATCACCATCGCATGGTCCAGGTTGAGGTCGTGATGGCTGTCACCGCCAGAGCACTCCCGTAGGGCTCTGAACAGTCGGGAGGCGATTCATGATGTTCCCGTTCGCCTGATTGTGCTCTAGCAGCCACCAGCGGAACGCTTGATACGTCTCCACGTTCACCATCTCTGGCGCGTCCCACATGCTCTCGAGATCGCCTTGGTGAGTCAGCCCCGGCATGTCGTAGATGGCCTTGCCCATGACCTTGGTTGGGGTTCGATGGTGGATCGCCGACAGCCCCACGGTGCTGTTGATGGTGACGCAGCCACGCGCGTGCTTGAGCAGGGTGGGCAGGTGTTGGTCGTGGATGTAGTAGAGGCGACCGTCCAGACCGTGGTCCCGGCGTAGCGCGCGGAACAGCGCGCTGTAGTCGCGGAAGGGGCGGTCCATGGGGTGGTGCTTGAGCACTAGCGCATGGTCCCGCGGTGCGTGGCCTGCGAACGATGCCACGACCTCGTGGATGAAGTCGGTGACGTCGTCGTACGACGAGTGCTGGATCTGGAAATCGCAGTGCACCTGGAGCGGGACGAAGAAGAAGCGTCCATCGAAGCGCTCCAGGATCTCTTCGAGCACGCCTCGTTCACGGCGGGCGTAGTACTGCTTGCGCGCGGCTCCCGTCACCCAGCTGCGCGCGTGGTAGAGGGCGTTCAGGTTGCGGTGGTGCTGGTAGGCCGGGAACGCCTGGTTGGCGAAGGTGTACGCCACCGCGTTGAGGGTCGAGTACCAGGCCGCGAGCGTGAACGTGTCCCCCACTGGAAGGACTGGCGGCTCGGGTGGACAGCCCGCCGCACGATAGGCGGAGACGTAGTACTCTGGGTCGCGGCTCATCCGGCTGTGCCCGTTGACGCCGTCCCGCTCGTACGTGAGCCAGTCGGGCCGCAGGTAGCCCTCCTCGAACACCCACACCGCGACCCCAGCGGCTCGCGCGGCCTCGATGGCGGCTAGGTGGTACGCGCGGCAGTCTCCGAACAGGAAGATTCCGTCCACGCGTCGCTCGCGCATCTCATGGGCGATCCACCCGCCGAACTCGTCCAGCGTGCCCCGGTACGACACGGCGTTCGGCGCGGGGTAGAAGATGGCGTCCCCCGCGTGGAGGTTCACCTTGGTAACCTCGATGCCGTGTTGGCGCAGCTCGCGCCCCAGCCGCCAGAAGAACGGCCCGGCCGGCCCCTGCAGCAACAGCGCGTGGGTGACCCCGAAGTCGGGCAGGGTGGGAGTCGTCGCCGAGCTCGGCGTAGTTTTCCCCAGCAGCGTCCCCGCCACCGACGACGCTTCACGGAGCAGGCGCGCCCCCCGCGGGTCGCTGCGTAGGGCGTAGCGCGCGAGGTTCCCGAGCTTGCGCGCTTGGCGCCCGCCCCAGCTGTTGGCGATGCGATCACCCTTCACGGAGCCGCGCGACCGGAGGCTCTGCTCGAGGCGCCCGACGATGGCCTCCGCGTTCGTGCGGGTCTCGGTGACCGGATCCACGTACACCGGGTAGTCGATCAGGGTCGCGTGTACCAGCTCGTCCAGGGACAGGCGCCGCGTGCGGCGCGGGTGTGCGTGGCGGTCACGCGTGAGGCCCCAGCCGGCGTAGAAGGGCAGTCCGTAGACCACGACGTCCTTCTCACGCAGCAGCGCCTCGAAGCCCACCAACGACGTCATCGTGTGCACCTCGTCGGCCACGTTCAGGCACGCCGCGATGGCCACGTCCTCGGCCACCTCATCGCTGAGCTCTGCGACCACCGCAGGGTCTACCCGGCCGCGCCGGTTGCCGCTGGTGACGTCGGGGTGCGGCTTCCAGACCAGAAACGCGTCTGGGCACGCCGCGCGCGCCGCGCGCAGGAGCTCGGTGTTGGTGCGCACGTCGACACACCCGAGGCGAATCGACGCGTCGTCCTCGACCTGCCCCACCACCAGTACCACGCGCCTCCCGGTCGCCGCCGCGTGCGCGGCTTGCAGCGTGCGTCCCCGAGCGGCGTTGTACTTGCTCACCCCCGACAGGACGATGCGCTCTCGCAGCCGCGCGGCGCGCGTCCGCTCCCGCTCGTCGAACGTCCGCGTCGCGAGCAGGTGCTCGAGGTCGCTGGGGCGCGTGGGGTCGTAGTAGATGCCGCGGGTGTCCACCACCAAGGACGCTGGCGCGTAGAGGTCCGAGCCGAGCCCCACGCTGCGCAGGAACCCATCCTCCATCCGGGCCACGCGCGCACCGTGGCGCGCCGCGAGCGCTTCCACCGCGGGGTCCACCGTCGCGCCCCACACGACCAACGTGGCACCTCGCGGCACGCCGGCGCCCTCGGCAGCAACTGCGTCGCGCGCATGGGACACCTGCCCGCCGACGCCATCGAGGAACGCGTCCAGGAACCCTCGCTTCCACAGTGAGAACCCCAGCGCGATGACAGGCGCGCGCTCGCCTGCGGCTCCGGTCTGCGTCGCGACGTGCTCGATGACCCGCTCCAGCTCGGCGGGCGCGCCCGTCACCGGGTCCACGTAGCGCGCGTAGCGCAGATAAGCGGCTGCGAAGATCTGCTCGACGCTCCGCTTCGTGTTGCGCCGAGGGGTGGCGACCCTGTCCGTGGTGACCCCCCAGCCCGCGTAGAACGGCGCGCCGAAGCACGTTACCGGCAGGCCCATGAGGAGCGCCTCGAAGCCCAGGAGGGACGTCATCACGAACACCTCGTCGACCTGCTCGAGCATTGCGATGGGGTTCGCGGCGGCGGTCACCAGGCGCACCCGGGCGTGCTGGAGGACCCGCGAAGGACTCTCGCCCCGGCGGCCCGCGACGACGTCGGGGTGCGTCTTGACGATGATCTCGGCGTCGGGTCGCTCGGCGAGCGCTGCCTCGACCAGCTCCACCACGCCGCGCCCGGGCGCGAGGCCCAGCTTCAGCGAGAGATCGCCTGGCGTCTGGTCCACCACGAGGACCCGCGGGCGCGTGCGCGGGCCGAGGTCCACCACAGGCGACGCGTTGTACTTGGAGATGCGCGCCTGCCGCATGCGATCCATGCAGCGGCGCGCACGAGCGAGCAGCGCCGCGTCGTCCAGCTCGCCGGACTCCTCGAGCATGACCTCCAGTCGCGACGGTCGCGTGGCGTCGTAGTAGATGCCCACGTCGTCCACCACGATGGACCACGGCGGCGCCCCCGAGACGCCGAGCCCGACGCTGCGCACGAAGCCGTCTTCCAACGTGAGGAACGGCACGCCGCGCTTCTCGGCCATGGCGCGCGCGGCCTGCGTGTTCGGTTTCCGTCCCCACCCCACCATGGCGTCCACGGGCGACCCCGCTGCGGGCCGCAGGATGACGTCGGCGCCGACGAAGGAGCGGATGTGCGGGATGCGGGCGATGCCGCGGGACGTGGTCCCGACCCACCGCATGGGCGCCAGCCCCGCGGTCATGGCGCCCCTCGGAACACGGCCGCGGCGCGCTCGAGGTCCTCGGCGGTGTCGACCCCGGGCGGCGGCGCGCTGTCGAGCACCCGCACGTGGATGCCCACCCCGGCGGCCAACGGGCGCAGCTGCTCGAGCTGCTCGGCGCGCTCGTGGGGGTGCGGCCCGAGCGCGACGAACTGGTGCAGCGTCGCCACACGATACGCGTAGAGCCCGAGGTGCCGCAGGTAGCGCACTCCTTCCGGCAGCGTCGTGCTGCGCCGATCGGCGTCGCGCGCGAACGGGATGGGCGCTCGGCTGAAGTAGTGCGCGAACCCGTCGTCGCGCAACGCCACCTTGACCGCGTTGGGGGAGTGCAGCTCCTCGTGCGTCAGGATGGGCGTCGCCATGGTCGCGATGCCGGCGCCCGGGTGGTCCACCAGCTGCTGCGCCAGCTCGGCGAGCAGCTCACTCGGCACCAGCGGCTCGTCGCCCTGCAGGTTGACCACGATGGCGTCATCCGTCCAGCCCCGAGCGCGGGCCACCTCGGCCAGGCGATCCGTGCCCGACGGATGGTCCGCGCGCGTCAGCTGCACGTCTCCGCCCGCAGCACGGACGACGTCTGCGATGCGCTCGTCGTCGGTGGCCACCAGCACTTCATCGGCTCCCGCTCGCCGCGCCACGTCCAAGCAGCGCACCACGAGCGGCTTGCCCGCGACGTCCAGCAGGGGCTTGTTCGGGAGCCGCGTGGACCCGAGCCGCGAAGGGATGACGACGCGAAAGCCCGACGCGGTCATTGGAGAGACTCTCCCCGCCCCACGTGCTCCCGCAGAAGCTCATCGATCGCCGCGTCCAGCCGACCTCGGGCTTTGAGGAGCCCGTCTGCGACCTCGCGCACGGCACCGCGCCCGCCCGGAGCGTTCGTCACCCAACGAGCCTCGTGACGTACCCGCGCGTGCGCGTCCGCCACGGCCACGCCGAGTCCCACCGCGCGCATGGCCGGCAGGTCCAGCACGTCGTCTCCGACGAAGGCCGTCTCTTCCGCCAAGACACCGGCCGCGAGCAGGCACTCGTCCAGCGCGGCTCGCTTGTCGTCGCGCCCGAGCAGCGCGTGGTGCACGCGCAGGTCTCGGACACGCCGCTCGAGCGCGGGCGCGGCGCGACCCGAGATGACCGCCAGCTGCACCCCTTCGTTGCGCAGCAGCCGCAGGCCGAGGCCGTCGCGTGCGTGGAAGGCCTTCACCACCTCGCCGTCGTCGCCGTAGTACAGCCGGCCGTCCGTGAGCACCCCGTCAGCGTCCAGCACGAGCAACCGGATGCGGGCGGCCAGGGCGCGCAGCTCGATGGGCAGGTCATGTGCGTCGCTGTTGCTCATGACTCCAGGTAAGGCGTCGTCTTCACGACGCGGTCGAGGTCCACCAGCGTCTGCAGCAGGGCCTCCATGCGGCCCAGCGGCCACATGTTTGGGCCGTCGCTGAGCGCCTGAGATGGGTCAGGGTGAGTCTCCATGAAGATGCCCGCGATACCCGCGGCCACCGCAGCGCGCGCCAGGACCGGCACCAAGGCCGATTGACCTCCCGACGACGCGCCCTGGCCGCCCGGCTGCTGGACCGAGTGCGTCGCATCGAACACCACGGGACAACCCGTCTCGCGCATGATGGCCAGGCCGCGCATGTCCGAGATGAGCGTGTTGTAGCCGAAGCTCACCCCCCGCTCGCACACCATGACCTGCTCGTTGCCGGCGGCGCGGCACTTCTCGACCACATGCACCATGTCGGAGGGCGCCTGGAACTGCCCCTTCTTCACGTTCATCGGCAGCCCGGCGCGCGCCACGCGGGTCATGAAGTTCGTCTGCCGCACCAGGAACGCGGGCGTCTGCAGCACGTCCACCACGCTCGCCACCTCGTCGATGGGCGTGTCCTCGTGGACGTCCGTCAGCACGGGCAGCTCGAGCTCGCGCTTGACCTTCTCCAGCACGCGCAGCCCCTCCTCGATGCCTGGGCCACGATACGAAGACGCGGACGTCCGGTTGGCCTTGTCGAAGCTGGCCTTGAACACGTAGGGGATGCCGAGCCGCGAGGTGATGTCCTTCATGGTCTCGGCGATGCCCATCACGATGGACTCGCTCTCCACCACGCAAGGCCCCGCGATGAGGAACAGGGGCTCACGCGGCCCGACCGTGTACGTGTGCAGCTTCATGCTCATACCCGCAGCAGCACCGACGCGGCGATCGCGATCTGATACATGATCTGCGAGATCTCGATGGCGTGCTGGAAGACCTTCCGGTCGATGCGCGGGGGCACGAGGATCTCGTCACCCGGCTGGATGCGCGTGTTGTTGTCCGCGATGAAGACCTCGGCGCTGGGGCGCAGCACGATCACCGTGCGCGTCTCGGCGCGGTTGCTGAAGCCGCCGGCCATGCTCACGTAGTCGCGCACGCGCAGGCCGGGCCGGTACATGAGCGCCTGCGAGAACTGCACCTCGCCGCCCACGCGGATGACGTTGGTGCGCGTGGGGATGACCACCACGTCGCCTTCCTCGAGCATCACGTTCAGCTGGGCGTCGAGGCTGCGCGTGACCACGCGACCGAGCGGCTGGATGTTGCGCGCCCGCTCGATGAACGCGTTCATCATCTCGGCCTCGCGCACGCGGATCTCGGACTCGCCCGCGCTCTCGCTCAGCGCCAGCATGGCGCTGCGCTGCAGGCGGTCGAGGCTCTCCTGGATGGTGCGGTGCTGCTCACGCGCGATGCTCGCGCGCCGTAGGTGCACGGCGCCCACGTTCGCCACCTCGGGGTTGACGGGCACGTGGTTGAGCACGTCCAGCAGCCGCGCACCACGCGGGACGCTCAGCGTAGACGGCCCCTGGAACTCGCCCTCGAGGCGGATCAGCACGTGTGCCGCCTGGCCCTCTTCGCGGAAGGTGACCACGTCGCCGTCCATCAGCTCGAAGCTCCCGAGCGCTTCCACGCCGAGCGTCCGAGCGATGTGGTCGCCGTTCCGCACCCCGCGCACGCTCACTTCGTTCACACGGGCGCTGGGGCGCACCACCTGCTGCACCAGCTCGGCTGCGGGCTCATCCTCACGCAGCTCCACGCCGATGCGCTCGCCCGTGGGCAGCTGGACCTCCACGCTGGGCCCGCGTCGGCCCACGAGCAGCGTGTCCCCGTCGCGCAGCTGCGGCGTGGGGAGCGTGCCGCGTAGCAGAAAGTCGTACAGGTCGAGCTCGGCCACCACCTGGCCCGCGCGCAGCAGCTGCACGTTGCGGTAGCTTCCGCTGCGGGCGTCGATGCCGCCGGCCTGGTCGAGGTAGACCAGCACCGAGTCCGAGGCGATGCCGGCGTAGCGTCCTGGACGGGGAACTGCCCCCGTCACGAAGACGGCGACGGGACTGGCCGTCAGGAGGTTGGTGTAGACCTCGAACCCGCTGCGGAAACGCTGGGCTACCTCGCGGCGCACAGCCTGCGTCAGCTCGCGCGCCGGCACGCCCGCCAGGCGCACGGGGCCCACCCCGGGGAGGAAGATGTTGCCCTGCGCGTCCACCACGAACACGTCGTTGATGGTCGCGCTGCCCCACACGTTGACCATCACGCGGTCACCCGGGAGCACCTGGTAGTCCTCGTTGAGCCCGTCCTCGCGCTGACCCGAGAAGTTCCCTGCGAAGAGCGACGCACCGAAGGGCGTGACCCCCGAGGAGTCCGCCCCCGTTGCGCCCGTTGCTGGCGTTGCGCTCGACGCGGCCGCCGGCGCCTGCTGGGCCGACCCGATGCCCGCACCGAGCCAGCAGGCGAGGGTCGCGATCACGAGTGGGAGGGGGCGTGTTGGCATGTGCATGACGCGGTTCAGACGTTGGCGTGCTCGCGCACCGAGGCGAGCAGCAAGGAGCCGACGCCCAGGAGCATGAAGCAGATGACGGTGACGGTGAGGACGCCGCGCACACCGTCGGGATGCGTCGCGGCGTCGGGTACGGAGGGGCGGGAGATGGTGACGACGTACCGGTTCTGGCGGTCCGCCTCGATGCGCGCGATCCCTGAAGGCGCCGAGTGCGGACTGGTAGGCGTTGCGCGAACCCTTTCCACCATGAGAGGTTCGAACCAGTGATCGTGGCGGGCGAAGCCTGGTTCACTGCTGCTCAGGCGGGCTGTCTGGTTGTCCACTTCCAGGCCCAGCGCAGTGCGCCGCGATGCGGGTGCGGAGCGCGACCACCCGGGAGTTGTTCGGCTGAAGCACGCGACGCAAAGCAGAGACCAGCTGGCGCGAGCGGAGGCGAGCTCACCGAGCTGGTTGCAGACGGCGAGGATCGCCGCCGACTCGAGAGGGCTGGATCTCGTCGTTAGGCTCTTTTGAACGCTTACGAGCGTGCCGCGCTGCTGTCAGCCGGGCTTCGACGGTCGTCAGCCTGCTGGGCGAGGGCGATGCGGCTTGCGCGAGCGCGTGTTCAGATCGTTTAATATTTCGCTCGGCTGCGGTGGGTCAGCATGGCGGCGCGTTCAGTTCGGCTGCCTTCGCCGCCGAGTAGGCGCGCACTGGGTGATGACGCCGGACGCTGCTGTCGTGTTCTTCGATGGGACGTGCTGCTGCTTAGTAGTTTTCAGCGCGTCGTGAAATGGCGTCTGCGCCCAGGCGCGATGGAAGTCGCCGTGGTCCCGGTAGTGAGAAGTCGTTCTTCGGTTCTGGCTTCTGGCCAGCATGTCGCGCGAGAGGATGAACGACTGCGCCAACAGCGTCTGCACCCGCGCTGCTGGACCCTGACGGACGCGATGAAGAACTCGGAGCCCCATGCCGCCGCTTTACCGTCCGCCGAGCGCAATGCCAGAAGGTGACACCGACTGCATTGCGGCGATCACGCCGTAGTAGACGAGGGCCAGCGCGGTCGGCAGCACGACCCCCAGGGCCAGCCGCACGACGGTGCGTCGCTGGCGCGCCTTGCGCAGGTCACGCGCGGTGGCTGCGGTCTGGCCGACGTTCGCGACGCTCATGACGACGCCTCGTAACGCGCGGTGGCTTCGTCGAGGTCGTCGTAGAACTCGAGCCGACCGTGGTCCAGCACGGCGCAGCGTGAGCAGTATTGTTTGATGGTGCTCATCTGGTGCGAGACGATGATGACCGAGCTTCGCTCCTGGCGCTCGGCGAAGGCCTCCCGGCACTTCTTCTGGAACTTGGCGTCGCCCACGGCGGTGACCTCGTCCACGAGGTACGTGTCGAAGTCGATGGCCATGCTGAGACCGAACGCGAGGCGCGCGCGCATGCCCGAGCTGTAGGTTCGGACCGGCATGTGGAAGTAGTCACCGATGTCCGCGAACTCTTGCGCGAAGTTGCAGATGTCATCGAGGTTGGCGTCGTAGAGGCGCCCCACGAAGCGACAGTTCTCGCGGCCCGTGAGGGACCCGCTGAAGCCTCCGGCGAAGCCGATGGGCCACGACACGCGGCCTTTGCGCACGACCTGCCCGCGGTCGGGCAGCTCTGCCCCGCCGAGGATGCGGAGCAGCGTGGACTTGCCGGCGCCGTTGCGGCCCAGGATGCCCACGCTCTGCTCGCTCTGGAACGTCGCCGTGATGCCGTCCAGCACGACGTGCAGGCCGGCTGGGGTCATGTAGCCCTTCGTGACGTCGTCGAGCTCGATCACGTGACCTCCACCTTGTGGCGCACGGCGCGCTCGATGGTGAGGCCGACGAAGGTGAAGCCGAGCACCCACAGGAGCACGTAGCGCCCCGACATGTACTGGCCGTGATAGCTCTCGAAGAACCCACTGCGCACGAACTCGACGCAGTGCAACACGGGGTTCCAGAGCATGACCTCCCGCGCGGCCAGCGGCAGGCTGTTGAGCGTGAAGAAGATGCCGGAGGTCCAGAAGAGCGGCCGCATGAGCGGCCCGCGCACGCGGTCGATGAGGTTGTTCTCCACCGACATGGCTGCAAACACGAGCCCCAGGCTGGTGCCCAGCAGGCTGGCCAGCGCGAGGCCCTGCGCCACCATGAGCGGGTCCTCGATGGCGAACTCTCCCGTGACGAGCGCGTTGCCGCCCAGGATCACGATCAGCACTACGAAGTACGTCGCGAACTCGAGGCCTGCCCGCGCGAACACGATGTCGAGGGGATGCACCTGCGGGTAGAAGAGCAGCCCCTTGTTGGCGTCGATCGCTGCCGCGCAGCGGTCCGTCGTCTTCGAGAAGATGTCGTAGGGGATGACCCCGGTGGCCAAGAACGTGACCATGTCCATGCCCGTCGGCGGCGCCTTGTTGGCGAGGTGGAACATCCCCCAGAACGTCCCGATCCACACGAGCGGCTCGAGCAGCGCCCACACGTACCCGAGCTGATGGTTCCCGAAGCGGGTGCGTGTCTCGCGCAGTGCCAGGGCCTGCATGACCCGGAGCTGCGAGTAGAGGCCGCCGAGCCAGCGCATGTCAGGGCCCTTCGATCAGCACGGGCACGAACACCCAGCCGCCCTCGGTGGCGCAGGCCAGACGAGGCCGCTGGTCCACCTCGAGCTCCCGGCACATGCGTCCGCTCGCCGCCGCGTAGGGCGCGGCCGCGACGACGTGCAGCCCCGAAACGTCCACTGACTCTCCCGACGGAAGCTCGGGAGCACGCCGCAGCAGCTCGCGCTCGGCCAAACTCGCGGGTTCTACGGCAGAAGGCGCCAGCTCGGGCGAGAACGCGGCGGCAGGGGGGGCGCTCGCACATCCGACGGCGAGCCAGGGCAGCCCGCAGGTCAAGACCTGCGTGGCGAGTGCAAGGACCCGTTTCACGCGGCCTAGTCTCGCACGCGGTCCAGCACCCCGACAACTCCGCGGCCACCCTCGACCACCACGAGGTAGGCGTGCCGCTCTTCGGCCATCACGCGCTCGGCCTCGGCCAGCAGCGTGGAGGGCGTCACGGTGGGGGGGTCCAGGCGCATGATCTCGGAGACCGGGACGCTGAGGTTGGCGTCGTGTCGCTCCATGGCGAGGTGCAGCGCGGCGTCGCACACCACGCCCACGAGCTGGCCGGCTTCGACCACGATCACCATCCCGAGACGACCGCGGGCCGCCGCGAGCAGGCACTGCCCCAGCGTCGCCGTGGGCGGCAGGAACGGGAGGTCTTCGGAACGCATGGCGTCTCGCACGCGCGTGCGGAGCCGGCGACCGAGCGCCCCACCCGGGTGAAGCTGGGCGAAGTCCTGCGGTCGGAAGTCACGCAGACGCATGAGCGACACCGCGAGCGCGTCACCCATGGCCAGCGCCGCCAGCGTGGAGTTGGTGGGCGCCAGGTTGTTGGGGCAGACCTCGCCGCGTACGGAGACGTCGAGCGCGATGTCCACGCCCTTGGCCAGTGTGGAGCCCAGCGCCCCGACCAGCCCGATGGTGGGGATGCCGCGCGCCTGCAGGTGCGGAAGCAGGCGGATGATCTCCTCGGTCTCCCCGCTGTAGGAGATGAGCAGCACCGTGTCGCGCTCGGTGATCATCCCGAGGTCGCCGTGGAAGGCCTCCGCCGCGTGGACGAAGAAGGACGGGGTGCCCGTGGACGCGAACGTCGCGGCGAGCTTCTGGCCGATCAGGCCGCTCTTGCCGATGCCACACACGACGACGTGGCCCTCGGTGGCGTGCAGCAGGTGCGAAGCCAGTCCGAACGAACGGTCCACGCGACGCGCGAGCGCGGCTACGGCGGCGGCCTGCTGCTCGAACGTGTCACGGGCCTCCGCGATGAGCGGGTCGAGCGCGGGGGAGAGCTCGCTGTGGCTGCGTGCGGTGGCTTCGTGCTCGCGTACGAGGTGGAGTTGCATGGCAATGACGTCGGTCAGGGTGGCCGAAAGTGGAGCGAGCCAGACCCTCAGTGGGGCTCGTTTTCGGTCACCTCCCGGGTGACGCGGCCGGAGTGTAGGGGCATGGAGGTGTCTGTCAAACGCGTGACAGATTTCACCTCGTGTAACGGGACTGACACCCGCGCACCATGCACGTAGTGGGCCAGACGCGGACCAGAGGCCCATCCGTGCATCGGGTGGGCACCAAATGCCCGGCAATCTCGCTCACATGTCCGGCTCGTTACACGCTCAGCCCTGACAAGCCGGCCCGGATGGCCCTGCCGCTGTGACATCTGTGTCAGGGGTGGGCGGCCGCTACACTGACCACCCGCTCAGTTGTGGTTCGTGCGCTGCATCTGAATCAGCGGGACGGCCGTGAACGGCACCTGGATGTGCTCGGCCGCCCAGTCGGCGAAGAACCCTCGGGCCGCTTCCTGCGCGCGGTTGTCCTCGGCGCGCGGGCGGTTGAAGAGACCGCGGTTGAGCACCTCTTGCAGGTTCAGGGCGAACCCGAAGTAGAGGTGTTGGCGCTCGGGGCGGCCGCTGTCTCGCGGCGGGGTGGGCAGGTAGTTGCGGGCGTTGAAGCCCACCACGAAGTCGATGTAGCGGAAGAACCCAACCCGGTCGCCGAACGCGGCGGGGTGGAACGCCAAGAGGAACGTCTGGCCGCTGTAGTCCTCGTTGAAGTTCAGCGAGGGGTTGCGGCGGAAGTCCTTCGAGGGCCAGTACATCATGCGCAGGCTGACGTAGCGGTCCACCTCGGGGACGTGCGTGAAGAGCAGGCCCAGCCCCACGCCCAGCGAGTTGGCCAAGAGGTCCCCGAAGCTGAACTCGAACTCGTGCGCGCCGTCGCGCAGCTCCACCAGCAGGTAGGACAGCCAGGACAGCGTGGCCCCCGCGATGCTGGCCGGCACGGTCTCGAAGCGCCCGTAGCGCAGGATGCCCGTGGTGGCCCGCGACAGCAGCAGGTTCATGTACATGTGGCCCATCTTGTCGGCCCCGCCGCCGTACGTGTCCACGCCGAAGTACCCGTCCCACTCGGTCTGGAAGGGCGTCGTGGGCGTCCCGTGCCACCACGCGAAGTAGTTGTACGTCCACAGGCCCGCGTACAGGAAGGCGACGGAGGTGGCCGCGATGGCGCGACCTCGCCGCAGCTGGCGTACGGACACGTCGAAGTGCTCGGCGCTCAGGCGTAACCGGCGAGAGCGGCGCGACTCGGGTTCGTCGCGTCCCTGGGGGGCGTCGTCGGAGCTCGGGAGCTCATCGCTCAGCTGCGCGGCATCCGCAGGGCTCAGGGCGGAAGGGCGCGCTCTCTCGGGGCGCGCCTCTTCGGGGGCGGCGGTGTCGGGGCTCACGGTCTCGGGACGGCCGTCCTCGGGGGTGGCCGTGTCGGGGCTCTCGGTCGCTGGGAGCGCGCTGTCTGCGCCACCGTCCGGCGGGTCCGCTTGGGCGGCAGCGGACAGCGGGGTCGAGAGGGAGAGAGCCAGACACGAGGCCAGGCCCAGCAAAGGTGGGGCGGCAAAGGACAAGCGAAGCATGACAATGGGGAGGTCTTGGGCCGGAATCGTGCTCCCGTCCACCGTGGACGTGCTTCGGCGTGACCGTGTGGTGCGGCGCGCGCGCGGGCCGCGATCCACGTCGCCCGTCTGCATCCGCCGGTCGGTGAGCAGAACGTGCGCATTCGCGTCGAGAGCCTGTTAGGCTGAAGCGTGTCCCTCAAGATCGATCAGGACCACACTCGGTTTCGCAAGATCGTGCGGGGAAAGATCCGCGACAACCTGCGTCAGTACATCTCCAAGGGAGAGATGCTCGGCAAGCAGGGCAAGGACGTGGTCTCCATCCCCGTGCCCCACATCGACATCCCGCGCTTCCGCTTCGGTGGCAAGCAGCAAGGTGGTGTCGGCCAGGGAGAAGGCGAGGCGGGCGACCCGATCGGCGGCGAGCCCGGCGAAGGTGACGGCCGCGACAAGGCCGGCAGCGACCCGGGGCAGCACGCCATCGAGGTGGAGCTGTCGCTCGAGGAGCTGGCCGATCTCTTGGGCGAGGAGCTCTCGCTGCCCAACATCAAGCCCAAGGGCAAGAGCGCCATCGTCGATCAGAAGGAGCGCTACGTCGGCATCCGGCGCGTGGGACCCAACTCGCTGCGTCACTTCAAACGCACCTTCCGCAGCGCGCTGCGCCGGCAGATCGCGCTCGGCAGCTACGACCCGGCGCGGCCCGTCATCATCCCCACGCGTGACGACATGCGCTACCGCTCGTGGAAGACCGACGACCAGCCCGTCACGAACGCCGTGCTCATCTACATGATGGACGTGTCCGGCTCCATGGGCGACGAGCAGAAGGAGATCGTGCGCATCGAGTCCTTCTGGATCGATACGTGGCTGCGCCGCCAGTACAAGGGCATCGAGACGCGCTTCATCATCCACGACGCCGCCGCGCGCGAGGTGGACCGCGACACCTTCTTCCGCACGCGTGAGTCGGGCGGCACCATGATCTCCAGCGCCTACAAGCTGTGCGCGAACATGATCGAGCACGACTACCCGACCACCGAGTGGAACATCTACCCGTTCCACTTCTCGGACGGGGACAACTGGAGCGCGGAGGACACGCTCACCTGCGTCGACATCCTGCGCAACCGCATCATCCCGGCCAGCAACGTGTTCTGCTACGGGCAGGTCGACAGCCCCTACGGCTCGGGGCAGTTCATCAAGGACCTGCGCCAGCACTTCGTAGGGCACGAAGGCGTGATCGTCAGCGAAATCGCCAACCGCGACCGCATCGTCGAGTCCATCCGCGACTTCCTGGGGAAGGGCAAGTAGGCGCATGAGCTACGTGTTCCAGACGGAGCTGCCGCGCGAGCTGCGCGAGCACCAGCAGAGCATCGCCAAGCACGCCGAGGCGTTCGGGCTCGACTTCTACCCGACGCTGTTCGAGGTGCTCCCCTACGACCGCATGAACGAGATCGCGGCCTACGGTGGGTTCCCCACGCGCTATCCGCACTGGCGCTTCGGGATGGAGTACGAGCGCCTGAGCAAGAGCCACGAGTACGGGCTCTCCAAGATCTACGAGATGGTCATCAACAACACCCCGGCGGTCGCGTACCTGCTCGAGGGCAACATGATGGTCGACCAGAAGCTCGTGATGGCGCACGTCTATGGCCACGTCGACTTCTTCAAGAACAACTTCGCGTTCTCCGTCACCAACCAGGGCCGCGACCCGCAGGACGGCGGCGACGTGCGCAAGTGGGTCGACACGCTCGCCAACCACGGGGCCATCGTGCGCAAGTGGACGCGGCGCCTCGGTACGGAGACGGTGGAGACGTTCATCGACGCGTGCCTGAGCCTCGAGAACCTGATCGACCCCCAGCAGCCGTTCCTCCCACCGGCGCCCAGCGTGGCGTCCAGCATCGACGGCGCCGAGGACCCCACGGAAGCGGGCCAGGAGCCGCACCTGCTGCCAGTGCACCGCGACTACATGGCGGGCTTCATCAACCCGGAGGAGTTCGTGCAGGCGCAGCGCGACAAGCTCACCGCCGAGCGCGAGCAGAAGCGCAAGACGCCCGAGGCGCCGGAGCGCGACGTGCTGGGCTTCCTGCTGCGGCACGCGCCGCTCCAGCCGTGGGAGCGCGACGTGCTGAGCGTGGTGCGCCGCGAGGCCTACTACTTCCTGCCGCAGATGCAGACCAAGATCATGAACGAGGGCTGGGCCACCTACTGGCACAGCCGGCTCATGACCGAGCGCGTGGCGGACGGCACCGAGATCGTGGACTACGCGGAGCGCACGGCGTCCGTCTTGGCCACCAGCAAGGGCAACATCAACCCCTACAAGCTGGGCATCGAGCTGTACCGCAACATCGCCGCGCGCTGGGACCGCGGCCAGTTCGGCAAAGAGTGGGACGAGTGCGAGGACTACGACCAGCGGCGCCACTGGGACCGCCGCGTGGGGCTCGGCCAGAAGAAGATCTTCGAGGTGCGCTCGCTCTACAACGACGTGACGTTCGTGGACGAGTTCCTCACGGAGGACTTCGTCGCGGACCAGCAGCTCTTCACCTTCGGCTGGAACCGGCGCAACGACCGCTACGAGGTGCAGACGCGCGAGTTCGAGGCGGTGAAGTCGCAGCTGCTGGGGCAGCTCACCAACGCGGGCAACCCGATCATCAGCGTGCTGGACAGCAACCACGAGAACCGCGGCGAGCTGCTGCTGCACCACGACCACCACGGCGTGGACCTGAAGCTGGAGTGGGTGCGCGAGGTGCTGAAGGCGCTCCACCGCGTGTGGCAGCGGCCGGTGGAGCTGCACACCGTGGTGGAGAAGAAGCCGAGCGCGCTGCGCTGGGACGGGAGCGCATACGCGCAGCGGGCGCTGGGCAAGGCGGTCTGACGCGTCGCGCTCAGCCCCGCTCGCGCCGGCGGGCCTCCTCGTACACCCGGTAGAGCCGCTGACGCAGCTCGTCGGGCACGCTCTCCCGGAGCGCGATCTTCCAGCCGTCGTCGGTGCGCCGCAACACCACGGGGTGCCCGGCCTCGCCTTCGCGCATGGGGATCACGCGCATGCTGCGGCCGTCGGCGGAGGGCTCGTAGCGCAGGTGCCCCTTGAGCGCGGCGAGCCGCCCGAACACGAAGCCCGCGAGCCCTTCGTCGTGCGGGTCGCGCCAGTCGGCGAAGCATGCCTCGTAGGCGTCTCGGTCGCGCACCTGGAACTGCACCCGCTGGCGCAGCAGGGCCTGCACCTCGGCCTCCTCGAGGTCGGCCACGTCGTACACGGTGAAGAGCGTGCGCACGGTGGCCTCGGGCTCGGCGAAGCGCGGGTCCACCGGCTTCGATGCGCAGCCGCGCAGGCCAAACGGCGCCAGCAGCAGGCCCCACAGGACCACCGTCAGGACCCGGCCGAGCATTCCGTGCAGTGTGAGCGCGCGCATGGGGCGCGTATCGCCCGACCCCTGCGCACGTGTCCAGTTTTCGACATGGCCCGCCCGGGCTCACTTGGACATCGTCACGCTGGCGGGCTGGTCGCTCCACCGGAAGCGGTCCAGCAGCACGATGCTGTCGACGTTGTGGTCTCCCGCGTCCCAGATGGCAAAGGTGAGCGTGATGGTCTCCCCGGGGACGACGGGCGCGGTGTTCGTCAGCCACTCCGTGCCCGCACCGTCCGTCAGGGTCGAGCCCCAGCCACCCATGCCGGTTCCGACCAGCTCGAGCGTGCCGCTGGGGCAGGTCCCAGGCGGCGCCGCTACCGGCGGGAAGCACACCTGCACGAAGCCGTTGTTCACCGTCATGGGCGCGAGCTGGCTGTCGATCGCGATGTTGCCGTCCGTGGGGAGCCCCGCCGCTGCGCTGCTCAGCAGGGTCACGAAGCGGTCCTCGTACGTGGAGCACGCAAACTCGGGGAACTCGGCCGTGTAGAACTTCATCCGGTACGAGAACGAACGCGCGTTGGTGGGCACGCGGATGCGCACGGTCAGGGCCACGCTGTCGTAGGCCTGTGTGCAACTCGGCCCCGCGCAAGTGGGCGCGCACGTCGATGCCGGTAGGGCTCCCCCGTTGGCGCTCAGGTACGCGGCCGGAGCGCTGACCATCGTCTGCGCGTCGTAGTTCCCCTCCTGCCCCGGCTGCGAGCCGTTCTGGGGGGCCACGTAGCCCGGATCGCTCGGCGCGCGCGCGGTGCCCGATGACAGCGCCGCGAACGTCGCGCCGGCGTGTGGCGTCACGTTGGGTCCATAGGCGGTCATGACCCCCACCTGTGAGCCCGTCGGCACCCCCGACCCATCGGCCAGGTGGAGGCTCGCTGACACGACACCCCAGCGGCGCTGCGCGAGCGGCGGGCTCTCGCTGGTGTATTGGCACAGCTCCATGGCGCGCATGACGTCGAGGGGCCCGATGGGCTCAAACTGCGCGGCCGTCGAGCACGTTGTGGGTGCGGCGTTGTCGAGCGTGCTCGCGTCGCAGTCGTCGTCCACCCCGTTTCCAGGGAACTCGTATGCGCCGGGGTTCACCATGGCCGGCTCGGCGCACGCGCCCACCGCGTCGCAGCAGTCGCCATCCGCCGGCGTCCATCCGTCGCCGTCTTGGTCCAGTAGACTCGTCCCGGCGTCTACGCCCACGTCGCTCTCGGCATCTGGCGCGGCGTCGGTGGCAGCGCCCGCGTCCGTCTGCTCTCCAGCGTCGTGCGCGGCATCCAGAGCGCCACCGCCGTCCTGTGCTCCGGTGTCAGTCGCGCCGGTGTCGGTCGCGCCAGCGTCGGTCGCGCCCGTGTCAGGGGCGCCACCATCCAGCGTGCTCGCATCCGACCCTGTGCCTCCGTCCGTGCCTGCGTCCGCAGCGCTCGACGCGCCATCCCCGCACCCGCTCACGCACGCGCCGACCACACACGTGACCGCCATCACCCACCGAAGAGACCCCGCACGGGAGTTGGAGCGCCACATCCCGTCACCGTACCGAGCCGCGCGCGGGGGTCAAGACTGGACCGCGCTCAGCCGCGGCGGGCTACCTCGCCGAGCACGGCGCGCGCGATCATCATGCGCTGGATCTCGCTCGTGCCCTCGACGATGCGCAGCACGCGCAGTGAGCGGTAGAAGCCCTCCGTGCGGGTCTCCTTCATCCAGCCCATGCCGCCGTGGATCTGCAGCACGCGGTCGCACACGCGGTTCACCATCTCGGTGGCGAACAGCTTGCACATGCTCATCTCCTTCGCGGCGTCCTTGCCCTGATCGATGAGCCACGCGCAGTGGTAGATCATGTTGCGCGCCGCGTAGATCTCGGTGGCCGAGTCCGCCAGCATCCACTGGATGCCCTGGTAGGCGCCGATGGGCTTGCCGAACGACTGCCGCTGCCCGGCGTAGTCAGCCCCCATGTCCAGCAGGAACTGCGCCACACCGACGGCGCCGGCTGCGATGTGCAGGCGACCCGCGCCCAGGAAGCGCATGGCCTCGGCGAAGCCATAGCCCTCGCGACCGACCACGTTCTCGGGGCTCACCTCGACGTCCTCGAGCACGATCTCGGCCTGACCCTCGAAGCCGGCCATGGCCCCGTGAATGCGGCCCACCTGCCACTGGTCGCGCTCGATGATGAACGCGCTGATGCCGCCGCGCGCGCGCTTGTCCGCGTCGTTCAGCGCGAAGACCACGCCCCAGTCGGCCTTGTGCCCGTTCGAGATGAAGTGCTTCACCCCGTTCAGCACCCACTTGTCCCCGCGCTTCTCGGCCTTGGTGCTGATGTTCTGCGCGTCGGACCCGGCGCCGGGCTCGCTGAGCATGAAGCAGCAGGTGGTCTCGGCGTTGATGAGGGGCTTCAGGTACTTCTCGCGCTGCGCCTCGTTGAACACCAGGTGCATGGGCGACGGACCCTCGGGGCCGGCCAGCGCCAAGGACGCCAACACGGAGCCCGTCGCGCCGCAGGCCTCGCGCAGCGCGATGCCGTCGACCTCGCTCATGCCGCCGCCGCCCACCTCTTCGGGCATGTGGTGGCCCCAGAAGCCCAGCTCCGCCGACTGCTGCCGCACGCGCTTGACGATGTCCGCGGGGATCTCCTCGTCCAGCGTGATCCGGTGCTTCTCCTCGAGGGGCTTCAGCTCGCGCTCCACCCACTGCACAAAGGAGTCTCGAAAAAGGCGCGTCTCTTCGCTGAGGTTGAAATCCATCGCGGCAGGTCTACGGGGTATACGCCGCGCGCGCCAGGGGAGCCTCGGTGTATCTTCTCCGGCATGTCGCGCAACCACCGCACGAGTCTGGTCGCCCTGCTGCTCGCCCTCGCCGCATGTTCTTCCGGCGCCCAGGGGTCCGAGGTCTCGGCGACCGAGGCCCCCGCCACGGAGTCCACCGCGGGCGGCGAGGCGTCGACCACGGCCGACCAGGGGGACAGCACGAGCGCAGAAGCGTCGAGCGAGGCCGAGGCCGAACCGAGCGCGAGCCCCGACGAGCCAAGCGCAACGAGTGAAGAAGGCGACGGCGCACAGGCAGACGCGGACCTCGCCGAGAGCCCGGCCGGAGACGGCCCGGTCGAAGAGATGCCGATGCTCGACGACTCGCAGGGCGGCCGGATCGGGACCGTCGACGCCTTCCCCCCCGTGGTGCGCCTCGGCCGCATCGACACCCAAGGGGCGCTCGAGCGAGAGGTCGTGTCGAGGGTCGTCCGAACGCGCTTTCCCGCCTATCGCCGCTGCTTCGACGTGGCGCTCACCCGCGACCCCGCGTTGGCCGGGACGCTGCGGGTACGGTTCGTGATCTCGCTGGAGGGCCGCGCCACCCGCATCGAGCCCGTCGAGTCTTCGTTGAACGAGGCCGCGCTCCACCGTTGCGTCGCGACGGCCCTCGGCACGCTGCGCTTTCCGGCGCAGTCGTCCTTCACGATGGTGCAGGTGCCCATCACGCTCCAGCAGCGCTGAAGCGGCGGGCTCACACGTTGAAGCGGAAGTGCATCACGTCGCCGTCCACGACGACGTACTCCTTGCCCTCGAGCCGCAGCTTGCCGGCGGCCTTCACGGCGGCCTCGGACTTGTATTCCTCCACGGCCTCGTAGGCCATGACCTCGGCGCGGATGAAGCCGCGCTCGAAGTCCGAGTGGATCTTGCCGGCCGCGCCCGGAGCCTTGGTGCCCCGGCTGATGGTCCAGGCGCGTACTTCCTTCTCGCCGCAGGTGAAGTACGTGATCATGTCCAACATGGCGTAGCCCGTGCGGATGAGCGTGTGCAGGCCCGGCTCGGGCAGCTCGAGGCTGGCCAGGAAGTCGGCGCGGTCCTCCTCGGGGAGCTGCATGATCTCGGCCTCGATGGCCGCGCTGATCACCACCAGCGGCACGCCGCGCGCGTCGGCCAGCTTGCGCACCTGGGCTACCAGCGGGTCGCTGTCCATCTGGCTCAGCTGCTCTTCCTTCACGTTGCACACGAAGAACATGGGCTTGCGCGTGATGAGCCCCAGCTCCTTGCAGGCGCGCAGGTCGTCGGGCGTGTCGAACGTGACGGTGTTGGCGGGCTCGCCCTTGTCGAGCGCGGCCTCGAGCGCCTCGCACACGGTGACCATGCGCTTCTCGTTCGCGTCGTTGCCCTTCGAGGCCTTGCGCGCCTTCTCGAGCCGCTTGGTGACGGTCTCGAGGTCCTTCAAGATGAGCTCGGTCTCGATGGTCTCGACGTCGCCGATGGGGTTCACGCGGCCGTCCACGTGAACCACGTTCGGGTCCTCGAAGCAGCGCACCACGTGCGCGATGGCGTCGCAGTCGCGGATGTTCGTGAGGAACGCGTTGCCGCGCCCCTCGCCCTTGCTGGCGCCCTTGACCAGGCCCGCGATGTCGACGAACTCGACCGTCGCGGGGATGATCTTCTGCGGCTTGAAGTACTTGACCAGCGTCTCCATGCGCGGGTCGGGCACGTCCACCACGCCCACGTTCGGGTCGATGGTGCAGAACGGATAGTTCGCGGCCTCGGCCTGCTGCTTCTCGGACAGCGCGTTGAACAGGGTGGACTTGCCGACGTTGGGCAGCCCGACGATTCCTACGGAGAGAGCCACGGGCGCAGCACTAGCGCGGGCCGGTCACGGGGGCAACGCGAGTCGGCTGCGCGCCGGGTGCGACACGCACGCGTGCAGTGCGAGGGAGGCCTCAGCCCTCTTCGCGCAGGCCCAGCTCCTTCATCTTGGTCTGCAGGCTCTTGCGCGAGATCTGCAGCAGGCGCGCCGTGTGCGTGACGTTGCCCTGCGTCTTCTCGAGCGCCCGCACGATCAGCTCGCGCTCCACGCGGGCGGTGGCCTCGCGCACGGCCTCTTTCAGGCCCGCCTCGTCGCTGGTGGCCAGCAGCGCGTCCACCGCCAGCTCGGTCCCGGGGGACGAGTCCGTGGTCTTGGCCGCAGGGCGTGGCGCGGCGACGCTGCCCACCACGTCGGGCGGCAGGTGCTGTACGCGCACCTCGTCGCCATCGCAGAAGAGCATGCAGCGCTCCACCACGTTCTCCAGCTCGCGGATGTTCCCCGGCCAGGCGTAGGCCTGTAGGCGCTCGAGGGCCTCGGGCGCGAACGCACGCACCTCGCGTTTCAGGCGCTTGTTGAACTTGGCCACGAAGTGCTCGAGCAGGAGCGGGATGTCGCTCGGTCGCTCGCGCAGGGGTGGCAGCGCCACCTGCACCACGTTCAGGCGGTAGTAGAGCTCCTCGCGGAAGGCCCCCTCCGCGATGGCCCCCTTCAGGTCGCGGTTCGTGGCGGCGATGAGCCGCACGTCCACGCTGATGGTCTTGATGCCGCCGACGCGCTCGAACTCCTGCTCTTGCAGCGCGCGCAGGAGCTTGACCTGCATGCTGACCGGGATCTCGCCGATCTCGTCGAGGAACAGCGTGCCCTCGTGGGCCAGCTCGAAGCGCCCCGGCTTGCTGGTGACCGCGCCCGTGAACGCGCCCTTCTCGTAGCCGAACAGCTCGCTCTCGATCAGGTCGGGCGGGATGGCGGCGCAGTTCACGCGCACGTAGGGCTTGTCCACGCGCGCGCTGTTCTCGTGCAGGGCCCGCGCGATGAGCTCCTTGCCCGTGCCGCTCTCGCCCGTGATGAGCACCGTGCTGGGCGTGTCCGCGACCTTCTCGATGATGTCGTAGACCGCGTTCATCTCCGGGGACTGCCCGATGATGCGGTAGCGCCCCGGGGCGCCGCGCGTGGGCGTCATGGAGACCTGGTTCAGCTCGCGGGTGCGCGCCGCCTTGGCCACCACGCTGCGCAGCTCGGTCTGGTCGAAGGGCTTCGTGACGTAGTCGAAGGCGCCCAGCTTCAGCGCCTCGACGGCGGTGTCCACGGTGCCGTGCGCCGTGATCATGACCACCGGCAGGTCGGGGTGCTCGGTGGCGACGTGCGCCAAGAGCTGCATGCCGTCCAGCTTGGGCATGCGCAGGTCGGTGATGAGCACGTCGATGTGGTGCTCCCCGAGGGCCTCGAGCGCCGCCTCGCCGTCCCCGACGGTGAACACGTCGAACCCGTCGCGTTGCAGCTGCGCGGCGATGACGCGCCGTAGGTTGACCTCGTCGTCTGCGACGAGGATCTGTTTGCGCCCCTTCACTCCGTAGCGAGCTCGAGGCACCGATCGCCGGTGGTAGACGCGTCGTCGCCCAGCCCCGAGCAGAGGAAGATGAAGGCGGTGTTGGCCCCGGGGGCGCCCGCGGCCACCTCATGACGCGGGGTGACGCCCGTGATGCCGTAGTGCGTGCGCAGCGTCGCGACCGACGCGCCCAGCCGGTCGTCCGTGCCGGGATGCGAGATGCGCATGAACGAGGCCATCGCGCCGTCCACACCGGTGGCCGAGCCCGCGAGCGCAAACACGCCGCCTGCGCCGAGCGTCTCCTCGACGGTCGTGCGCGGCGCGCCCGCGATCAGGTCGAGCGTTCCGTCGGCGTTCACGTCCCCCAGGGCGAGCGCCGAGCCGAACGCGCTGCCAACGCAGTCCACGCCGTTCAGTGTGGGGCACGCGATCACCGTGAGGGCGGGATCGTCCACGTCGGTGGTGTCGGTGCAGCCGGCCTCCAGCGTGGTGAGGTCGGCCACGTCGAACACGTGCACGGTGCCCGGGTGGTCCGTGGTGGTCTCCGCGAAACCCATGTAGACCTCGGGCATGCCGTCCCCATCGACGTCTCCTGCGACGAGGGCCTGACCGAAGCCTGCCGGGCCGTCGAAGCACGCCAGCACCTGCGCGTCGATGTCGTTGGCGTTCAGTGGGTCGACGCCGACGACCACGATCAGCACGCGGTCGTCTCCCGGCGCGCTCACGGCGGCCAGGAACGGTGTGTCCACGCCAAGCTGCGGGACGGTGGGGAAGCTCGTGCTCCGGGTGGCGGCGTCGGGCAGCGACGCGGTCGCGATGGCCTCGCCCAGGCGCGCTCTGCCGCTCACGACGCCCGCGGTGTCGACGATCTCGTTCAGCTCGCTGGGTGCTCCGGTTGGGGGAATCCGGAAGAGCGTGCCGCGCCCGGAGCCCGCTGCGGGAGCGCCCGTCAGCACGACGCTGCGTGCGTCGGTCGCTGCACCGGCCGGGACCCCGGCCACCGCGAACCCGAATTCGAGCGCGGCGCCTACCCCAGCGGACAGAGCGACCGCGTTCCCCGGGCTGGACTCGCACTTGATGCGGACTTGGTTGGCGCTGGCCTCGCCGATGGCCAGGCACGCTCCTTCACCGCCATACTGTGGGAACCCTGTGATGGCCGACCCGGTGCCCGTGACGCAGTCGTCGGCGGGAGTCTCGCAGGCGGTGTTCGAGATGCGGAAGGTCCCCACGTCGTCCGCGTTCCACACGTCGTAGATCCACGTGCCCGTGTCGGGGCCGCCCCCGACAGCCAGACGTGTCGCCAGCGCGCCGTTGCCCAGCGGGCCCTCGATGGACGCCACCGTGGTGCCGTATCCGGTGCGTCGGAAACCGTCTGGCCGCCCCAGAGCGACGACAGGGGCGTCATCCGCCAGGTCCACGAACGTGGCGGGGTTGCAGCCTGCGACCGTCGCCCCGACCAGGCTGGCGGCCCCGAGGGCCGGGGCGACCATGCGGCGAACGAGGGAAGGGGTGGGGCGCTGGGTGGGACGACCGAAGATGCGTGGGGCGTTCATCAGAAGCTCACCTGAAGCTGCGCGCCGCCGGAGCGGTCAGCGAGGTTGAAGGTTGGGACCACGGTCCAGTCCCGTGGTTCGAAGACGTTGGCCTCCGAGTCGGGCAGCGGGTCGCGGAGGAAGTACCAGATGGACAGCAGCCCGAGCAGCGCCCCCAGGCCGAACGCGGAGTCGGCGCCGATGCGGTAGATGCGCCCGCGCAGCAGGCGGGGGTCGTCGTCGGTCAGGGTGCCGGCGTCTCGCGCGGCTCGCAGGTCGGTCTCGAGGTTGTTGGACAACACGCCGAGGGCCACGCCGCCGCCGATCATGAGGACGCCGATGGTGGCGGTGGCCCAGGCGCCGCCGCGGTTCATCGCGGGACGCAGGCGCACCTGGATCGGGATGATCTGCCCTTGTGTGATGGTCACGGTCTGCGACCAGTCCTTCATGCCCTCGGCGGAGACGGTGATGCGGTGCTCGCCGGCCTCGATGTCGCCCTCGTACGGCACCTGACCGACACGGTCACCGTCCACTCGAACCGTCGCGCCCGCGATGTTCGCGAGGATGCGTACGCGCCCAAAACTCACGCGCTCCAGCTCGAGGTCCACCCGTACGTCCTCGCCGAGGCCGACCTCGATCTGCCGCTCGATGCGCTCGTAGCCGGGGCGCTCCACCCACACGGTGTGCGTGCCCGTGGGGATGACGTTGCCATACGGTGTGCGCCCCACGGCACCTTCCTCGGGGTTGTCCACGAACACGTCAGCGTCCGGCGGGTCGGTGACCACACGCAGATAGCCGAGGAACTGCCCCTGGCTCATCTCCACGATGACCACGTAGACGCGGCCCTGACCGATGTGGACGTTCTGCTCCACCGTGCGGTAGTCCGGGTGCTCGATGGTGACCCGGTAGTTGCCTTCGTCCAGCGAGTGGTCGAAGGGAGACGGCGAGCTCGCGACGCGCGTGCTGCCGCTGTAGACACTGACGACGGCGCCCTCGGGCTCGGTCTGGATGCTGAGCAAGGACTTGATGTCCTCGGGCGGGGTCGTGGGTGGGGTGACGTGGACCACCGCGGGCCCTGGGTTCTGGGTTCCGTCTGGGTTCTGGGTTCCGTCTGGGTTCTGGGTTCCGTCTGGGTTCTGGGTTCCGTCTGGGTTCTGGGTTCCGTCCGGATTGAGCGGGTTCGCCGTGGCCGCAGCTGCCGCCGCCTCGGCGCGCAGGCGCTCGATCTTGGCGCGCACCTCGTCGGCGTCGGACGCGCCGGGCTCGGCGTCCAGGTAGCGCTGGAACATGTCGGCCGCCGGCACCGGGGTGCCGAAGCGCTCGAGGGCTACGGCGGCGTTGTACAGGAACGCCGAGAACGGCCGCGCATCGTAGGCCAGCATGAACTCGCGAGCTGCCTCCTCGTAGCGCGCCGCGGCGTAGTGCTCCTGCCCGGCCTCCATGTGGCTGCGGGCGGACAACAGCGAAGCGCGCGCGCTGTCTTGGGCCAACGCGGTCGGCGCGACGCTCGTCAGCAGCACCCCCAGGCCGAGAAGAAGCGCGACGCGGCTACGACATGCAGACTTGTTCTTCATCTACTCTCCGTAAGTGGGAGGGCCGCGCGATGCGCAAGAGACCCAGCCGTGCGCGCAGCCTACCAGGCCATGACGCAGGAGGCGAGCGAGCGGACACCCAGTGCCTCGTTCTGTCGTCGTCCGCGTGTCGCGCAGGCACCATCAGGGCCGACCCGCGTCCGCGTGGCACATCACTGCTGGTGCTCGAGCTGCTGGAACAGGTCCCCCAGCTCTGGACGGGGCCGGAGGGCCTCGCAGTAGGTCGCAGCCCGCGTGAGCAGCCGCTGCTCATGCTCCTCCACCGTGCGGCCGCTCTCCATCAGCGCGGTCTCCGAGGCGGCCTTGCTGGCCGCCAGCGTGCCCTCCGTGTTCTCCAGCACCTCGCGCATGCTCTTCACTTGGAACTCCAGGTCGCTCACCTCGCGACGCTTGCCCTCCAGCCAGGCGCGGGCCTTCTCCGACGCACCCTTGGCCAGCTCCCAGCGGTCCAGGTCGTCCGCCAGCTCGCGTAGCAGGCGACGGATCTCCCCGGAGGGCTCCTTCGGGGGGCGCAGCCCTCCCGCGCTGGCCAGCCGCTCGTAGGCGTCCTTGGCGCCCGCCTCTGCCTGGGACTCGGCCGTGAAGTAGGGGGTGACGTCGGCCTCGGCGCTGCGGGCCGCCGTGCGGGCGCTCGAGAGGTCCTCGGCCAACACGTGCATGGCGTGACCGAGACGCGCGCGGGTCTCGCGCGCCTCGTGATCCAGGGCCTCCAGCTTGCGCTGCTCGCCCAGGCCCTGCGTGCGCAGCTGCTGGATGGCGCGCAGCATCTCGCGGATCTCCTCCAGCTGGGCGCGCAGCGCGGGGGGCGCGTCACCGCCGGGGAAGGCCCGCGACAGCATCTGGTCGAAGATGGCCGTGCGCCGGGCCCAGCGCTCGAGCGTGGTCGGGGGCAGCGTGGGCGCCACGTGCTGACGCGCCGAGGTAGGGGCTGGGGCCGGCGCGGCGACGTCGTCTTTCGGGGCCAGCTCGCGCAGCGTGCGGATCACCTCGTGGGCGTCCACGGGGCGCTGGTCGGGGCGCTTCTCGAGCAGCCCCAGGATCAGCTCCTCGAGCCGCCGTGGGCAGGCCGGGGCCAGGCTGCTGGGCTTCGGTGGGGCTTCCTGTAGGTGCTTGATGAAGTAGCCCGTGATCTCTTCGGACTGGAAGGGCGGGCGCCCCGTGATCATCTCGAACAGGATGCAGCCGAGCGCGTACAGGTCGGCCGAGGCGCCCGCGTCGATGTTGGTCAGGCGCTCGGGGGCCATGTACTGGGGCGTGCCGAAGATCTCGCCCGCGTTGGTCAGGCGCGAGTCCCCGAGCGAGCGGCCGATGCCGAAGTCCAGCAGCTTCGCCGTGCCGCGCATGCCCGCGGGGCCGTCCACGATGAAGATGTTGTCCGGCTTCAGGTCGCGGTGCAGCACGTCGAAGTCGTGGGCGCGCGCGAGGCCGGTGCTCATCTGCAGGCCGTAGGCGCACACGTCTGCGGGGTTCATCGGCCCCGCCGCGATGATGTCCGAGAGGGGCCGGCCGCGCAGCAGCTCCATCACCATGAAGAGCGCGCCGTCTTCCGTCTCGCCGTGGTCGTACACCTCGATGATGTTCGGGTGCGCGAGGGCGGCGGCGTTCTTGGCCTCACGGCGGAAGCGCTCGGCCAGCTGCTCGCTGCCGCGCAGCTGCTGGGCCATGATCTTCACGGCCACGGGGCGGTCCACCAGGGTGTGGCGCGCGCGATAGACGGTCGCCATGCCGCCCTCGCCGATCAGGTCCTCGATCAAGTAGCGCCCCGCGAGGGTCTGCCCCAGCCACGGATCCGCGGCTTGATCGAGGGTCGCGTTGTCGACGAAACACCGCTCTTGGTCGTTCGGGTACTTGAGGCCGCACCGCGGGCAGACGCGCATGGACAGGTTCCTTGGGGCTCGTTCGGCGTGCAGCGTACCAGGCTCGATGCCGTATCGCTCGCTCGTCTACGCAGACCGTGACGAAGGGGTCAGCACGACGCAGGGGCCCCCCGAGGTCGCGCCTCCGGCGCTGGCCTCCCCGCGCGAATGGCGGTAGAGCCCGCACATGCTCTCCATTGATCTGCGCGGAAAGCGCGCGTTCGTCGCCGGGGTCGCCGACGACGGTGGGTTCGGGTTCGCCATCGCCAAGGCGCTGGCCGAGGCAGGCGCGAGCGTGTGTGTGGGCACCTGGCCGCCGGCCATGGGCATCTTCGAGAACATGCTGCGGCGAGGGAAGCTGGACGAGTCCATGACGCTGGCCTCGGGCGAGAAGATGACGTTCGAGCGCGTCTACCCGCTGGACGCCGAGTACGACACGCTCGCCAGCGCCCCCGAGGACGTGCGCGAGAGCAAGCGCTACCGCGAGCGCGGCGACTTCAGCATCGAGGGCGTCAAGAACGCGCTCCTCGCCGACTTCGGCGAGGGCTGCCTCGACATCGTGGTGCACAGCCTGGCCAATGGCCCCGAGGTGAAGAACCCGCTGCTCGAGACCAGCCGGCACGGCTACCTCGCGGCCATCGGCGCGTCGGCCTACAGCTTCACGGCGCTGGTGCAGCAGCTGGGGCCGCTCGTGCGCCCGGGCGGCAGCTTCGTCGGGCTGACCTACCTCGCGGCCGAGCGCGTGGTGCCCGGCTACGGCGGCGGCATGTCCACGGCCAAGGCGGCGCTCGAGAGCGACACGCGCGTCCTGGCGTTCGAGGCGGGCCGCAAGTGGGGCCACCGCGTGAACGTCATCAGCGCCGGGCCCTACGCGTCGCGCGCGGCCTCGGCCATCGGCTTCATCGGCCGCATGATCGCGTACTACGCGGCCAACTCGCCCCTGCCCGAGGCGCTGACCGCCACCGAGGTGGGCCACACGGCGGCCTTCCTGTGCAGCCCCCTGGCCAGCGGGATCACGGGCGAGACCCTGCACGTGGACAAGGGCTACAGCGCCATGGCCGTGCCGGCCGACGTGCAGGGCATCCTGGACGCGCTGGCGAAGGAGTGAGGACGAGGCGCAAGGCGGGATCTGTCCCCGAATAGGGCGTCGGACTGAAAGAGGCTGTCTCAGAACGGCAGTCTGTCCCGGATTAGGGGCACCCCGGACTGAAGTCCGGGGCAGCGATCTCAGGTGATCGCGCGCTCGAAGTCCGCCCCCTTCGGAGGCGGACTGCGCCTCGTGAGCTGGGGACGGGCGGTCGGCGGGACGTGCGCTCTCGGGTCGCTGGTCGTCCCCATCGTGGTAAACCCTTCCCCAGCTGGAACGCTGCCCCCAAGACCGGTGACGGACGCGAAGGAGCCCTGAGATGACACGAGCCCTACGACACGTGGATGAGACCCCTCGCCGCCGGTCTGTGACGACGTTCGCGGTGCTCGCTGCGCTGGTGCTCGGCCCTGCCCCCATGGCGCGCGCGTTCGTGCCGGATCCGATGGAGGAGCCCGAGTCCGAGACGGACCCGGGCACCGACACCGACAGCGATCAGGCTCCTCCGGACGACTCGGCCGCCGCACCTCGTTCGACCGGCGGTCGCGCGGACAGGTCGTCCCAGGGCCCCGCGGCGGACCCCGCTGACGAAGACCCGATGATGGCTGACGCGCCCGTCGCGTTTCCGCTCGCGCACATCCAGCGCCCGCTGAACATGCCGCGCTTTTACGCGCGAGCTGGCGGCACGCTGCGCGTGTACCACTTCGACGACGCCACGCGCGCGCTGACCAACCAGGACACGTCGCTGTCGCTGTCCATCGGCGGGAGCTTTGCCGTGACGGACTGGCTGGAGCTCGGGGTGCTGGACGAGCGTCTGGGCATGTACCACCCGGTCATCGCCGGCGGAGTGCTGCCGCAAGGGCTCGTGCCGCTCGCGCTCACCCCGGACCCGGAGTTCGGGGACATCCCCGTTCACGCGCGTGTGCGGCTGGTGGCGGACCCCTCGTTCGACGTGTCCGTGGACGTGGGGGTGGTGATCCCGGTCAACGGTGACCTCGCGCTGTTCGGCGCCACGGTGGTGCGGGCCCGGGTGACGGAGCGCTTCGCGTTCGACAGCGGGCTCGAGGTGGCGCTGCGCTTCGACCGTGACGACAAGGACCCGCACTTGGACCTGTTCCTGCCGTTCTCGGCGCTCATCCAGCTGCACCCCTCGGTGTACCTGGCGGCGCGTACGGGCGTGCGCTGGATCGACTTCGACAACCTCGCGTTCCCGCTGGGCTTCGAGTTCGGCTACACCGTGGCCAGCGGCGACCAGCCGCTGATGGACATTACGCTGGGCTTCGGCTTCCCGGCGCTGGTGACGCCCAACAACAGCGACAAAGCCCTGCAGGACGTGTGGCAGGTGACCCTGGCCGGGCACGCCTACTTCTCGCTCTGAGCGTCACCGCACGCGGGTCGCGATGCAGGCGACCGAGCTGATAAGGTGCGCCGCATGCAGGTCCACCTCATCGACGGAACGTACGAGCTCTTCCGCGCGCACTTCGGGGCGCCCTCGCGCAGCGCGCCCAACGGGCAGGAGGTGGGCGCCACTGTGGGGCTGCTGCGTTCGTTCGCGGCGCTGCTGCGCGAGCCGGGCACCACGCACGTCGCGTGCGCGTTCGACACGGTGATCGAGTCGTTCCGCAACGAGCTCTTCGCGGGCTACAAGACGGGCGAGGGCATGGAGCCCGCGCTGCTGGCCCAGTTTCCGCTGGCCGAGCGGGCGAGCGCGGCGCTGGGCATCGTCACCTGGCCCATGCGCGAGGTGGAGGCGGACGACGCCCTCGCGACGGGCGCAGCGCGCTTGCGTGACGACGAGCGCGTGACGCGCGTGCTGCTGTGCTCGCCAGACAAGGACCTGGCGCAGTGCGTGCGCGGCGAGCGGGTGGTGGGCTTCGACCGCCGCAAGCAGGAGACCCTCGACGAGACCGGGGTGCTGGCCAAGTTCGGGGTCTCGCCGGGCTCCATCCCGGACTACCTGGCGTTGGTGGGTGACAGCGCCGACGGCATCCCCGGCATCCCCCGCTGGGGGGCCAAGGCGGCGGCCGCGCTGCTGGCGCGCTACGAGCGGCTCGACGCCATCCCCGAGGACCCTGCCAGCTGGGACATCAAGGTGCGCGGCGCCGCGGGCCTGGCGGAGAACCTGAACCCCCGCCGCGACGACGCGCGCTTGTACCGGACGCTCGCCACGCTGCGTGAGGACGCGGAGCTGACCCCGCCCGCCACGCTGGAGGCCCTGGCCTGGCGCGGGCCGGACCAGCCGGCGCTGGTGGCGCTGTGCGCCGAGCTGGGCGTGAGCGTGCCGGCGCTGCCGTAGCCCGGCGGTCGACAAGGGTGGGCCGCGCTCAGCTCTTCGGGACGCGCACGCTGACGCGGACCTCGGGCTTGACCTTGAGGGCGCCGCCGAGGGCCTTGTAGGGCTTGATGCCGAAGTCGGGCTGCTGCAGGGTCACGTCGGTCACCCAGTTGGCGCCCTCTTCGCGGATGGTGGCGCTCACGCTGCGGGTCTGCCCGTTGAGCGTGAGGTTGCCGCTGACCGTGCGCGTGCTGCCCTGCTCGCGCACGCTGCTGGACTCGAAGGTGATGGTGGGGTGGCGGCGGCTGTTCAGCACGTCGTCCGAGATGTTGGCCAGGATCTTCTTCTTGTCGCCGTCGCTGAGGGTGCCGTAGTCGTCGCGCCCGTCCTTCATGGCGGTCAGCACGCTGATGCGGTTGGCCTGGAAGGTGGCCTTCACGGAGCTGAGGTCGTCGGCCACGTCGATGCTGAAGTCGTCGACGCGCATCTTGAGGTCGTGGGCGACCTTGGCGAGCAACCCGTCCTTGAACGAGAAGAGCAGGACTTCGGCGGAGCTGGCGTCGTACTTCGGCATGGCGCGCAGACTAGAGCACGGATCAGAGGCGCCGCAAGGGCTTGGCGCCGCGGGCAGGGGGGTGTTTCAGCCAGCGCCCCGGGGTGCCGGGCGTCGTACTACGAGAGCCCCGGCAGGCAGGCGCGCAGCAGGGCCGCGCCTACGTCGTGCTGGCGCCCCTCCGAGAAGGTGTGGTGCAGCCACTCGGGACGGGCGTTGAGCTCCAGCACGACGCCTGCGTCGGGTGGGTCCTCGGCGCTCCTGACGCGTGCGTCCACCGCGAACACGGCGATGCCCACGTGCTTGGCAATGCGCGCCACGTTCGTGCGCCAGCCCGGATGCAGGGTGTCCGTGACGTCGATGGCGCGCGCCCCCTGCGCCATGTTGGCGACCTGGCGCAGGGGCACGTGCAGGCCCGCGCCGGGCACGCTCGTGAGCGTGAGCCCCTGCGCCTGCAGCAGGGCGCGGACCTCGTCGTCCACCGTGAGCTGGTTGCGCGGGTTCAGGGCGCGCACCTCTGCGTCGCGCGCGGCGAGGAGCTGCGCCACGGTCTGCACACCGTCCCCCTCCACGGCGGCAGGCACACGCATGCAGGCGGCGAACAGCTGCCCCGCGATGGCCTGGAGGCGGAGGTCGTGCCCGCCGTGCTGCGACTCCGCCACCCACTCCCTACGTGTGGGGCTGTGGCGCTGCGCGTGGGTGAGGACCGCGGCTGCGCTCGTGAGGTCCAGGGCCACGCCCTCACCGTGCGTGCCGTCCACGGGCTTGCAAACGAGTGGGGCACGTTCGGCCAGCAGTGCGGCCATGCGCGGCTCGACGTCGGTGTCGTCCGACCAGAAGGGGAGCCCGGCTGGCGTGCGCACATCGATGGCATCGAGAGCGTCCTTGCAGCGCTGCTTGTGGTCGCACAGGGCCTCGGCCGCGCGCGTGAGCGAAGGGAACACGCGCCCCTTGCGCACGCGCACCTCGTGCTCGCCCCACGCATAGGCCACCGTGTCGGGCGCCCCCGCGACCACGCAGTGGGTCACCCCCAGCCGGGCGGCGGCGCGCATGAGCTCGTGCTGATGCGGGTCGTGCTGGGTCGTGCTGGGTTCGTTGGTGGGGTGGTCTCGGCCGTGGTCGACCTGCTCGCCGTGCGCGCTACTCACAGCGCACCAGGCGAAAGCCCGCGTGCTGGTAGAAGTGTCGCCGGAACCACAGCCGGTAGTGCACGCTCGCGCCAGTTCCGGTGGTGGCCCACGCGCCCCCGCGCAGCATGGCGTGCTCCGCGTCGAAGTAGGGCACCGAGAAGTCGTCGTAGAGCGGGTGCGTGCGGAAACCGGGGAGCGGGTGGAAGTCGTCGCTCAGCCACTGCCACACGTTGCCACGCACGTCGTGCAGCGCCCGCCCGCGGTCGCGGCAGGTGGCGCCCACGGGGCGCGGCGAGCCCAGTTCGAAGTGCAGGTGGAAGTGCGCGCCCTCTTCGTCGTCCCGCGCACCCTCCG
Organism: Sandaracinaceae bacterium; assembly: GCA_020633055.1. Classification (NCBI taxonomy): domain Bacteria; kingdom Pseudomonadati; phylum Myxococcota; order Polyangiales; family Sandaracinaceae; species Sandaracinaceae bacterium. Next base: position 404,380 of record JACKEJ010000008.1, on the reverse strand, counting down.
TGACGTCCAGCATGCGGCACCACTCGGCCTCGGTGGGCAGCCGCACCCCGTCGCGCCAGCGGCAGTAGGCGTCCGCTTCGATGGCGTTGACCTCGGCGGGCCAGCTCAGCGGGAGCGGCAGCTCGTCGAACATGGCGCGGTAGCGCGGCGGCCGCGTGCCCTCGCGCAGCCAGAAGCGCGGGCCCTCGACGCCGTGCGCGCTGCGCCAGGCCCAGCCGGCGGGGCTCCACAGTCGCTCGTCGCGGTAGCCCCCGGCGTCGACGAACGCGAGGAACTGGGCGTTCGTGACCAGGTCCGCCCCGACGTCGAACGCCGGGACCTCGCGCGTGTCGTGACCGTACTCGTTGTCCCAACCGAACAGCCGTCCCCCGCGGGGACGCCCCACCGCCGTGTCCCCCGCGGGCACGTGCACGAAGCGCTCGGCCGGTACGGGGGCGTCGTCGGCGTAGCGCCAGCCACGCGGCCGCGTGAGGTGCTCGACGGGCGCTTGGCGCAGCAGCATCGACGAGGTCTCGAAGTGGATGCGCGCGTGCTCGATGCCCATCAGCACGGCCCACTCGGGGCGCTCCTCCGTGATGGGCGCCTCCCACGGGAGAGCCTCGATGGCGGCCAGGACCTGCTCGCGCGCGGCCCGTCGGTAGGCCCACACGGAATCCACCGATGGCCACGCGCTCTGGCCGTCCAGCTCGTCCGCCGACTCGGGGTCCACACCGCGCGCGAAGAGCGCGTCCAGGTGCGCATCGAGCCCGTGCGAGGCGAGCCCGGCGAGCCGCAGCTTGTTCACGTAGAACGCGGCGGTGTGCCCCAGGTAGAAGACCAGCGGCTGACGCAGCGGGTCGGGCTGCGTGAAGAACGCGCGCTCGTGCGTGATGGTGCGGAACAGCAGCTCGTTGAGCGACCAGCTGGCCTCGAAGTAGGCGCGGGCCGAGTCGCGGCACACGTGCCGGAGGTCGGGCGGGAGGGGCTCTCGACGGCGTTGCATGGGGCCGCGTTGCGCGTGGGCTCGGACCTCGTCCGCGATGATGTCTTCCATGGACCTCCTCGTAGGCGCATGCGCCCCCGGCGTTAGCTCGGGTTGCGAGCCTACAGGGTTTCATACGCGCGGGGGTGACCGTACGCTCCTCCGATGAGACAACTTGGTGTCTGCGTGCCCGTGCGCCCCGAGGCCGGTGACCCCGCGTTCGCCCGCCCGGAGCGCTGGGGCTGCCTGCGCGCGCCGCTGCACACGCCGCTCGTGGCGCGGCTCGCGGTCGTGCCGGACGTGCGCGTGGTGCCCCTCGACTTTCGTGACGGGTACGTGCGCGACGGCGTGCTGTGGGTGGGCGATGCGCCCGTCGAAGGGCTCGACGGGTTCTTCTGGTACTGCGAGGTCGACCGCGCGCCGGGCGCCTACGAGCTGGAGCTGCTGAAGACGCTCGCGGCGCGCACGCCCGTGGTGCCGGACCCCTTCCGCTGGGAGCTGGCGCTCGACAAGTTCCAGGCGCACCAGCTGCTGCAGCGGGCGGGCCTGCGTGTGCCCGAGCACGTGCTCTTCGACGCGGCGCACATCGACGCGCTGCACCCGGTCATGGACGCATGGGGCGCGGCGTTGCTCAAGCCGCGCCGTGGCGCGTGGGGGCAGGGGGTGCACCTGGTCGAGTCGTTCGCCGCGCTGCGCGACCTCGTGGGCTACGTGACCTCCGTAGCGGGGCGTGCGCCCGACCGGGGCTTCCTGCTGGAGCGCTATTACGACAACGACATGACCCGCTGGGCCAGCGTGACCGTGCTGGGTGGCGAGGTGGTGTGCGCCTACCGCAAGCGCCCCGAGAAGGTGACCGCCATGGCCCCGGGGCGCTTCAAGGTCTTCGACGCGGGAGCCCAAGGTGGCGCGGTGGAGCCCGCCGAGATCGACGACGCGCAGCGGGAGCTCGCCGTGGACGCGGCGCAGGTGCTCGGCTGCGCCATCATCGGGTTCGACATGATCGCGACGGAGGACGGACCGATGATCGTCGACGAGAACACCTCACCCGGGAACTACCCCGAGGTGTACGCGGCGTTCGGTTGTGATCCTGTGGAGGCGTTCACGGCGGTCGCGCTGAGCGCCCTGCCCACGTCGCCCGTCGTCGCGGATCGATGAAGCCTTTCGCGTGCGATTGGCCAAGTACCTGCGTGGCATTCGCGACGACGTCTGGCGTTAGACTGGTCACACCTTGGTCGATCTCGCCGCCATCTACAGCCGGCACGCGCAGCGCTGGCACGAGCTGCGTCGCGGCTCGCGGGTCGAACGGAGCATTCCCGAGCGCGTGGCCGAGCTCGTGCCTGCGCCCACGTGCGTACTGGACGTCGGCTGCGGTAGCGGGGAGCCCATCGCGCGCTTCTTCGTCGAGCGTGGCGATACGGTGACAGGCGTGGACCTCGCGCTCCCGATGTTGGACGTTGCGCGTGAGCATCTCCCGACGCTGACGCTGCACCACGCGGACATGCGCGGCCTCGCCCTCGGTCAGCGCTTTGGTGTGGTGATCGCCTGGGACAGCTTCTTTCACCTCGGGTGCGCGGACCAGCGCCGCATGTTCGCGACGTTTCGCGAGCACACGGCCCCCCATGGCGTGCTCTTGTTCACCAGTGGTCTCCGCGAAGGGGAGGGCCCGAGCGGCGACATGTTCGGCGACCAGCTGTTCCACGGCAGCCTCGACACGGCCGAGTACCGAGCGTGGCTCGAGCGGCACGGCTACGAAATCCTGCTGCACAGCCTCGAGGACCCACGCCTCGACCGCACGGTGTGGCTGGCGCGCTTGGCGCGGTGAACCGCTACGGCCGCTCGCCGAACCAATACTCGTCGGGATCGCTCATGGTGAGGGTGTACTCGCGGCGCTCGTAGCTCAGCGTGTCGTCCGCCCCGAGGGAAGCAGCGCTCACAGGCGCGGTCCCCGAGCTCGTCAGCTCCACCGTCTGCCCCACGACGCGGTACGTAAAGCTCCGGATCGTGTCCGCAACCTGCAGCTGCACGGCGCACCCCTCGAACAGGAGTCTAGGAGCACTGCATGCGCCGTAGCTGTTGTCGGTGCCCGGAGGGCAGTTGGGGTTCGGCCCGAGCCAGACCGTCCAATCGAGCGCACACTCATCGGCTTCACAGCCTGCCAAAGGGAGCAGCGCGCAAAGCGTGAAGGTGAGAACGCAAGCGGCATGCACGCAGCGAAAGCGGAGAGACGGGAGGCTCGACGGGCGCATGGGGTTCCTTGACGTGTGGCTCGTTTTCGCACATGACTGGCTGGCACACGCGACATACGCACAGGGCGTGCCAGCGTCGATGACTCGCGTGGCTACATCCCGCCCCCTTCGCAGCCTACGCCTCGACCACCACCGGCACGCCAACTTCCTGCGCCACCGGCGTCCAGATGTCGGTCTCCACCCCCGGCGTCTCGATGGAAACGACCAACGAGTATCGCACGCCCTTGTCGCTGCGGTCGCGCTTCGGCTGATCCTTCCACCAGCCGCTGACCGGGTAGACGGCGACCACGCCGCGTTCGGCAAGGTCGGCCGCACTGCAAGAGAGGAAGTCGGCGTGGAGCGAGCCTCGGTTGCGAGCCTGCTCGCCGAGGTACCATTCCGACGCGTCGCCGGCCGCAGCTGGCTTGGCCTCGTCCTCGTCGAGCGCCTTCATATTGAGGCGCTTGCGGAATGCTTCGATGGACTCCGTCGGCCCCTTCACCTCGAAGCGTAGGCCGTGCGATGCATAGCGGTGGCGTCTCTTCCAGCCGCGCCTGCCAGGGTTCGGCTCGATGAAGTATGAGAGCGTCACGCGCAGGCGGACAGGCGTAGCGCCAAGTTCGGCGAGCACATCGCGAGGCCAGGGAAGGTCGAAGAAGTGAAGCTCGCGCATCTTGCCTTTGGCGAAAGGCCGGATCCGGCGCTGCAAGACGAGGGTAAGCGCGTCGTTTGCGCTGCGTAGGGCACGCTCAGGGCTCGGCATGCCGAAGCCGTATCGCTGGACGAGCTTCGCGCGGGCGCGCTTGCCGCTCGCGCCTCTCAGGTGGGTCTGCATCTGTGCCGACCACTCCGCCGAGTGCACTACCAGAGCGCGCAGCGTCTCGGGCCAGAATCTCGGGTAATCCGCCGAGACTAGGGCCACCAGCCGTGCCGCTTGTGCAGTCGCGGCACTCGTCGCCTCGGTGAGGGCGAACGACCGTTCCGCGGGTTTGAAATGGGTCGACAGCAACGAGAGATCGGGGCACGGAAAGCTCACCTCGTCCTTCCCGTTCTTCACGACGTTGCCACCTTCAAAGACGACGTCCGGCTTGATGGGCCACGCGTCAGCGAACGTCACGCCAGTCGTGCTCCATGGTGACAGCTCGCCGCGCCGCGCGACGGGTCGCCAGTCTGTCCACAGCGGGTCGTTGATGATGACCTTCTCGGTCACAGCTCCAACGGTGAGGGCGTTCCACGCTTGTCCAGGGTCGTGAACGGGATCTGTGTCGCTTCGCTCGAGATGGTCCACCACGAGCGCGCTCGCGTCCACGTTGCCTGCGCAGAGCACGAACAACCGCTGCGCGGCGTCGTCGCCCTCGTCGAGATACTCGAGCCCCTGCGTGCGCGGGACGAACGATCGCCCAGCCGCCAATGCGTCGACCGCCGCAGACCAGGATGTAGGTTGGCCTCGGTCCCGCTCATCGGTTGCGGAGATGGACATGGAGAACGTACGACGACGCTCAGGGGCATGGATCTCTGCGCGGCTTGCCGCCTCGGCCGTGACGGCACCATACAGGTCGGGCGCGTTCGCGGGGTGTCCATCGGGAGGTAGGATCTTTACGGACTCGAGTCGGTGCCGCAGCAGGATGTCCCCCGTGCTCTCGAGGACTGGGGTAAGGTCGCCATACAGGGCAAGGCCGGCCATCTCGGTGCCGTGCCCGGAGTGGTCATGCGTGCCCCAGTCTCGGTCGCACGCATGGCAATCATCGGTATCGAGCGACGCATCGAGTAGCGGGTGCCCGCGGGTAACCCCGGTGTCGAGCACGCAGACCGCTGGCGCTTCCACCCCCGGGGGCATCACGCGACTTCGCAGATCCCTCGCCCACTCGCCTTGGTCCTGGGGCCCCATGTCGGCGAACACTGCGGCGGTCTCCTTCGCCTTTCGAACCTCGGCGAGGTCATTTAGCACATCCACTGACGACGCGAGTTGGGCAGGCGTGCCGCGCACCAATGTTACGATGCGGTCGTCGAACATGAGTCGACGAGGTGCGACGTCGACCTCCTTCGCGGCCGCAAACTCCATCAGGCGCTCGAGCTCGTTGCCGTCTTGGCGGCGAAGCCAAACTTCCCACCAAATCGCCTCGTGTTCGATGGGGTAGGCCTCGCTCGCGTCGGTCCACAGTCCGCGTAGGGTGGCCAGGCGTAGTGTCGCGACCCTATCCAGCATGTCTTCGTAGCGGAGTTCGCCTTTCCTCCTAGGTGTCGTCTTCGCATAGCTCTCGAATCGAGTGAGGAAGTGCTTCACCTTCCCGTCGGGGACGAACACCGTCGCGCGTTCGATGCGACGTGGCTCGGGTTCGTCCGTGCGTGAGTGGCTGACGGCAACGACCTCGATGCCCTGGCGCGAGTCTTCGAGTGAGGTCACTAGGAGTGGCACACCGGGCTGCCCTTCGAACTCCACATAGACCCCGGGCGCTGCTCCGTGGATCTCGATGCCAGCGTCGACTCGGCGCTCGCTTGCCTCGACGACGACAGCCTTGAGCCTGCGTTCGAGCTCCCTTCCGTGCTTCGGTCGGCTCGTCGGGGGTGGGGGCTTCGGGAAGTTGATCCTTCGTCCGTGTGGCGTGTACGCCTCTACCGTGGTCCCCGTGGTGACGAGAATGTGCCTACGATTGCGAGGTGCGGCCACGTCAGTCCCTCCGGTGCTGGCTATGGGTGCGTACTGCGCCGTTCCTTGAGTGCAGTCACGAGTTGAAAGTCTCGCACTGACGTCGTGTGGTCGAGTATGGCGTTCTTCGCGGCCTGCTCGCAAGCCATCGCGATCTCGGCGTGGCTGAGCCCATCCGCCGCCTTCGCCGCGGCGTCCCACGAAATATCGGTAGTGTCCAAGAGCGCCAGCCGACCCCGCATCACGCGGGTCGCGATCTCTCGCGTCGGCAACGAGTACTCGAGGACGGCATCGAAACGTCGGAAGAGGGCACGATCGAGCGAACCCACGTGGTTCGTCGCACCTAGGACGATACTGTCCGAGTCGTCCTGCTCAAGGAACTGCAGAAAGGAGTTGAGCACGCGACGGATCTCGCCCACGTCGTTTCTCGAGCTGCGCTCGCCGCCCAGCGCGTCGAACTCGTCAAACAGGTACACACCCCGGGTTGCCTGGATCGCGTCGAAAACCAATCGGAGCTTGGCCGCGGTCTCGCCCATGTACTTGGTGATCAGCCCATCAAGCTGAATGCTGAACAAGGGCAGCCCGAGTTCGCCCGCGATCGCCGACGCGGTCATCGTCTTGCCGGTTCCTGGCGGACCGACGAGCAGGAGCTTTCGCATCGGCGCGAATCCATGCTCGCGAAGTCGGTCGCGCTGACGCTGCTCGGTGAGGACACGATCGAGGCGCATTTGGAGCGCCTCGGGAAGTGCCATGTCGACCACGCGTGTGTTCGGGTAGCCCACAGTCAGCAGGCCTGAGAGTTCACCTCGGGGTTGGACCAGCGGGACCGGCCTGGGCCCGTGGTCACGCTCGGCGGTGTTGGCACGCGCCTTCGCCTGATCGACCAGCTCACGCAGCTCTTGCGCGAACTTTCCGTGGCCGCTCCTCGCTGCCCGTGCTGCGACCTGGATGGCGACCGCGTAGAAGCGTCTGTCGTCGCCATCGGCGTGGCTCCGAATGAGCGCTTTGACCTGATCCGCGGTTGCCATGATGTCCTCTGTTGTACCTTGCGCAATTGGCCAGGTTCCACCGAAACCCGCGATGCGTTGAGGATTCTGTCTCCGAAGTCAAGGACCCGTTTCACGGGTGGGTCTGCGCCTCTCGGTCACGGGGGCGTCGGGATGACGGCCCCGTTGGACGGAAGCGAGTGGCGTGGCGTGGCGCATGGGCTCCGGCAGCGAAGAGCCAAACAATGGTTTGGCACCATTGAGAACGCGCACCCCGTGCGCAACTGATCCCCATGTGGGTGCACGTCAGGAGTCGTCTCCTATTGGCCGCCCGCATGAAAGGAACAGGCCCGGATGCGTCCATGGAAACTGCTCTCGACTCCGCAAGGAGCCGCCCTCGTCGCGGTCGTCGCGGTGCTCACCTCCGCAGGCTGCGGGGACACGGGGGGTGGCCCGCCGCCGAGCCCTCCTGCGTCCGTCATGGCCTCGCTCGCGGTGGCGGGCGACACCATCGTGCTCTCGTGGTCCGATGGGAGCGACGACGAGCTCGAGTTCGTCGTGGCGCGTGCGTCCGTGGCCGACCCGGCTGACCGTCCGGCGGCAGACGCGCTCGAGATCATCGGGGCCGTTGGCGCGAACGTCACGACGTTTGAGGACCGCTTCCTGACCCGCGGCACGTACTACGTGTACGCGGTGGCCTCGCGGAACGCGGGCGCGCGCAGCGAGTTCGTCCTCCAGCTCGGCGACGGCGTCGGACAGAGCGGCGGGGTGAGCTGCGACGGGACGCCCACGGCGCTCGACACCGACGGCGACGGACTCGAGGACGCGGTCGAGGCGATGGGCTGGAACGTGATCGTGGACGAGGACGGTCAGGGCACGCGCTTCACGCGCGCGGTGACGAGCGACCCGACCTCGGGCGACACGGACGGCGACGGCCTGTGTGACCGCGACGAGCGCGCGTCGCGCACCGACCCGCGCCGCCCGGACACGGACGGCGACGGCCTCTCCGACGTCGAGGAGCTGGACCGCTGGGGCAGCTCGCCCATCAACGTCGACAGCGACGGGGACGCGCACGGCAACGGGCTGTTCTTCGACGGTGCAGAGCTGACGACGCTGGGGACCTCGCCCACGCTGGACGACACCGACGGCGACGGCCGCACCGACTTCGAAGAGGTGAACCAGAACGGGACGAACCCGCTGGTCGCCGACCTCCCGACGCCCGCGCTGCGCATCGTCGGCGGGATCGACCTCGACCTCGACGTGGAGCTCTCGACGGGGACGACCTCGACCATCAGCGGCGTCACGAGCTTCGAGCAGTCGAACACGACGACCCTCGCGGACACCTCCAGCACGGCGACGACGCAGACCATCGAGCTGGGCGCCTCCTTCATGGGCACCGCGTTCATCGAGCTGCCCTCGTCGGGCGGTGGCGAGGCGTCGGTCACCGGCTCGTACCGCGTCGGGCTCGTCAACGAGGCGGGGACCACCCTCTCGCGTGAATCCGTCGTCGCGGCCCAGCAGGCGTACGAGCGGCAGTCCGAGACGGCGCTCAGCGAGGACCAGACCATCGTCGGCGGGCGTGTGGGCGTCACCCTCGAGATCGAGAACGAGGGCACGCGCGTGTTCGAGATCGGAGGCGTCGTCGTCTCGGCCCTGCGCCGCGACCCGACCGACCCCGCGTCGTACACGGGCATCACCACGCTCACGCTGCCGCCCGAGGCGGACGGCGTGGTCCTCGGCGCCAACAGCACGGCCGGACCCTTCCGCGTGGAGGGCGAGCTCTCGGCGCGCGCGGCCCTCGACCTGCTCGCGAACCCGAGCGGCATGTTCTTCCGCATGGCGAGCTTCCAGCTCACCGACCGCTCGGGCGAGAACTTCGCGTTCTCGGTCGGCGAGGCCACCCAGGACCGCACGGCGCTCGTCACCATCGACTACGGTGGACTGCGCCCCCTCGAGCGCCATCACGTCGCGACCAACGTCGAGCGCACGGCGGACGGCACGCCGGCGGGCATCCGCATGGGCGACGCGCTCTCGCGCGTGCTCGGCATCCCCGCGGACACGGGGTTCGTGACCGAGGCCCGGGCGGACGGGGTGCGCGTGCTCACGGCCATGCGCGGGGTCGAGGCCGAGCGTGACGCGAACGACGCGCCCGTCGGCTACTGGGTCATCATCGCGACCACCAACGCCACTTCGGCGGAGCCCGTGTCCACGCGCTTGCTGGACCGCGCACGCAGCTTCGAGGACCTGGTGCTGATGCCGCGGGACCGCGTGTTCCTGACCTACGTGCGCGACGCGGACGGAGACGGCCTCTACGACCGCGAGGAGCGCCTGTACGGGACCTTCGACACCGTCACGGACAGCGACGGCGACGGCCTCGGCGACTACGAGGAGGTCCGCGAGGGCTGGGACGTGGAGGTGGAGCTCCCGCTCTACGCGGTGAACCCGCGCGTGTTCTCGAACCCCACGGTGGTCGACGCAGACGGCGACGGCCTCGACGACCCCGCCGAGAAGGCGGCGGGCACGGACCCGAACCGCGCCGACACGGACGGCGACGGGATCCGAGACGACCTCGACCCGTTCCCGACGCGTGGTGCGTCGGGGGAGTTCGTCGTCGCGCTGGGCACCCTGGGCGCGGACACCGTCCTCGACGCAGCCATCGGCGACACGCAGGTGTACGTGCAGGGCTACACGGACGGCGACATCGACACGGACGGCACGGCGGGCGGCATGTTCGTCGCGGCGTTCGACGCCGAGACCGGCGCGCTCCGCTGGGTCCAGCAGTTCGAGGGCGTGACCGACTACGGCACGGGCCTCTTCGCGCCAGCATCCGGAGGCGTCTGGATCGCGCTCAGCGCGTCGGACACGCAGCTGCCCGGCGTGGGCGCCCACGCGCAGTACGTGGTGCTGCTCGGCCCGGACGGCGGCGTCAGCCGCGTGGAGCGGGTGAACGACTACCACTTCCAGAACGCCCTGGCCGTCGACTCCATCCGCTTCGGGCGTGTCTTCGGTGGGCGCAACGGGAACCTGAGCGTGGTCTACGTCCGCATCGGCGACGGCAACGCCATCGTCATCAACTACCGCGCGGATGGCGCGCGGGTCGGGTCGAACTACGTCGGCGCGCAGTACCCGGAGGTACGCGGGGACAGCGTGGGTGCGAGGCTCGCCTTCCTGCACTACGACCCGTCGAGCAGCGCGTGCGCGCTCGCCACGCGCACCATCGGAACCGACGCGGACAACACGGCGCTACCGTGCGCTGGCGTAAGGGACGTGGCCATCGACAGCCGCGGCGCCTATCTGGTTGGCGGCGTGTTGAACGGGAGCGGCGCCATCCGGCGCATGAACATCGCCGCGACGGACCTGTGGACGGTGTCCTTCCCCAACAGCGACGGCTTCCCCGCGCAGGTCACGACGCTGTTCGTGGACCGCGTGGATCAGGTCTACGCGGCGCGCACACAGTCGGGACGCGCCGGCGCGCTCTCGGGGCACACCTCGTCCGGCCAGCCCCTCTTCGACGTGCCCGTCGGCAACGCCACCACCCGGGTCGTGGCCATCGACCGCGACAGCGTCGGCAACCTGTTCGTCGTCGCGACCTCCAACGGGGGCTTCCTCCCCGGTGCCGCGGGCATCGGCGGCACGGACGCCTTCATCCTCCGCAACCCCCAGCTGCTCTTCGCGCAGTGAGAACACCATGAACACCAAGACGCGATTCACTGCTGCCCTCCTCCCCATCACCCTCGCGCTCGCCTGCGGCGAGACGAGCACCAGCGCGCCCGACGCGCCTGCCGGTGTCGCTGCCAGCGCCCAGGCAGGACACATCGAGGTCCGCTGGGCGGACCAGAGCGACAACGAAGAAGGCTTCGTCGTGGGGCGCATGGAGCTCTCCATGGTCGACGCGATCCCGGACCTCGCGACCCTCGAAGAGCTCACGACCGTCACGGCCGACCAAGAGGTGTTCCGCGACGACGGCGTGGTCGAGGGGCGCTTCTACGCCTACGCCATCGCCGCCGAGAACGAGCACGGCCGAAGCGAGTTCGTGCTCCAGGGGGGCGCGGGCGTGGCGACGCTCTCCACCGACCCCAGCGCGGGCTGCGTGGTGGCCGTCATCACGGAGGACGACCCCGACGGCGACGGCCTCTCCACGGCCCTCGAGAACGAGGGCTGGCTCGTGCGCTTCGACGAGAGCGGCCAGGGCGACGTCACCGAGGTGCGCGTGATGAGCGACCCGACGAGCGGCGACAGCGACGGGGACGGCGTGTGTGACGCGCTCGAGCGGCAGCTGCGCACCAACCCCGTCAGCTCGGACACGGACGGCGACGGCCTGACCGACGCAGACGAGATCCGCGTCTGGGGCAGCTCGCCCACCAACGTGGACAGCGACGCCGACGCCGAGGGCAACAGCGCCTTCTTCGACGGCGCCGAGGTCGAGCGCTACGGCACCAGCCCCACGCTCGCCGACACGGACGGAGACGGGCGCTCTGACTTCGTGGAGATCAACCAGAACGCGACGAACGCGCTCCTCGCGGACGTGCCGCGGCCGCAGATCGAGATCTCGAGCGCCATCCAGGTCGACCTCCACGTGGAGCTCAGCAACGGCACCGTGAACACGGCGGCCATCACCAGCTCGCTGACCGAGAGCACGGAGGCGACCACGGGCTACACGCTCGAGACGTCCACGTCGAGCGCGCTCGACCTCTACACGGAGGCCACCGTGGGTGTCTCCCTGGGGACCACCAACGGCGCGAAGTACTCCACGACGTCCAGTGTCACGGGCACGTTCGTGGACGAGATGGGCCTCACGTTCGACACGGCGTCCACCGAGAGCAGCCGCGACGCCTACTCGCAGGCTGTCGCGAGCGCCTCGACGCGCGGCCAGACGATCCGCGGCGGCACGCTGTCGACGACGGTGTCCATCCACAACGGCGGCACCCGCGCCTTTGGCCTGGACGACCTCGTGCTCACGGCCGTGGCGCCCGACCGTGACAACCCGGGCGGGCTCGCGGCGGTGACCACGCTCCGGCTGCCGGCTGCGGCGAACGGGCTGGTGATCGGCGAGGGCGAGACACGGGGACCCTTCGTGGTCACCGGAGAGCTGCTCACGCGGGACGCGCTCGCGCTGCTGGCCAACCCCTCCGGGATGTTCGTCGTGCCCGCCAGCTACGACCTGGTGGACCGCACAGGCACGGACTTCGCGTTCTCCGTGGGCGAGACGACGGCGGCGCGCACCGCGCTGATCGCCATCGACTACGGCGGTCGCCGCGCGCCCGAGAAGTTCCGCGTGGCCACCAACGTCGCGCGCGTCGCGGCGGGGCGGGTGGCCGGCGTGCGCCTCGGGGACGCGCTCAGCGAGATCCTCGGCTTCGACAGCTCCGACTACGAGGTCCAGGCGAACGCGGACGGTGTGCGGGTCCTGACGCGCATGCGCGACGTGTCGGCGTCGCCCTCGGGCGCGACCGCAGCCACCGTGTGGGTGATGTTCGCCACCGAGAACGCGACCACGGGCGCGTCCGTCGCGGAGCGCCTGCTCGACCCGGCGCTCGACTTCGAGGACATCCGCCTGATGCCGCGCGACGAGATCTACCTCACGCTCATCTCCGACGAAGACCAGGACGGCATCCCGGCCCGCGAGGAGATGCTGCATCGCACGAGCGACAACGACGAGGACAGCGACGGCGATGGACTCACCGACTGGGAAGAGATCCGCGAGGGCTGGCGCGTGCGCAGCAGCCTCGCCTACTACGCGGAGAGCCCCTTCGTGCATTCGGACCCCGCCACCGCGGACGGCGACGGCGATGGGCTGAACGACCTGGAGGAGCGGGCCGCCGGGACCGATCCACGGCGGGCAGACACCGACGGCGACGGACTCCCAGACGGGTCCGATCCGGAGCCGCTGGGCGGGCTCGTGCCGCCGCTGGTCACCCTCACTGGGTCGATCGCAGACGAGGTCCCCCTGGACCTCGGCACTGACGGCGCGGGCAACCTGATCGTGTTCGGGCAGGCCACGGGCGACGACCTCGACGGGGACAATCGCTTCTCGCTCACCACCAGGTCGCGCTTCCTCGCGAGCTACACGCCCGAGGGCGAGCGCAACTGGCTGCACGAGCTCGAGGATCCCCCAGGCGCATCCGCCATCGGAACCCCTGCGTCGGCGAGCTTGGTGGACATCCACGCGGACGGAACGACGTACTGGCTGCAGCGCGCGACCAGGAAGCTCCCAGGGGTGACCAACGACGGGCTCTACCTGTCCGTCGTCGATGCGGATGGCCAGTTCGTGAACGTGGGCGGCGTCGGGCTCGGCGACCGCACCAACATCACCGACTTCGCCTGCTCCTCCACCTCGTGCTGGCTCGCCGGCACGGTGGCCACCACGCCGCACCTCTGGGAGGTCTCGCACACGGGGGCGGTCCTCGACACGTACAGCGGAACGTTCAGCTTCTACACGGCGCGCTCGCAGGGTCGCATCGCCGTCGCAGATGGGCGCGACGTGGTCTTCGCATGGGGCAACTGCTCGCTCGCGACGGTCCCCTCGACGGACCCGATGCTCCCGGGCAACTACGGCGAGCTCTGCCCCGGCGACTTCGAGATGGCGGGTGACCTCGCGTGGGACTTCTCGTTGAGCGAGAGCGCGGAGCTGTGGGGCGCCGACACGTCCGGGCGGGTCGAGTTCCACAGTGGACCGCCCACCAGCGGGACCATGCAGTGGGCGAGGGTGGCCGGGGTGGAGTCGCCCGTTCGCACGGACTTCCGCGTGGACGGCGACACGACGATGGTCGTGGTGAACGGTGTCGCCAACAGCGAGAACGTCACGGAGGTGCGCGCGATCGCCGCGACGGGCGACGTCACCTTCCGCGTCGTCGTGCCGCGCCTCGAGAACGCGCAGGTGGTGTCGGACACGCCGAGCGGCTTCTATGTCGTCGGCGCCGTGTCGGGCGGCTACGAGGGGCGTCCGCTGATCGGCGCGCGTGACCTCGTCATCTTGAGGAACCCACAGCTCGCCTTCTGAGGCGAGTGGTGGGGTCACCGCTGACGTGCGCGCTTGAGCTCCTCCAGCGCGTCCAGCGTCTTCGGCCAGTCACCCTTGAGCAGGCGCGACAAGCTGCGGTCGGCCAGCAGCACGCCGTCGTTCTGGCAACGCGCGCAGTAGTTGGTTTCGTTGTCGGCGTAGCGGATGCGTTGCACCGGGTCGCTGCACACCGGGCACGGCTGCCCGTACTTGCCGTGCACGGCCATGTCGGGGCGAAAGGCGGTGACCTTCTCTGGGAAGCCTCCGTCCAGCTCCGCGATCATGCGGTCGCGGAACTCGGTCAGGACCGCGCGCGTGGCCGCGTACAGCCGAGCGAAGTCGTCGTCGCTCAGTCGCGTGGTCCAGCGTACGGGCGAGAGCTCGGCGCGGTGCAGGATCTCGTCGCTGTAGGCGTTGCCGATACCGCTCAGCACGCGCGGGTCGGTGAGGGCGCGCTTGATGGTGTGGTTCTCGGCCGTGAGCGCCGTGCGGAACGCCGCCGCGTCGACCTCGAGGGGCTCGATGCCGCCTGGGTCGTGCTCGGCCAGCGCGACCGCGCCCTGCACCATGTGGAGCTTCGCGCGCTTCCTCTTGCTGACCTCGGTGAGTGTCAGGAGCCCGGTGGGGAAGGTCATGCGCAGCAACGGTCCCGCGCGCGGCGAGAGGGGCTTGGGGGGCTTCCCCGTGGCGGCCTCGAAGCGGAAGCGTCCCGCGATCATCAAGTGCACCACGGCGTGCACGTCGTGCTCGAACGAGAACACGATGCGCTTGCCGAGGCGCGACACGGAGAGCAAGCGCGACCCGACGACGCTGGCGGGCGCGGGTGACACCGTGCGCAGCACGAAGGGGCTCAGCAGCTCGAAGCCCTCGAGCGGCTGACCCACGACGCGAGCGCGCAGCGCGTGGCAGTAGCTCTCGATGTCGGGCAGCTCGGGCATGGCGCGGGCGTCACTATCGCACACCGGCTCGCCTCTCCGCGGCGCGCGCGCGCGAGACAGGAGTTGTCAGGAGCGATCATCCCGACGGCGCTGCTGACATGACGCTGTCAGGAGCCCCCCCGCATACCTCTCCCCGTGGCCGCACAGGGCGGTCCGAACACGAGGAAGAGACAGATGAAGCACCCAGTGGTTTGGTTCGAAGTGATGGGCACCGAAGGCAAGAAGCTGCGCTCGTTCTACGGCGACCTGTTCGCGTGGACCTACGACGTGGACGGCACCATGGAGTACGGCATGGTGAACGCCCCGAAGAATGCGGGCATCTCGGGCGGTGTCGGCCAGGGGGACGCCCCGCGCGTCACGTTCTACGTCGAGACGCCGTGCATCGAGGAGTCGCTGGCGCGCGCTGGGGAGCTCGGCGGGAAGACGCTGATGCCGCGCACGGAGCTTCCGGGGGTCATCCTCGGGATGTTCGCGGACCCCGAGGGCAACGTGGTGGGCTTGGTCGAGGCGCAGGCCGCGGCCTAGAAGCCCGCTAGCGCTGCTCGTAGAACTGGCCGCTGAAGCTCCCAGCGATGCGCCCGCCGGACGTGGCGTCCACCTCGTCGAGGGTCAGCGTCCCGTTGGTGAGCACGCCGAGGGAGCGCAGCAGCGGGCCCGTCGGGCGGAAGGTGAGCTCGACCACCACGCCGAGCGCCGTGAGCCCCGAGAGCGGGATGACCGTCCCGCTCTCGAAGTCCTCGGGTGCGATCGGGAACGCCACGACCAGCACCTGCCCCGACACCCGCTGCCCCAGCACACGCACCGTGGGCGTGTTCATGAGCTGCGGGTCGAGCCCAGCCACCGCGTCGTACTGCTGTGGCAGGTTCACGGTGGGCGGGTCGCTGGTCCACGTCAGCGTCCCGCGCGTCTCCGTCAGCTGCGTGATGTCCAGCGTGTCGAAGGTGGTGTCGAAGGTCCCGCTGAGGACGGCTGCGGGGTACAGGCACACGGGCGCGCCCACCGAGCCTGCGGGCAACGCGGGGAGCCCGCGCGTCAGCTCCGCCTCGATGTCGGCGCGCGTGTTCGCGATGTAGCCGCGCACCACGTCCGCCGTGGTCGCGTCCACGTCGGTGCCCAACAGCGCGCTCACGCGGTCCACCTCTGCCAGCAGCGCGTCCTCGTTCCACGCGTCCTCGAGCAGCTCGGCCATGCGCGCCTCGTAGCGCCTCCGCACGCTGTCGACCTCGAACAGGCGCGCGCTCAGCCGTCCCGTCGTGAACACCGAGCGCAGCGGCCCGTTGATGGAGCCGAGCCCCTGCTCGAAGCGCAGTGGCGCGAACGTCGCGTCGGGTCCCCACGGCATGAAGTAGAGCTTGCCGTTGTCCGGGTCGCGATAGGCGAACCAGTTGTTGCGGTTGTTGCTGTACCCGTCCCAGGCGCCGATCAGCGCCTCGGCCGCCCAGAACGACAGGAACGCATCGATGTCCACCCGCGCGCTCACGCGCGAGAGCATGCGCCCCTCGTCGTCTTCGGCGAGCGCGTCAGCGAGCGCGGCCAAGAACTCGCGGTCGGGCTGCTCGTCGGTCTTGCTCTGGACGCCGCCCAAGAAGGGCTCGGAAAAGTCGCCGGTCTGTCCTTCGAACAGCGCGCCGTCCTCGTCGTCGAAGTACAGCCGCAGGAAGGGCTTGTTCATGCTGTCCACGTGCGTGTAGACACCCAGCGCCTCGCCGTTGACCGTGACGCGCGCGTAGTTGCAGCGCGGCGCCGGCACGCCCGCCGCGGCCATCACGCCGTAGCTCAGGCACTGCCGCAGGTGGCTCGGGTCCTGCCGGTCGTTGTTGAGGGTCATGCGCCGCAGCCCGTAGGGGCCGGAGTCCTCCGCGAAGCGCAGCCGCAGCGAGGGGCGCTCGTCGCTCAGCGAGCCGAAGAAGCCCTTCTTGCGGATCTCCACGCCCTCGAAGCGCATGCCGTCCACCGTGACGGTGGCCGTGAAGTAGTCGTAGGGGCTCTCGGGCGAGCACACGTCCGCCAGCGTGCGCCCCTGTGTGCGCAGCACGTCGAAGTCCGCCGCGGGCATCTCGACCTCGACGGTGAGCACGTGCGCCGGGTCGAACGCGACGTCCGTGCCGTCGGCGCGGCGCTCGAAGGTGCGACCCGAAGGCGAGCAGCCGCTCGACGAGGTCAGCGCCAGGGCGGTCAGCGCAAATGTGCCCAGCGCGGCGAGCGGCGCCGGGCGCCAACGGGCACGCGAGAGGGAAGACATGCTCGTATGGTGGCCAGCTCGGCGCGGGTTGTCACTCGTTCGTCACGCAGCTGCGGGGTCCTGGCTGGCCTGGATGCGTGGCGTGCAGGTCCGACATCCTGGCTCCAAATGACAAGCACATGTCCACTCGTGACAGGCGCTCTGCGTGCTGCACGATGCACGCTCGACCGATGTTGCCACGCATCGTGCTCACGTTGTTCCTTTGCTCGGTATCCGTCCTCGGCCTCATAGGCTGCGGAGAAGACAGTGGCGTGCCCAACCCGTGGGGTAGCGGCGGCTTCGTGGCAGGCGAACCCTTCGCGGTGGATGACACGAACGAGGAGAGCTGGGTCTACGAGCCGATCGACGGCATGGTCTGCGGCGACGGCACCTCAGCGGGCGTGTTTCTGAACTTCACATCGCGTAGCCGTGAGCTGGTCTTCTACTTGATGGGCGGCGGCATCTGCTACGACGAGACCAGCTGCGCGCTGCTGGACGAGAACCTGGAAGGCCTGGGTGACGACCCTCTGGCGTGGTTCGTCGAGGGCTACCGCAGCGACGTGGGCATCTTCGACCGCGACGAACCCGCCAACCCCTTCCGCGACGCCAACTTCGTCGTAGTGCCGCACTGCACCGGGGACTTCCACTTGGCCGACGCGCTGGTGGAGCACCCGCGCCTCGGCACCATCCATCAGCGCGGGCGCGCGAACCTCATGCGCGTCATCCCGCGCGTGGTGCCCACCTTCGCGGACGCTACGCGCATCACGTTCGCAGGCTTCAGCGCTGGCGGGGTGGGCGTGACGGCCAGCTACCCCCTGGTGGCGAGCGCCTTTGCCACTACCGATGCTCCGCTGCCCTTCCTCGTCAACGACTCGGGGCCGCTGATGCGCGCGCCTTTCTTGAGTGCGGCCGGTCAGGCGAGGATCGCGGCGCAGTGGAGGCTGGACGAGACGCTCTTCCCCTGGTGCCCGCGCTGTGAGACCGAGGGTCTGCACGAGGCCTTCGCGGCGCTGCACACGCACTACCCCACGCTGCGCTCGTCGCTGGTCTGTGCGTACGAGGACGTGACCGTCACGGGGCTCTACACGCTCATCGCGAACTTCCGCGTGCCCTCGCCCACGTTCATCCACGACGGTCTGCTGGACTACCTGGCGTGGGCGGAGACCAACGTGCGTCCTGTGGGAGCGGGCGCTCACCGGGTGTTCCTCTATGAAGGCACGCGTCATGGCGCACTCGATGTAGCAGCGCTGACCGACACGCCCGGGCTGTTGCGCTTCTTGGACGCGCAGCTGGGGGGCGGCGACGACTTCCAGTCCGTGCCCTGAAGCATCATCCAGGATCGGCGCAGCGCGTCATGGTCCCCTCGTGCCCGAGAGGTCGCTCTTCGACTGTACCCGTGCCGTTCACCGGTCCAGCGGGACGCGCAGCGTGTTCAACGTCATGGCCAGCATCTGGTAGTGGCCCACCAAGAGGCACAGCTCGATGATCTCGACCTGGCTCGCCAGGGCCACGAGCTGCCGCCACGTGGGGTCCCCGATCTCCCGCTCGACGAAGAGCTCGTGGGACGCTCGCAGGAACGCACGCTCGCGCGGTGTGAGGCAGGCAGCGTCGAGCTCCCCGCGCCGCACGCTCGCGATGGCCTCCGCGGAGACCCCGGCACGCTTGGCGAGACGCTCGTGATGGTCCCACTCGTAGGCGCAGCCCATGCTGTGGGCCACGCTGAGGATCACCAGCTCGCTCTCACGCCGACGCAGCGTGCCGCCGGGCATGAGCCCACCCGCGAACCACAGCCACTTGCGGAACAGCGAGCGATGGCGCCCCAAAGTGAGGAAGACGTTCGGAGCTGGCCCGCCGCTCGCCAGCCCCAGCAGGTGCGCCAGCGCGCCGTTCAGCAGCCCCACGTCGGACAGCGTGCCCGGGGCGATGCGCGGCTCGCGCGTGCTCACGCGTCCTCCTGAGCGGAGAGGGTGCGGTCGAAGGCCCGGTTGAGCGCCCGCATGACCTGCTCGTAGGGCCACGGAAAGCGCGCCTGGAACCAGTGCCCCAGCGCGATGTCGGCCGAGGTGTAGACCATGTAGTGATCGCGCTCGACGCCGCGTAGGATGCGGGAGGCCGCGCGCTCCGGGCTCACGGCGTGTTGCTGGAAGCGGGCGCGCATGCGCCGGAACGCGGGGGTGCTGGGGTCGGCGCCGGCCACCTTCACGGTGCTCACCAGGCCCGTGTCCACCCCGCCCGGACACACCAAGCTGACTCGGATGCGGTGCCGCTCGAGGTCGAAGCGCAGCACCTCCGACACGCCGCGCAGCCCGAACTTGCTGGCCGAGTACGCCGCGTGCCAAGGCAGCCCGAAGAGGCCGGCCGCGGAGGCGACGTTCACCAGGTGCCCACCCCGCCTGGCCGCGATCATCCCGGGTACGAACGCCTCGATGAGGTGGATGGGCCCCATCAGGTTCACGTCCACCACCTTGCGCCAGTCGGCGTGCGCCATGCTCTCCACGCGGCCCCAGATGGCGATGCCGGCGTTGTTCACGAGCACGTCCACGCTGCCATGGGCCGCCTCCACCTCGCGCGCGAAGTGCTGCACGGCGTCGAAGTCCGCCACGTCGAACGCTCGCGCGGCGAGCACACGGCCGCCTGCGCGCGTCACCTCCCCGACGACGTCGTCCAGCGTCGCCGCGTTCACATCCGTCAGGAGCAGCCACGCGCCGCGCTCGGCGGCTGCCAGCGCCAACGCTCGGCCGATGCCGCTCCCCGCGCCCGTGATGACCGTCTTCTTGCCCGCCAGCTTCGTCATGGCTCGACCGTGCCAGAGGGGCATGCGCAGAGCCTGTCTCCAGCGGACATCGGCCTGTCAGTTTGGGCCAAGCGGGGTGGACCTGCGTCCTCCCAAGGAGCCACACTCGCGCGCATGCCCGCACAGCGCCCCGCCCAGGCCTTCGTGCCGTCGCGCTACTACGCCATGCTCTTGGACGTGCTGGCCGAGCGTGGTCACGCGAGGGCGGATTTGCTGCGGCTCGCTGGCGTAGCGACCGAGGCGCTCGTTTCCGACGAGGGCTACCTCACGCTGCTGCAGGTGGAGGCGCTCGTGGGACGCGCGTGCGCGCTCGAGAACACCGACGCCCTGGGCCTCGAGGTGGGGAAGCGTCTGCAGCTCATGAGCCACGGCTCGCTCAGCATGGCCGCGCTGACCGCGCCCACCGTCGCCGCGGCGGTCGACCTGGTCGTGCGGTGCTTCCCGCTCATCATGCCCCTCTTCGCCCTCAGCGTGCAGCCGCGAGGGGCAGCGACAGGCGTGCGGTTGCACGTTCGCTTTCCGCTCGACGCGGAGGTGGAGCGCTTCCACACCGCCACGATGAGCGGCAGCCTCTATGCGCAGCTGCACTTCCTGCTGGGGGGCGCGCTGCCCAAGGAGGTCGAGCTGGACGCCCGCCACCCGCGCCCACCTGGGCTGCCCAGCTGGGTGGACACGCTCGACATCGCGCTGCGCTTCGACCAGCCGCACTACGAGCTGCGTGTGCCGACCAGCGTCCTCGCGTTGCCGCTGCCGCTGGCGGACGCCCGGGCACACGCGTCGGCGCGCAAGCGCTGCCTCGACGAGCTGGCGTCGCGACCCGACCCCGCGCGCACGAGCAGCTTGGTGATGCACGCGCTCTCGGAGCACGGTCCACCGTTTCCGGATCTCACCGACGTGTCGCGAGCGCTTGCCCTGTCCACCCGCTCGCTGCGCAGGCGGCTGAGCGAGGAGGGCACCAGCTTCAGGCAGCTGCAAGGCGAGGCGAGGCTCGCCCTGGCCGAACGCTTCCTCGCGGACCCGCGCCGCAGCATCACCGAGATCGGTCTGAGCTTGGGGTATGCAGACGCCGCCAACTTTTCGCGGGCCTTCCGCGCGGCGCGCGGGTGTACCCCCCACGAGGCGCGAGCAGCGCTGCTGGGCGCGACGCCGCGCGCTGCGGACTGAACGACGTCGGAGCGGGAGAGCTTGCTCTCGCGCCTGGCGCACTCGGTCGGGATGCGTTCGACGTGCTCGGGATGGCGTGTCGCGTGGGGGTGCCCGTCAGAGCCGCGTGATCGTGTAGCCGGCGGCCTGCAACCGCGACAGCAGGCCCTCCGTGCCCGGCATGTGCGCCGCGCCCACGGCCACGAACGCGCCACCCGCGTCGAACGCGCGCGTGAGGCGTGGCATCCACAGCGTGTTCCTTTGCGCGATGAGGGCGGTGAAGAACGCGGCCGTGGCCTCGCTGGTGTTCAGCACGTCGACCGCGCTCGCCAGCCCCTCGAGGTCGCCCGCGCGGTAGGCCGCGACCATCCCGGCCAGCTGGTCGCTCTCGTCTTCCGCGACGGGACTCGCGAACTCCGCCAGCATCGCCAGGTACACGGCCTCGTCGACGCCCTCGATGATGTCCGCCAGCTCGCCCATCTGCTCGAGCGGCTGCGGGGCGACCTGCCGCTCACGGCTCACCTGCATGACCACCGCGTCGACCGCGGGTGTGGCCGGGTCTCCACCCGTGTCGGCGGCGTGTCCTTGCAGCGCCTGCATCAGCCGGAACGACAGCATCACGAAGAAGGCCGCCCACGGGCGCAGCGCGTCGAAGCGCTCGCGGGGGAAGTCGGGCATCTGGTTGGCCAGCGCATCGAACGTCTCGGCGCCCACGTGGGTGGACAAGGGGGTGGGGCTCGGCTGCATCAGCCGCTGCGCGAAGACCTGCATCTGGGCGGGGTCGTCGACCAGCGACTCGACGTAGACCGCGCTGGCGGTTCGCAGCAGCGCGTCGTGCGGCGCGGGAAGCGCCTCCTCGAAGGTCACGCCGCCGTGGATGGTGCCGAACAGGTGGGACACACGGCCCTCGCGGCTCTCGACGCGCCAAAGAAAAGGCGCCGTCGGCGTGGTGCTGCCTGGGGCCACCGTTGCCGCGCTGGCGGGCGTCGAGGCCCCACCACAGCCCGCTAGGGCCAGCAGCGCGGTCAGCGCCAGCATCGACAGAGAGGAGACGGTGAAGCGCGCGCAGAGGGTCCCGTGCATGGCTCGCAGCGTACCCGGTCTGCGGTCAGCCGCCGCCCGTTTCGAGCGCGCGCACACGGGCACACATGTCGACGTAGGCGGCGTCTAGCAGCGCCTTCAGCCCCCGCTCGTCGTGCGTGCACGCGGGTCGCAGCTTCACGTGTCGGCCGCGCTTGCCGGTGCCCTCGAGCAGGCTCTGGGGGTCGTCCAGCAGCGCGCCCATGAAGAAGCCGATGCTCACGTGGTGCGTGTAGGCGCCCACGTACGCGAAGGCGGCGTCGCCCACGCAGACCGTCGGGCAGCCGTCGTGCATCCGCTCTCGCACGTCGTCGCCGCAGCCGCGCGCGTGCCCGAACCAGCGCTCCACCAAAGGCTGCAGCTCCCGGCGACGGGTGGCGATCCACGCGTCGATGGCGGGGTCGCGCCGCGAGCCGCCGGGCAGCAGGAAGAGCGGCGCCTCGGGGTCCCGAGGTGCGGGTGCTGGGCGATGGGTCACGCACCGAGCATACGCCATGCTCCCTTTGCGACTCGTCACGCTTCCGTCGTTGCGGTCCGCGCGCCGAGGCGCCACCTTCACGTGCGTGACCACTCATCACGCGACTCCTCACGACGCCGTTGCTTGCATCCAGTCCGGCCAGCGCGTCTTCGTCCATGGCGGCATGGCTACGCCTCACGCGCTCTTGGGGGCGCTCGTCGAGCGGGCGGGCGAGCTGCGCGACGTGGAGCTCATGCACCTGCACGTCTCCGGTGACGCGCCCCACGCGGACGCGCAGTACGGCGAGAGCTTCCGCGTGGCCAACCTGTTCGTGGGTGAGAACGTGCGCCGGCGCCTCGACTACGAGCGGGTGGACTACCTGCCCTGCTTCCTGTCGGAGATCCCGCAGCTGTTCCGCTCGCGCCGGCGCGCCATCGACGTCGCGCTCATCCACGTGTCGCCCCCCGACGTTCACGGCTACTGCACGCTGGGCGTGAGCGTGGACGTGGTGCGCGCGGCCCTCGACGTGGCCGAGGTGGTGGTGGCCCAGGTCAACCCGCAGATGCCGCGCGTGCACGGGGACGGCTTCGTGCACGTGCGCGACATCGACCACCTGGTGCACGTGGACGCGCCCCTGCCCGAGCTACCCCAGCGCGAGCTGACGGACACCGAGCGCGCCATCGGTGTGCACGTAGCGAGCTTGGTGGAGGACGGAGCGACGCTGCAGATGGGCATCGGCGCCATCCCCGACGCCAGCTTGCTGGCGCTGCGCGGCCATCGTCACCTCGGCATCCACAGCGAGATGTGGGCCGACGGGGTGCTGCCGCTGATCGAGTGCGGCGCCGTCGACAACTCCCGCAAGCACATCCACGCGGGCAAGACCGTGTCGGGTTTCGTGATGGGGTCGCGCAAGCTCTACGACTTCATCGACGACAACCCCGCCGTGGTGCAGCTGGACATCGGGTACGTCAACAACGTGACGGTCATCGCCCGCAACCCGCGCGTCACGGCCATCAACTCGGCCGTCGAGGTGGACCTCACGGGGCAGGTCTGCGCGGACTCCATCGGCGAGCGCATCATCTCGGGCGTGGGCGGGCAGATGGACTTCATCCGCGGCGCCTCGCTGTCGGAGCGCGGCAAGCCCATCATCGCGCTGCCCAGCCGCACCAGCCACGGCCGGCCGCGCATCGTGCCGCAGCTGGCCCTGGGCGCGGGCGTGGTCACCACGCGCGCGCACGTCCACTACGTCGTCACCGAGTGGGGTGTGGCGGACCTCTACGGCCGCACCCTCCGCGAGCGCGCCCACGCGCTGATGAACATCGCCCACCCCGACGACCGCGAGGCTCTCGCCGCCGCGTGGCACGCTCGCGCGTCGCAGAGCTGAGGGCGGGGGCTGCGCGCCGCAGCTACTGCGCCTCGAGCGCCTCCACGACGAGCGGCCAGCCCATGCGCTGCGCCAAGTCGAGCGCGGTGTCCCCGAGCGGGGTGCGCGCGTCGCGCGGGGCACCGTGGTCGAGCAGCCCGCGCACCATGGCGGCGTTGCCTGCCAGGGCCTCGCGCTGCAGCAGCGTCCAGCCGTCTGCGTCGACCTGGCTCACGATGCTCGGGTCGCTCGAGAGCGCCTCCAGCATCTTGGGGACCATGTTCAGGCACATGGGGTGGTCTTCGCGCTCCAGCTCGGCCGCCGTCCGCAAGGGCGTCTTCTTGGCGAAGAGCTTCCACCCCGAGCGCGCCGCCTCGGGTGCGGGGGCGAGCGCGATCTCGGCCGGGTCGCCGAAGTCGAAGCCCCACGCGCGGTCGTGCCCGCCGCGCTCCGAGCGCGACATGCTGGCGCGGATGACTTGCACCGTGAACGCGCCGTAGGCGCGCCCGCGCATCGCGTACAGCCAGTCGCTGATCTCGCTCAGAGGCTGCTCCGCCGGAGCTCCCGCGCGTAGACTAGCGATGGAGCGCGCGTCATTCAGCAGCGTCCCACGCACCACGTGCCCGTCGAACGTGATGTCACCGACCCACATCTGCTCGATCTCCGACTCACCCGGCCCGGGCGCGGGGTTCTCGAACGGCATCTTCACCGCGGACAGCTCCAACGCACACATGATGCGGCGGTACTCCCAGGAGAGCTCGCGCCAGAGGAACTTGAAGGTCCCACGCGCCACGGCGTTGGCGGCATCCATGCTCGCGTCTTGCTCGACGCTTCGAATATGTTCGTGGCTCATCGCTTCCCTCCAGCGCTGCCTACAACGAACTCCACGCCCAAGTACACGCGGACACGCCGACCGCGTTCCAGGCGACCGAGGCCACGCCACTCACCCGATGCGCACCGGCCGAACGAAGGCCGTCTCCAAGTGCTCGGCCAACTGGTCGCCCACCTGCGCGTCGTCGATCCGAAAGCTCGGCGAGAGGGCCAGCCACGCCACCGGCCACGGTTCCCCACCACAGATGGAGTCCCCGCCGTCGCCCAGGGGTCGCCCATCAGTGCTTCGAGTGAGACGCTGTCCCGCGCGATGTGGAATGCTGCGACGTCGACACGACGTTGCGCCGAGAAGTGCGTGCGGAGCTCGGGCCAGGCCCAGAACGCGTCCAGGGCGGCGTTGGCCGCGACGGGGAGCCTCCCGTTGAAGCGCCAGCCGAGCTCGTACGTGCCGGCAGGCACGGGGTAGTACGCGAGATTCTCGAGGTTGGCGAGCGTCATGAGCGCAGAACTCGGAGATTGGGGTGTCTCGACACTTCGTGGAAGTCCGTCGATGTCACGGCGACGTGAGCGCCATCAGGCGCTCGAGGTGTGCTGCCGTCCGACCGGCGCCTGTGATGCTCGGATGGTCGTCGAACGCCGCGGCCACGGTCCCATCCGCCACGTAGATTGTCAGCTCTCGGTGCCGCACCACGCGGTCCCACTCGATGCCAGCGTCGACGAGGGCGGCCTGGCTCGATGGCAGCTGTTCGACGAACTCGAAGCCGCCCCACGCAGTCTGGAGGAGCACCAAGACAGAAAGAAAGCTACCCAGGGTCGCCCCTTCCGCGTGCCACTCCAGGGAGTCATCCGGGAGGACGTTGCCTACCTCCGCGTCCGGGTTCTCGCCCCATGGCGTGCAACCCCATACGCAGACGCCCTGGTGTTCCTCGCAGAACACCAGCCGACCGTCTTCGCGTTCTAAGAGGCGGGGGGGAACGATGATGTTGTACGCGCTCGTAAGATGGTCCTCGCCGCCGCACACGAGATGGAAGTCGCGGAGCGGCGGAGGGATGGGGAACCCCAGTCGTTCCTCGGCCGCTTCGATGACGCTGCGCTCGAGCCCGGTAGGCGCTCTGCCATAGAGCAGCTCGAAGAGTGCGCGGTAACGGGGGCCGTACATGTTCGTGGCGTCCTACCTGCCGGTGATGGCCTCGGCGACCTCGTCGGGGCTCGCGTCCTCGAGATCCGCGACGATGCACGCGGCGCGCGCGATCTCGGCCAGGGCCGCGCGGGCTCGCGCGCGGTCGGCTGGGTCCGTGGACGCCAGCAGACCCCCGTCACGCGCGATGAACGCTGCGGCCAGCTCGCGGAAGAGGTAGACGCGGTTCTCGATGCTGCTCTCGTCGTCGTGGTCACTCGTGCTCATGCACACCAGGCTACACGTCCCACGTTGACGGCGCTCCTCTCGTCAGCCGAGCGGGAAGCGCTCGTCGTCCAGCACGCCGCGCCGGTGGGCCCATGCGCGCACCGTGACGCTCACGACGCCGAGTCCGTAGCGCACGCTCTCGCGGAAACCGATGGACGATGCGCCCGCGAAGTAGCGGGCTGGGGACGGCACCTCGCCGATGCGATGCCCCAGACACACGGCCTGCGCCAGCATCTCCGCGTCGAAGACGAAGTCGTCGCGGTTGAGGTGGTACGGGATCCGAGCGAGCGCGGCGCTGGCGAACACGCGGTAGCCCGTGTGGAACTCGCTCAACCGCGTGCCCATGGCGCGGTTCTGCGACCACGTCAGCAGCCGGTTCATCACGAACTTGTACTGCGGCATCCCCCCGTCGCGCGGATCCAAGCCGCAGAAGCGCGAGCCAAGCATCAAGTCGTACTCCCCATCGACGATGGGCGTCACGAGCTCTGGCAAGAGCGCGCCCGAATACTGATCGTCGGGGTGCAACATGGCCACGACGTCTACGCCCCGCGCGAGCATCGCGTCGTAGCAGGTCTTCTGGTTGGCGCCGTAGCCTCGGTTCTGCGCGTGCTCGATGACGTCGATGCCGAGCGCGCGAGCCACGCTTGCCGTTCCGTCCGTGCTGGCGTCATCGACCAGCAGCACTTCGTCGGCCAGCCCCTCGGGGACCCGCGCGAGGACGTCCGAGACGGTGGCCGCGGCGTTGTAGGCGGGCATCACGATCCCGACACGCTTCCCGTGGATCATCGACCGAACCCCTCGGTCGTGCCGTCCTGCGAGGCGGGTGTGGGGTCGCGCTCGAAGACCAAGAAGCGCGCGTCGCGGACGTCGGGGTCGACGGCCAAGAAGGCGAGGGGGATCAACATCGGGAGGTCGGTCACGTGGTGGAAGGGGGTCTCCCCCGCGAGGAGCGCGTGATAGTACCGGCAGTTGTCTTCGTAGAGCGCGTGGTCACGGTACTTGCACATGTTGTGGAGGTACGAGCTCATCACGACGATGCGCCTGGGAGCCGTGCGTTCGACCTGGCTGCGGATGGTCTCGCGGTCGGGCTCACGGCTGCGCGCGTAGAGCAACAGCATGACGTCGTCGCCCGTCATGAAGCGCTCGGCTTCGTGCTCGGGGTTGCTCTGGGTCAGATCCGCGATGGTCGCCGCCGACATGCCCAGCAGCGAGACGAGCGCACCCACCGAAGCAGCACGTCGCCAGCGCACTTCGCTCAGGCGCAGCCGCTCGATCACGACGGACGACGTGATCACGGCCCACAGGTAGAGCGTCATGAAGCCGTGGGGTACGCGGAGCATCGTCGCTTGCAGGGAGAGCACCAGCGTGACGAGGGTCGCTCCACCGATGGCGTATCCGAACGCTGAACGATGAACGGACAGGCGCGCGCTCCACGCCACGGTCGCCATCATGGGCCACCCAATGCTGAGCGGCAGCGTGACGATGAAGAACGTCGTGTACCGGTCCCAAGGGAACGCGCGCAGTCCAGGGACGGCGCGGAAGGGCGAAGCATTGGGTTGGAAGTATGGGTCGTCCTGCCAGTAGTCCCACATCTGCGGGAGGATCGAGAGGTTCGTCCAGGTGACCAGCATGGAGGTGATGGCGACGAGCACGAACAGCCCCACCGCATGCCACGCGGGCGGCGAGCGACGGGCGACGTTCACGAGCAGCCAGGCGGCATACATCAGGCCCGGATAGACGCTGATCTTCGTCGCCATGGCCAGCCCCGCGCACAGCCCCGCCAGCGCGTGCCAGCGCAACCGCGAGGGCTCCTCCGCGACCCGCAGCACGGCGTACATGCAGAGCAGCGTCTCCACGATCAGCACCGGCTCCGTCTTCACGTACGGCGCGTAGACCATGATCACGGGGGTCGTCGCGAAGAGCAGCGCTGCGACGAGCGCGCCCCTTGCCGAGATCAGGCGCCGCGCGACCGCGTACGAAAGCACGATCCCCAACCCGAAGAGCAACGCGTTGAGGACCCGCGCCATCCGCAGGCATGCGTCGAAGTCCTCGAGGACGCCAGCGAGTCGGAAGCTCTGCCCGTAGAGGTGCAGCGCAAAGCTCGGGTATTTGACGCGATGGTCGTAGATCCCGCGCGCATGGTCTCGGGCGGGTCGGATGAGGTCGCCCTCGTCGCCGAACACACTGTCAGGGGCGCTCCACAGGCAGATGGCCACGCCCGCGATCGAGAGCATCGAGAGCAGCGCGAGCACCCACCTGGGGGCCGTCCCGCCGGGGGGGGGTTGTACGGGCGCCGACAAAGCGCCGGACTCTAGCACGCGACGAGCGCGCGGGCGTTCTCGGGCGGTAGGCGGCCGGTGCGCGCGCTGCTACCGTAACGGCGCTGATGCCCGGCCAGTCACCCGTCCACCCCAGCGTCGAGCTCGGCCGACACGCCACGGCCTACGCGGCGGCGCCCGCTTTTCCTCACATCGTCCTCGACCACTTCTTGCGAGAGGACGTCGCTGCGCGTGCGTTCGACGCGTTCCCGCAGCTCGGCACCGACGACTGGACCGCGTACACCCACTTCAACGAGAAGAAGTACGGGAACACGAAGCTCGACTCGTTCCCCGCGCCGCTCCGCGAGGTCGTCGAGCACCTGAACTCGCCGACGTTCGTGGCCCAGCTGTCGGCGCTCACGGGCGTCCCGGACCTCATCCCGGATCCGGGGCTCGAGGGAGGTGGCTTGCACCAGAGTCCGCCGGGCGGCTTCCTCAACGTCCATGCGGACTTCACCGCGCACCCCCATCACCGCGGTTGGCGACGGCGCGTGAACCTCTTGCTCTACCTGAACCCGCATCACGAGCCTGCCTGGGGCGGGGCGCTCGAGCTGTGGGACCGCAGCATGCAGCGTTGCTGCGCCACGATCGAGCCGGTCTTCAACCGCGCCGTCATCTTCAACACGGACGTCGACACGTTCCACGGACACCCCGATCCCTACGCCTGCCCGCCTCACGAGGCGCGCCGCTCGATCGCCCTGTACTACTTCACGGCCGGTGAGCCGGTGGTGGTGAAGTCGACCGAGTACCGCGCGCGCCCCACCGACGCAACGACCAAGCGCGCCCTCATCTGGGCGGACAAGATGTTGCTGCGCGTCTACGACCGTGTGAAGCGCGTCACGGGTATCGACGACCGTCTCGCGAGTCGGGTGCTCGCCTGGGTGGACCGCCACACGCGTCGCTAGCAGTCCTCCAACGGACTGCCAGGCAACGCGCCTTGGTGCGCTCAAGGCGACCACTGCATCGTCACGGCCTCACGCAGCGCGATGTTCCGGTTCCGGTGACGGCCCCGCACCAACATCGCTTCACCGCAGCCCGCGACCGACGGGTCGACGTCGTCTGCCAGGAAGCGGAGGACGAGGGCGACCCGCGGAGAGCCCGTCCAGTTGGTCCCGGAGCCGTGCAGCGTGCGCATGTGGTGGAGTGAGATCTGACCCGCGTCGAGCTCGTTCCAGGCCTCGTGCTCGAGGTCGATCCATGCGTCCTCGCGCAGCTCGGGGTCGATGAGCTGGCGTAGGCGCGGGCGGGGGTCCAGGGAGAAGCCCGTCCGACGGGCGGGCGGGCGGCGATGGGACCCAGCGATGAACCGCATGCAACCGTTCATCCTCGTCGCGGGGGTGAGGGCGACCCACGCGGTCACCATGCGGTCCACTCCCGGACCCGTCTGCGCCGTGTCGCGGTGCCACGCCGAGCCGAACAGCGAGCGCGCCGGACGGATGACGATGTCGGCGTTGCGGACCAGGAGATCCTCGCCGAGCACGCGTGCCACGGCGTCGCCGATCGCCGGGTGTCGCGCCATCGTGCCGAGCCACTCACGGAGCGGGTGGTCGGCTCGCTCGTGGGGACGAAAGCCACGCTCGCGCCACTGCCTTCCGAGGGCGAACCGACGCCGGTGGAGGCGTTCCTGTTCGGCCTCGATCGCGAGCAGCTGATCGAGAAAGCCCTTGGCCTCCGTGGCGCTCAAGCCTGGCAGCCGGGTCAGAAAGCCCTGCTCCGCGTAGCGCGCTGCGTCGCCGTTCGTGCTGGTCACGCGAGCAGCCTACAATCAAACGACGAGGGGAGGCCTGCCGATTTCGTCGCTCCCGTCGCCCTGGCGCCCGCCGCGCGTCAGCCGCGGGGGTCGAGCGTGTCACGCAGCGCGTCGCCCGCCAGCTGGAAGCCCAGCACGGTCACGGCGATGCAGCCGCCGCTGATGAGCGCCACGTGCGGGAAGCGCAAGAGCACGCTGCTCCCTTGGTCCAAGAGCGCGCCCCACGAGACGGCCACGCCCGGGCCGAGGCCCAGGAACGAGAGGGTGGACTCGGCCAGGATGACTCCGCCCAGGCCCGCCGTGGCCTGGATGACGATGGGCCCCGCGAGGTTGGGCACGATGTGGCGCAAGAGGATGCGCACGTCGCTGGCGCCCAGCGCCCGCGCAGCGTCCACGAACGCCAGCTGTTTCAAGCTGAGCGTCGCGGCGCGCGCCACCCGCGCGTAGAGCACCCAGCCAGACACGCTGAGCGCGACGATGAGGTGCAGCAGCCCCGGCTCGGCCACCAGCGCGAGGATGGCGATGTTGAGCAAGATGCCTGGGAACGCTTGGAACACGTCGGTCACGGCCGACAGCGCGTGGTCCACGCGGCCCCCCAGGTATCCCGCCAGCGCGCCCAGCAGGACCCCGACCACGACGGACACGCACACGACGCTCAGCGACACCACGCTCGCCAGCCGGGCCCCATGCAGGAGCGCGCTCAGCAGGTCCACGCCGTTGTCCGCCGTGCCCAGCCAGTGCCCACTGGACGGCGCCTCGAACTGGTGCGCGAGGTCGATGGCCTGTGGGTCCCGGGGCGCGAGCCACGGGCCCACCACACCCAGCACGAAGAAGCCACCCACCAGCACGAGGCCCAGACGCGCGAGCAGCCGCTTCACGTGAGCCTCACGCGTGGGTCGGCCACCACGTAGAGGAGGTCCACCGCGATGTTGAGCACCACGTAGGTGATGGCCACCACCAGCACGCAGCCCTGCACCACCGGCATGTCCCGCGCGAAGAACGCGTCCAGGAACAGCTGCCCGAGCCCCGCGCGCTCGAACACCTTCTCGGTCACGACCGCGCCCGACAAGAGCGCGCCCAGCTGCGCGGCGCCGATGGTCAGCACGGGCAGGAGCGCGTTGCGCAGCACGTGCTTCGTGGCCACCTGCCACTCGGCCAGGCCTCGAGCGCGCGCCGCCAGTACGTATTGCTCCTGGTACACGTCCAGCATGGACGCGCGCGTCTGCCGCGTGAGGATGGCCGCGAGCGCGGTCCCGAGGGTGATGGCGGGCAAGAGCAGCCCCTCGAGGCCCAGCGCGTCGTCACCCGGCAGCGGCAGCCAGCGCAGCTCCACGGCGAACGCCAAGATCAAGAGCGGACCCAGCCAGATGTTGGGGATGGCCAAGCCCAGCACGGCCACGGTGGACGCGAGCGCATCGGCAGCTGTCCCTCGGCGGGCCGCGGCGATGACCCCGAGCGGCAGGGCGATCCCGAACGCCAACGCGAGCGCGGCGAAGGCGAGCGCGGCGGTGGCGGGCAGCACCTCGGCGATGAGCGAGCCCACCGAGCGGGCCGGGTTGCGGAAGGAGTGCCCCAGCGACCCGTCCAGCACGTCGCCGACGAAGTGCGCGTACTGCTGCGGCAGCGGCGCGTCCAGGTGCAGGCTCTCTCTCAGTGCCGCGCGCTCCTCGGGGCTGGCCTGGTCACCGAGGATGGCGTCGACCGGGTCGCCCGGGACCAGGCGCACCAGCAGGAACACCAGCGTGACCACCCCCACCACGGTGGCGAAGGCGCGCAGCGAGCGGACGGTGAGGTAGCGCCACACGCGCGCACGCTACGTCGCCACGCGGCGCATGTCGATCCTCGTGCCTTCCCTCGGCGGCGTCGGCACGCCGCCTGCCAGAGCGGTGGCCGCCCCCCCGTCTTTCGCGTCATGCTGCCGAGCATCCTGTGAGCACGCGCGCCCTGAACGTCACCGCCGCCCAGCGCTCCTTCGAGTGGCAGGCCGAAGCGGACCCGCCAGCGGCCTCCGGCATGCCGCCGCGCAACCTGCTGCCGCGCGATGGCGAGGTGCACGACCACGGCCGGCTCTACGCCGAAACCGAGGCCACCGCGCTGCTCACTCAGCTGTGCGAGGCCGTGCCCTTCCGGCCGGACGAGCTGGTCATCGCGGGCAAGCGCGTGGTCACGTCGCGGCTGGTGGCCTGGTACGGCGACGACGGCGCGGAGTACGGCTACTCGGGCGCGACCAAGGTGGCGCTGCCCTTCACGCCCACGCTGCGCGCGGTGAAGGAGCGCGTGGAGCGCGCCGCGGGCTGCACGTTCAACGCGTGCCTGCTCAACCTCTACCCCACGGGGCAGGAGGGCATGAGCTGGCACAGCGACGACGAGCCCGCCCTCGGCCGGAGCCCCATCATCGCGTCGCTCAGCCTGGGCGCCGCGCGCCGCTTCGACTTCCGGCACAAGCGCGACCGCGAGAAGGTCTCGGTCACGCTCGAGCACGGCCAGCTGCTGGTCATGCGCGGGGTCACGCAGCACCACTGGCGGCACGCGCTGCCCAAGACGGCGAAGGTGCACTCCGTGCGCGTCAACCTCACGTTCCGCACCATCCTCCTCGGCAGGCCCGAGCGCCCGTGACCGAGCTCGGCAACATCTTCCAGCCCGCAGCCGAGGGCAAGAAGGGGCCGGACCTGTACGTCACCCTGCGCGCCCCCACGCCGGTCGAGGGGCAGCCCACGCGCGTGCACGTGCCGCTCGCGCTCCCGTACGCAGGGCAGCGGGTGACGCGCGCCGACCCACACGGCGAGGGCGAGCACATCGCGCTGGGCATCCCGCCGGGGCTCGCGCCAGGCACCACGCTGCGCCTGCGCGGCGCGGGTGGGCTGTCGGGAGAGGGCGGCGCGGCGGGCGACCTCTACATCACCATCGAGGGCTTCGAGCCCCGCGACGGTCTCGCGCTGCGGGCGCGCGTGCTCCCTTCGCGCTGGGTGCCGCCCGCGCTCGCTCTTTCGACCGTGCTGCTGGGGCTGCTGCTCGCGCTTTGGCTCATCCAGCGCTGAGCGCACGACAGCGGCAGACACGGCTCAGGGGAACTCGCCCAGCAGCCGAAAGCGCCCCTCGGAGATCGCTACCATCCCCTCCCGCTCCAGCTGCCGCAGGTGACGCCACACGTCCTCCGCCCGGCTCCCGTCCTTGTTGACGTAGTCCAGGTAGTTCGCCAGGCCGTCCAGGTCCGTCAGCGGGCCCTCGCGCAGCGTCCCGCCGTGGGTCACTGCGTGCAGCACGTAGTCCACGAGGCGCGGTCGTCCGCGCAGGCCCAGCTCCTTGATGGCGCGCCGCAGCGTCCCCGCCGAGAGCCCGAAGTGCGCGCAGGCCACGGCGCGCCGGATGTCAGGCAGCTGGGCGTAGCGCGCGGCGCGGAGGAGGATGTCCGGGTCGTGGTCCGCGTAGCGCGCCATGGGGGCAGGCTAGCAGACCGCCTCCGCGCACGAGACTCGCCAGCGAACTCGCCGAACAGAGGTGTCTCGGATTCGGTCCCCATATGGGGGCACCCCGGACTGAAAGTCCGGGGCAGCGATCTCAGGTGATCGCCAGCTCGAAGTCCGCCCCCTGCGGAGGCGGACTGCGTCTCGTGAACGGCAGTCGGGTGTTCGGCGGGACGGCTGCGTTTGGATTTACGGTGGTGCCGAGCAAGACAGTCCTCCCCCTTGTGGGGAGGACTTTGGAGAGTGCCCGGCGGTAGCCGGGCGCTCGGAAGGATGCTGCCCCGGACTTTAGTCCGGGGTGCCCCTAATTCGGGACGGTTTGCCGTTCGGAGACAGCCTCTTCAGTCCGGGATGCCTTTGTTCTGGGACAAAGGTCGCTTCGTCAACAGTTCGGCAGGGCGGCCGCGCGCAACTATTCACGGTGGCGCCCAGCGGGCGCACCGAGGGTGTCTCGACCCTCGCGCGCTCAGCCGACGGTCGCGACCTTGGCGGGCACGGACTCTGCGGCCGTCTGCTCGGACTCGGCGACCTCGGTCAGCATGCGCTTGGCGGCCACGGCGGCCATGACCAGGTTCTCGGTGCACGGGTTGCAGCCGCTGCCGCAGCACACGGGCCAGGTGGCCGGGTCGCGCCGCATCAGGTTCTTCACCAGGAAGGCGCTGTCGCTCCGCAGGCCCGACTGCGCGCACGCTTCGCGCACCGTCCGATCCAGCTGCTCTTGCTCCGCGCTGCCCATGGTGGTCCCCCTCTTACCCCACGATCTGTGCGTGTGCCACCGGAGTGACAATTGCTGACAATCGTGGACGTTGACGTGGCCCACCCCGGGCGGCGACCGTAGGGTCATGAGCGACTGGGTAGCCCCGACCGTGGGCCAGCTGCGCGACCTCGAGGTCCTGGTGAACGCCCACCACCCCCTGTGGGTCATCGAGAGCGTCGAGGAGGACCGCGTGCGCACGCTCCTCGCGCACCTGGCCGACCGTGTGGGGCTGCCGCTGTTCGTGTGGCACCCCGCGACCGGGCTCGCCCGCGTGGACGCCCCGCCCAGCCCTGGCTCCCCAGGCACGGACACACCCAAGGGCTGCCTCGCGTTCATCGAGCAGGCCAACATGGAGGCCCTCTTCTACCTCCCGAGCTTTCCGCTGGACGGAGAGGAGCCCGCGGTTCCAGCGCGCGTGAAGGAGATCTACAAGCGCTACTTCAAGCACCGCGGGGCGCTGGTGATCACCACGCCCGAGCTCCAGCTGCCGCGCGGGCTCGAGCCCCTCTTCACGCACGTGGAGCTGCACCCACCCACGCCCGAGGCGTACCACCGGTTCATCACGCAGGTGGTGCGCGACATCGGCGCGCGGCGCGCCGTCAAGGTGGACATGACGCCCGAGGATGTGAGCGCGCTGCTCAACGCGCTGCACGGGCTGACCTTCTTCGAGGTGCAGAAGATCATCACGCAGGCGGTGGTGGAGGACGGGGCGCTCACTCGGGCCGACCTCGCGCGCGTGATGGACGCCAAGCGGCGCATCGTGGAGCGCTCGGGGGTGCTGGAGTACTTTCCGCACGATCACGAGCTGGGCGAGGTGGCCGGCCTCGGCAACCTCAAGCGCTGGCTGCGCAAGCGGCGCGCGGCCTTCACCGACCCCGTGCGCGCCAAGGAGTTCGGGCTGACGGCGCCGCGCGGGCTCCTGCTGCTGGGGGTGCAGGGTTGCGGCAAGAGCCTGTGCGCCAAGGCCGTCGCCAGCGAGTGGGGCCTGCCGCTGCTGCGCCTGGACCCTTCCAACCTCTATCAGAAGTACTTCGGGGAGTCGGAGCGCAACCTCAAGCGCGCCATCCAGACGGCGGAGTCCATGGCGCCGGTGGTGCTGTGGCTCGACGAGATCGAGAAGGCGCTCGGCCAGGGGGACCAGGATGGCGGGACGAGCCAGCGCGTGTTCGGTACCTTCCTCGCGTGGTTGCAGGAGAAGAAGGAGAGCGTGTTCGTGATCGCCACGGCGAACGACATCTCCAAGCTACCGCCCGAGCTGCTGCGCAAGGGGCGCTTCGACGAGATCTTTTTCGTCGACCTGCCGGACGCCGCCACGCGCGCCGACATCCTCGGCGTACACCTGCAGAAGCGAGGCCGCGAGCCGCGCGCCTTCGACCTGCTCACGCTCGGCGCACGCGCCGAGGGCTTCAGCGGCGCGGAGCTGGAGCAGGTGGTGGTGTCCGCGTTGTTCAGCGCGTTCTCCGAGAACGTGGACATCGACGACGAGTACCTGGCGCGCGAGATCGACGGAACGCGCCCGCTGTCGGTCACGATGGCCGAGAAGATCGCCGAGCTGCGCACCTGGGCACGCGAGCGGGCCGTGCGCGCCGACGATTGAAGCGCGGGCGAGTTCGTGGGAGGCGCGTGGTGCTCGCGCCCCGCGTGTGGCAGGCGCGGAGCGCGCGTCAGAACAAGCCGATGCTGAAGTGGAACGAGCCCACGCGCTCGTCCAGGTTGCGCCGCCGCGCGAGCAAGAAGCCGTAGTCGAACGCCACCGGGCCCACGGGCGTGGCGAAACGCAGGCCGAACCCGGCCGTCGGGCGCAGCTGGAGCGGGTTGAGGTTGCCGCCGTTGGCCCACAGGTTGCCGAAGTCCGTGAAGGCTCCGCCATAGACCATGCCGCGGATGGGGAAGCGCAGCTCGGCCCGCGCCACCATGAACACGTCGCCGCCGGCGCTGACCTGCGACGACGAGACCCCGCTGTCGGCCAGCTCCTGGGGTACCAACGAGTCCTGCAGGTAGCCGCGCACCGTGTCCACGCCGCCCAGGAAGAACTGGCGGTTGGGGTACGTCTCCGAGCGCTTCTCCAGGTGGAACACCCGGCCCACGCGACCTTGCAGCGCCAGCGTGAGCGGCCCCATCGGGACGTAGCCGTTCAGCGTGAGCTCGGTGCGCACGTGGTGGCTGAAGAAGCGCTCGCTCATGCCGCCCACCGTCACGGCCTCGGCGGCGAGGGTGCGCGCCCACTCGGCGCTCGCGTTGGCATAGAAGCCGCGGGTGGGGTTGAACGGGTTGTCGCGCAGATCCAGCGTCGCCCCCAGCTCGGCGCTCACCAACGTCGAGCGCCCTTGGGGAACACGCAGCAAGGCGCGCAACCCGGGCGGGGAGTTCAGCAGCAGCTCTTGGTAGGTCTCGTCGTCCGTCAGCAGGTCGACGTCGTTGTTCTCGAGGCCCCCCGACATGGTCAGGATCACCTGCCGCCGCGGGCGCGTCGTGAACGTGAGGTCGACGTTGTTGGAGTCGAGGCCGAACGAGCGCTGGTTGTCGCGCACGTGCGAGACGCTCAACGACATGCGCGTGCGCGGCAGCCGGGGCAGGTAGGGCAACAGAATGCCCAGCGTGATGCGCCGCTCGAGGCGGTTGGCCAGCGACAGGGCGCGGATGCGGTCCGCGGCCACGCTGTCCAAGAAGAAGAACTGGTTGGCCAGCTGCACGCGCAGCGTGAGCCCGATGGCCTTGCCGAACAGGTTTCGGTAGCCGTACTCGAACCCGCCGCGGATTCCCTGGCCGGTGGACACGCCGGCGCGGAAGTCCAGCATCTGCCCGCGGCGCTCGCTGACCGACACCAACACGGGCTTCACCCGCGCCGGGAGCTCGCGCTCCCCCGGCTCCACGGTGACGCTCGAGAAGATGCCCAGCTCCATCAGGCGGTCCTGCGTGCGCCGCGCGAGGCTGGGCCGGAAGCGCTCGCCCGTGCGCAGGGCGACCAGCCGACGGATCATCGAGAGCTCCGTGCGCTCGGCCCCCTCGATGATGATCTCGCCCACCGTCACGGGGTACAGCTCCACCACCTCCAGCGTCACCACCGCGCGCGTGCGGTCACCGCTGAAGCGCACGCCGGGCGTCACGCGCGCGTAGAGGTAGCCCTCGTCGTGGTAGAGCGCCTCCACGCGCGCGCGCGCTTCGTCCAGCAGGGCGTGGCTGAACGGCACGTCGCGCGCGAGCGCCGCGGCGGCGAGCACCTCACGATCGCCCAGGTCGACGTTGCCCCGCAGCTGCACCTCGTAGACGTACGAGCGCGGTCCCTCGACCACCGGGATGCTCACCTCCACGTGGTCCGAGGTCCCTCGCGCGAACGTCACGCGCGTGAGCGGGCCCACCTGCGCGTTGAGGAAGCCCTCACGCTCGTAGAGCCGCTGGATGTGCTCGATGGCCTGCTCGTAGGCGGGGCCGTAGAAGATCTCACGCGGCAGCAGCGGGCGTGGTCGCGTGCGCGGCTCGCCGGCCCGAGACACGCGGTCGCTGTTCAGCAGCCGCTCCGCCGTGCGCGTGTCGAGGGGGTCCGCCAGGCCACCGAGGTCCACCGCGTCCACGACGAAGCCCTGCAGCTGCTCGCGCAGGTGGTCCTGCGTGAAGTGCGAGGCGCCGGGGAAGCTCACATCCGTCACGCGCTGAGCGCGCCCGGCGTCCACGTCGACGACCAGGCGCGCTTCGCCCGCCCGTCGGCCTGCGATACGCCGCACGTGCACCGTGGTCGTCGGGAAGCCGCGGCGGGCGTACAGGTCGGCGACGCGCTGCGCGATCGCCTGCGTCGCGCCGGGCGTGAGTCGCTCGCTGGTGAGGTCGAGCACGTCCGACACGGCCTCACGCGACAGCGGGTAGGCGTCGCGGATGAACAGCTCGTAGCGTGGCCCGAACACGCTCTCGACGACCAACACCACGTCGCCCTCTACGCGATCGATGCGCGCGAGCGCGAGCTGTGCGCTGTACCACCGACGCTCGCGCAGCGTGGTGGTGGCGCTGCGCAGCGCCTCGTCGACCTCGCGGCGGTCGAAGATGTCGCCCGGCCCGATGCCCAGCGCGCGTCGCACGTGGGCTTCGGGGGGCGGCGCCTGGCCCTCGAAGACGATGTGCGTGATCCGTGTCGGCGTGCCCTCGTCGATCCGCACCACCAGCGCCTTGCGGGAGGGCTCGTCCGTGTCGCGCAGCTCGAACGTCACGTGCACGCGCTCGTAGCCTCGCTCCTGGTACACGCGCGCCAGCCGGCGCTCGAGCGTCACGCGCCCACGCTCGGTCTGGGTGAAGGCGCGGTCCATCTCCTCTTCCTCGTGGAGATCGAGCGCGCGCAGCACCTCCGTGTCATCCAGCACTTCGTTTCCCGTCACCGTCACACGCGCGAGCAAGAAGCGCGCGGCCAGCTCCACGTACAGCACCACGCCGCCGCTCGTCGGCGCGACGTCCAGCTGCACGTCCGCCCAGCGCCCCGTGGCCAACAGCTGCTCCACTGTGCTGCGCAGGTACGCGCGGGAGAGCCGCTCCCCCGGCTCCAGCCCCAGCTCGGCCGGCACCACCAGGCCCGCGGCCTCGCCCCGCACCTCGATGCGCACCACTTGGCGCCCCAGCAGCTCCTGCGGCACCCACGCCCGGGCCACCGTGCTCACCGCCAGCCCGACGCACAGGGTGAGCGCTATGCCGAGGGAGCGCGGGGTCACTCGAACTCGATGCGCCAGTGGAAGTCGATGCCCACGTTGCCGAAGGACGACTGCGTCTCGCGGTTCACGTTGTCGTAGCCCGCCTGGATGCTGGTCTGGTCGCCCAACTGCCACTCCACGCCCGCGCGGATCTCGCGCGTGTCGCCCGTGAGGCTGGTCGACGCCGTCAGCCTCACGCGTTCGGCGATGCGCTTTCCGATGGTCACTTGGGGTTCCGGTCGGTTGGTGCGCGTACTGTACATGGTGGTGATGGCGAAGTCGTCGATCACCTGCAGGGCGTCGCTGACCTCGTCGTTCACGCCGGACAGGCTGGACACCGCCTCGAGCGCCGCGCCACCGAGGTCGGCGGCTTGCAGCGACTGGGCCTGCGCCGTGGTCAGGCCGATCGTCAGCAGCAGCAGGATGTCCTGCTCGCTGGCCGACGGGTCCGAGCGGGCGTCCAAGCGGAACGCATCCAGATTGCCGAAGGCGTGCAGCGAGATGCGCCAGTTGTTCTGGTCCAGGTTGCGGGTGCGGATGTCCGTCTCGGCCGTGATGTCGAAGCTGGGGTTGATGCGCGTCGGGTCGTCGAAGCGGATGTCGCCGCTGCGCATCTCGAGCAGCGCGTTGCGGAAGCGCACGTTGCCGCGCTGCACGGCCAGCTGCCCCAGCACGCCCAGGCGCTGGTCCGTGCCGACGATCTGGAAGGGTCGGTCGCGGTCGGCGATGGCGATGTCCACCGTCATGAGGTTGTTGCGCACGCGGATGGGCCGCCCCGTGATGGTCAGCTCCACCTCGAGGTTGTCGTTCTCGGCGTCGTAGTCGCTCAGCAGGTCGCGCTCGGGGCGGTTCAGCTCGCCCAGCGTCGGCGAGAGGCTGGTGGGCCGCGAGTACACCAGGCGTTCCAACTGCACCTGCCCCGCCAACCGCGGCAGACGCATGCTCGGGTCCCAGTGCAGGCGTGCCTGTGCGTCGAATCCCAGCTCCACGCCCGTCATCGGCCGTAGCGCCGCGTCGCGCACCGCCACGTCGAACGCGTAGTCGTGCAGCCCGCCGTCCGCCAGGGTCGCGACGCCGCCCAGGTCCACCCAGCCGCTGCCCAGGCGCGCGCCGAAGTCCTCGAAGATGAGGCGGTGCGCGCTGAACGTGACCCGACCCCCCAGCTCCTCGAGCGGCACGGGGAAGCCCGCGAAGCGGAACGCGCCGTCGATGACGCGCGCCTCACCGAACACCGACGGGTCCGACGCGTCGCCCGAGATGCGCACCTTCAGCTCGAGCCGTCCCTCGGCGTCGGTGATGGTGGGGCTGGTGGTGGCGAGCAGGCCCAGGTCCACCACGCCGTCCACCCGCGTCCGCAGCCCGGTCCGCAGCGAGGCGCGGCCACTCACGCCCAGCTCGGTGCCGGGACCCACCAGCGCCATGCGCCGGATGCGCCCCTCGCCGCGCACGAAGTGCACGTCGATCGGCCCGTCGTTGTGGATGGGGATGCCCTCCACCTCCACCTCGAGCCGCTCGATCGCGAGGTCGCCGCCGTAGGTGTCGTTGTCGAGCGCGCCGTCGTCGAACAGCATGCGTCCCTGCATCACGCCGCGTGACGTGGCGCCGGGCAGGGACCCGGCCAAGAAGGGCGCGAGGTCCAGCGGGTCGAAGCGCACCTCGCCCCGCAGCGGTAGCTGGGAGGTCCAGCCCACGGCCAGATCCACGCCGATCTGGCCCGTCAGCGCGTCGCCGCACAGCAGGAACGCCATCGGGCGCGTGAGCGCCGGCACTGGACCCGCGGGCGTCTGGATGGGCGGGTCGGCTGGCCAGCGCCCCTGCGCCAGCCCGACGCGCGCGTGCCGGCAGGGCTCGTCGGCGGGCGGGTTGCGCGGGTCCCAGTCGCTGGCCTCGGCCACCCACGGGTCGGTGCGGTCGGTCAGCCGCACGTAGAGGCGCCCGTGGCCCAGCGGCTCCCCCGCCCAGGCGAGCTGGTGCAACCCCAGGTCGGCGTTGACGTGCGGCACCGAGCTGGTGCCCTCCACCTGGCCCAGCAGCGACCAGGTGCCGCTCAGGTCGGGCATGCCCTCGAAGCCCTCGGTCGCCGCGAACGGGATGTTGTCGGCCGAGACGCTCATCTGCAGCACCCCGCCCAGCGCCATGGTGCCCGCCACGGCGATGGTGCCCCCGCCCTTGTGCAGCGCGAGGTGCGTGACGTCCAGCTCGGCGCCGTCCACGCCGCGCGCGTAGTCGAGCCAGCGCCAGTCGGCCTCGAGCGCCCCTGCGTCGAAGGCGAAGCCCGCGAAGTGCGCGCTCGAGAAGCCGATGTCGACCGAGGCGCGCAGCGTCCCGGTGGGCAGGTCGTCGGGGAAGCCCGTCGTGTAGCGCACACGCGTGGTGCCGTGCGCCACGCCCTGGAACGGCGTGAAGTGCTCGTCCGTCTCCAGCCGGAAGATGTGGTAGAGGTCCGCCAGCACCATGCGCTGCGCGTGCACCTCGGCCGTGACCTCCATACGGCTGTGGCGGAAGTCCACGAACAGGTCCTGTACGGTGTAGCGGCTGTCGTTCTTGACGGCGGTGATGAGCGGGAAGCGCACCGACATGCTCTCGTTCTCGAGCTGCCAGTCGGAGTCGATGTCGCCCGCTCGGAACGTGTCGAACTCGAAGCCGCTCATCTGCACGTGTCCGCTCACCGCGGGGTTGTTGTACGGGCCCCGCAGCGTGGCCTCCCACGTCCCGCGCCCGCCCAGGTGGAGCGTGGTCAGCGGCGTCACGTCGGCCAGGTCCATCTGCGTGCTGTGCCCCACCACCTCGATGAAGTCCCCGAAGCCCAGCAGCACGTCCACGTGGGCCGTCGAGTTGGGCATGGTCACGTCCAGGTCGCGGAAGCCCAGCCCCTCGGGCGTGACCGTCACGCGCCCCTCCACGCGACCGCGCTCGATGCCCATGATGCGCGTGGCCGGCCGGTGGTGCCACGCGTCCGCCGTGACCAGGAAGTCCTCGGTGCGCACGCGGATGGGCCCGCTCAGGTCGAGCGGTGAGAGCGTCCCGGCGAGATCGATGCGCCCCCCCAGCGTCCACTGCGCGATGGCGTCCGGGGTGACCCCCAGCTGCTTCAGCAGCTTGGCCAGCTGCAGCGCGTCGATGTCGAGCTGCGCCGTGAGCGGCAGGTCGGCCGTGAAGCCCACCGACGCGTGCCCGGTCACCACGCCGCCGCCCTCCACCACCTGGAAGCGCATCTCCGTCACGCGCACCTCGGTGGGGTCGAACTCGAAGTCGAGCTCCACGCGCTCGCCCAGGCCGTACGTGTCGATGGCCGCGTCGCGCAGCCGCACCTGGCCGCTGCCTTCGGGCGTCCCGTCGCGCACCCCCACGGTCGCGTCCACCTCCACCAGCCCGCGCAGGGGCGGCAGCTCGACGTCGATGGGCAGCTCGTCCAGGTGCGCCAGATCCGCCCGCACGCGCACGTTGCCGAAGAAGCGTGGCTCGAACGGCAGGGGCACGTGGGCCTCGCTCGCCCCCACCCCGAAGTGCTCGCTCTCCACCGCCAGCTCGGCCACGTCGATGCCCGAGTCGGGGTCCACCGTGACCACCGCGCGCAGCGAGTCCAGCACCAGCCGCCGCTCGCCTTGCCGCAGCGAACCCTCGCCGCCCTCCACGCTCAGCTGCAGCACGGTGCCGCCCGAGACGCGCAGGTCCACCTCCAGCTGCGTGAGCGACGCGCTCCCGTCCGGCCCGCCGTCCACCTGCACGGTGGCGTTGGTCAG
The DNA here is from genome assembly GCA_020633055.1 of Sandaracinaceae bacterium. Classification (NCBI taxonomy): domain Bacteria; kingdom Pseudomonadati; phylum Myxococcota; order Polyangiales; family Sandaracinaceae; species Sandaracinaceae bacterium. The sequence goes on along the minus strand of JACKEJ010000008.1, from coordinate 361,627 downwards.
GGTCAGGCGCGAGAAGGGCAGCGTCGTCGGGCTGTCCGGGTCTGGCTCCACACGCGGCCGGGGCAGGTTGCGCACCTCGCCCTCGCGCACGATGAGGTTCACCACCGCGCCGTCGATCAAGATCTCGTCCAGGTCCAGCTCGCCCCGCAGCAGCGCGCGCACGCTGGGCGAGATGACCAGGCGGTTGGCCTTCACCAGGCGCCCGTACACGGGGTCCACCAGCGCGATCTCGCTCGCCACCACCTCGATGCGCGGGGGGAACAGCCCCGGGTCCACGCGCAGCTCGCCGAACGTCGCCTCCAGCCCCAGCTGGTCGCGGATGACCGCGATGGTCAGCTCGCGGATGCGCGCGCGCCCCCAGCCCGTCTGCGTCAGCCCCACCGCGAACGACACCACCGCCACGATCCCGAGCACGAGGTTTCGCAGCCATCGCATCCAACGGGATGGGCGTGAGGGTTCATCGGGCACGGCAGCTTCTTCGTTGCATAGCACGCAGCCCCTTCGCCTCGCCTGCTTTCGGCCGGGTGCTGTAGGGCGTGGTAGGTTTACGGAATGGACGCGAACAAGCTTCTCGCAGGCGACGCCGGTCAGGGACGAACCCGTGAGACCGATATTCGGCGCGACGCCGGCCGGCGCTGGTGGAAGGGGGCCGAGCGCATCGAGCACCCCGGCCTGGTGCGCAGCTTCGACGGCTGGATCGACCGCGCGGAGGACGGACGCTTCTGCCTCAGCAACGACATCAACTGGGCCTACTTTGCGCTCGAGGGGCCGGCCTACTTCGTCGAGAGCGTGGCCCTCCACGCGGGGGGCGTGACGCTGCACCTGAGCGGGGACCGCGTCGAGGAGCTGGATCCCAGCTCGCTGCGTCAGGACGAGCTGGGGGCGCTGTGGTGCGATGTGCGGGAAGGTCGGTGTCCGGCGCGCTTCGACAACCACGCGGCCGCGGCGCTCTCCTCCCTGATCGACGAAGACGCCGAGGGCGTGCTGCTGCGCATCGGGGACGCGGTCCATCGCCCGCCGGTGGTCGCGGATGGCGCCGCCGCGCTTCCGTGATAGGTGAGGGTCCTCGATGAAGAGGCGTGAACAGCTGGCGGCCCTGATCGCCTTCCTCCTCGGCGCGCCGCTGGTGTTCCTGTTCACCACGGCCGCCATCGACGGCAACACGCGCAGCCAGGAGACCGCGTTCCGGGCGGTGCTCGGGGACGCGCGCTTCGAGGCGCTGATGGCCGGGGAGGGCGGATTCCCGCACTACCTGGGCAGCAGCCTGGCTGCGCCCGAGTTCGAGCTGACGGACCGCCACGGGCAGCCGTGGCGGCTGGCGGACCACCGCGGCAAGGTCGTGGTGCTCAACTTCTGGAGCATCACCTGCCCGCCGTGTCTCGAAGAGCTGCCCAGCCTCGAGCACCTGGGGCACCTGGCGCAGACGTGGGGCGACGTGGAGGTGGTCGCGGTGAGCGCCGACGAGGGCTGGGACGCGGTGGCCACCGTGGTGCCGCCCGACACGCGCCTCACGCACGTGTTCGACCCCACCCGCGAGGTCATCACCGGGCAGTTCGGCACGCGCCTGTTCCCCGAGACGTGGATCATCGACCGCGAGGGGCGCGTGCGCTTCCGCTACGACGGGGCCCTCGACTGGGGCAGCCCGCTGGTGGTGGAGCTGGTCGAGGCCTACCGCTGAGGTGCTGAGGACCTCGGGGGCCTCGGGGCGGGGGTGGTGGCGGCGGTGGCACACCTTGCAGGGATCACGGGGTCGCGGTTGGGGTTGGGGACGTGGCCGTGGCGCTCGAGCTGTACGAGGCACGCCGCTGTGCCTGGCGCTCGAACGCATCGGACATCGCTTGGATCACGGCCCGGGAGCGGGCGTCGTCCGCGCGCAGCGTCAGCGTGGCGTCCGTGCCCGTGACCGTCATGGACACCGCGCGGCCGGCTTCGGCTAGCTGGGGCACCTCGCGATCCAGCTCCACGACGACCTCTTGCTGCACCTCCAGCGACTTGGCGAGGATGGCGTTCGCGGACCCTTCGGAGATGGTGTGGACGCGGCCGTTGACGTCGACGCCCTGGCTGCTCGGGGTGACGCTGAGCCCCGCCCAACGTAGGTCGGAGAAGACGCCAGCCAGGCCCTCCTCACGCTCGAACTCGCGCCGGAACACCACGGCGGGGATGCCGATCATGCTGAAGTACGAGTGATACGCAGACATGGCCGTCACGGCTGTGAGCATGGTGCCCCCCACGGGCGCGGGGTCCTCGAGCCCGTCCAGCCGGTCGAGCACGGCCTCCACGCCCACCCCCTCGGCCACCACGAAGTAGCGCCCCTGCACGACGCTCACCGCGGTCCGTCGGCGCGTGAAGATGGTGTGCTCGCGTCGCCGGTAGCGGTCCGTCAGATCGAAGTTCTCCGTGTCCGCCTCGGTGTAGCGACCCTGCGCCACCATCGTGAAGCCGTGCTCGAACTCCACCGAGAACGCGATCACGTCGGTGCGCGCCATCCCCTCCCGCACGGCGGTGCGCCCGGGTTCGCGCACCTCGGCGCGCAGGAACCAGTCGAACGCGCTCTCTACGAGGTCACCGTAGGGGCTGCGCCGGATGGCCGCGACGTCCACGCGCGCATACACGAACCCGTTGCTCCCGACGAGCGTGAGGGGGTCGCCCGGGACGGCTTGGGCCGGGAGCCCCGGCTGACAGGGGACAGCGGTGGCGGTCACGCTCGCGGGGTCCACGACCGGTTCTGGGCAGCGCCCGGCGCATCCGAGGGTGAAGGACACGAGTGCGAGCAGGGCGAGCAGGGCGAGTCCGCCGGGCGAGGAGCGCAGCGGGTCGCCGGCGCGCGGCGCGCAGGGGGACCGTCGCCATGAACGGCTGGGGCGCGGGCGTGCGATGCGGGCGGGGGCGGAGGAACGAGGCATGGCCTCATCCTACTTCGATCGCGCGGGATTTTGGGCCTCGTGGTACGGATCCGCATGTCCACACCGCGCCACGCCGCGTTCCGCTTCGTCTTGCGACGCACGTTCCTGCCCATCTCGCGTCACGTCCGCTCGCTCGCCTGGCATCGGGCGTTGCTGGATCGGGTGTCCGGTACCATCCCTGGCCCCCGCGACGTGGTGGCACGCGACGTGACGCTCGGCGGTCGACCTGCCCGCCAGCTGAGCCTCACCGGGAGCAGCGCCGACCGCCGCTCCGAGCCCCACGTGCTCTACCTGCATGGCGGCGGCTACGTGGCGGGCGGGCTCACCAGCCACACCGGCCTCGCGGCTCACGTGGCGCGGACGCTCGACGCTCGCGGGTGGCTCCTGGACTACCGCCTGGCCCCCGAACACCCATACCCCGCCGCGCGAGAGGACGCGCTCAGCGCCTATCGTGAGCTGCTCGACCAGGGCGTCGAGCCCGGGCGCATCGTCATCGCGGGTGACTCGGCCGGTGGCGGACTGACCCTCTCGACGGCCGCGGGCATCCGTCACGCGGGTTGGCCCATGCCGGCTGGCCTGGTCCTGCTCTCACCCTGGACCGACCTCACGCTCTCCGCCCCGAGCTACATGCGCAACAAGCGACGGGAGGTGATGCTCAGCACGCGCTTTCTCTCCGACTCGGCGGGCAGCTACTGCGGCGAACGGGGCGGGGGCCGGCGCACGTCGCGTGCCGACCCGGGGGTCTCACCCATGTTCGCCGACCTGGCCGGGCTGCCGCCGATCTTGGCGCAGGTGGGAGGCGACGAGATCCTGTTGGACGACGCGCGCCTGGTGGTAGAGCAAGCGCAGGCGGCCGGGGTGCAGGCCACGCTCCAGGTCTACGACCGCTTGTGGCACGTCTTCCACGCGGGCATCGGGCTGATCCCCGAGGCAGACGCTGCGCTGCGCGAGATCGGCCGCTTCGGACGACAGGTCATTGCATCGCCCGCGAGCCTGTGAAACAATGATCTGATCTTTGTATCACAGGCGCGGGTCGGCGTGGATGTGCACCGGCGGCGCAGACACAGGAACGCTCCATGCTCGTCGTTCGTCGCGCTCTCCGGGCGATTCAGCCCTTCGTCGCCGCCCTCGGCGCGGTGCCCGTGGTGGTGTCCCTGGCGGTCATGGGTGGCTGCGAAGTGTTCGACCCCTCCCTGGTCGAGCTGCCCGCGTGTACGGGCCGTCGCCCGCCCGCGGCGCCCTCGGTGGCCGACGGCTCGGACGGTGAGCGCTACGTGCTGGTGCTGCGCGACATCGTCATCGATCAGCGTGCAGAGGATGGCGCACCACCGGAGTCGGCGCCTTGGCGCACGACGGGCTTCAACCTGGACAGCATGTGCACCACGGCAAACGACCTGACCACCGAGTGCGTCCCGGCGCGGGAAGGGGCGTCGGTCCAGGTCGACGGCGACGACGGCATCGACAACACGTTCGGGAACTCCTTCTTCCCCATCCTGAACCTGGTCCAGTCTGGCATCGAAGGGGACCTCGTGGCGTCCCAGGCCGCGGGCGTGGGCGCGCTGGTGATCATGATCTCCGACTGGAACGGGGAGCGGGACGACCCGCGCGTGACAGTCGCGATCGCGCAGTCGGTGTTCGGTTCGCCGGGCGTGGGTGGTGAGGCGCCAGAGCTGCTCGTGGTCGGGTCCAACGCCACCCTGAGCGACGGAACCACCCCCGCGCCGCCGCCCGCCTGGGACGGTGAAGACTACTTCTGGGTGCGCGACGACAACTTCCTGGGCGGCGACCTCGACATGCCCGCCGTGCAGATCAACCACGCCTATGTGCGGGACGGCCAGCTGGTGGTGTTCGTCCCGAACGGCACCGAGTTCAAGCTGATCGGCACGGGCTTCGGCGCGACCGTGCGCATGACTGGAATGATCGCGATGGGCGAGCTGTACGACACGCTCATCATGGGCGTGACCGACCCGCCGCCCCGGATCACCGTCGCCGGGCGCTGGGGCCTGAATCACATCCTCGCCACCTCCGAGAACGTCGGGATCTGCCCTGGCTCCGCGGCCTTCCGTACGCTCATGCAGACGCTCACCGGCATGTGCGACGTGCAGCTTCAGCCCGCGACGCCAGCGGACACGTCCCTGCCGTGCGACGCGCTCAGCATCGCGACCACCTTCGACGCCTACGTGGGGCACGTGGGGGGCATCGCCGTCGGGCAGCCACTTCCCAATCCCTGCTCGGACCCTTAGCGCGGACGATCACACCCTGGTCTGCCCCGGACTGTCCCGTGTCGGGCTCCTTGCGAGCGGGCGTTGCGCATGCACCAGTCGAGCGGGGCCCGACGCACCGCCTGGGCTCGAGGTGGCTCCAGTCGGACGTTTGGCAGGCGCCGTTCCGGCCTGCTAGATCTGTGCTCCGTGAAAACGAGAACACTCGGTCATATTATGTTTCTGCTGGGCGCGGGGGGCTGCGCCGCGCTGACCGGGTGCGCGCAGTCACACGTCTTCTCGGTCGCCGACGCTGGTCCAGTGGAGCCAGCCGACGCCGCCCTGGTGGCGGAGGACGCTGGCATGGACACGGGGGCCGGGGACCTGGGGCTGGACGACTCGGGCCCGGGGGACGCAGGGCAGGACGCGTTCGACGCGTGCGCCGCAGGCTGTGACGACGGCGACGAGTGTACGGACGACCTGTGCGAGGCGGGCCGCTGCGTGTTCGTGCCGCGTGCGAGCGAGTGCGAGTTCTTCCGCACGCACGTCATCCGGTTGGTGAGCGGCGCGCACTCGGTGGCGGCGACGGACATCGACCAGGATGGGGACCTGGACCTGGCTGTGACGGCCCACAACAGCCGCTTCTACGCCTGGGAGGAGAACGTGGAGGGGACGGGGCTGGTGTGGACGCAGCACGTGCTGCTCGCGGGCGAGGCGGGCCGGCAGCTGGTGCCCGTGGACTTCGACGGCGACGGCGACGACGACCTGATCGGCGGCGGTGGGCGCGACGACCCGTACCCCATCCGGCTGTTCGAGAACCTCCACGGCGACGCGAGCGCGTTCGCGACCTACCAGATTGGCGACCGCGAGCTGCAGGACCTGGACGTGGGCGACCTCGACGGGGATGGGCGCCTGGACGTGCTGGCGGTGTCGCAGTGGGACCAGCCCGAGGTCTTCGCGCTGTTCGGACGCGATGGCGGCTTCGAGCACCGCGTGCTCGCAGACGTCGGCTTGCATCCGCAGTACGTGCGCATGGTGGACCTCGACGCGGACGGGCGCCTGGACGTGCTCACCGCCTTCTTCGGCCTGGTGTGGCTCGAACAGCGGGACGACGGCTTCACATCGCACGACCTGGACGTGTACTCCGCGACCTCGGCCGACCCGGTGGACGTGGACGGCGACGGCGACCTGGACGTGCTGGCGGTGGGCGACTCCCGGGTGGTGTGGGTGGAGAACCGCGACGGGCGCATGGGCACGACGCGCGTGCATCAGGTGGCCAACGACCTCGACTACGCGTGGTCCGTACACGGCGCGGACATGGACGCCGATGGAGACGTGGACATCCTCGCGGCGTCGCGTTGGACCGACGAGTTCGTGCTGTACCTGAACCAGGGGCACGACCGCTGGGACCGGCTGGTGCTGATGGGGGACACCCACGACGCGTTCGAGATCATCGCGGCCGACATCGACGGCGACGGCGACCTCGACGCGGTGGGCACGGCGACGGTCGGGGGCGGCTTCTACTGGTGGGAGAACCTCGGGCGCCTCTGAGGGACCTGTGCAGGGTGCGGGCCGCCGTGCAGGGCCCACGCGGGACTACTTGATCATCTTCTTCACCAGCTCGAGGCGGTCGCCGATGAGCGGCAGGTGCCGGCCGTAGGGCGCGTAGCGGATGGGCAGGTCGATCTTGGTGGTGGCCTCGAGGATGCCGCGCTGGTGCGAGAACACGTCGAACGAGCTCTTGCCGTGGTACGCGCCGAGGCCGCTCTCGCCCACGCCGCCGAAGGGCAGGTTGGGGTTGGCCACGTGCATGACCGTGTTGTTCACGCAGCCGCCGCCGAACTGCACGCTGTCCAGCACGCGCCGCTCCACGGCCTTGCTCTCCGTGAACAGATAGAGGGCCAGCGGGTGTTCCGGCAGGCGCTTCAGGTTCGCGATCAGCTCGTCCAGCGTGCTGTACGTGATGAGCGGCAGCACCGGCCCGAAGATCTCCTCCTGCATCACCGCGTCGTCCATGCGGACGTCCTTCAGCACGGTGGGCGCGATGAACTTCTGCTCGCGGCTGGTCTGCCCGCCCACCAGCACCTTGGCCTTGTCGATGAGGCTCGCCACGCGGTCGAAGTGCCGCTGGTTGATCATGCGCCCGAAGTCCGGGCTGCGGATGGGGTCCTCGCCGTAGAACTCGATCACCGCCGCCTTCAGCTCGCGCTCGAAGGCCTCCTTCACGTCCGCGTGCACGTGCACGTGGTCGGGCGCGACGCAGGTCTGCCCCGCGTTCAGCATCTTGCCCGCCAGCGTGCGGCGCGCGGCCACGGTCAAGTTGGCGTCCTTGTGCACGATGGTGGGGCTCTTGCCGCCCAGCTCGAGCGTGACCTTGCTCAGGTGCTTCGCGGCCGCGGCCATGACGATGCGCCCCACGCGCGGGCTGCCCGTGAAGAAGATGTGGTCGAAGCGCTGCTCGAGGAGCGCGTCGGTCACCTCGGTGCTGCCCTCGAAGACGCTCACGTACTCGGGGCTGAAGGTGCGCGCGGCGAGCTTGGTCACCACGGCCGACACAGCGGGCGTGAGCGACGAGGGCTTGAGGATGGCGGTGTTGCCCGCGGCCAGCGACCCGATGAGCGGCTGGAGCAGCAGCAGGAACGGGTAGTTGTACGGCCCCATGATGAGCGTCACGCCCTGCGGCGTGGACTCGATGCGGCTGCGCCCCGGCTGCGCCCACATGGTGGTGCCCACGCGCTTGGGCTTCATCCAGCGCTTCAGGTGCTTGAGCGTGTGGTTGAGGTCCTCGATGGCCGTGCTGATCTCGATGTACGCCTCGAACGGCGGGCGCCCGATGTCGGCGAAGAGGGCCTCCTGGATCTCGGTTTGCTGCGCGACGATGGCGTCCTTCAGGCGCTTCAGCTGCTCGAGGCGGAACGCGTAGCCGCGCGTGGCCCCGGACTCGAAGTAGGCGCGCTGCTGGGCGACCGCGGCGCGGGCCCAGGAGGTCTCGGGGATGGTGGTGTCGTCGAGCGCAGCGCCCATGGCGGGCCTCCTTGCGGTGCACCGTCTCGGTGCGGCTGTGGGTGAGGGACGGCCGCGCGCGGCGGCGTGATGAGCAGTGGGTCAGCCCGGCGTGCGCTGCACGTCTCGGCTGGGGCGCGCACGTGTGCCCCGGCGGCCTGGCGTTCGGCCCATGAGCGCCTCGTACGCGGGAGGCAGGTAGCGCACGCGCGCGGGCAGGATGGGCAGCGAGCCCTTCACCACGCGCTGCAGCGCTCGGAAGCGGCGCGCCTTGGGGGCGTCCCAGCGCACGCCGTAGGTCGCGCGCAGGGCCTCGGGCATGGTCGCGTAGGTGGCCAGCTTGGCCCAGCTGCCGAGCGTCCCGTAGAAGGCGTTCCACGCTGCGTTCGGCACGTGCCGCAGCTGCGGCGGCTTCTTCACGCGCGACAGGCTCACGTCGAGCAGGTAGCGCCCAAGCTCGGTCTCCTCGAGGCGGTGCTGCACCATGTCGTCGAAGTACGCGGCGAACGCGTCCACGTCGGCGGGCATGTCCTGGTCGCGAATGCCCAGCACGCGCCCCTGCTGCAGCCACTCGGCGTAGAGCTGGGCCTCTTGCTCGGCGGTGCAGGGGCGCTCGCCGAACAGGCGCTGCGTGGTGACCATCGCGTAGTAGGTGGTCAGGTGCACCCAGGCGTAGGCCTCGGGGTCGAGCGCCACGTAGCGCCGGCCCTTGCTGTCCGTGCCGCGGATGCCGCGGTGCAGCTCACGCAGCTCGCGGCCGGCCTTGGGCGCCTTCTCGGGCCCTCCGTAGAGCAGCCGCAGGCCCCACAGCGTGGTGCGCTTCAGCCGGCCCCACGGGTCGGTCTTGAACGTGGAGTGCTGCAGCACCCCCGCCCCCACCACCGGGTGCGACACCTGCAGCACCAGCGTGGTGCCCGCCATCAGCAGCTGGAGGTTGTCGCCTGCGTGACGCCACGCCAGCGACTCCGGCCCGAGGGCGACGGGGACGGGAGTGCGAGCAGGTGTGCGGGCGGCGGATTCCATGCGGGGTCGCGACGAAGGAACGATACCTGTATGTTTGTATCGGTGCGTGTGGGGGCTGTCAAGGCGCGGTCGGGCCGTTGACCGAGCGCGAGTCGCGCGCTGTGATGCGTCCATGGCACTCACCCAAGACGAGCTGAGCGCGTACTGGAACGGCCCCGGGGGCGACCGCTGGGTCCAGCAGCAGGAGGTTCTCGACCGGATGGTGCGCCCGTTTGGCGACGCCGCGCTCGCGCGCCTCGGGGCCCAACCTGGCGAGCGGGTGCTCGATGTGGGCTGCGGGTGCGGGGACACGCTGGGCGCCATCGCGGCGCGGGTGGGCCCGACTGGGAGCGTGACGGGCATCGACCTCTCGGAGCGCATGCTCGCGCGGGCGGGCGAGCGGGTCCCCGCAGCGCGCGTGTGGGCGGGGGACGTCGGGCAGCATGACTTCGGCGACGCGCGCTTCGACGCGCTGTACTCGCGCTTCGGCGTGATGTTCTTCGCGGCGCCCGAGCGCACCTTCGCGTGCCTGCGGAAGCTGCTGGCCACGCGCGAGGCGCGGCTGGTGTTCGTCTGCTGGCAGGTGTTCGACGACAACCCGTGGGCGACCGTGCCCTACCACGCGGCCCAGGGCGCGCTGGGTGACGCCGTCGGTCAGGGCGGCACAGAGACCGACGAGGGCCCGGGGCCGTTCTCGCTGGGACGTCGCGACACCATCACGCGGGTCTTGGGGGACGCTGGGTTCACGTCGGTCGACATCGAGCCCTTCGAGCACGATGTGGTCCTCTCGCTCACCGGTCTGGACGAGGCCACGCGCTTCGCGCTGACGTCGAGCCGTGCGGCGCGGCTGCTGGCGGGCGTGGACGAGGAACAACGCGAGCGCGCGAGCGCTGCGGTGAAGGCTGCCCTGGGGTCGTACTGCGTGGGCGAGCGGGTGGCCGTGCCGGGCGCGGCGTGGACGGTGGTCGCGCGCGGCGCGTAGCGACTCGACTCAGCCCGCGCGGCGGTCGTACAGCTCGCGCAGCACACGGGTGGCCCAGGTGATGCGCGCGGCTTCGATGGCTGGGTTGGGCTTCACGCGCACGGTCACGGCCTCGGAGTCGAACATGTGCATGATCGAGAGCACGATGGTGACGGTCTCGAGGTTCTGCTCCGGTGTGCCGGGCAGACCGAGTTCCACCATGCGGATGATGGCCGCCTCGAAGCGCGCGACGGCGGCGCCTACCGCGTCGGCCAGGTCGGGCTCCACGCGCGCGGCGGCGATGACCTCGCGCCAGGCGGCGTGCGTGGGAGAGCGGCTCACCGTGCGCAGCACGTTCACGAAGTGGTCCAGCCGGTCCAGCGTCCATGTGGCGTCCGTGATGCCGGCGGCGCGCACGAACGACTGCACGTTGCGCGTGCCGATCTCGTCCACCACGCGCACCAGCAGATCCACGCGTGTGTCGAAGTGCCGGAAGAGCGCGCCCTGCGACACGCCGGCGCGGTCGCAGATGGCCTTCACAGACGCGCCCGCGTAGCCCGCCTCGGCCAGCACGGTGATGGTGGCCTCGACCAGGCGCTCGATGGTGGCCGTGCGGCGCTCGGCTTGGGTGCGCCGGCCGTTGCTCTCGGGGGCGCTCGAGGGAGACGCGGTGTGCTTGGCGCCCGCGCGCGTGCGCGGGGTGGTGCCGCGCGTGGTGGACGACGCGCTTCGTGAGGCGGGCGCGCTGCGCTGGGCGGAGGGGGTTCCGTCGCTCATGACACCTGCGCGGCGAGAGGAGCTTCGACGGGCGCGTCGGTGGGCGCGGTGACCGTGGAGGGCACGCGCGGCGCCGTGTCGTGGCCGCGGCGCAGGAAGCGCCCGTAGCCGTGCGCGCTGCCGTAGCCGTCGACGAAGCCTGCCGGCGTGTAGACCACCTGCCCACCGACGAGCGTGGCGGTGATGGCGTCGTCGTTGCGCCGCACCATGCGCCGCACGCCGCCAAACACGTCGATGGGGGCCTCGTGGTAGGCGTGCACGTCGTCGTTGAGGCCGGTGGGGTTCACCACCACCACGTCGGCGCGGTCGCCCACGCGCAGGCGGCCTGCGTCGACGCCCAGCCACTCGCCGATCTCGCCCGTCACGCGGTGCACCGCGCGCTCCAGCGGCATGAGCGGCGTGCCCGCCTCGGCCGCGCGCTTCACGCTGCGCAGGAAGTAGAGCGGGAAATTGTAGAACGCCATGTTGCGGATGTGCGCGCCGGAGTCGGCGAAGCCCACCTGCACCGTGGGGTGCGAGACGATCTGGTCCAGCTTCTCGGGCCGGTGGTTCGCGATGGTGGTGCGCCAGCGCAGCTGCGTGCCGTGCTCCATCACCAGGTCGAGGAAGGTGTCCACCGGGTGCTCGCCGCGCTCGTCGGCCACGTCGCCGAAGCTGCGCCCCGCGAGCGTGGGGTCGGGCGCCGAGACGATGTGCGCGTCGTGCAGGTCGCGGTGCCACACACGCGGGCCAAAGCGCTTGTCGTACTCCTTGCGGAAGCGGCGGCGGTAGGCCTTGTCCGCGAACAGCGCGTTGCGCTCCACCTGCTCGGTCAGGTGCAGCGCCTCTTCGCCCGCACCGAACTCCTCGAACACCACCAGGTCGATGCCGTCGGCGTAGACCTCGAAGGGCATGGGCACGCACTGCCAGCGGATGTCCGCGCCCAGCGTATCGTTGAAGGTGGTGGTGCCGCGCAGGATGGCGGACGAGAGCATGGGGTTGCTCTTGGTGTCGGCCACGGTGATGAGCGTGGTCTTGAGCGGCTTGCGCACGCCGAAGCTGGCGCTCTCCAGCAGGTACAGGAGCGCGTTGTACTTGGTGGTGATGTTGGGGGCCGACTGCAGGATGGCGCCGCGCTCGCGCAGGATGTCATGGAAGCGGCGGTACTCCTTCCACGACGCGAACGTCGAGGGCAGCGGGCGCGAGCGCACGCGGTCGCCGCCGATCTTGTCCCACGGGTTGGTCATGCACGAGAGCCCGAGGAAGCCGAGGTCGAGCGCGTCGTTCAGCGCGGCCTCCATGCACGCCTGCTCGTCCGCCGTGGGCTTGCGCTTTTCGTCCGTCGCGTCCTCGAGCCCCATCACGGACACGCGCAGGTCCGAGTGGCCGATGAACGACATGACGTTGGGCCCGAGGGGCAGCGCGTCCACGTGCGCCATGTACGCCGCCGGGTCGTTCCAGGTCTTGTGCTGCTCGAGCGCGCCCAGCACGTAGTCGCGCGGCAGCGCCTCCACGCGCGAGAAGATGTCCGCGCAGTCTTCAGGCGTGGCGAAGATGGTGCTGAGCGAGCACGACCCGATGCACACCGTGGTGACGCCGTGCCGCACGGACTCGGGCAGCCCCGGCGCCAGCAGCAGCTCCGCGTCGTAGTGCGTGTGCGCGTCGAGGAAGCCGGGCATCACCCACTGCCCCTCCGCGTCGATGACCTGATCCGCGAGGGCGGGGTCGAGCTGGTCTTCGATCGCGGTCACGCGGCCGGCGGTGATGCCCACATCGGCCAGGCGCGGGGGGGCGCCGGTGCCGTCGAACACGAGACCGGAGCGGAGGATGACGTCATAGCGCATGGAAGATAGATAGCGAACGCTCTCTATCTTTGTCAAACGGAAACTGACGGCGGGTGGTTGGGCGATTGGTGATGGGTGGCGTGTGGGGGGCGGTGATGGGGGTCGGTGATTGGGGGTGATGGGGCCGGTGATGGGGGACACCAGGCTGAAGCCTGGTGCCCCGAGGCTGCAGCGTGACCTGCAAGTCCGCCCCACTCCGGGGGCGGACTGCCTAGTAGTGGGCGATGGAAACCCGGAGACGCTGCGTCGCGATCCGACTTGCTTCAGGATGTCAAAGCGGACGGTCGCGTCGCGGATGGCACGCGGTGTCGCTCGCCACGGCTCGCCTCGCACGGACCAGGAGTAGACGCGCACGTAGTCCGCCCCCGTAATGGGGCGGACTTTCAGTGAGCACTGCAGCTCTGGGGCACCTGGCTTCAGCCTGGTGCCCCCCATCGTCACGATCAGCCCAAGCAGCCCGGGGTGCCCGGGGTGCTCGGGTGCCCGCCATGCCGACCAGGAGTGCCCCGGGGGCTTCAGCAACCACATTTGTCCCAGATCCCGACGGCGCGTCCGCTCGGGCCCGGATAGACTGCCGCGCATGGTGCGCGGATCACGACATGGGCGTGGTGTGGCCGGGGTCTGGCTGGGCTGCGCCCTGGCTGGACTCAGCGCCCTGTTTCCCGCCTGTGGGCGTGGCGAGAACCAGCGGGATCCCGCGCACGGGGACGGTGTCAGCGCGACCTACGCGGCAGACGGTGACCCTGGGGCGCAGGAACCTGGGGCCGGTTCGGAACCGGGGAGCGCGGGGGTGGAATCGGCTGGCGCCGCTGGCACGGGCGGGGGTCAGGTAGCGGCTCCTGTCGCAGCCGTCTCCCCAACTCCAGAGCCGTACACGCTCCCCAGCGCCACCGACGACGCGTGGCCGGGGGTGCCCGGTGGGACCACTGCCGAGGGGTGGGTGTTCCAGACCATCCGGCACGAGACCATCCACGTGCACCTGGCCGTGCCCCCGAACTACCGCGTGGAGCTGGGGCGGCACTCGACGGGGTTGCCCGCCGTGTACCTCCACGGGCCGGGGACCGACATCGAGATCACCTACTCCTCCGGTACGGCGCGCTTCGTAACCACGGGGCGCATCCCGTCGAGCATCACCAACGTCCGGCGCGAGGCGAGCCCGCACGGCGTGACCATGGCCTACAACGACGCGCAAGGGATGCGGCGCGTCGCTTCGTTCATCCGCGCCGCGCGCTGCGAGCTGCTGTGGGCCACGCCCGACAACGAAGACGAGGCCTTCCGGGTGTGCGCCACCATGCGGCACCCGCCGCCGGGACCGCTCGCTCCCCCGCGCGCCCGCGGCACCAACGCGCCCTGGCCGCCGCAGCCGGAGTTCGCCGCGGTCAGCACGCTGGGCAGCGTGCGGCGCATGCTCACGGGGCACTTCAGCGTGCAGGTCAACCGGCGCGGGCCGTGCCCGTCCGCGGAGACGCTGGTCGAGCGCTACGGGCGCGACATCGAGGTGCGTGCGATCGACCTGCCGAACGGTCCCGCGCTGCGGGGGCAGCTGTACGAGCGCCTGGACCGCGAGCGCTGGGTCAGCGGCGTGAGCGTCTGGGCCACGCGCGCTGGGCAGTGCTGCACGGGCAGCATCACGGGCGAGCCGGTGGCGACCGAGGCCCAGGTCACCTACGTGGCCGAGCTGTGCGACGCGCTCGGCTTGGTGAGCGAGCCGGTCGACGCGGGCGTGGCCGGCGGCTCACCGCACGGGGCACGCTCCGCGCCGCGGCACCTCGAGGCTCGCCGCGGGAGCGCCGTGGTGTCGCTCGACGAAGGCTCGGGCTACCTGATCGACGCGAATGCCCCGCCGCCGCCCCCGGGACAGGCCCCCGCGCCGCACGTCTCGCTGCACGGCAGCTGCGCCGGCAGCGACATCCCCGCGTGCTCCGAGGCGGGCACCGTGGTGCGCGCAGCGCGCACGCTGGAGGACGTGCGGGCAGGGCTCGAGGCGCGCGGCTTCACGGTGACGATCACGCCCTGACGGCGGCTCAGAGCCCGCGGCGTCCGACGTCCGCGGCGCGTCCGCGTTGGTAGCCGACGGCGGCGCCCACCAAGGCGATCAGCGGTCCGACGATGAGCCCACCCGCGAAGCCCGCAGCGATCTGATCGCCTGCGTCGCCCCCCGAGAACATCGTCAGGACCCGCGCCGCGAGGCTGGCGCCCGCCGAGTATCCGAGGGCTGCGCCCACCACCAGTCCGACCCAGCGTCGCCACATGCGGGCACACGTACCAGACGGGCGCTCGCCCGTCACGTCGGGCCCGGAACGTCGCGCCCAGCCCCGCCCTGCCGAAGCGCCCGCGACTGACCGTGGATGACGCGAACGACACAGCTGCGCGCGAGCTGGCGCGTGCTACTCGCCTCGCCGACGCCGCTGCTCGCGCTGCACGGCTCGGTAGGTCTTCGTGCGCGCCTTGTCGTCCGCGCGTCGGCGCTGTTCGTCGCGTCGGCGCTCGGTTGCCTCGGCCTCGTCGCGCAGCGCCAGAAAGCTCTCGACCCGGCGCTCGTCCACGGCGCCGCTCGCGACGGCGTTCCGCACGGCGCAGCCGGGTTCGTCGCCGTGCGTGCAGTCGCCGAAGCGGCATTCTCGCGCCACCGAGGTGACATCAGCGAATGCTTGCGTCAGGCCGTCGCCGTCGAGCCAGAGGGAGAGCTCCCGCATCCCGGGGTTGTCGATGAGGAGCGCGCCGCCCGGTAGCGCGACGAGCTCGCGATGCGTGGTCGTGTGCTTCCCGCGTCCGTCGCTCGTGCGGACCGCGCCCGTCGCCATGCGCTCGTTGCCGAGGAGGTGGTTGATGATCGTGGACTTCCCGGCGCCTGACGACCCGACCAGCGCGATGGTCGTTCCCGGGCCCAGGTAGGCTGCCGGGGCGTCGGTGGCGAAGCCTTCCACCACATCAATGGCGTGCACGCCCATCACGAAGGGACCGCGGGCGACGGCCCGGACAGCCGCGACCTTGGCGTCACGGTCCGCGCATGCGCTCGCCTTGGTGAGGAAGACGACGGCCAACAGCCCCGCGTCGGCGATAAGCGCGAGGTAGCGCTCGACGCGTCGCGGCTGGAAGTCTTCGTCGAGCCCCATCACGACGAAGACGAGGTCGACGTTCGCGGCGATGACCTGCCGCTCCGTGCGCCCTCCGGCCGCAGCGCGCGCGAGCTCGGAGCGCCGCGGCAACCGGGCGCACACAGTCGGCGTGCCGTGGGTCGCGTCGTCCTCGACGACGACCCAGTCGCCTGTGACGATCGGGCCAGCCGCCGCATCGTCGCGCAGGCGGCCAGGGACGTGTGCGTGCCCGCCGTGGGCGCAGCCGACGAGCGTGACCTCTGCACCCTCGCGACGGACGACGCGTCCAGGAGCGCCTTCCGGGGCCAGTGCGGCGTGGGCGGATGCATCCGCGTCACGGAAGCCGAGCGCGGCCAGCGCAGCGAGCGTGTCGCGGGGGGCACGGGAGGTAGGCGGGGAGCTGGGCATGGCGGCGCAGGAGGCGTGTGTCTGTGGTCGCGGCGGAGGACGTCAACCGGGTGCGACCGTGACCCATCTTCCACGAGATACCTGCTCGACTCGATGAGGGGTTACTCCGTCACAGTCGAACGCGCCGCGACCACGAGACCGTCCCTTGTTCGATGCCGCACGAGGGGACTTCCGCCGCGCCCAGCTTCGCGAGTACCGTCCCGGCCATGGCAAAGCCCATGTCGACGCGCAAGCCCATCAAGCGGATCCTGGACGAGATGGCCGGGGACAACCGGCTGCACCGCGTGCTGGGGCCTGTGTCGCTCTCGAGCCTCGGGGTGGGGGCCATCATCGGGACGGGCATCTTCGTGCTGACGGGTGTGGCGGCGCACGACAAGGCGGGTCCGGCGGTGATGCTGTCGTACGCCTTCGCGGGCGTGGCCTGTGTCTTCGCGGCGCTGTGCTACGCGGAGTTCGCGGCCATGGTGCCGGTGGCGGGGTCCGCCTACACGTACGCCTACGCCACGCTGGGCGAGCTGGCGGCGTGGATCATCGGCTGGGACCTGGTGCTGGAGTACGCGGTGGCGTCGGCCACGGTGGCGCACGGCTGGTCGCACTACTTCCAGAACCTGATTGGCATCTTTGGGGCGCAGCTGCCCCAGGTGTTTCGGACAGGGCCCTTCGATTACGACCCGACCACCGGGCAGCTGGCCGCGACGGGCTCGTGGCTGGACCTGCCCGCGGTGCTGGTGTCGGGCTTGGTCACGGTGGTGCTCGTGAAGGGCATCAAGGAGAGCGTGACGTTCAACAACGTCATGGTGGCGGTCAAGCTGGGCATCGTGCTGTTCGTCATCGCCGTGGGCGTGCAGCACATCGACACGTCCAACTGGACCCCCTTCGCGCCCTTCGGCTACTCGGGCGTCGCGGTGTTCGGGCACGTGTTCGGGCAGACCGGCGCGGGCGGCGAGCCGCTCGGCATGATGGCGGGCGCGGCCACCATCTTCTTCGCGTACATCGGCTTCGACTCGGTCTCCACGCACGCGGAGGAGGCCAAGAACCCGCAGCGTGACGTGCCCATCGGCATCATCGTCTCGCTGGTGCTGTGCACCCTGCTCTACATCGCGGTCTCGGCCGTCATCACGGGCATGGTCCCCTACGACCAGATCGACATCGACGCGCCCATCCCCGCGGCGTTCGCGGCCATCGGCATGCCCTGGGCGCAGCTGCTCATCGCGGCGGGCGCGCTGGCGGGCATCACCTCCGTGCTGCTGGTGCTCATGCTCAGCCAGCCGCGCGTGATGCTGGCCATGGCGCGCGACGGACTTGTGCCCAAGTCCTTCTTCTCGGCCGTGCACGAGAAGTTCCGCACACCGTGGAAGTCGTCCATCCTCACCGGCGCGTTCGTGGCGCTGCTGGCCGGCCTGCTGCCGCTGCGCGTGCTGGCCGAGCTGGTGAACATCGGCACGCTCTTCGCGTTCGTGGTGGTGTGCGTGGCCGTGCTGGTGCTGCGCCGCACGCACCCCGAGCTGCCGCGCCCCTTCCGCTGCCCGTGGGTGCCCGTGGTGCCGCTGCTGGGCGTGGGCATGTGCGTGTTCCTGATGCTCTCGCTGCCGGTGGAGAACTGGCTGCGCCTGGTGGGCTGGCTGGGGATCGGCCTGCTCATCTACTTCGGTTACAGCGCCAAGCACAGCGTGCTGCGCAACGAGCCCGACGAGGGTGGCGCATCGGGTGAGCCCTCAGAGCCTCAGTGACTTCCGACACACGAGTGTCGGGGTGGGTCCCGGTGCTCCACGACCCACGGCTTGCTGTGGGGCTGCTGATCGGACGGTCGTGGACTTGGCGACTTTGGTCGCTTTGGTCAGGTTGATGGTGATGGGGGCACCAGGCTGAAGCCTGGTGCCCCAGGCTGCATGGCTGTCTGAAAGTCCGCCCCACTTCGGGGGCGGACTACGGCGTGGTTGGCTTCGGTGTCGAGCTAGGTCGTTGCTCACCCCAGTCTGCACGTTCGAATGCACGCAGGCCGTGCGCAATCTCGGACGTGCCACCGCGTCTCCGGCCTTCCGCGGCTCTCGACCACCCAGTCCGCCCCCGTAGTGGGGCGGACTTGTAGGTAACGCTGCAGCTCCGGGGCACCAGGCTTCAGCCTGGTGCCCTCCATCACCATCAGCCACCAGCCTTACCATCAACCACCCCAGCTGCCTGGCCTTGGTGGCCTCCCGGTCAGCCGGCCTCGCTCGACACATCCCCTCGAGTCCAGAGTCGCCCAGTCAGCCAGCCCGACTCGAGACCGCCCCTTCACCCCGCCGCGTCCTGCCCTGCCCCAGCCTCCACGCGTCCCAGCAGCTCCTTGATGAGCACCTGGTCGTGCTCGCAGTCCACCAGGTTGCCGTTGTACTCGAGGATGTGGACGCCCGTGATGTACCAGGTGCCCACCACCAGCAGGATGACCTGGATGACCACGGCCAGCGCGATCCAGAAGCCCCAGAAGACGAAGGCGGGCACGGCCAGGATGACCAGCACGCTCAGCTTCGCGGCGTTGTTGCGGTCGCGCACGGCCGCGTCGCGCAGCTGCACCAGGCGCTGGCGCTCGAGCTCGACCACGCGGGCGCGCTCTTGCAGGGCCTCGCGGGTCTCGGGCATGGACTGACGAGGCGTCGTCATGAGGGGCTCTCCGTGTCGAGGTTGCGCTGCATCTGCTCGAGGGCCGAGACCGCCGCAGCCAGGGTGTGTTCGTCGATGCCACGCACGGCGCTGGCGCGCACGGCGCCTCCCAGGGGCAGCAGCTTGGCCTCCAGCCGGCGGCCCGCCGCGGTGAGGTGGATGCGCGGCGTGCGCCGGTCGGCCAGGTCCACGCGCCGCTCGACCCAGCCCTCACTCACCAGGCGCGAGATCATGCGGCTGAGCTGCCCCTTGTCCTTGAGCGCGAGCTCCCCCAGGCGCGCCTGCGGCAGGCCGTCCTCGGCCCAGAGCGCGCGCATCAGGCGCCACTCCTCCACGGTGATGCTGTAGCCGGCGGCGCGCAGCTTGGTGACCAACGAGCGCTGGAAGGCCTGCCCCACGCGCGCGCTGAGGTACCCCACAGTGCGCGTGAGATCCAGCTCGGGCCGCAGCTGCTCGCCGCGTGTGGGCGCCATCATCCGTGCCATGACCCGAGCGTGGGGCCAATGGTTGATGCTGTCAACCAACGCCATCGCCCACGTGGACCGCGCGCGGCTCCTCGTCACGCGGTAGGCCGGCGCGGTCTCTCGCGCCCCGCCGCGCCTGGGTTGACAAGCGCTGCCCGCGATGGCTGAACGCGTCGATGCGCACCGACGCTCCGCATCCCGCCGACCAGCACGACCTGATCCGCGTCGAGGGGGCGCGGGAGAACAACCTGCGCAACGTGAGCGTCGCCATCCCCAAGCGCCGCCTGACGGTGTTCACGGGGGTCTCCGGCTCGGGCAAGTCATCGCTCGTGTTCGGCACCATCGCGGCCGAGTCGCAGCGCATGATCAACGAGACCTACAGCGCGTTCGTGCAGGGCTTCATGCCCAGCCTCTCGCGCCCTGACGTCGACGTACTCTCGGGCCTGACCACCGCCATCCTCGTGGACCAAGAGCGCATGGGGAAGAACGCGCGCTCCACGGTCGGGACCGCCACCGACGCCGACGCGATGTTGCGCGTGCTGTTCAGTCGCATCGGCCAGCCATACGTGGGGTCGCCCAAGGCGTTCTCGTTCAACGTGCCCTCGGTCACGGGCGCAGGGGCCATCACCCTCGACAAGGGGGGTGGCAAGACCGAGCGGCGCTCGTTCACGGTGACGGGTGGGATGTGCCCGCGCTGCGAGGGGCTCGGCTTCGCGACCGACATCGACCTCGCGCAGCTCTTCGACGAGAGCAAGTCGCTCAACGAGGGCGCCATCACCATCCCCGGCTACACCGCCGATGGCTGGCACGTACGCATCTTCGCGCAGTCCGGCTTCCTCGACGGGGACAAGCCCATCCGCGACTACAGCACGCAGGAGCGGCAGGACTTCTTGTACAAGGAGCCCACCAAGGTGCGCGTGTCGAACGCGAACCTGACCTACGAGGGCCTGGTGCCGCGCGTGCAGAAGTCGTTCCTGTCCAAGGACAAGGAAGCGCTGCAGCCGCACATCCGCGCGTTCGTGGAGCGGGCCGTGACCTTCGACACCTGCCCCGCGTGCCAGGGGACCCGCCTCAACGAGGGCGCGCGCTCGGCAAAGGTGGCCGGCATCAACATCGCGGAGGCGTGCGCCATGCAGATCAGCGACCTCGCGGTGTGGGCCCGTGGCATCGAGGACGAACGCGTCGCGCCGCTGCTCACGGCGCTGCGACACACGCTCGACTCCTTTGTGGACATCGGCCTCGGCTACCTCAGCCTGGACCGTGGCAGCGGCACGCTCTCGGGCGGTGAGGCGCAGCGCACCAAGATGATCCGCCACCTGGGCTCGTCGCTGACCGACGTGACCTACGTGTTCGACGAGCCCACCATCGGGCTGCACCCGCACGACATCGAGCGCATGAACGCGCTGCTGCTGCAGCTGCGCGACAAGGGCAACACCGTGCTGGTGGTGGAGCACAAGCCCGAGGTCATCTCGCTGGCCGACCACGTGGTGGACCTCGGGCCTGGCGCTGGTGTGGCGGGGGGCGAGGTGGTCTTCAGCGGGTCGGTCGCGGGGCTGCGGGAGAGCGGCACGCTGACGGGGCGCCACCTGGGCGACCGCGCGTCCCTGAAGCCGACGGTGCGCACGCCCTCCGGGTGGCTCGAGGTGCGCGGCGCCAACGGTCACAACCTGAAAGACGTCAGCGTGGACATCCCGCTCGGCGTGTTGGTGGTGGTGACGGGGGTGGCGGGGTCGGGCAAGAGCACGCTGATCGAGGGCTCCGTCAGCGGACGCGAGGGGGTGGTCAGCATCGACCAGGGCGCCATCGGCGGCTCACGCCGCAGCAACCCGGCCACCTACACGGGGCTGCTCGACCCCATCCGCAAGGCGTTCGCGAAGGCCAACGGGGTGAAGCCCGCGCTGTTCAGCGCCAACTCCGAGGGAGCCTGCCCGACGTGCAACGGCGCCGGGGTCATCTACACGGACCTGGGCATGATGGCGGGCGTGTCGAGTGTCTGTGAGGACTGCGAGGGCCGCCGTTTCGAGGCGTCCGTGCTGTCGCACCGCCTGGGCGAGCTGAGCATCGCGGACGTGCTGGACCTTTCGGTCGACGACGCGCGGGTGTTCTTCGGGAGCAAGGCCACGCGCGTCCCGCAGGCCCTCTCCATCCTGCGCCGACTCCAGGAGGTGGGCCTCGGGTACCTGCGCCTCGGTCAGCCGCTGCCCACGCTGTCGGGCGGCGAACGGCAGCGACTCAAGCTGGCGACGCACATGGGCGCCGAGGGGGGCGTGTACGTGCTCGACGAGCCCACCGTCGGGCTGCACCTGGCGGACATCGCCGTGCTGCTGCGTATGCTCGACACGCTGGTGGACAGCGGCAAGTCGGTGATCGTCATCGAGCATCACCTGGCGGTCATGGCGCACGCGGACTGGATCGTGGACCTGGGTCCAGGGGCGGGGCACGACGGTGGGCGCGTGGTGTTCGAGGGGCCGCCCGCCGACCTGGTGGCGGGCGCGGAGACCCTGACGGGACAGCACCTGGCGGGGTTCGTGGGCGCGCGGGGCTGAGCCTCGGGTGTGAGGCCGTGCGGAGCCGTGTCGAATTCGTGACGGGTCCCGGTCGCCCGCCGCAAGAGGGGCATGGGTACACACTCGCTCCTCTGCGCCCCACGCGCTCCGCGCTCGCTGTCGGCTCTCCGTTCGCAGCCCGCTGAACATGGTCCGTTCGCTCACACATCGGTGCCGGGCCGCCCGCGCGTCGCACGTCAGTCGATGCTGAGTGCGCTGGGAGCGCTGGGCGCCCTTCTGCTGTGCGCGTCCTTTGCGCCCCGGGCCCGCGCACAAGAGGTCCCGCCCGTGCCCGACGCCCTGCGCCTGCGCGCCGCGAACGGGGTGCGCACCGTCGCGCCCGCCGCGCCGGGCTTCTGCAGACCCGGCTTCGAGCCCCTCGAGGCGCGTGAGGCGCGTGAGAACAAGCTGCGCGACGTGCTCAACCTGCGCCGGCTGGCGGAGGGTGGCAGCACCAACTTCAAGCCCGCGCACGACCTGGGCGACCTCACCTTCGCGGCGCGCTTCGCGTGCTCGTTCCCCCGCGACGCGCACCAGCAGGCGTGGCTGGCCGCCTACCGGCAGCTGCTCGTGAACGAGACCGACATGCCCGACACCGCGCTCGACGCGCTGCTGGGCTACGCGCTGACCGCGAGCGACCGCCGGGCCGAGCTGCGCTGCGCCGGCTACGCGCAGGACACCACCATGCCAGCGCCTGAGCGCGCGGCCCGCAGCGCGGTGGGCATGTTCGTGTGTGGCAACCGCGGCGTGCAGGCGGACGAGATGCTCTACTGGCTGGACCGCGCCGAGGCGCTCCCCGACGAGCTGCTGCGCGCTGCGCTGGTGTGGAACGTGGCGTCCTGGGACCGCGCGCCCTACGCCCGGCCGCTCGGCAGCGCGGGCATCGCCCCCGACGACCTGCTGCGCGACCAAGAGCTCGCCGGCTGGGTGCAGGTGCGGCACGACGCCCTCGCGCTCGATCCGCGCGCCTTCGAGCAGGCGCTCTCCGCGTCCCGCCTGGACGAGACCGAGCGGGTGTTCGCGCGCGTGCAGTTCTTCCGCACCAAGCGCCTGGCGCAGCTGCACGACACGGCCTTCCGCGCGCTCGGGGCGCGCGTGCCCGAGCTGCTCCCGATGGTCACCACGCTGGGCGAAGCGGCCTTCACCGAGTGGACCCGCGCGCACGCCGAGAACCGCGCCGCCATGGAGCAGGCCTTCGAGTTCGAGCTGCGTCTGGCTCAAGGCGGCCCCGGGGCCGTGCGCGGGTGCGCCCCGGAGCTGCGCCGCGCGTGGCACGACTACCTCGAGGGGCAGCGCCCGGCGAGCCCAGAAGACGTGGAGGCCTCGGTGGACACGCCCGCGGGCTCGGTGCTGGCCGCCGCCTACTACCGCTGTGAGCTGGAGGCCGGCGAGCGCGCTCACGCCGTGGCGTTGGCCCAGCTGCTGCAGCCCGCGCAGACCCAGCGCGGTCCGCGGGTGGCCGCGCTGAACGCCGTGCGCCGCGCGGCCGCCGTGGCCGTGCGCGACAACCCGCGCTTCCCGTACACGGCGCGCGGGCTGCGCCCCTTCGCGCTCATGCGCGACGGCGTGAGCTGGGTGCGTGACGTGGGCGACTACAGCTCGTCCGTGGTGGAGGGCGTGGTGGCGACGCTGACCCCGCGCGGCGAGGACGTGCGCGTGACCTTCCGTACGCAGCGGGTCGAGGTGCCCGTGCTGCAGTGCACCGAGACCAACCGCATCCACCGCATCCTCCCGGACGGCACCATCCAGTACCGCCGCAACTGCGTGCAGACGGGCACGCGGCTGGTGGACGTGACCCCCCCGGCCGGGCTCGTGCACCGCGACTTCGCGGCCGGCATCGCGGTGGGCCATGCCCTGCGCGCCTACCAAGGGAGCTCCAACGAGGACGTGCGCACCGTGCCGCTGGTCGCCTACGCGGACGGGGGCGCGACGCGCCCAGCGGCCTACCTGGGAGTGACGCTGCGCTGAACGACGGTCGCTCGGCTCGTCGCGAACCCCGCGCGGGCCTCGACGCGGTGCGCACCTGGCGATAGGCGCCGACGGTGGGCCCCGTGTGCCGCCCGATGCAGAACGAGTGACGAGGGGGCCCGTCGAGCCACACCCACCCAGCGTGACGCGCTCCGTTCTCGGACCCTCTCTCGCCCGTTCCCCGTGACCCACGCCCAAGCTCGCTCGCGCTCCCGCGCGCGACGCCGCGCGCCCCCTCGCGCCTGTCGGCCTCGAGGCGCTCTATCGCTCGGAGCGCGGCTACCTGCTGGCGCAGCTGCGCCGCTGGGGTGTGCCCCCGGACGACGCGGAGGACTGCCTGCACGATGTGCTGCTGCGCGTGCACAGCCTGGCCTCGCGCTTCGACCCGAGCCGACCCGTCCGCCCGTGGGTCACCGGCATCGCGCGGCGTGTGGCGCTGGAGCGCAAGCGCGCGCGCCGGGGTGTGCCCCTCGA
This sequence comes from Sandaracinaceae bacterium, assembly GCA_020633055.1. NCBI lineage: Bacteria > Pseudomonadati > Myxococcota > Polyangiales > Sandaracinaceae > Sandaracinaceae bacterium. Next base: position 337,359 of record JACKEJ010000008.1, on the reverse strand, counting down.
TGATGCGACCGAGCCCCGGGTGCACACCGATCCGTCGCACGCGGCAGACGTGAGCCGCGCGCTGCTCCGGCTCCGGCGCGTGTCGCAAGAGCTGGACGCGGAGCGCCGCCGCGTGTGGCTGGCGCACGACCTCGAGGACGTGCCCGCGCCCGAGCTGGCGCGCGCGCTGCGTGTCCCGGTGAACACCGTGTACTCCCGGCTGCGCCTCGCGCGGCGCGACGTCCGAGCGGCGCTCGAGCGGGTGGACGCGGAGGCTCGCCACGCGGGCCGCCGGCGCGTCCTCGCGAGCTGAGACCGTGGGCGCCCGAGCCTCCCTCTGGGCTTGCGGCCGGGCGGCCTCACGCCATACGGTCGCGCGCATGCGACGGGCGCTTTGTCTGGTGGGCTGCTGCGGTGTGGCGCTCACGCTCGTGCTCACGCGCGTGGCGGGGGCACAGCCCACGGGCACCGGGGATCCCGCCACTCCGCCGGCCGGGCACGACGCACCCGACCCCGCGCGGCCGCGCCCGTCGCTGGTCGTCCAGGTCACTCCTCGCTGCCCCGCGGCGAGTGGCGCCGAGGCGCGCTTCGCACCCGTCCTCGCCGCGACCGAACGTGAGCGCGGCGAGGTGCGCGTGTCGATCGTCCCGCACCCAGACGGCTTCGCGCTGCACTTCCTGGCGTCGTTGCCCGAGGGCGAGACCGCGCGCGAGCTGACCGACCCGGACTGCGCCGCGCTGCTGAGCGCGAGCGTGCTCTTGGCCGCCATCGCGTTGGACGTCCCCTTCGAGCAGGTGGAGCAGGCCGTGCTCGACGCCGCCGGGGACCCGCCACCGGACGTGGGCGCGGGTGACCCGGAGACGTCGCCCGAGGTGCCATCCGAACGCGACCCTGCCTCCGATCCCGACGTGGCCGGAGACCCCAACGAGGGCCCGCTCGCGGGAGACCCTGCACCTCCCGCGCTCCGCTTCTACGCGTTCACAGCGCTCGGGCTTGCCACGCCCCTGCTCCCCGCGCTGCGCCCGGACGGCGCGTTGGGCCTCGCGCTCTTCCACCCTCGGCCGCGCGCTTCGCTCGGGGTTGTGGCGGCGTTCCGTTGGACCGGACCTGCGGCCAGCACGGCGCCCGTGTCGGGCGTGCGCGTGGACGGGCGCGCGTTGGGCGCGGAGCTGGGCGTGTGCGCCGAGAAGGGGCGTGCGGCGTGGGCGCTCTCCGGCTGCGGTGGCGGGCGCGTGTGGCGGGTGCGCGGGCAAGGGCGCGGCTCGGACATGGACCGCGTCGACCACGCCGCAGACGTCGCGCTGTGGGCGGGGCTCGGCGTCACCCTGCAGCTCCACCCGCGCGTGGGGCTGCGCGCCTCGGTCGGCGGCGCGGTCCACCTGCTGCGCGCCCGGCTCAACATCATGGGGCTGGGTGCGCTGCACACCGCTCCTCAGTTCCAAGCGGAAGGCAGCCTGGCCGTGTGGGTGCGCCTCGGTGCCATGGGCCCCTCCGCACCCGAATCACTCGTGGGAGATGGGGGATGAGCGCCCCTCACCGCGCGCCTTCGCCACCCTTGATATCAAGAGACAGTAGTCATACTATTGTTTCTCATGCGTCCCCCCTCCATCCCCCACGTCAGCTCACGCCGTGTTTGCCCGCGGGTGCTGGTCGCCATGCTGCTCCTCACGCCGCTGGGCGGCTGCGCCGACGCGGGGCCCGTGCCGGACGCGTCCGTGTCGGCGGACGGGAGCACGTCCGACGCGACGGTTCGGGATGACGCCGCGACCGACGCCGCCGCCAACGACGGCGGCCCACCCGCAGACCAGGGTGTCGACCGCTACGCGTGGTGGGAGCAGGAGCGCGCGCGCCGGCAGGCCGCCCTCGATACCTACCTGAGCGACAACGAGGCCGCGCTGCGCACCATGCTCTACGCGCCCCTCGGCGGCTTCGGCGTGCCGCGACGCGCGGTGGACCGCTTCTCCGAGGTCATGCCCGACATCTGGGGCCCACCCGAGGAGAAGTTCGCGGCCGTGGGCCTCGGGCCGGACCTGTACGACCCCAGCAACCCGCTTCCGCTCGGCATCGCCCCCTTCCGCTCCGCCGGGGTGGACTACGCGGTCATCGCGTGTGGCACGTGCCACGTGGGCCGCGTGGTGGGCCCCGACGGAGTGGACCGCCTGCTGTTCGGCGCCCCCAACACACGCATGAACGCCATCTTCAACGCGTTCGAGCAGAGCGCCGAAGACCCGCGCTGGAACGACCTCGGCGCGGGCATCCCGGGGGCCACGGTGCGCACGGCGCTCCAGCTGCGTCGGCAGGTGGAGGAGCGCGTCCTGCTGGACTTCACGTTCAGCACCGCGCGCAACGCGAACGCGCCCGACCCGTTCGCTCTGGACCGGCCCGGCTACTTCGACTCGTTCGCGGTCATCTTCGCCATGCAGACGCTACCCGAGGCGCTGCTCCCGGGGACGGACGCCACGCTCGACGCCATCATGCCGCCCAACCCGGCCGAGGCCGACGTGATGAGCATCTGGCTCCAGCGCGACCGCCCCGCGGCCGAGTGGGACGGCAGCATGCCGCACGCCATCTACCGCAACCTCGCGGCCTCGGTGGGCGCCGTGGGCTTCGGCTTCGCGGTCAACTTCGAGCCCTCCGCCGTGGTGGCCGAGTTCTCGCGCGACCTGCCGCCTCCGCCGTACCCGTTCCCCGTCGACGGCGTGCGCGCGGCTCGCGGGGCTGCGCTGTTCCAGGGGCACTGCGCCAGCTGCCACTACCCGGGCGCGAACACCGTGTACCCGCCGGCCGTGACCGGCACCGACCCGAACCGCGCGCACGCCATCACCACGGCGGGCCGCACGCGTCTCTTGCAGGCGCTGCGCTCGGCCTGCACGGACAGCACGCTGTGCGCGGCCACCGACGCGGAGATCCTCGTGCCCGTGTCGGACCCCAACCGCCTCGGCTACCTGGCGCTGCCGCTCCAAGGTCTGTGGGCGCGCGCGCCCTACCTGCACAACGGGTCGGTGCCCACGCTGCGCCACCTGCTCGTACCATCGTCGCGCCCCACCTCGTTCATGCGCGGCGCCACGCACTACAACACGAGCGACGTCGGCTTCGAGTGGCAGCCCTCGCGCGTGAACGACCCATACGCGCACGCTTACGACACGACCCGCACCGGCCGCTCCAACGGCGGGCACGACACGCTCATGTTCCTCGGCCGTGACTGGGGCAGCGACCCCGAGGCCCTGGCCGACCTGCTGGAGTTCCTGAAGACGCTCTGAGCGCTGTTCGCGCGGCCGCTATCCGCGTGGGTAGAGCTGCCCCAGCGAGGCGACGGCCTCCCGCGGGATGGCGGGACGGAGCGGCGCGCGGTGGGTGTCCGCCGTCACGACACCCAGACGTGTGGCCTCGCCGACGAGCCGAGACGCGGTGCGACCGCTGGCACCCGTCGTGCCCAGCGCCTCCGCGCGAGAGAGCTCGCCGCTGCGCCACACGGCCCCGATGACAGCCACGGTGCGTGCGTCGGCGCCCTGGTCCCGTGCCCAGCGCTCGATGTTGTCTGGGCACGCGCGTGCCACGTGCTGCATCGCGCGCACCTCTGCCGTGCAGCGGTCGAGGGCCCAACGCAGCCACGCCTCTAGGCCCTGCTGCGAGAGGTTGCCGCGGCCGTCCAAGTCTCCGGCGCGCGTGCGCGACGCCGCCGCGAGCGCCTGCATGTAGCCGTCGCGGTCCTTGAGCATGGCGGCCGACGCGGACCACAAGCCGCCGCCGCGCACCCCGATGGACTCCAGCGTCAGCTCGGTGTGCAGCCGCGCGACGCGCCCGTTGCCGTCGAGGAACGGGTGGATGAACAGCAGTCGGTGGTGGCTGGCGAGCGCGTCCAGCACCCGCCCCGGGCGGTCCGTGGCCATGCGATAGGCCTGTGCCCAGGTGCGCAGCTGCTCCGTGACGGCCTCGGGGGGAGGCGCGACGTGCTGCCCGACGCTCACGACCAGGTGACGCAGCTCTCCCGGCACGAGCGCGTGGGCCACGCCGTCGCGCGTGGTGTAGGTCCGCAGCGGCGCGGGGATGCGCGCCGTGTACTCACGGTGAATCGCGGCGGGCCGATCACTCGCGTACAGCCAAGCGAGCAGCTCGGCGCTGTCGGGCCCCGCGTCACGCGGCACCGCCGCGCGCAGCAGCGACATCGTCTCGAGCCCTGCCAACGCCTCCTGCTGCTTGTCGCGTCGCACCGGGTCCGCCGCGAACTCGCCGCGCGCCACGGCCTCGATCTCGGCGATGGTGGTGTCGTGCCCTTCGATGCGCCCCGACGAGTACACGCGCACGCGGTCGACGACTTCAGCGAGAGCGTGGGCCGCCGCAGGCACCAACGGGGCGCCGAGCGCCGCCGCCTCCTCGCGCAGCACCGCCGCCGCGTCCGCAAGAGCGGCACGCCGAGGCCCCGCGTAGCGCGCTGGCTGGATGGCGGCGGGTGAGCCGGAGGCGGGCAATGATTGGCGAGTTCCCATGGCGCGTTCGGTATCGCGTAAGTGTACATAATGATGTCACTGTGTCGCGTCGTCGACAAGCTATTGGCGAATTCTTTGGCGCGTTCTTTGGCGTGTTCGCACCGTCCGTCGCTACGGCGCGCTGCTCCACGCCGCAGCGCTGCTGTTCGGCGACCCACCCGCGTGCACCACAGCGCTCGCGCCGGTGGAGTCGATCGCCGTCGCAGCGGTCCACTCGCCGCTGCTCTCCGCTTCCGTGCCCAGCGCCGTGGAGGGCGCCGCCGCGCCACCCGACCAGCGCGCGTAGTCGCACAGCTGGAAGCCGCCGGGGCCGGCCATGACCATCAGCGCGAGCTCCCCGGAGGAGTTCACGAGGTCCTGGGTGAGCTCCACGGAGAGCCCCGCCGCGCCGATGCTGCCCGTCGTCACCTCGCAGCTGGCCATGTCGGGTGCCGTGCAGACGCCCACGGCCAGCGGCAGCTCGGCCACCGCGCTCGACGTGTTGCGCAGCGAGACGGTGTCGCCGTCGAAGTCGATGCCGGCGAGCGCCTCGCGCAGCGCGTCGTCGTGCACGCACAGCATGGTCTGGTCGTCACAGTAGTCGTACGTGCACGGGTCCGCGTCGCGGCAGTCCCCGCAGTGCGGGCAGTAGCCCCAGTCGCTCGCCGCGTCGTTCCCTGCCGTGGGCGCTCCGCCACCCCACACGTCCAGCCAGCAGATGCCGGGCGTGGGCGGCGCGGCGGGCGCGGTCGAGGTGTCCACCACGCCGCCGTCCCACTCTCCCTGGCTCGCCGCGGCCAGCCCCAGCGCCGTCGCGGGCGCCGACATGCTGTCGCTCCAGCGGACGTAGTCGCACACCTCGCTGCCGTCGCTCGCGGTGGACAGTGCCAGCTCGCCGCCGCTCAGCTCGGGCAGCGTGCTCAGCGCGAAGCTCAGAGGCAGGTCGATGGTGCCCTCGGTAGGGAAGTTCACCGGGCCCGGCGCAGCCACACACGTTCCGGGTCCCGTGCACAGGTAGAGCCCGCTCTGAACCGTCACGCTCGGGGCGTTGCCGCGCACGCTGAGGATGGTGTCCGTGCTGCGGAACTGCAGCGCCACCAGCATGTCGCGCATGGAGGTCGAGACGCACCCGAGCGCGCGGTCGCAGTGCGTGATGGTGCAGGCCATGCCGTCGTCCGCGCACACCACCGGCGTGCGGCTGCACGACCCGTCCACGTTGCACACGTCCGTGGTGCACGCGTTCCCGTCGTCGCAGTCGCTGGCCGTGGCGCACCCCAGGCACGTCTCCCCGCCCTCGTCGCAGATGGGCGTGGTCCCGCCGCAGGTGGCGCCGTTCATGGGGAAGCAGGTGCCAGCCAGGCACGAGGCTCCCGGCGCGGTGCAGAACACGCCGTCGTCGCAGGGGGTGCCGTTCGACGCGTCGGTCCAGCCGCACTCGCCCGTGCCCGTGTTGCAGCTGTCCGTGGTGCATGGGTTGCCGTCGTCGCAGTCGCCCGCGCTCGTGCAGCCCCGGCACACACCGCTCATGCACGTGGTGCCCATCGGACATGGACCGTGCTCGCACGAGCCGCCGCGGCACACGTCCGTGGTGCACGCGTCGCCATCGTGGCAGTCGCTGCCGAGGTGGCAGTCCAGGCACACGTCACGCCCCTCGTCGCAGCCGTTCACAGCGTCCGCGCAGGCCACCTCCAGCGCGGGCTCGCAGCTGCCAGCCACGCAGCGCTCGGCCCCATTGCAGAACGCGCCGTCGACGCAGTGGGCCGCGTCGGTGCAGGCCACGCAGGCGTTGGTCGCGGTGTCGCAGTAGGGCAGCGACCCCCCCGTGCACGGGTCGACCCCGTCCGAGGTGCACACGCCCGCGACGCAGCTCTCGGCGCCGTTGCACAGGTCTCCGTCGTCGTCGCAGGGGTTCGTGTCGTTGGCCGTGTGGGTACACGCGCCGTCGTTCCCGCACGCGTCGTCGGTGCACGGATTCTCGTCGTCGCAGTCGCTCGCCTCGCGGCACGCCACGCACATGTCCAGCGCGTCGTCGCACACGGGCGTCGTCGCGGACGAAGCGCACGGGTCGCCCGACGTGACGCACGCGTTGTTCACGCACGACGGTGCGCCGTTGCAGAACAGCTCGTCCACCGGGCAGTCGCTGTCGCCCACGCACGCGACGCACGCGCCGAGGGACTCGCTGCAGATCAGGGTGTCCCCCCCGCAGGGGCTCGCCGTGCCGCCACGACAGCTCCCCGCAAAGCAGGTGTCCCCGTCGGTGCAGTAGAGCCCGTCGTCGCAGGCCCCTCCATCGGCAGCCGCGCTGTAGGCGCACTCGCCCGCGTCGCTGCACGTGTCACGCGTGCACGGGTCGTCGTCGTCGCAGTCGGCGGCCTGCACGCACTCGGGCGCCATGCCCCCGTTGCCGCACCCCGACACCCACGGGAGCAGCGCGAGGGCCATGAGCCACACCGCGCGCCACCACCCGACCACCGACCCATCCATCCGCACCATGCCACCCATGCGCCACGCTCCTTCGACGAGACAGCGCCTCATCGAGGAGGCAGTGTCGGCCGCGAGGGTTTCGATCACCGAGTCTCGCACGGCGCGAGGCTCCAGCGGGTGAGTGTGTGTGCGCCGCCAGGATCGTCAGGGAAACTCGCCCACGCCTCCGCATGATCCCCCTGCGCTCCGACGCTGGTTCATGATACCCCGTCGCATGCGCATCCCTCGGCAGCTCCTCGGTCTCTCGGTGTGCTCGGTGCTCGGTGGCTTGCTCCTCGGCGGTCTGCCCGGCTGTGGCGAAGGCGACTCGGGTGTCCCCGTCACGCGCGGCGCACCCGACATCGCGACCGACGAGGCGCCTGTCGCGGGCTTCCAGTTCCTCGAGACGCAGTACACCGTCCCCGGCACGGGCGCGGTCCGCACGCTGCGGCTCAACGTCTGGTACGCCACCTCGGACGAGACGGGCATGCTCACGCGCTTCAACGCGGTGTCTCGAGACGAGAACTCGTTCTTGGACGCCACGGTGCGCGTGCCGAGCGGGCGGGCCCCGCTGCTGGTCTACTCGCACGGAGACGGCGCGTGGGGCGGTGCCAACCACTCCCTCTCGCGGCAGGCGGTGCGCAACGGCTGGATCGTCGTGGCGCCCGACCACCAGGGCCTCACGCTGATGGACCCGACCGATCCGCGCCCCTTCGACTCCCCCGTGGTCCGCGCCTACGACCTGCAGGCGACCATCGACTTCATGGCGAACCTCCCCACGGACCACCCGCTGGCCGGCCATGTCGAGACCGAGCGCGTGCTGGTCGCCGGGCACAGCCTGGGCGGGGAGACGGCGTGGATCATGGGCGGCCCGGACTTCGACCTCGAGACCATCGAAGCGCGCTGCGCGCCCGACTGCGTGCAGGCCGAGCTGGACGCGTTCGCCATGTACGAACCGGACCCGCGCGTCGTGGGCGTGGTCTCCCTCGACGGGGGGCTCTCCACCGGCCTGGTCGCGGACGAGGGGTTCGCCGCCATGACGGCGCCGGTCTTCTGGCTCTCGCAGCCCGACGTCGCCAGCAACGCGGAGCTGTTTGCACGCTCCGCCGGCGCCGACGTCACGTGGGTGCAGCTGGCCGGCGGCTGCCACAACTCGTTCACCGGCATCCTCGGCTGCAGCACGCTGCCGCTCGACACCAGCCTGGCCATCACGGCCACGTACACGCTGGCGTTCGGCATCCACACGGTGCTGCGCTCCGACGACCCGGCCGTGCTCGCCATCCTCGACGGAACCACGGAGGTGGACCCGGTGGTCACGCTCATGCACCACGCGCCTTGAGGCGCCTCGCGATGCGAGGGCCGCGCCGCTTGAGTTCGGCGGGTGCGCCCCCTAGAGTCCGCCGCAACTCACCGAGAGGAGGCCACCGTGCTCGCGTGTCCGAAGTGTCGAACGGAGATCCCCGCGTCCGATGTGAACATCGAAGCCCTCGTGGGGAAGTGCGCCGGGTGCAACCACGTGTTCCGCATCGACCCGAGCACCCTCGACGTGGCGGGCGCCGTTGCGCCACCCAGCCCGGCGCGCCCGACCAGCATCACGCTCACGCGCGAAGAGCCCAGCGCCCTCTTCCAAGACACGTACCGGGAGGCGACCACGCGCGCTCCGAGCGCGTTCACGCTGACCCGACGCTGGTTCCAGCCCCACCACGTGTTCCTGCTGTTCTTCTGCATCGCGTGGGACTCGTTCCTCGTGTTCTGGTACAGCAGCGCCTTCGGCTCGGACGCGTCATGGCTGATGGTGGTCTTCCCGGTGGCGCACGTGGCGGTCGGTGTCGGGCTCACCTACTCCGTGCTCGCGGGCTTCCTGAACCGCACCACGTTGACCCTCACCGCCGACACCCTGAGCGTTCGGCACGGCCCCGTCCCTTGGCGCGGGAACGCACGCTTTGCGCGCAGCGACCTCCGCGGCGCGGAGCTGTCCGAGCAGCCTCGCGACCGCTCGAGCGAGGCCACCGGCTCGGGCTCTCACGCCGTGTCGGTCCGCCTCGCGGACGAGAGCCTCGTCAAGTTGATGGGCGGGCTCACCGACCAAGAGGCGCGCTTCGTCCAGTGGACCGTGACGGACGCGCTCCGGCCCTGAAGACCGGCTGTCCATCGGCAGCGCCACACGATCCTGTGTCCGCGAGGACCATCGTGCGAGACTCGGCGCATGGGCGTCATGCCGGACTACGATCCCCTCGCGGACGCGACCCTGTCCTGGGCGGTCGCGCGCGTCACGGCCTGCGAGCCCAGCCACCCCACGTGGGGTGCTCCCGGCCGTGTCACGTTCAGCATCGAACGGACGATCCGTGGGACCCTCCCGGCCGTCGTCGAGGTCTGCTTCGACGCACCGCGAGAGGCGCAGCAGGAGCGCTTCTACGCCTCGCGCGATGCGACGCCCGAGCAGGCGGCGCGCAACCTGGCCGCGCTCGCCGAGCGCACCATCCCCGTGCCAGCCACTGGGGCGCGTGTGATCGTCTGGTTCAAGGTCGTGACGCCGCCACCCAGCATGGCGAGCGCCGCGCCAGGTGCTGCCCCCAACTCCTCCGCGCAACAAGCGGGGTGCTTCAGCATCCCCACATCGCGCATGCTGGGCACTTCCGATCCCCTCGTCCATCAGCGGTGGATCGACCACACAGACGCCGTGGAGCAGACCGTGCGCAGGCGGCTGGGGGTCTGACGCAGTTCCAGTCCGCCGGGGCCAGCCGGTGCGTCAAGGCCAGGGGTACTTGCGCAGGTAGTAGCGCAGCTGGTGGTACGCCAGGCCGAGCGTGCGCGCGGCCTCCGCGCCGTTGCCTCCCGCTCCGGCCATCGCCTCGTGCACCATGCGTCGCTCCAGCTCCTCGACCCGCACCCGGAAGGTGCTCGTCGGGCGCGTGCTCCGGGCGCCCAGGTCGCCGATGTCCTCGGCCGTCAGCGCGTCGGTCGTGTCGCGGTACACCGCCCGCTCGATGATGGTGCGCAGCTCGCGCACGTTCCCGGGGAAGTCGTGGTGCCGCAGCACCTCGAGCGCGTCCTCCGTGAGCACCTTGCCGTGGAACGCGGGTACTTCGCGCATGAAGCGCTCGAAGAAGTGCGCCGCCAGCAGCTCCACGTCGCCCGGCCGCTGGCGCAGCGGCGGGACGTCGATCACCTCGAACGCCAGGCGGTCGTAGAGGTCGGGGAGGAACGTGCCCTCGCGAATGCGCGCGCGCAGGTCGGCGTTGGTGGCCGCGACCACGCGCACGTCCACGCGCCTCTCGGCCTGCCCACCCACACGCAGGAAGGTCCCGTACTCCACCGTGCGCAGGATCTTGCGCTGGAAGGGCAGCGACATGTGCCCGATCTCGTCCAGGAAGAGAGTGCCGTGGTGCGCCAGCTCGAACTTGCCGACGCTCGCCTTGTGCGCGCCCGTGAAGGAGCCGCGCTCGTGCCCGAACAGCTCGGCTTCGAGCAGCTCGTCGCTGAAGCAGGCGCAGTTCACCGCCACGAAGGGCCCCGGCCGACTCGACGCGTCGTGCAGCGCCTTGGCGACCAGCTCCTTGCCGGTGCCCCGCTCGCCCAGCACCAGCACGGGGCGCGGCACCGGCGCCACCTTCGCGATGCGCGTGACCATCTGCCGCACGGGCTCGGACGCCCCCACGATCGCGAAGCGCTGCTCGCGCTCCGTCTTCAGCGCGCGGTTCTCGAGCAGCGTGCGCACCAGCGGCCGCATCTTGGTCACCAGGGTCGCGACGCGCTCGTCGAGGTGGGCCCCGCGCACCAGCAGGTCGGTCGCCCCCGCGGCGATCAGCTCGGCGGCGATCGCGACGGAGCCCGACGCGGCCGTCACGACCACCGGGAGGCGCGCGTCACGCTCCCGCACGGCGCGCAGCAGCTCGAGGCCCGGCAGCGCCCCGTCTCCCGTCGCCGCGTCGAACAGCACCATGTCGATGCCGCGCAGGTCCTCGTCCTCGAACGTGGTTCCTGGGTGGTAGCGCACGCTCAGCTCGCCGTCGCCGACCCGCAGCAGCGCCTCGACCAGCGCCTCGAGCGTCGGGGGAGCGGCGTCCAACACGAGCACCTGGCTGGGCATGGTGAGACTTTGTCTCATGACGTGAGGATTTCCACCACGCGCGCGCCGCCCGCCTCGCCGAGAAACCCGCGTGATCTCGCCTGGCACGCTCCTTCCATAGGGCGGCGGGCATGGACCCCCGCGCCTACGACGTGCTGACCCAAGCGCTGCAAGCCACCACCGTGGGCCTCGCGCTGGTCACCGTCGTGAGCGTCCTCGTCGTCTTGGCCCGCTCCGTCACGCGCACCCCGCCGCGCGCCGGGTCACGTCGCGGGAGCATCGCCCTGGTGGTGGTGCCCATCCCAGCCGGTGGCGTGGGGGCCGTCCGCGTCCCGGGCCCGCATGGCGTGGGCCTGGTGCCCGCGCGTGGACACGACGGGGAGGCCGTGCCGCAGGGCGCGCATGTGTTGATCGTCGACCTCCGACACCGCGTCGCCGAGGTCTGCGCCTATCCAGAAAGTGAGCGTGTGCCGTGATCGTACCCAGTCTCTTCGTCCTCCTCGTCGGCCTCGTGGTGGGAGCGCTGCTGGTGAGCCGCTGCTACCGGCGCGTCGGCCCGAACGAGGTGCTCATCATCTCCGGTCGTCGCTCGTCCTACACGCACGCGGCCACCGGCGCCCACGTTGACCACCAGTTCCAGGTGCTGCACGGCGGCGGCACCTTCGTCGTGCCCTTCAAGGAGAAGGTGGACGTCATGTCGGTCGAGCTGATGACGCTCGACATCCGCACCCCCGAGTTCTTCACCAAGTTCGGCGTGCCCATCGTCGTCGACGGCGTGGCCCAGATCAAAGTGCTGAGCGACGACCCGCTCTCCACGGCGCTCGCCGCCGAGATGTTCCTCGGCAAGTCCCGCAGCGAGATGAACGACATCGCGCACCAGATGATGCAGGGGCACCTGCGCGCGGTGATCAGCACGCTGCCCTTCGAGGAGATCCACGCGAACCCCGAGTCGTTCGCGCAGACCGTGCAGCGCCTGACCAGCGCCGACCTCGCGAACATGGGCATCGGCGTGGTGAGCTTCACCATCCGCGAGGTGCGCGACCCCTCGGGCTTCCTGCTGGAGCTGGGCAAGCCGCAGCTGGCCGAGGTGCAGAAGGTGGCGCAGCTGGGCCAGGCGCGCGCGCGGCGTGACGCGCTCATCGGCACCGCAGAAGCCGAGCAGCTCTCGTCCGTGCGGCAGAGCGAGGCGCAGCGCACGGCGCGGTTGGCCGCGATCGAGACCGAGCGCGCGCTCTCCGAAGCGGAGGCCGGCCGCGACCGCGACCAGCACGCCCGCAGCGCGTCGGTGGCGCGCGCCAAGGCCGAGGCGGACCTGGCCTACGAGCTGGAGAACGTGCGTGGCCGCGAGGCGCTCATCGCCGCGGAGCGGACGCTCGAGCTGGCGCAGGCCGAGAAGCGCATCGCGCTGGAGGAGATGGAGGTCCGGCGCATCGAGACCGAGCTGCTGCACGCCGTGCAGAAGCCCGCCGAGGCCGACCGCCGCCGCGCGTCCCTGCTCGCCGAGTCCAGCCGCATCGCGCGCACCGCAGACGCGGAAGCAGAGGCCGAGGCCATCTTGCTGCGCGCGCGCGCCGAAGCGGAGGCGCTGCGCATCCATGGGGAAGCGGAGGCCGACGGCTTGCGCCGCAAAGGCCTCGCCGAGGCGGCCGGCATCGAGGCGCAGCTGCTGGCCGAGGCGCGCGGCATGGCCGCCAAGGCCGACGCGTGGAAGCAGTATGGCGACGCCGCGCTCAGCCAGCTCCTGATCGACAAGCTTCCGCAGATCGCCGAGGCCGTGGCGGCGCCCCTCGCGTCCATCGACCGCGTGGTGGTCATGGATGGAGGCGCGGAGCACGGCTCGGGCGTGGCTCGATTCAACCGCAGCCTGACCGAGGTGCTGAGCCAAGTGCCCGACGTGGTCGAGGCCGTCACCGGGCTCGACGCGCGCGCCTGGCTCGCCCCCGCCCGGGCGCTCGCGGGCGGCCTGTTGGCGAAGGCCCCCGCCGCGCCGGCCGTGACCGCGGGGCCGTCGCCAGAGCTCGCTGCGGGCTCGGCACGCGCTATGGACGTGGAACCCTCGGAGTTCCCCGACAGCCGGAACGAGGGGCCGCCTGCGGGTGAAGAGGCGCTCCCCGAGACGAGCCCGACGGCCGAGGAGCTAGTCGAGGTCGTAGACGAACGAGCCTAGGTAATACCCGCCGCCGTGGTGCCCGCCCGGGACCGGCCCCGGAGCCGCGGGGTAGCTGCATTTGTAGACGAGGAAGGGCACCATGGGCCCCGTGACGCCGAGCTCGCGCGCGACGCGGGCGGCGGCCGCTCCGAAGCGGGTGCGCGCCAGGGTGTCTTCCAGGGCGGGCTGTGACGCGCCGGTCTCGGAGTGGTCGCTGTCGTAGTAGAGCGGGCGGCCTTCGCGTGTGACGGGGCCGTCCGTGTTCAGCCACACGGACACCAGGTGGGGGTGCCAGAGCAGGTCGTCGTAAGGCTCTCTGCGGGGTAGGGCCGAGAGCGCGGTGGCGGCGTCCCGCTCTGTCTCTGCATCGGGGCTCGGGTACCGCCGGAGCGCACCGTCCAGCGTCGCGATCGTGACCCGTCCATCGGTCGTGACCACCGCGTGCAGGCCGCGCTCGAACGGGTCGAACGCGACCGGGACCAGCGTGGCGTCGCGACGCTCGTAGAGCAGCACGCCGCCGCCGTACTGGCGGTTGGTGTGGTGGTGCGCGCACGTGACCACGTAGCGGCCGGTCGGGTCGCACCCGATGTCGATCAGGTCCGCACCTGCGCCGGCCACCGACGCGAGGACCGCATGCCCGGGTCCCGCGTCGCGCACCGCCAGCTGCCAGTCGTGGTCGTGGGTGAACAGGGTGCCATCCGACGCGAGCGCAAAGGGTGTGGTCATGTGGTCCCGCGCGGGCAGGACCAGGCGCTCCTCCACCGTTCCGTCGGCCACGCTCACGCGCGTCAGCACCAGGTCCTCCCCCGACAGCCACACGCTCGCGCCATCCGCGATGACACGCGCGCGCGTCATCGTGCCCAGCTTGGACCTCCACGTCGGAGGCCCATCGTGGCCGGACTTCCACAGCGCGAGCTGAGGCCCGAACGCCACGAGCGCCTCGCAGCCCGGCCCCACCCACAGCTCCTGCGGAGGACCCTCGAGAGTGGCCTGCACCTGCGCGTCCTCGCCCGATGGTCCGCACCCCACGAGCCGCGATCCGTCGGCCACCAAGAGGCGCCCCTCCCCCGCGAACGCCGCCGCGCATGGCTCGTCGAACGGTAGGCGTGTCTCTTCCACGCCGTGCACCCACAGGCTGCGGTCCGACCCGCGCCAGTCGGCGTGCCGCACGAGCACGTGGTCGCCACGCACGGCGAGGCTCGCGACGCTCACCGCCGCACCCTTTTCGTTCGTCGGCGCCGCCACCACCCTCGAAGTCCAGGACATGCGGCGACTCTACACGACGGCGCGCGCCACGTGGCCGATCACCACCGCTCGTAGCGGGCCGGGTCACGCACCTCGTAGAGCACGTTGTGCTTCCAGGCGAGTGAGCCCTCGCGCACCTCCGCGAGCGTGCGCGGCGCGCGCGTGAACTGGAACACCTCGTCGGTGACGGCGCCGCGGTAGTGGTGTTGTAGCAGTCCGACGTGGCGCACCTCGTCGAGCGCGAGTGCCGCCGCGAGGAAGCTCACCCAGGCATCGTATGTTGGCTCGTCAACCGCCCGCCCACGTTCGCGGGGCCTGCCGGGCTCCTTGGAACGTCGCCACTTGTCGATCTTGCTCTCGCTCCAGCCCTTGGCCCGCAGCCCGGCGATCTGCGAATCCAGTCGCTTCTCAGCGCGCGGACCTCGCAAGCTGGAGCCACAGTCACAGTGCGCGCGCGTGGCGCGGTAGTAGCGCTCGCTCGGCGTCAGCAGGGCGCTCACGTGGGCGTTGTGCAGCGGCGCGAACGCGAGGCCGTGCTCCTGGACCAACGCGCGGAAGCGCGGCGTGTCCGCCGAGGCCGGCAGCGTGGCCGTGATGAAGGTGCACATGGGCCCGAACTATACCGCTCCCGATTGTCATCGCTGGCCACGTCGCGCATCGTGTGCGCCATGAGCGCGAAAGGCGGCGACGACTGGGCGCGGTGGTTCGTGCCGGGCGTCTACACGATGACGCTGCTGGAGATCGCGGCGGACCGCGGTCATCGCGCGGCGGACCTCTTGGCGCGCGCCGGGCTCGCCATGCAGCCGCGCGAGATCCTGGAGTCCGGTGTCACGCTCGAGGAGCAGCGTCGGCTGGTGGCCGTGGTGCGGGAGGTCGTCGACGACCCCGCGCTCGGCGTGGAGTTTGGCTGGCGTTTGCCGCCCACCGCGCTGGGGAGCGTCGGCTACGCCATCCTGTCCAGCGCCAGCGGGCGCGACGCGCTCGACATCGTGCGCCGCTTCTGGCCACTGGTGGGGCGCGCGCTGGCCATCTCCATCCACGAGGACGACGACACCACGTTCGCGGAGCTCGTCGCGAGCATCCCCATGAGCGAGGACCAGCGGCGCATGACCACCGAGGTGGCGCTGGTGACGCTCACGCGCGGCGTGCTCGCGCTGGTGCCCGAGGCCGAGGGCCAGACCGAGGTCTGGTTCGACTACGCGGAGCCCCGCCACGCGGCCCGCGTCCGCGAGCGGCTCGGCCTGGTGCGCTACGACATGCCCAGCACCTGCTTCCGCGCGCCCACGGCCCTGCTGGACCGGCCGCTCGCCATGTCGAACCCGGCGGGCCTGCGCGCCGCCGTTACGTGGTGCGAGCGCGAAGCCGAGGAGCGCGGCCTCACCGAGCAGCGCACCGCCATCCGCGTGCAGGCCGAGCTGCGCCTCGGGCGCGAGGGCTACCCGTCTCTGGACGACGTGGCCAAGCGCCTGCGCACCAGCCCGCGCACGCTGCGCCGCCAGCTGGAGCGCGAGGGCACGCGCTTCTCCACGCTGCTCGAAGACGCCCGCCGCCGCGACGCGCTGCGCCTGCTGGACAACCCCGCGCTGTCCGCCGCGCGCGTGGCGGCGATGCTGGGCTACGAAGACCCCGCGAACTTCACGCGCGCGTTCCGGCGCTGGACGGGGCGGACGCCCACACGCTACCGGCAGGAGCGCAGCGCCGACCGCTGACTCAGGCCAGCGCGCCCAGGAAGCGCGCCTTGGCGGCTTCCACCTGCGCGCTGTTGTCGTGCTGCGACGGATGGAAGTCGGCGCGGTAGTACGCCAGGTACTGCGGGAGCAGCCGACGCAGCAGCCCGGGCCGCGCCCACAGCACGTCGAGCCCCTTGGCGATGGCGCGCACGTTCGTGAGGTGGCCCGAGGTGCGCAGCAGCATCGCGGTACGCACCAGGTTCACGAGGATGAACACCACCGTCACGTGGCGCATCGTCCTGAGCCTCAGCGCCTCGTCGTCGACCACCTGCTTGTACACGTCGAACGCGACCGCGCGGTGCTCGATCTCCTCGATCGCGTGCCAGCACCACATGGTGGCGGCCTCGGGGCTCATGGTGGCGAGCACCTCGGGGTTCTCGATGAAGGCGCCCGCGAGGATGGCCGTGAAGTGCTCGAGCGCGGCCGTGCGCGCCAGGTTCGCCTCCGGCGACGACACCTTCTGCAGACGCTTGGTGCGGCGCTCCACCCACGCCTCCATCGCCTTGGCCGGGTAGCCTCGTCGCTCCAGCATCTCGTTGAACGCCAGGTGCTCCTTGGTGTGGTTCGCCTCCTGGCCCGTGAAGGCGCGGATCTCGGCTCGCAGCGTCGGGTCTTCGATTTGCGGGAGGAAGTGCCGCACGCTGGCGATGAAGTAGCGCTCACCCGCCGGGAACGAGACCGACATGGCCGAGAGCAGCGCGGTCAGGAACGGGTTCTCGTCGAACCAGAACTCGGGCATCTCGTCCGGGAAGTCGAGGTCCATGCGGCGGACCTTGATCTCGGGGCGAGCGTGGGTGGGCGTGGGGACGGCGCGCAGCGTGTCGGTGGTCATGGAGGCAACGTAGGGCGCCGGGGAATGACTCGTGAGGGGAGCGCCGGACAGATTGCTTGTCATTTGTGGTCACGTCGGGGCACGCGACGACCGCGCGACGCGTCCCATGACGTCGCGCCAGGCGGTCACCAACGCTTCCTCAGCGCGCGGGCGGCTCGTAGCGCTCGTGGCGCGTCAGGCCTCCGATCACACGCAGCCCCGTGCGCAGCGTCACGTGGTGCAGCCGCGGTGGCACCAGCTCGAAGGTGCCGGCGATGACGCGGCAGGTGCGCTCGAACTGCCGCCTGTCCGCGCGCGTGAACGGCACCCCGAAGCGCTCGCGCACGCTCACGGGCAGGCAGCCGATGACCACGGCGCGGCCCGCGCTGCGCGTCAGCGGGTCCTTGAAGTTCGCGTGGATCAAAGGCGGGCGCCACTCCCCGGCCAGCGCCATGTCCAGCACGCGCTGCGCGGCCGGGGTCAGCTCGAGGGTCTCTCGGCAGACGCGGTCGAACTTCGCGGTGAACGCGTCGTAGGTGGGCGGCACGGGGCGCATGCTCATCCCGTAGCGGCCGTACCAGGCCACGGTCTCGGCGTAGAGCGCGTCGTGGTCCAGCCCGCGCAGCCCCTCACGGTAGAACAGGCGCCGCGCCTCGAACATCTCCCACGTGAACGTGGCGTGCGCCCACCAGAAGGTCTCTGGGTCCAGCGCGCGGAAGCCGCGCCCGCGCTCGTCCTGCCCCTCGATGCCGCGGTGCACGTCACGCACCCGGCGCGCGCGGGAGGCGCCGTCGGGGGTGAGCACGGTAGCCCAGATCTGCGGGATGGAGCGGTAGACACGCCCGAACGGGTCGGCGAAGAAGTCCGACTGCGCGGCCACCGCGGCCCCCAGCGGCGGGTACATCAGCTGCAGCAGCCCAGCGCTACCGCCCGGGAACAGGGAGCGCGCGTCGTGCATGATGCGCTCCAGCATGGGCAGGCGCAGGGGCGGCGACGTGGTCTCGGCGAGGGCTGGGTTCACGGGGCCTCCTCAGATGGGGGGGCGGGGACAGGGGCACCACGAGTATGCCATGACCGCTCGGTCACTGGACAGCTCGGTGCGGCCCGAGGCCAGCCCGGCGTGCTCCGGGGCCAGCCAGGCACGCCCATGGCGCCAATCTCACTCGGTGATGCAGAAAGACTGACGAGCCCTGGCCACGACGCACACGGAAGGGGGATAACGGGACTCCCCCATCGGCGCGCCCATGTTCTTCAGCCTGCTGCTCACCCACCTCCAGCCCAGCTCTCGCGCCGCGCGCGGCGACAAGGCGGGGGTGCGCGACGAGCGCGCGGGGCTGGACCTGGACGCGCTCTACCGGGCGCACTTCAACACCTTGTTCCGCACGGCGCGCGCGCTGGGCGTGAGCGAGGCGCAGCTGGACGACGTGGTGCAGGAGGTGTTCATCGTCGCCCTGCGCAAGCACCAGGCCTTCGAGGGGCGCTCCAGCCCCAAGACCTGGCTGACGGGCATCCTCGTGAACCTGGTGCGCAACCGGCGCAGGCTGGTGAAGCGGCCCACGGACCACCAGGTGGAGGCGCTGGTGGAGCCTGCCGCCGACCCCGAGCTGACCGTCGCGCGTGGGCAGGCGCGTGACCGGGTGCTGGCCGTGCTCGCCGCGCTGCCCGACGAGCAGCGCGAGGTGTGGGCCCTGACCGAGCTCGAGGCCATGACCGCCGCCGAGATCGCGGAGGCCTTGGACATCAGCCCCAACACGGTCTCGTCGCGCCTGCGCCTGGCGCGGCAGACCATCGCGCGGCGGCTCGCGGCCCTGCGCAGCGAGGGGGTGAGCCCATGAGCGCGCCGCACGATCCACACGGGCCAGAAGGCACGGATGATCTCGAGCTGGGCGCGGACTACGAGGCGTTCCTGGCCGACGCACAGCGCGCGCTCGAGCCCACGGCGGCCGACGCCACGCGGGTGCGCGCGGGGCTCGACGCGGCGCTCTCAGCGCGCGCGACCGTGCCGACGGAGCCCACCTCGCAGGGGGTGGGTGGCGCGGGGCAAGCCGGTGTGGCGGCGGGCGGTCGTGGGGCCGCGTCCATTACGGTGCGCTGGGTGGGCCTCGCGGTGCTGACGCTGGCCGTGCTGGGTGGGCTGACCCTCAGCCTGCGCGATGGAGCCCCCGCTGACGGGGCGAGCGCAGGGACGGGGGACGAGACGGCTGGGCCAACCGAGAGCGAGACGGCTTCCGGATCTGCGGGGGCTGCGCCCACCGGGGCCGCGACGTCCTCGGGCGCTTCGGGCGAGCCTGCCCGCGCGGGCGATGCGCAGGACGAGGCAGCCGCGCCGTCGGGCCTGGCGCTGGAGGACCCAACGTCGGTGGGCAGCGGCACCGCGTCCGAGGGGGAAGGCGCGGCCTCTAGTCGAGCGGCGTCACCCTCGACGCTGGCGGGAACACCGCGCGCGCGGTCGCGCGGCGCGCTCGTAGGCTCGAGCGCCGGCGCTGGGCAGGACTCCACCGAGAGCGGGAACCCCCCGGCGAACGACGAGGGCGCGAGCGCGGAACGCGGCTCGAACGTGGCTGGGACGGCGGACTCGGCGCACACCGCGAGCGGCGCCGCCATGCCCAGCGAGCCCAGCCTGCTCGCGCGCGAAGCGGCGCGGTTGCTGCGCGCGCGCAACGCGCTCTCCGCCGGGCGGCCCAGCGAGGCGCTCGAGCTCACCACGCGCTTGCCCGAGGGAGACCCGCTGGGCCCCGAGCGTCGCGCCATCCGCGTGCGTGCGCTGTGCGCGCTCGGGCGCACGGCCGAAGCGCGTCAGGTGGCGGGCACGCTCGGGCAGGGCAACGGCCCCAGCGCGGCCGCCGTGCGCGCTTCGTGCGTGGGTGAGCCCTGAGCGTTCGCCGCTGCCGCACGTGAGCGCCGCTCGCTGCGTCCTGTCCGACACACTCGTGAGTGTGCCTGCGCGCTGTCTTCGTCACTCAACATGCAGGGAGGGGCTCGGCGTCTCACGCCAGCACTCGACGCGCCGCGACGTGCTCGGAGTCCCCCCGCCACTCAACGGGCTGCGACGTGCTCGGCGTAGCCCGCCAGCAGCGCCTTCAGCAGCAGCGTGCTCACCACCAGCGAGCCGTGGTCGGTCAGGTGCCCCAGGTCCGAGATCACCAGCACGGGCCGGTTCGCACGCCAGCGCCGCATCGTGCCCTCACCTCCCGTCGCCGCGTGGGCGTCGAAGAAGGCGCACCCCGCTTCGGCGGCCGCGGCGCGCTGGGCGGCTACCACCTGCAGCACGCGCGGGATGCTGCGCACCTGGCCGCGCACCATCATGCCCTTGTCGAGCACGCTCATCACGAGGCAGGAAGCCTCCGGCCGCCCTGCCCGCGCACGGCGCAGCGCCTCCACGTACGTGGCTTGGAACGCTGGGGCGTCCAGGTCGGCGTTCACGCCCGCGTCGTTGCCGCCCATCCAGAACAGCAAGAGGTCCGGCTGACGCAGGCGCAGCTGCTCGGCCCAGTGCGCCTCGTCGAAGCGCAGCAGCACGCGCGTGTAGGCCCCCACCAGCGACGCCGCGTCCACCACCACGCCGCTCTGCTCGGACTCCATCACCACGCCGTACAGCCGCAGGTTGCCGCCCGCCGCGCGCACCCGCAGCGCGTGCGGCCCCTCGGGCACCTCGATGGCGTGCACTCGGTCACGCACCACGGGGCCGTCCGTTCCGAGCGTCCGGAACGGGCCCTCGTCCACGCTGTACGCCACGTCGCCGCCCTCGGGCTGCTCTTGGTAGTACAACTCGAAGCGGTTCACGCGGCGGTTCACGGGGCCGTCGCGCACGGTGCCGAACTCGCTCTCGCCGCCGGTCGCGCCGTTGCGCGCCAGCACCCCGGCCAGCCCGTAGCGTCCGTTCAGGATGAGCCCTCGGTTCACGACGTTCGTGCGCCAGCGTTCGTGGGTCCAGCGCACGTCCTTGTGCCGCTGCGACTGCCAGCCGCGCGCCATGGGGACGAAGCCCTTGCCGCCGTAGCCGAAGTACGCGCCCAGCTCGTGCCGCAGCGTGCGCGTCAGGCGGTCGGCGCCGTTCATGGACGTGCCGTAGACCAGGATGCGCGCCTTTGGGCCGGGGTGCCCTGGGGTCAGCGCGCGCAGCGACTCGTAGAAGTGCGTGAGGGCGGCGGGGTCGCCCTCGATGCGTCGCGTGAGCCCCTCGTAGGCGCTCGCGGGAAAGGGCAGCTCCGCGGCGTGGGCTGCCACGGAAGCGTCCGGCGCGTCTGCGGCCGCGTCGGGCAGGGGCGCGCTGCCCATCACCTCGTCGTCCGTCGGCGCGGCGGCGGTGCCCACAGCGCCGGCGATGGTGGCCTGGCGCGCCGGCTCGAACAGGGACGCGAGCGGCAGCGCGTCGCCCTCGCGGTAGGGCTGCAGGCGCTCCAGCACGTCGCGTTGGTCGTCGGTCAGCGGCAGGCCGAGCGCCGCGTACGGGAGGGCCGCGCACACGCCCAGGCACAGCAGCAACACGAGCCCGTAGCGCACACCGTCGCTCGGCTGGTCCTCGCCGGTCGCATTCGGAGAGGCCGCCGCGGTGCTCCGCGGAGTCCGCACCGTGTCCTCCGCGTTGCGCCGCCGTGCCTCGGCCGCGTCGTCCGTTGGGCGCGTCGGCGAGGGGTTGCTGGCAGGGTCGTAATCGTGGTCGGCAGAGCTCATGACGAATCAGAACTGGAAGTAGATGAACGGGGCAGCCTGCTGCGATCCCACGTACAGCGCGGCCGCAGCCACCGCCGCCGACGTGACGGCCAGCGCAGGCGCGGGCAGGTCGGCCACGACGTCGCGCAGCCGCGTGACCCAGCGCTTGGGCGACGCGTGCACGAGCGCCATGCCGATGGTGAGCACCCACACGGACGGCGGCACGCGCAGCGAGCCCCAGTCGCCCGCGAACATGCGTGCGTACACCTCGCTCATGCGTTCCACGGTGGGCGAGCGGAAGATGGGCCACTGCAGCACGAAGAAGTGGAAGCTGACCAGGATGACGGCCGCGCGCTTCCAGCCCGACAGGTCTTTGGGCCCGCCCGTCAATCGACGGTACAGGCGGTTGAGCGTCACGCCGCTCGCGTGCCACAGGCCGAACAGCACGAACGTCCAGCCTGCGCCGTGCCACACGCCGATGAGGAAGAACGTGAGGAACAGGTTCGCGTAGGTGCGCGCCTCGCCCTTCCGCGAGCCGCCGAGGGGCACGTAGATGTAGTCCTGGATCCACGTGCTGAGCGTGATGTGCCAGCGCTTCCAGAACTCGATCGGGCCCGTGGCCATGAACGGGCGGTCGAAGTTCTCGGGCAGCTCCAGCGCGAACAGCCGCGCCGAGCCGCGCGCGATGTCCGTGTAGCCCGAGAAGTCGCCGTACATCTGCCAGGTGTAGGCGTAGATGGCGACCCACACCTCGCCCGAGCTGTACAGGTCCGGTCCCGCAAAGACGCGATCGATCAGGTTGGTGCCCAGGTAGTCGGCCACCAGCACCTTCTTGGTGATGCCGCACAGGATCAGGAACACGCCCTCGCCCACGTCACGACGGCGGATGCGCGGCGGCACGCCCAGCTGCGGCAGGAACTCCTTGGCGCGCACGATGGGCCCTGCGATGAGCTGCGGAAAGAACGCGACGTAGGTGGCGAACTCGATGAAATTGTGCGCGGGCGGGATGCGCCGCCGGTACACGTCGATGGTGTAGCTGAGCGTCTGGAACGTGTAGAACGAGATGCCCACCGGGAGCGTGAGCCGCAGCAGGTGCGGCTCCGTGGGTACCCCCGCGAGCGTGAGGGCGTCGGCCGTGGCCTCGATGAAGAAGTCGGCGTACTTGAACAGACCGAGCAGGCCGAGGTTGAGCGTGAGGCTCAGCAGCAAGAGCAGCTTGCGCGGGCGCTGGGCCTCGATGCGGCCGAGGGCAATGCCGATGCCGTAGTCCACCACCGTCGAGGCGATCACCAGCCCGATGAACTTCGCGCTCCACGACATGTAGAACAGGTAGCTGGCCGCGAGGAGCAGCGAGATGCGGGCTACCCGGTGGCGCGCGAGGGACCAGAACGCGACGAACGTGACAGCGAGAAATAGGACGTAGCCGAGGCTATTGAACAGCAACGCAAGAGACCTTGGGGGTGAATCGTTCGCGGCATCCAGCGGTGGACGCTACAGTGAGCGCCCGTTGCAGACAGCGACGTTGAACGATGCAGCTACCCTACGACGCGAACCCCCTCGGGGTCCACCCGCGTGTCCCTCGCGCGGTGGTGCTCCTCATCCATACGGCGCTCGTCCTCGGTGCGTGCGAGGAGCTCGGCTCCGAGCGTGTGGGAGCGCAGACGGGCAGTGAGGGGCGCGCGGCGCCAACCTCTCGCGAGCCGTCTCCCGGCGCGACGACGCCTGCGCCCGCACAAGCGCCCGTGCCCCCCACCAGCGGCGTGGTGGTGCTCACGGGCCCTCCGCCCGAGGTGCCCTCGTGCTTCCTGCCCACGCCGGTCCACCACCCCGACTGGGTGCGCGCGCGCAACCGCGTGTTCGCGCGGGCAGACGGGCAAGACCTGGCGCTCGACGTGTTCCGCGCGCCCGGCGAAGAGCCCAAGCCCGCCATCGTGCTCTTGCATGGCGGCGGCTGGCGTGCGGGGGAGCGTGCCCACGTGAACGAGCCCGCGCGTGCCTTCGCGCGTCTGGGCTACGCGGCGGTGCCGGTCTCGTATCGCTTGGTCGACGTCGAGACGGGCACGGGACGCTTCCCAGCCCCGGTCAACGACGTGCGCTGCGCGGTGCGCTACCTGCGGGTCCACGCGGACGAGCTCGGCATCGATCCGGCGCGCATCGGCGTGCTGGGCTTCTCGGCGGGCGGGCACCTGGCGGCGATGGTGGCCACGGCGAGCGACGAGGGCTCGCTCGAGCCCGAGTGCCCCATCACGGAGAGCTCCCCCGCGGTGCAGGTGGCCGTCTCGTTCTATGGCGCGCACGATCTCAACGCGCGCTTCGGGTCGGGCGCACGCGCGCTCATCGCCGCGTTTCTCGGACCCGCAAACTCCGTCGAGCGGCGCGCGGCGGCTTCGCCCATCACCTACGTAGACCCCACCGACCCGCCGTTGCTGTTGGTGCACGGCGCGCGCGACACGGTCGTCCCCATCGATCAGTCGCGCCGAATGTACGCCCGCCTGTTGGAAGAAGGGGTCCAGGCGCAGCTGGTCGAAGTGCGCGAGGGGCTGCATGGCTTCTCCATCTTCCGCGAGGGGCGCCACCCCCGCGCCAGCTGCACCTCGCTGCGCTTCCTGGCCGAGCACCTGCGGCCTGTCACACCCCCGCCACGCAACGCCCCGGGGCGTCCTCGTGGCGCGCGTGTCGCACCGGTGGATGCACCGTGACATCTTCGGAAACACCATGATTTCAAGGGCAAAACGGCGCGTCTGACGCTTGCCGACGTGCGCCCGCGCGGGGAGGCTCGCGCGCATGTCCAACCCCCCCCAAGGCCGCTGGGTCGCGCTCGATCGTCTGCGCGCCATCGCCGTGTTGTTGATGATCCAGGGCCACCTCTTCCACGAACTGCTGGACCCTGCGGCGCAGACCGGTCCCTGGTTTCGGTTGCACAAGCTCTTCCACGGGATGACCGCGCCCATGTTCCTGATGGGCGCTGGCCTGGCGTTCGGCCTGACGACGTACCCCCGCTGGGAGACGTTTCGCAGCGGGGGCCCCGAGCACACCGCGCGTCTGCGGCGCTACGCGCTGATCGTGCTGCTGGGCTATGCGCTGCAGCTGCCGGGGCACAGCCTCTCCTCGCTCTTCTCACGCTCGCCCGAGGTGTGGGCGCAGATCGTGAAGGTCGGTCCGCTGCAGCTGATCGGCATCCTGCTCTTCTTCGCGCAGCTCGGCGCGCGGGTCATCGCCAGCCCGCGCGTGCACGCCGCGCTCGCGCTGCTGCTGGGGATCGTGGTGGTGTCGGTGTCGCCCTTCGTGTGGAACCTCGCGCCCGGTGACCTCTCGCCGACGGGCCTCGAGGCGCTGCTGCACGGCCACCGCGGCTCCCAGTTCCCAGCCTTCCCCTGGGCCGCGTTCCTGTGCTTTGCGTTGGCGCTCTCGGCGCTCTCCACATCGCCTCGCGGGCTGCGCTGGCTGCGCAGTGGGGTCACCTGGGCCGTGGGCGGAGCGCTCGCGTGCGGCACCACCTACACCCTCTACCGCATCCAGGTGAACCCCTACGGCGAGCACGACTTCTGGCATTCGAACCCGCTCTACGTAGGCTTCCGCGCAGGCGGCGTGGCGCTCTGGCTCGCGACTGCGTCGCTGTTCGCGGGGCGGGCGCGGCGCCTCGATCGCGGGCTCGCCATCCTCGCGCGCCACTCGCTCTTCGCCTACGTGGCGCACCTGCTCATTCTCTACGGGTCGTTCCCGGTGCCGGGCTTCGTGCACGTGCTGGGGCGCGACTCGCTCTCCATCCCCGAGGCCACGGCGGCGTCCCTGCTGCTCATCGGGCTGACGGTCGCGCTGATCGTTACATGGCGTCACGTGCAGCACACACGGTTGATCCCCAACGGTTTCCAAAGCCTGACACGCCTGTTGGCGCGCTGTGACATTCGCGCCCTAGCGTTGCGCGCATGGACCAAGGGAACGCCATCCTCGGCTCACAGCGAAGGCTCGCTGGCCGCGGCGCGCCACGACGAGCCACCCGTGCACGCACCGCTGGGCTCCGTCTCGCCCTCGCCGCGTTCCTCGTAGCCACCACCAGCCAGTGCGCGCCCACCCGCAGCGCCAGCGCCGGTGGGAGCGGCCTGGCGCCGGTCACGCACGGGACGTGCAGCGAGCACCCCGCGGCCTACGTGCTGGACCCGGAGGACCCACAGCTGGAGCGCTCGGCGCTGGCCTACCGCCTGGCCGCCGCAGGCTTCGCGGTGGAGCCCCTGCCCCTCGACAGCTCACCCAGCGGCCTGCACGGCGTGCTCGTGATGCGCAGCGGCGCGGCCTCGCACCCCGCGTATGCGACCTACATGGAGCGCTTCCGCACGCACCTCTACCACTTCGTCGACCGCGCCAACGTGCTGGTGCAGCTGGCTCAGTCCCCGACCGACGAACCCTCACCGCGCTTCTTGCCCAGCACGCACGCCGCGCAGCGCGACCGGGCGCCCGTGAGCGCGCTGCACCTAGTCGAAAACGAGCACCCGCTGCTGGGCGGACGCGAGGCGGGCGCCCTCGCGCTGCCGAGCGCCGGGGTGCCGAACGCCTTCGGACACCAGGCAGGCTTCCAGGTGCTCATGGCCGAGGAGCGGGACGCGCGCCGCTCGCTGCTGCTCGAGGGAGCCTACGGACAGGGGCGCATCCTGCTCAGCGCGCTGCCCTTGGACGACGCGCACGAGGGTGCGCTGGGGGAGCTCTCGGATGACTTCTTCGCCGCGCTGCGCACGCACACACGCGACGTCTGCGAGCGTCGCACCCGCGCGCTCATCCCCACCTTCTCGGGCATGGAGCGGCGCTTCACCGAGGGCTCGGAGATGATCGCCGTCATGCCCGACACGCAGGTGTACGCGGTGCGCTACCCCGGCCTGTTCGTCGCGCAGACGGCGTGGCTGGCGCAGAACGCCGAGCCGCTCAACATCCGCATGGCGCTCCACCTCGGCGACATCGTGAACAACAACACGCCCATGGAGTGGCAGCGCGCGCGCTCGGCCATGGGGCTGCTCGACGGCGTGCTGCCCTACGTGATGGTGCCCGGCAACCACGACTACGGCCCCTCGGGCGACGCTTCCACGCGCGAGACCTACTTCAACAACTACTTCGAGTACGCCGAGCGCTCGGCCGAGCCCACCTTTGGTGGCGCCTTCGAGCCGGGCAAGCTCGACAACACGTACCACCTGGTCAACGCGTGGGGCCGGCGCTTCATCATCGTGGCGCTCGAGTGGGGCCCGCGCGACGAGGTGCTGGCCTGGGCCGACCACGTGATGGGGCAGCACCCGGACCACCTGGGCATCCTCGTGACGCACGCGTTCCTGAACCACAACGACCGCCGCTTCGACCACACGGACCTGCTGCACTCGCAGAGCTACAACCCGCACCACTACGCGACGGCGGGCGGCGTGAACGACGGCGAGGAGATCTGGCAGCGGCTCATCCGCCGCCACCGCTTCGTGATGACGCTCAACGGGCACGTGCTGGGCGACGGAACGGGGTACCTGGTGAGCGAGACCGACGCAGGCACGCGCTGTCACCAGATGCTGGTGAACTGGCAGATGGCGCAGCAGGGGGGCGAGGCCAACCTGCGCCTGCTCGAGCTGCTTCCGGACGGCGAGACCGTGCGCGTGCACGGCTACTCCGCGCTGCACGACCGCTTCTTGTTCGCGCCCGACCAGAGCTTCGAGTTCCGCGTGACCGAGCGCTGAGGGGGGGTTGCGTTTGGTGGGCACCCGGGAGTGAAGAGGCTGTCTCGGAACGGCACACCGTCCCGGATTTGGGCACCCCGGACTGAAGTCCGGGGCAGCGATCTCAGGTGATCGCGCGCTCGAAGTCCGCCCCCTGCGGAGGCGGACTGCGCCTTGTGGACTGCTGGCGGGTGTTCGGCGGGACGCTCGCAACCTTGTAGTTGCGGCGGCGCCGAGCAAGACAGTCCTCCCCCCTTGTGGGGAGGACTTTTCCGAGTGCCCGGCGGTAGCCGGGCGCTCGGAAGGATGCTGCCCCGGACTTTAGTCCGGGGTGCCCCTATTCGCAGCTTTCTCGAAAGACAGCCTCTCCAGTCCAGGGTGCCACATGCGAGAGCCCCCTACGGTTGGGGGCGCTCAATCAGCCTGCGCCGTTCGCGGCCTCACAGGGGCTTGTCAGCCCATCACCCATCGGTTGACACTGCGTGCCATGAGCACCAACCCCACCCGTGTGCGCGTGGCCGACGCCGCGCACCGTCATTGGCGCATGCCGCGACCGCTGCGCGCGGCCACCCGCTCGTTCGCCGAGGCGCTGTTCATGAGCGAGGAGGGCCCGCCCCCCGTCGAGCGCGTGGACTGGCTGCTGGACGAACTGGACCACTACCTGGCGCACGCCGGCTCGCGCGCGCAGCTTGTGTTCCAATCGGCGGTGACGGGGCTGCTCACGCTGGCGCCGCTGGCCATCGGAAAGGCCCCGCCGCTGACGCGGCTGTCGCTCGAGGACCGCGTGCACGCCATCGAGCGGGTGGAGCAGTCCTCGGCCGGGCTCTCGGTGCTCGCGGCCAAGACCATGCTCTGCTTCATCTGGTACGAGCACCCCGAGGTGCGTCGCAGCGTGGGCGTGACCGATGGCTGCATGGTGGAGGGCGCGTCGTGACGTACCTCAGCGGACGGGATCACCGCGGCGCGCTCATCGTGGACGCGGACGTGGTGGTGGTGGGCTCGGGCGCCAGCGGCGCCGTGGTGGCGACGGAGCTGGCCGAGGCCGGGCAGCGCGTGATCGTGCTGGAGGAGGGCGCGCGCGTCCCGCAGGCCGAGTACGGCGCCATGCGCGTGAGCGAGTCGCTGCGGCACATCTGGCGCGACGGAGGCATGACGGTGGCGGTGCCCCTCGGGGACTCGCCCGCCATCAACGTCACCATGGGCAAGGTGGTGGGCGGCTCGTCCGTGCTCACGGGCGGCGTGTGCTTCCGCCTGCCGGGGCGCATCCTGCACGAGTGGCAGCGGCACCACGGCCTGCCCGAGTACACCGAGGCGTCCATGGAGGAGGCCACGCTCGCGGTGGAGAAACACTGCCACATCGAGACCGTGCCCACCGCCATGCGCTCGCGCGCGACCACGCTCTTCGACGAGGGGGCCCGCAAGCGCGGCTTCGAGCTGAAGCCCCTGCGGCGCAACACGCGCGACTGTCACGGGTGCGGGCGCTGCAACTTCGGCTGCCCCGAGGGCGCCAAGCTGAGCGTGGACCTGAGCTACCTGCCGCGCGCCGTCGCCGCGGGCGCCACGGTCTACTCGCACTGCTTGGTGGACAAGGTGGTCAGTCGCGGTGGCCGCGCCGTGGGCGTGACCGGGCGCGTGCTGAACGGGCCCGAGGGGCGCCCCGGCGACAAGCTCACCGTGCACGCGCGCCGCGTGGTGCTGGCCTGCAGCGCTTGGTACACGCCGCTGATCCTCATGCGCAGCGGCGTCGGTCGGCGCAGCAAGGTGCTGGGCAAGCGCATGACGCTGCACCCCGGCTTCCGCATGATGGCGCGCTTCGACGAGGACGTGCGTGGCTGGCGCGGCGCGATGCAGTCCGCCTTCAGCGACGCGTTCGAGGACGAGGGCGCCACGCTGGTGAGCGTGTTCATCCCGCCCAGCGTCATCGGCGCCACCATGCCGGGCATCGGCGCCTCGCACCACGCGCGCGCCCAGCAGCTGCCCAACATCGCGATGTTCGGCGGCATGATCCACGACGAGGGCGGGGGCACGGTGCGCCAGGGCTTCGGCCGCGAGCCCATCGTCACGTACCGCATGGCCAAGGAGGACCGCCCCAAGGTCAGCGCCATCATCCGCGCGCTCGGTGAGACCTACCTCGCCGCGGGCGCGAAGGAGCTCTTCCCGCCGCTGCTTGGGCTCACCCACGGGCTCGACGCGGACGCCTTCCGCAAGCTCGACCTCGACGCCATCCCCATGAGCCGCTTCGAGACCTCGTCGCAGCACCCGCTCGGCACGGCCCGCATGGGCAAGGACGGCGTCAGCGCCGTGGTGGACGCCGACGGACGCGCCTTCGACCTGGACGAGCTCTACGTGGTGGACGGCTCCGTGCTGCCCACCAGCCTGGGCGTGAACCCGCAGCTGAGCATCATGTCCATCGCGACGCGCCTGGCGTGGCGCATGCGGGAGCGCCCGCTGGTGTGAGCGAGCGCCCCCGCGAGTCGGGGGTTGCAGGCGCATCGCAAGACCCGTGAGACCGTCGCGCTGTCGGGCCATGTGTGGCAACGTGCGCGCCATGGCACACGCCCCCGAGCGCACGGTCTTGGCCTTGTTGGATTTGCTCGATGTCTCCTTCGGGAGAGATGCCGCCTCGCTGGGGCTGCGGCCGCCCGTCGCGCGCGGGGTGCTGGGGGCGGTGGCGCAGCGCGTCCCGGGGCAGCGTCTGCCGGCGGCGCTGACGGGGCTCTACCGCTGGCACGACGGCCAGGAGCCCGGCGCGCCCTCGCTGCACCCGCGCGTCGAATGGCGGCTGCTCGCGGCGGAGGAGATGGCCGAGCAGACGGGGGCGGACGACGCCGGGTTCGCGCTGTTCGAGACGCGCGATGGGGATGTCGTGCGGGTGATGCGTGACGGGTCACTCGTCGACGTGGTCGATGGGCCGCTCACGCTGAATGCGTTCTTGACCGAGGTGCTGGAGCAGCGCGGCGTGAGCTTGGCGCGCCCTCCGCGCCCCGCGCGTCCCTTCGGTGAGGTGCTGGAGGAGCTGCTCGCGTTGGTGCGCGAGTCCAGCTGTGTCCCGTTGCGGGGGAGCGATGCGGCTGAGCTGGATGGGCTCGCGGCGCAAGGGCTGCCGGCGACGCTGCAGACGTGGTTCGCCCTGCACGACGGCCAGCCCGAGGACGCGCCCCAGGAGGAGTACGGACAGGGCCTGCATCCCCGCTTCCGTGCGCGCGCGCTGAGCGCGGCCGAGGTGCGCGCGCACTGGGACGGGCTGCGCGCCGAGCGCCTGGTGCCGCCGGCGACGCCGACCTGCGTGCCGCTCTTCGCGGGCGAGGGCGAGCGGCTGTTGGCGGTGGAGACCATGGGGCCGCACGACGGG
This sequence comes from Sandaracinaceae bacterium, assembly GCA_020633055.1. Classification (NCBI taxonomy): domain Bacteria; kingdom Pseudomonadati; phylum Myxococcota; order Polyangiales; family Sandaracinaceae; species Sandaracinaceae bacterium. The sequence continues at coordinate 306,761 of JACKEJ010000008.1, read as the reverse complement.
GAGCTGCTGTGGCTCGACCGTGACGAGGACGCGTGGGGTGCGCGTCCGCTCGCGCTCTCGTTCGTGGAGTGGCTCGACGAGGCCGCTGCCGTGCGCCGGAATGATGCGCGCCGCCCCGAGCTGGACGTCCCCGACGATTACGCCACGAGCCCGGCCCAGCGGCGCGTGCTCGCGTTGGGCAGCATCCTCTACCAGCGCGACGAGCAGCGGCACGACGTGCTAGGCGGCGCGCTGCGCGTGGTGGGTGCGGGGCCTGCTTTCGCGGGTCATGCGGCGCACTGGGGGCGCACCACGCCCGAGGGGCTGCGGCGCACGCTCGCCGGGCTGCTGGACCCCACGTCGGACCCGGCGCGCGACGAGTCGGACGCCGAGCGCGACGACGCGGCGCTCGCTTGGGACCTGGGGCGCGCTTCTGCGCTCGCTGGCCGGGCGTACGTGGCGGGGATGCTCCCGCGCGACGAGGCTTGGGCCGCGTGCCTGCGCGCCGAGCGCCTTGCGCGTCCCCGCTTCGACAGCTGGGAGAGCTTCGGGACCGCCTATGCGGTGAGCTACCGCGCGTGGTGCGAAGAGAACGCGCGTGACGACGAGGACGTGCTGGCCGAGGTGGAGGTCGCCGTGGCCAAGCTGCTCGGGCCCGGTGGGGCGTGGCGCGAGACGCCGTGGGAGACCTCGACGGGCGATGTGCCCCCGCCGAGCGAGCCGCGCATGCGGACGCGCGACGTGGACCCCGACACGCTGCTCGACACGCTCCACACCGCCGAGCCCGGGGACCGCCTGCGGCTCGCGCCGGGCACCTACCGCGCGCCCCTGCGCGTGGCCACGAGCGTCGAGCTGATCGCCGCGGGCCCCGGGGTGGTGCTCTCGCCCGAGGGTCACGGGGTGGCGCTCACCGTGGCGGGGGCGTCCCTCTTCCTCGAAGGCGTCGATGTGCGCGCGCTGGGCGCCGAGCACGGCGCGCCCTCGGCGGGGGTGGTGGTCGAGTCCGGCTACCTCTGCATGCGCGGCGGGTCCATCGAGGCCGCCCGCAACGCGCTCGAGGTGACCGCGAGCGAGCACGCGCTGCTGATGGACGTGCGCGTGCGCGCCGAGCGCGGCGTCGCGTGCTGGGTGGGGCCCAACGCAGAGCTCGGCCTGTCTGGGGTGCACATCGAGGAGTCCGGTACGGGTGTCGAGGCGCTCGGGAGCGCGTGCATGGACGGGGGGTGCATCACGGATGCCGAGACGCACGCGTGGGTGGCGCGCGGCGGCGAGATCGTGGCTCACGACGTGACGGCGCGTGGCACGGAGCTGACGACGGCAGCGTCCGTCGACGGTGGCACGCTGCGGCTGCGCGGGTGTGCCCTGCTGGACAACGCCGGCGTGGGCGCCGTGGTCGGCGACGGCGCGCGGGCCGAGCTGGTGGGGGTGCGCTTCGAGCGCAGCGCGGGCGCGCACCTGCAGGTGTTCGACGCGTTTCGGGCCGTCTTCCTCGACTGCACGTTCGACACGTGTGGCGGGTCTGCGGTGGCGCTGTGGCCCGGCGCGGGTGCACGCTTCGAGGGCTGCACCGTGGTGCACTCGGCGCAGGCGGCGGTCTGGGCTCGGGGCGCGGTCGACGACTACCCCGAGTGGGTGGGCGGGAGCATCGAGGGGCACGACGAGGCGGGGGCCGTGTTCGCGACTGACGGGGCCGAGCTGGTGGTCGAGAGCGCCAGCCTGCGCGCCGGGGCGGTGGTCGGCGTGGAGGCCACGACGGGGGCGACGGTCCGGCTGCGCGAGGTGACCGTGGAGGCCGCCGCGGGCGCGGCCTGGGTGCACCACGACGCCAAGCTCTCGTGGGACCACGGCAGCGCGCGCTCTGGCCAGGGCAACGCGGTGCTCGCCACCGACGGCGGCTCCTTCTACGCGGACGGCCTCGAGGTGCGCTCCGGGGGCGTGGGCGTGGCGCTGGGGCAGGGCGTCGTGTCGCTGCTGCATCGGTGCCGCTTCATCGAGCCGGGCGCGCAGGCCGTGCTGTGCGACGGCGCCCTGGTCACCGCGCTGCACTGTGAGATGGAGGCCCCGGGCGAGGAGGCCGTGTACGTCACCAGCGGTGGCAAGGCCGTGGTGCACGACTGCACGGCGCGTGGCTGCGGCGACCTCGCGCTGCGGCTCGACGGAGCGCACGCGTGGGTGCAGGGCTGCACGCTCGCGGAGGGCAAGAGCGCGGCCATCGGCGCGTTCGGAGAGACGGCGCTGTGGCTGGTCGACACGCGCATCGACGGCACCGGCTCGGCCGGCGTGGAGCTGGCGGACGACGCCGAGGCGTGGTTCGACGGGTGCACCATCGAGGCGCCCGGCGAGAACGCGATCTTTGCGTACGACCGCGCGCGCGTGCAGGTGGTCGGCGGCGCGCTGGCTGGCGGGAGCGAGAACGCGGTGGCCGTGGACGATGACGCGCACGTGACGCTGGAAGCGGTGGCGCTCACGCCGGGCGCGCAGGGGCTGTTGGGTGGTCCGCGCGCGGACAGCGCGGAACAGGTGAAGGCCGGCACGTGTCCTTCGTGGCGCGACGTGGCCGACGGTGACGCGCGCTTCGCGGTCCTGGCCGAGGCTCACGCGGGGTTCACGGAGGAGGGCGAGGAGGAAGGCTGACGCGCCTGCGTCCCTTTGGCGCGGGTCGGGGCACGACGGTGGTCAAGCTCGGCTCAGCGCGTCGGCGGCGGTGCGGTGCCCGGCTCGAACACGAACGGGAAGCGATAGCGCAGCCCTGACCGAACACGCTGCTCGCCGCCCTGCGGCGTCTGACATGTCCTCCTCGGTCAGCCCGTCAGTCTTCACTCAGGGTCAGCCAATACCGCGTGCCCCGCTTCTCTCCCGTGCGCCGCAGCGCGCCCAGCGCCACCAGCTCGCCCAGGTCGCGTCGCGCGGTGGCGGGCGCAGCCTTCGTGATGGTCACGTAGTTGCCCGCGGAGAGCCCACCCTCGAAGCCAGCCGGTCCCTCGCGCAGCATGCGCAGCAGGGCCTTCTCCTGCCGCGCGTTCAGCGCCCCCCGAAAGCGGTCCAGGAAGCGCGTCTTCGCCACCAGGAACCGCACGAAGCGCAGGCTCTGCGCCTGGCCTTGCAGCACCGTGTCGCCGAAGTAGTGCAGCCACTCGCCCACGTCGTTGCCGCGACTCGCGCGCTCGAGAGCGTCGTAGTAGTCGTCCCGATGCCGTGCGATGGCGCTCGACAAGGACGCGAGGCTCGGGTGTCCCAGGCCCTGCGCCAACGCCACCTCGGCGATGGCACGCCCGACGCGACCGTTCCCGTCTTCGAACGGGTGGATGGACACGAAGTAGAGGTGCGCGATGCCCGCCCGTGCGAGGGGGTCTACGGACGTATCCCGGCGCGTCTCCTCGAACCACGCGAGGAATGCCCCCATCTCCTCCGGCACACGCACCGCTGGGGGGGCGACGAAGTGCACGCGTGGTGCGTACGACGGCCCCGACAGGATCTGCATCGGATCCCCATCCTCGCGGTAGCGACCGGCTGCGACTGGCCCTCCGCGCTGTCCCGCGACTACCCACCGCTGCCACGCGCACAGCTGCGCCTCGGTCAGCTCGTGGTCCCAGTCGTCGTGGACCGCTGCCATGAGCTCGGCCATGCCGCGCTCGCGGGCACCACCTTGCGCATCGGGCGCATGGAGTCCGAAGTGCCGCCGCAGGCTGGAGCGCACGGAAGAGCGCAACAGGACTTCACCCTCGATGCCTGCCGACTCGACGGCTTCGTCGCTGAGCAGCTCCGCCTGCAGCCCCGCGCGTTCCGCAGACTCGAGGTGCTCGGCCACGCCCCCCAGCTCTCCCGCGCGTCGGAAGAACTCCCGCGTGACGGGCGCCAACGACGCCGCGTCATAGCGGAAGTTCGGCCAGTCGAGCTGCTCCCAGTTCCAGGTCATGAGCGATACTGGAGGGCATTATCGCTCACTAATGGCCAAGAAACGAGCGATAACTCCCCTCAATATCGCTCACGGCGCATTCAGACCTCCGACCCCGTGGGCTGGAACATGTTGCGGAACTGCTTTCGCCCGCGCTCGTCGCGCGCCCACTGGCGCGTGCCTTCGTGCCGGCCGAGCGTCACCGAGCCTAGCTCGAGCCGCAGCTGCTCGATCCACACCGTCGTGTCGAACGTGCGGCTGAAGCCCGGGACGCCCACCGTCACGAACACCCGCGCGCCCGGCACGACGCTCCAGTCGCTGGTGTAGCTCAGGTCGCCCACCTCGAAGCCGTAGGTGCGCGTGTTGGTCACGTTGCCCGCCGTGGGGATCGTGGCGCCCCATGTCACCGACTCGGTCGGCGACGAGAACACGCGCCGCCACTCGTTCTGGGACCCGCCCCCGTAGGTGCTGGCCGTGCGGCTGCCCTGCACCAGCGCTCGGAACGTGGCCGTCACGCGCCCACGCGCCGCCAGCTGCACCCCCGCCTGCACGCCCCCGCGGATGATGCCCAGGTCGACGGCGGTCTGGGTGGTCTCGGCCGGGATGAAGATGTCGCGCACGCTCTGCCAGTTCGCGCCGTACGGCGGCGCGAAGTCGTGCCCGTAGTCGAAGCGCACCTCGTCGTAGGGCCGGTGCGCCCAGTCGTGCCACAGCGCGCGGAACTTGTAGCCGAAGCCCGCGAAGGCCTCGACCACCAGCTCCTTGCCGTCGAAGAGCTGCCCCTGCGAGATGCCCGCGCGCGTGTAGAAGGCTGGGTCGGCCTCGAGGGTCTCGAAGCGCACGGTGGTCATGAACGCGTCGCTGCGGTCCGCGCTGTCGACCACGCGGATGAACGACGGCGTCATGCGCACGTGGGCGCGGATGGGGACACGCACGCCGAAGCCGAGGCCCGCCTTGAACGTGACGCGGAAGAAGCCCGACGGATAGTTCCAGCGTCGCTCCCACTCCCATGCGCGTCCGATGGTGAAGCCATTCACGAACTCGTAGGTGAGGTCCACTGCCGGGCCGTTGGTGACGCTGCGCTCGCGCGGCGCGTTGACCTCCACGGAGACCGTATCGGGCATCTGGGAGGCCACCACGGACGGCTGGGTGAAGTCCCGCACGGGCGGGATGCGCATGACCTCGCGCATGTTCGCGTACTCGTAGCGGCTGCCCGAGTTGGCGGGCAGCAGCACCGCCCCGTTGCGGGTGGGCAGCGCCGCGCTCGGCAGCACGAAGGTGTCCACCACCTCGAGCTCGCCCTCGCCGCGGGCGATGGCCGCGAGCAGCGCGTCGTCCCCCTGGTCCGCGGCGGCGCGCAGCGGGTGACCGGCTGGTACCCGCTGCAGCTCGGCGCGCATCTCGGCCAGGCCCGCGCGCACCTCGGGGGTGATGGTGGCTGGCTGTGCCCCGCGCGCCTGGAAGTAGGTGCGCAGCACGGGGGAGCCGCGCTGGGCCACGGCCACGTCGGCCACCACGAAACGCGTGGTGCGCACGACGGCCACGCGGTCGCCCAGGTCGTACACCTCGTCGTGCGTCTCGACCGCTCCCAGGGTGGCGCCCCGCGCGGCGGTCAGCTGGGAGCGCAGGGCGTCCTGCTCCGCGAAGAGCACGGGCGTGATGGCCGAGAGGGGTGCGCGCTGCCCCGGGGACACCTCGATCTGACGTCCCGCCAGCTGGGCCACACGCCCGGCCTGGGTCACCCGCGCGCCACGCAGGTGAGCTCCCAGGAGCCCGTCACTCTCCAGCGTGCCCCCACCTGCGATGCGCCCCGGGATGGCCGTGGCCGTAGGTGTCGGTGTCGGCGTGGGCATGGGTCGGCGCTGCGCCCAAGCGCCCCCCGGCAGCGCGAGCGAGAGAGTGAGCACGAGCCCCGCGTACACACGGACCCCACCGATGAATGTTCGACACATCCCCCGAGAGTACGCGACACACGGCCCGTCGGATGCTCCCCAGAAGTCCATTTGGCGCTCAGCCGGACCTGGCAGATGCGTGGAGGTCCGTGTCGCGCTCGGCCGAATCTCGCAGATCCGTCTCGCGCCACTCGACCCCCGGCCTCTCCGCTCGTGTACGCTCGCTCCGTGCAGGACGAACCGTCCGACCCGCCCGCCCAGGAAGTGCCCACCCCCGGCCCCGTGCAGCGCCTCGCGGCCCGCGTGAAGCGGCGCTTCCTACGTTGGTCCGGGCGTCTGCGGAAGGCTGCGCGCTGGACGGCTACCGGCTCCGTGGCGGTCCTCGCGATCCTGTCGGGCATCTACCCGGCGGCGTCCACGGTCCCCTTCGTGCTCGACCTCGTCTTGGCGCTGGCCATGCTCGGGATCGTGGCGGCCCCGCTGCCCTTCGTGCTCAGCCAGATCATGCTGCTCCTCCCGGGCCGCAAGGCGCACGTGGACGCTTCGAACTCGGGGCTGGTCATGGCCATCGGGAAGCGCGAGCGCACCGTGACCGCAGAGGACATCGTGCTCGCCGTGGTCGTTCCGGGACGCAAGGGAGCGGAGCTGCGGGTCACGCTCTCGTCCGGAGACGAATACGTGGTGACTACCGACTCTGTGGCCGCGGCGGACGCGCTGTTGGCGGCGCTCGCCCTCGACCCCCATCGGCATCGCGTAGACCTCGAGTGGAACCCTTGGGCTTCCCGCATCGGCGGGGCCCTGACGGGCTTTCTCACCGCGGCGTGCTCCCTGAGCGGAGCGATCATCGCGGTCGATGGGACGCGCCTGGTGGTGCCTGTGGCCTTCTTGTTCATCGTCGCGCCCTTTCTGGCAGCCGGCTACTTCGGCCGCCGCGTGGGGCACCGCGTGTCCATCGGCAGCGACGGCGTGTGGGCGAAGCACGGGTTCGGGAAGGCCGTGCAGCTGCACATGGGCGAGGTGCGCTCGGTGTCGTCGGACGGGACCCACCTCGTCTTCGAGCGCGTCTCCGGCGAGCCTGTGCGCGTGTCCCTCGCGGATCTGGACCCGGCCCGTCAGGCGCTGCTCCTCGGACGCGCGCAGCAGGCCCTCGCGCGCTTCGCCGAGCTGGCGGGCAGCCGCGCCGAGCCGTTCGTGCGCGGGGTGCGCAGCTTCGACGAGTGGAAGCAGGCCATCACCGCGCTGCTGCCGAAAGAGGTCACGTTCCGCTCGGCCGCCATGCGCCGGGAGGACGCGTTGCGTGTGGTGGAAGACCCCACCGCGCCGGCGGATGCACGGGTGGGCGCCGCGCTGGCGCTCATGAACGAAGCGACCGACGACGAGCGCCTGCGCGTGCGGGTCGCGGCGGACAGCTCGGCTTACCCGAAGGTGCGCGTGGCGCTCGAGGCGGCGCTGGAAGGCGAGGTCGACGAGGACTTGGTGGAGGAGGCGCAGGCCGAGCGCAGCGTATGACGCGGGCTCGGTCCCGTGGACTACACGCGCGCCAGGGGGATGTGCTGCCGGCCGGTGCGGTACGCGCCGTCGGCGCCGGCGGTGACCACCTGGACGAGCACCTGGCTCTCCCTGCAGGCGTGGCGGTTGCGGACGCTACGCGAGAGGGCGGGCGGTGCGGAGGCGTCGCCGAGGCGCACCACGTCGTAGCCGGCCACCTCGCCTCGGAGGACGCGTCGCACGAAGCGCTGGCGTGAGCTCATCCGGCTGGCCGACACGGCGACCAGTCCGATAGCGCCGAGCGCGAGCAACGCCGTGGCCACTTGGCCGAATGCGATTCGCAGGAAGTCCCAGTCGAACAGGCCCTGCGCGAGCAGCACCATGACCACGGCGCACAGCCCGTGTAGGCCCGCCAGCAGCAGCAACTCGTCGACGTCGTCGAACGAAGGGGGGCCGTCTAGCTGAAGGGCAGCGCTTAGTAGGGGGAAGCTCAGCAGACAGAATGGGGTGCAGTACGCGGCCGCGAAGAAGATACCGAGCACCGCCGCCGCTCCGACCACCCCAGGCTCGGGGTGCGAGAGCGCCGCGCAGAACAACGTGTTGAGGTACGCCATACCCAGCGTGCTCCCGAGCATGCGCAAGCGCGAGAGGCGCGCGACGCCCACGTGCACAGGACGAACCGCCAAGAGCGCGGTGACGAGCGCCCCCAGCACCCAGCGCAACCCGTGGTCCGGCATGAAAAACGGCTGCAGCAGCATCAGGCCCAGCACGAAGTGCGCGGGGAAGGTCATCCAGCCGAGCAGGTGCAGCGGCGCGGGCGCAGGTAGGGTCCCGGCCAGCGGAAACGGAGCAGGCACGGGGCGCGGCATGATGAGGGTGGTGGACATCCCAGCAGGCTGCTCGAGCAATGTGGCCGTTTCGAGGCGAGTCCGAGGAGTGGTCGTGGAAGCAGCGCGCGCGCTGCGTTCAACGCATCCGCACCAGCGGCAGGCTGAGCGTCCCCGTGCGGTAGGCTCCGTCCCCGGGCACGGGCTTCTCGTGCCACAGAGCCTCGGGTGCGTCGTAGAGGGCTTGCTCCGCCGCGTGGCGCGAGAGAAAAGGCGTGTCCCCGTCGACCTCCAAGCGCCCCACGTGGTAGCCCGCGACCTCGCGCCGCTGGACGCGCCGCACGAACGCGTGACGCCGCGCGATGCGATAGGTCGCTCGAGCGAGCGTCGAGAGCGCACCGAGCGCGACGACCCCGACGCTGAGCTTCCCGATCCAGCTGGCGAGCAAGGTGTGACCGAAGCCCAGGTGGCCCAGCGCCACGAGCGCGAGGACCCCCACGGCGTGCAGGCTCACCAGCTGCAGGAACTCGTCGCGCGCGTCGAAGGTCGGTGCGGCGTCGAGGTTCGACACGCCCCACAACGTCGGCATGCCCAGCAGGATGAACGCTGCCGTGCATGCGAGGGCGGGGAAGAGCCCGAAGACCGCCGCGCACAGCACCGTGCCGAGCACCTCCGTTCCGCCGTCGCCGTCCCCCACCGTCCGCAGCGCGGCGCACGCCAGCAGATTCAGGTAGCCCCAGCCCGTCATGCTGAACGCCAACCAGCCGATGGAGCGGCGCTTCGTCAGCCGCGTGCACACCGCGAACGGCCGCACTGCCACCAGCGCAGTGAGCGCGGCCGCGAGCACCCACCCCACCGGCCAGGCGTGCTCCGCGGCGCCAAACGTGCCGCGCTCCACGGCGGACTCGGGCGCGAAGTACGGCTTGAGCAGCAACAGCCCCAGGGCGAAGTGCCCCGGGGCCAGCAGCCAGCCCAGGCGCTCGATGCGCGCGGGCTCGGGCGGGCGCAGGAACGGGCAACGGTCCTGGGTGGGGGTGCGCGCGGTCATGTTCCTCAACGTCATGCCGCCTGTCTCCCTTCCCGACGTGGCGATTTCGTGGCGCCGCCGAGGAGTGCTCATGGAAGCGCGCACACACCAACGACGTTCGTAACGCTCCGGCGCGCCGGGCGTACTCGTCGCACCACCCTGACCACGAGGCCCGCATGACCACCGCCACCGGGAACTTTCGCCGCCAACACCACGAGCTGGGTCAGCTCGCGAGCGAGCTGCTCGCGCAGGCCAGCGAACCTGCCCTCGAGGAGCGCGCGGGGGAGGTCAGCTCGGTGCTCAGCAAGCTCGCGGGGCGCATCCGGGTCCACGCCGCCATGGAGGACGACGCGCTCTACCCGCGCCTTCTCGAGCACGACGACGCGGAGGTGCGCGCCCTGGGCGAGCGCTTCCAGCGCGAGTTCGGCGGCATCTACGACGCGTTCCTGAGCTTCCGCGAGCGCTGGACGCGCGACGCCATCGCCACCGATCCCGAGGGCTTTCGGCTGCAGGCGCGCGGCGTGGTGAACGCGCTGGGCGCGCGCATTCAGGCCGAGAACAGCGAGCTCTACGCCCGCGTGGATGCGCTCTTCCCCGTCTAGCCCGCAGCACCCTCGCGCGCGACGAGGCGCATGCGTAGCTTGCTGCTCGGCGCGAGCGAGGGGTCGAAGGTGTGCACCGTCGCGGGCACGCGTGTGAGCTGGAGCGCGTGGTGCCGCAGCAGGTGCGCCATGATCTGCAGCAGCACCGCCTCGCCCAGCGCCGCGCCCAAGCAGATGTGCGCGCCCACGCCGTAGGGCATGAACACCTGCTTCTGCCGGTACGGGTTCGGCTGCTGCGACACACGCGTCACGTCGAAGCGCTCGGGCTCGGGGAAGCAGGCCGGGTCGAAGTGGCTGGCCGTCGTGAACACCATCACGTCTTCGCCGCGCCGCACCGTGTGGCCCGCGAACGTGAAGTCGCGGGCTGCCTCGCGGTACACGCCGAACGCTGCCGGGCAGAGGCGCAGCGCCTCCATCATGGAGCCCAGCAGCGGCGCGCAGCCACGCAGGGTGGCGGTGCTCGGGTGCTCTCCCTCGGCGCACCCGTCGTAGAGCGCGTCCACCTCGGCGCGCAGCGTGGCCGTGAGCGCTTCATCGCGCAGCACCTCGTACAGCCAGAAGCCGAGGGTGGCCGCGACCGTGTCCACACCCCCCACGAACGGGAACAAGAAGTGGAGCCGCAGGTCCCCCACGCTGTACGGGGCCTCGGGGGCGTCGGCCAGCGTGAGCCCCAGCAGGCCCCACGGCGAGGTCACCCCCGCCCGAGCGCGCCGCACCAGGCGGTCGGCGAAGGCGTCCACGTCGCGCACGCGCCGCCGGTGCGCGGGGAGGCGCAGCGCGAGGGCCGGCCACTTGCCCAGCAGGCGCGCGTTGGCCTCCCAGCGGAAGCGCTCGGTCATGGCCGTGGCCAGGGCGTCCGGCACCGGCTCCTCGCTGCCGGCGGTGACCGTGTGGTGCACCACCCGGCTCACTAGCAGCCGCGTGAGCTCGCTGACGCTCACGTCGCGCGCGCCGTCGTCCGCGCGGTCACCCGCCGCGCACGTGTGCGCCATCACCGCGTGCGCACCCGTCAGGTGGTCCTCCAGCAGCGCCTTCGAGAGCCCGCTGCGCAGCGTGTGTCGTGTGCGCGCGTGCGGTTCGCCATCCTGAGCCACGATGGCCTGCCGCGAGCCGTACTCGGGCACGGTCAGCCGGTGCCAGAAGGGCGCGGCCACCAACACGTCCCGCCCCTCGCGCGAGAGGTAGTCGTTGGCCTCCCGCCCGGCCATCACCGTGAAGCTGCGCCCCGGCGCACGCACCCGGAAGACCGGCCCCAGCCGCGCGTGCTCGGCTCGCAGGAACGCGAGCGGGTCCTTCAACATCGGGAGTGCGCTCCCCAGCAGGGGCAGGCCGCGTGCGACGAGAGGGGCTCGCGGGGAGGGAGGCGGGGACATCGCAGGCGGGTCTTGCACACGAGGCTCAGCGTTCATGGTCAAAAACCTAACGTCGTTAGATTTTGTGGTCAAGCCCCTGCCCGCGCGTTCTCAGAAGCTCCTCGTCACGGCGCCACCGACCGCCACGCGTGGTACACGGCACGCGTGGCCCGTCCCCGCAAAGACCCCGCCCGAGAGCCCACGGCGGCGCGCATCCTGCGCCACGCGCGCGCGGCCTTCGCGGCCAAGGGCTTCGAGGAGGCCTCCCTCGCGGACATCGCGCGCGCAGCCGGTGTGCGCGCCCCCACGGTGCTGCACCACTACGGCAGCAAGGAGCAGCTGTACGACGCGGTGCTGCGCGCGTTCTACGCCGACCTCACCCGCACGCTGGGCGCGCCCCTGCTACAGGCCACCGCCGAGCACGGCAGCGCGGTCACGGCGCTCTTCACCGTGCTCCGCGACCTGCCCGAGCCCGACCGCGACCTGCTGGTGACCGTGGTCACCGAGGTGGTCCACGGGGGACGCGGCGCCGACACCATCGCCGACGCCGTCGAGCCCCTCTTCGCGCTGCTGACGCCCGTCGTCACGGCCGAGCTGCCGCACCTGAGCGCCGCCCAGGCGCGCCCCCGGTTGCTGATGGCGTCCCTGCTGGTGCTCTTCGCCGTACCCAGCGCGCGCACCCCCCCGGGCCTCGAGCGCCTCCGCAAGCTGGTCTGGGCCGAGCCCGGCGACGCGCTCCCGCTGGCCCTCGGGCTGCTCGCCCCGCCGGGCGGCGACTGACGCTCTGAGGTATCGCGATATGCTTCGTTCTGAGCCCTGAAAAGCGGGCATCTTGCCCGACGACCGCAGACGACTGCACGAGAGTCGAACAAACACGCATGACATCAGGCCGACGCTGTGCCCGGCGACTTCGATCCCGGCGACAAGCGGCTGCGAGATCATGGGAGTCTTAGGGTGCGCCATTGGTATCGCGAATGAACCCCAAGATCTGGCGCGCTACCGCGTCGGCATCTTTTGATACTACCAGTTCAAATTCCCCGGAACGGATGACCTCCACCGCACGTTCGCAGAACTTCATTTTGTCCGTGAGCGTCCCCGAGCTTGTCGCATAGGTCTTCCGTTTGCGTCCCTCCAGATGCGTATTGATCAGAGATCCCATTGGAGTCATTCTCCATTTCCGCGTGGAGACGGTACTGATTCTTACGTCGTCATTGCGTTCATAGGCGCGCGCGACACCTTCTACCACATGGGGTGTCAGTAGATTCTCAACTTCTCTCGTGGGAAGAATCACAAATCTATCTTCCAGTCGATCGCGCAAGAACTGCTTTCTGTCCGTTTTAGAGTTCTCGTCGTCTTTGTCTACAATCACCATGCATCGGCCTGCGAAGGACTCAGGATCGTAGCCTCCATCGTCTAGCGACTTGAACATGTGAGCGATGTTCGCGCCGCCGTACTCGACGAAGCTGTAGTGAAGGTCTTCACGCCATGTGTCCGTTTCCGACAGTGTCATCACGCGAGACAGATAAGCCCTGAAGTACGCGCGGTCGGTCGGTCCCTCTACCCATATCGTACAGTTGCTGAGAAATACGGACGTGTTCCTCGCGCCAACGTAGTCGAGAAGCGCCCTGTCGCGGCCGCTGACTTGACGGCACTCGACAGCCTCACGTGCCCCCTTGCCTACCCGAAATACGCTCAGATCCGACCCTTCAGATGCTCGTTCCAGCAAGTGGTTCGAATGAGTTGTTGCGAAAACTTGGAGAGGGTAGTCGTTCCATTCGAGAATCGCTCGGACCCACAGGCGCTGATACCCCGGGTGTAGGAAAAGGTCAGGCTCCTCTACGAACAACGCCAGGCCGGTCTTGTCAAAGTCGCCAAAGTAGAGCGGCGCGAAAAGTACGATGCAGTGTTGGACTCCATCTCCAAGATCATAGATGTTGCACTCTGGATCGCTACCAATCCTGACATTTACGACATCCGCATCATGTCGCGGAATAATGGTAATATCCGACCCCGAAAAGAACGTCCTACCCAAGAATTGTTCGAACGCTGCTACACGGAGTCGTTGAGCGTGTGTTCCGAGAAGATGTCTGCGGAGCGAGTCGTATAGTGACTCTCCCGTGAAACCATCTTCAATTCCATAGTCCTTTCGTGTTCTCGCACTCATCAACGACTGGTCTGGATTCCCCAGTGGACGGAGACCACGTAGCTGCGGAATAAACATGCACTTTGGCTTCGTGGACGTCCCCGTAGCGCGTAGCGCATGCAGGCGTTGGTTCAAGGAGTTGACGGCAGCATGAGCGCGTGTCGCACGTGGCTCCCCGGTGTCAGCTATTCGCTCGTTCTTGTCGACGGCGGCCATGAATGCCGTTCGTCGCGCCTCCTGCTGTGGTGGCGAAGTGAACGAGAACCCGGCCAGCGCAGTCGCGGCTCGCTGCAGACTCTGAGGTCTTGACACCCCCCGGCTTCGTCGACCGCCCGAATGGCATTTTCACGACGGGCTCGGGGCGAGGGGGATCGAGCCACACGTGACCCTGGGCGCGAGGCGGAAGCGGACGGTGCGCACGCCATCCGTGAAGCGCGGTTGCAGTTCATCCATGGCCTCGAGGGCCTGTGCGATCCGCGCGTGCGGCGCGGGCGGGAGCGGCAGCTCGATGGTGACGACGACGTGGCGCTTCTCGAAGCGGAGCGTCCCGGGGGCCTGCAGGAGGGCCATCAGGGTTCGCGCGCGCGTCGAGGCATCGTGCTCACGGTCGGTCGAGGAGAGCGCGTCCCCGAGGCGGTCGACGAGGTCGCGCACGGCGTTGTCGACGAGGTAGCGCATGGGCACCACGAGGTCGCGCTTGGTGGTGCAGAGCCAAGCACGCTGGGCGTCGGGCTCGACGGCGCATCGCTCGACGCGAGCGGGGACGTCACGGATCTGCTTCTGTGTGGTCTGTTGTCGAAGGTGCGCGACGACGTACTCGCTCGTCCACTTGCCGCGTTGGGTGCAGCGCTCTGGGCATGACTCGATCTCCGAGACCGTCTCGTTGAGCTGCTCGAGCTCTTCCTTCAAGCGCACGTACTCCGGGTTGTCGATGATGCGGTCGTCGGGGGCACGCGTTGCTTTGCCACGGTCGGAGAGTTGGTCGATGCCGGCACGCTGCCGTCCCGACTTGAAGGAGTTCTCCTGCATGCCGCGCAGCGCGCGGAGCGTCTCGACGACCTCCACGACATCCATGCTCGTGTCGACGTTCGTGCAGAGCGGAAGCAGCTTGTCGCCGTCGCGCTGCACGATGAGCCGGCTCGCGTGCGTCATGCGCGGGTGCTCGAAGACCGCACCGCCGATGCCATCCTGCGCTGGCGCGATGGTCGCGAGGTCGGGGAGATTCACGGAGGCCGGCACCCAGGCGATGTACTTCACGCCGGTCGCGTTCAGCTTCTCGAGCACATCGAAGTCGAAGCCACCTCGGTCGGACACGAGTACGACGGTCGTCTCCGGAAGCGCCACGCGCAGCTGCTCGGCCATCGGGCCGAGACAGGCCGAGAGGTGGCTGCCCGCGGGGACCGGCTCGCGGAACCAGGCACGACCCATCGCGTCGGTGACCACCACGTCGGCGAGGCCCTTCTCGGCGAGGCGGCGCTTGCTGTTCCAGCCCTTGTCGATGCGCTCCTTGCCTGTGTACGTCTTGAAGTGGATGTCGACACCGAAGACGCGGACGTCCATCGGAGCGCGGCGGGCAAGGTGGCGCGCGAGCTCGCCGTGCAGCGCGACGCGATCATAAGTGGCCGTCATCTGGGTGAGCGCGCGATGCATCGTCCGCACGCTCGGGCATCGCTCGGTGCCGAGCACCACCCCGAGCCCGTACGCATCGCGCTCGTGCAGAGACTCGAGCGAGTGGTACCCCGCCGCGATGCCCGCGCAGAGGGTCATCGCGATGGTCGGCGCCGAGTACACCGCCTTGTCCGAGCGCTTGGCCGAGGCCACTTTCAGCGCCGGGACGATGCCCAAGTCGCACAGCGTGCTCGTCAGCAGCACCAGGCCTGCGTACTGCGAGCGGTGCTCGGTCCCCGCCGCGAGCGGCATGCCGGGGCGCAGCTCTTCGTCGTCCTCCGCATCGCGCGCAGGACGCGTCTCGGGCTCGGCGGCAGGCTCGTCCGCGGGGCTCGGCTCAGGCTCCACCGACGTCAGAGGAAGCTGCGCCGGGAGGTGGGTGCGCAAGCGATGACCGCGCCCCACGGACCCCAATCCCTCCGCGTCGAGCGTCGCGATGACGCGCGGCAGGGACAGCCGCATCGTCCGCGCCACGGTGTCCAGTGATGCCCCGGCGCTTCGCATCGCGATGGCGCGCGAGCGCTCCTCCGCGCTCAGCGGTGAAAGCCCTTCGCGCGTTGGCGCGCGCACCAGACCGGCCGTGCCGCCCTTCTCGTAGCGTCGACGCACTCGCGTGACCTCCGACTCGCTCACGCGGCACACCATCGCAATGCGCTTGCCTCGAAGGCCGATCCTCCGGAGCCCTATGACGGCCAGATCTCGGTGGGTCAGGTCGTCCTCCTGGTATTCGTAGACCACGTGGCCGTGCACCAGGATCCGCACCTGACCCCCGCTGAACAGGCTCGTCACCGTGGTCGGATCCACTCTCTCGAATAAAGCGGTCTGGCTCGATGACGTCGGCATCCCCTACCAACGTACCGCAGCGGAATTAATGCCACGATGGTGTCGAATTTTGACGCCGCGTTTCCTCGACGAATCAGCCGGTCAACCGGGGGGTGTCAAGACTTCAGAGACTCACGACCTTGGCCATGTTTGCGCCAGATAGTTCACCTTCCTCAATCACATTTTTTAGTGACTCGCATGCGGTGTGTTGTTCATGCGCGAAGTATGCTGGATAGTGATTTCCCGTCAATAGCCCGCTCTTTACCGTGCCGTATAGCGATCTTAGAAGACGGCTTTTTCCACTGTTGTTGGGTCCAACAAATAAGTTAAGTCGCCCGAATCGCTCGATCCATCCTGTCCATTGTGTATCGAATCCAGGTAGCTTGGATGTGTCGATGCATACGCCTCCGAGTATGCTCATGAATATGCGCTCCATCCGCTGTAAACGTTCGTTCGGGTTGGGTGATTGGTGGTCCCATTCGACATGTTTCCATGTCTCCATGCGCCAGTGTCAACGATTCTCGCTTGCCGCGCAGCGCGGGCACCTGTTCGCGTTGGGCCTCACGGCGGCACCCTGGCGTGAGACGCACCCAGACCCGCGCTCACCGCGGCGCCGTCAGCTGCATCTCCCTCACGACGTAGTGGTCCACCATGTCGGCCAGGCCCTGGGTGAGCTCCTCGTACGTGATGGGCGGGTTCGGGTTCGAGAGGTGCTGCACCACGGCGAAGATCCCGCCGTTGATGAAGATGTAGCTCATGGCCGGGATGCTGCGGATGCGCATCTGCTCGGGGTGGTGCAGCACGTGCTGCATGACGATCTCGGTCAGCACCGTGGTGACGGGCTGCATGTAGTCCTTGATGTCCACCCGCATGGCCTCGCGCGCGCAGCGCAGGTAGCGCTGGTCGTTGCGGTTCAGGAACACCTCGAAGTGCTGGAGCATGACCTTGATGGCCTCGCCGATGGACATGCGCGCCAGCTCCGGCACCAGCGGCTGCAGCATGGCCACCACCTCCACCACGAACTGCTTGGTCATCTGGTCGAAGACCTCCTCCTTGTTGGCGAAGTACTCGTAGAGCGAGCCCACCCCGATGCCCGCCGTGTCGGCGATGTGTCGGGTGGTGGTGCCCGCCATGCCGCGCTCGGCGACGCAGATGAAGCCGGCCTCGACGATGGCGTCGTAGGTGGCCTTGGACCGTTCTTGTTTGGGCTTGCGGGGCATGGCGCGTGGGGGGACCCGAGTTGAATCCGAACAATTCGTCGGGATACGCTGACAGTCACTCACCAGATGGTCAACAGCATGTCCCGAACCAAGCTCACCAAGAACTCCTCGGCGGTCGTCACGGGCGCCGGAAGCGGCATCGGCCGCGCCTTCGCGCTCCAGCTCGCTCAGCGTGGGGGGCGCGTCGTGTGCTCCGACCTGAACCTCGCCAGCGCGGAGGAGACCGTCGCCATGATCCAGAAGAAGGGCGGCCACGCGCTCGCCCTGGCCTGCGACGTGTCCCAGCTGGAGCAGGTGGAGGCCCTCGCCGAAAAATCCGAACGATGGCTCGGAAACCCGGTGGACCTCGTGGTCAACAACGCCGGCGTGGGCATCGGCGGGCGCCCCATCGGGGAGATCCCCATCGAGGACTGGCACTGGACGGTGGGCGTCAACCTGTGGGGCGTGGTGCACGGCTGCCACGTCTTCGCGCCGCGCCTGCGCGCCCTCGGCCGCGGCGGCATCATCAACGTCTGCTCTGCGGCCAGCTTCGCGGCGGCGCCCATGATGGGCCCCTACAACGTCACCAAGGCGGCCGTCCTCGCGCTGTCCGAGACGCTGCGCGCCGAGCTGGTGGGCACCGACGTGCACGTCACCGCGTTGTGTCCGACGTTCGTGAAGACCAACATCGTGCGCGACGGACGCATCCCGGAGAACACCTCGAAGCTGGGCAGTCAGCTGATGGCGTGGACCGGCGTGTCGCCCGAGGGCGTGGTCAAGAAGACGCTCGACGCGCTGGACGGTGACCGCCTGTACGTGCTGCCGCAGCTCGAGGCGCGGCTCATCTGGCGCATGAAGCGCCTCGCCCCGCGTGCCTACAACCGCGGGTCGGGCGTGCTCGGGCGGGCCTTCGGGCCGCGTCCTTCCCCCACCCACGCGAACGGAGGTGCCCATGGCGCAGGTTGATCTCGACAAGATGCTCACCAAGATCAAGGCCACCCAGTGGGGCCTGCTGGACGTGGACTGGGGCGCGCCCGGCGCCGAGCGCATCACGCCCGAGCAGTGGCCCAAGCTGAAGGAGTTCATGGCCGACCTGATGTGGATCGAACACGTCGGCGCGCGCGGCTTCGCGGCCATGGCGAAGACGGCGCCCACCCCGACGTTGCGCGAGATCTACACCTACTTCCACGCGGAAGAGCAGCGCCACGCCAACGCGGAGATGGCGCTCATGAAGCGCTGGGGCATGCTGGACGGGGACGCGCTGCCCGAGCCCAACATCAACCTGCGGCTGGTGATCGAGTGGCTGGACAAGTACGCGGACGAGATGCCGTTCTACGTGCTGGGGGCCGTCATCCCCATGCTGGAGATCGCGCTGGACGGGGCGCTGTGCCGCTTCTTGCTGGACACCGTGGACGACCCGGTCTGTCACGCGGCGTTCGAGCGCATCAACGGCGACGAGGCGCGCCACCTGGCGGTGGGCTTCACGGTCATGGAGCAGCAGGGCGTGGGCAAGACCACGCTCGGGCTGATGAAGATGTGCGCGCCCATGGTGGACCCGAGGCTCATGCTCGGTGTGGCCGTCTACGTGCCGCTGCTGAACAAGATGCGCGACAACATTGTCGCGCTGGGGCTGCCCGAGAAGCGCCTCTACGACGTGATGGAGAAGTTCGGGCGCATTGGTGGGCGCACCGCCGAGGGGCGCCGCAACCCGTGGTTTCAGGCCATCAAGCAGCACGCGCGCTGGGTGACCGACCGCCGCAACAAGCTCTACCACGTGCCGGTGGACGCGGCGGTGCGGGTCACGGCGCAGATCCCGAAGGAGGCGCTGCCGCCCGTGCCCACGTGGGTGCACGAGCTCACCTGGAGGCCGGCCGCGTGAAGGGCGAGAGCACACACGGCTCCCCGACGCGCGGCGCTACCACGCGCACGGAGACGCTCATCATTGGCGCGGGCTTCGGTGGCCTGGGCACGGCCATCCAGCTGAAGCGCGCGGGGCTGGACGACTTCGTGATCCTCGAGCGCGCGGACGACGTGGGCGGGACGTGGCGCGACAACCAGTACCCGGGTGCGGCGTGCGACGTGCCGTCCAACCTCTACTCGTTCTCGTTCGCGCCCAACCCGGACTGGTCCCGCACGTACTCGGGCAGCGCGGAGATCCTGGCGTACGTGAAGCGCCTGGTGGCCGACCACGGGCTCATGCCCAAGGTGCGCTTGAAGCAGCGCGTGACCAGCATGCGCTTCCGCGAGAGCGAGGGTGAGTGGGAGGTGCGCACCGACGCGGGCGACACGTTCTTCGCGCGCAGCGTGGTCGCGGCCGCAGGGGCGCTGGTGGACCCGGGCTACCCCGCCATCGAAGGCCTCGAGCGCTTCGCGGGGCATCGCATCCACAGCGCGCGCTGGGACCACGGCTACGACTTCGCGGGCAAGCGCGTGGCGGTCATTGGAACGGGCGCGAGCGCGGTGCAGATCATCCCCGAGCTGGTGAAGCGGGCCGAGCACGTGAAGGTGTTCCAGCGCACGCCGGGTTGGGTGCTGCCGCGCGCCAACTACCGCGTGCCCGAGCGCGTGAAGGCGCTCTTCCGGCGCAGGCCCTCGGCCCAGCAGGCGGTGCGCGACGCGCTCTTCTGGGGGCACGAGAGCATGGCCCTGTCCATCATCTGGACCTCGCCGCTGACGCACGTCACCGAGCGCGTGGCGCGGCAGCACCTGCAGCGGCAGGTGAAGGACCCGTGGCTGCGCCGTCAGCTCACGCCCAACTACCGCATCGGCTGCAAGCGGGTGCTGCTGTCCAACGACTACTACCCCGCGCTGCAGCGCCCCAACTGCAAGCTCGTCACATGGCCCATCGTCAGCCTGAGCGAGCGCGGCGTGCGCACGGCGGAGGGCATCGAGCACCAGGTGGACTGCGTGGTGTTCGCGACGGGCTTCGAGGTGCGCCACACCAGCACGGCGTTCCCGGTGATGGGGCTCGACGGGCGCGTGCTGGGCGACGAGTGGCGCGCGGGCGCGCAGGCCTACAAGAGCATGAACGTGTCGGGCTACCCCAACCTGCACTTCATCCTGGGCCCCAACTCGGGGCCCGGGCACAACTCCGCGCTGGTCTACATGGAGTCGCAGATCGCGTACGCCGTGCAGGGCGTGCGCGCGCTGCGCGACGGGGGCCTGCGCTGGCTCGACGTGCGCCCCGAGGTGCAGCGGCGCTACAACGAGCACCTGCAGGAGCGCTTGGCCAAGACCAACTGGAACTCGGGCTGCAAGAGCTGGTACCTGACCGAGGACGGCTTCAACGCCACGATGTACCCGGGCTTCGCGACGCAGTACGCCAACGAGCTGCGCACGCTGCACCTTGCGGACTACCGCACGGTGCCGTTCGAGAGGGCCGCAGCGCGGACCCAGCCGCGCGTGTAGTCCCCGGACGGCGAACCACAGGAGGCCTCCTTCCCTGCACCGACGCCTGCCCATGATCGCGCCGAGGCCGAGAACTTTCTGCAGCTGCTCTTCGGTCTGACCCCTGCGTAGCGCGCGCTGCTACCATCGCGCGATGCAGAGTGGCGACCACTACGACTACATCATCGTCGGCTCGGGCTTCGGCGGGAGCGTGAGCGCGCTGCGCCTGAGCGAGAAGGGCTACCGCGTGCTGGTGCTGGAGAAGGGGCTGCGCTTCGGCCGCAGGGACTTCCCCGCCAACAACACGGACTTCAAGCGCTGGTACTGGCGGCCGCAGATGGGCGCGAAGGGCATCTTCCAGATGAGCTTCTTCGACCACGTGACGGTGGTGCACGGCGTCGGCGTCGGCGGCGGTTCGTTGGTCTACGCGTGCACGCACCCCAAGCCCAAGGACGACTTCTTCGACGCGCCCTCGTGGAAGCACCTGGCCGACTGGAAGCAGGAGCTGGACCCGCACTACGAGACGGCCACGCGCATGCTGGGCGCGGAGCCCAACCCGTGCGACGAGGTGGGCGACCGCATCGTGCGCGAGATTGCGGCGGACCTGGGGCGTGAGGACCACTACGAGAAGACGCGCGTGGCTATCTACTTCGGCGAGCCAGGCAAGGAGGTGCCGGACCCCTACTTCGGCGGCAAGGGGCCTTCGCGCGTGGGCTGCACCCAGTGCGGCGCGTGCATGACCGGTTGCCGCGTGGGCGCGAAGAACACGCTCGACATGAACTACCTCTACCTGGCCGAGGGGCTGGGCTGCGTGGTGCGCCCCGAGACGGAGGTGCTGGCCGTGCGCGAGGGTGAGCGCGGCGGCTACGTGGTGGAGACCAAGTGCTCCACCGAGGACCGCGACTACTTGCGCTTCGAGGCGGACAACGTGGTGTTCGCGGGCGGCGTGCTCGGCACCATCCCGCTGCTGCTCGCCATGCAGGAAGACCCGCAGGGGCTGCCGCGCCTGTCGCCGCGCCTGGGTGACTTCGTGCGCACCAACAGCGAGTCCATCATTGGGGTGTGCGCCGAGGACGACGCGGTGGACTACTCGAAGGGCATCGCCATCTCGTCCATCGTGCACACGGACGACCACAGCCACTTCGAGATCGTGCGCTACGGCAAGGGCTCCAACTTCTTCCAGCCGTACTTCCTGCCGCACGCGCCGGGCAAGTCGCTCTTCGCGCGCGTGGGCGAGACCTTCCGCATCCTGCGCAAGCACGGCTCGCGCTTCCGCGCCATGAAGCGCGCCAAGGACATGTCGTCGCAGAGCACCATCATGCTGTACATGCGCACGCTCGAGGGGTCGCTGAAGCTGCGCCTCGGCCGCAGCGCCATGACCGGCTTCGCCAAGGGGCTGGTGACCAAGCTGGACCCAGGGGAGAAGGGGCCCGAGGCGTTCATGGACGAGGCTACGGACATCGCCTGGCGCTTCGCCGACAAGGTGCGCGGCATCCCCACCAGCCTCGCCACCGAGACGCTGCTCGGCACGCCCAGCACGGCGCACATCCTGGGCGGCGCGTGCATGGGCGAGTCCGCCGACACGGGCGTCATCGACGTGCAGCACCGGGTGTTCAACTACCCCGGGCTCTACGTCATCGACGGCGCGGCCGTGTCCGCCAACCCGGGCGTGAACCCTTCGCTGACCATCACGGCCATGGCCGAGCGGGCGATGAGCTACATCCCAGAGAAGGGCGCGGTCGCCTGATCACGCTGTGAAGACCGTGCGGGCGGCCGACGCGGTGCGCGTGTGTTAGCTAGCGGCATGCACGACCTTCGCCGAGCCGCCGCGACAACCCTGCGCACCGCGGGTGCCGTTCTGCTCGCGCTGATGCTCCCGGCGTGTGCCAACACGCGTCAGCTGCAGGTGGCATCTGCGGGTAGCATCGGCTGCGCGCCGGTCGACGTGGAGGTCAGTCAGGTGCGCAGCGGCGTGGGCTCGCGGTCGTGGGTCGCGCAGTGCGAAGGGGCGTCGTTCCAGTGCAGCCGGGTGGGGGATGGGTGCACGAGCTGCGCTCCGGTGCGCGGTGGTTCATCGGGCGTCCGCGAGGGCGACGACGAACGCCAGGAGGCACTGTTGCGGCGCCAGGGGCCGCGCTTCGAGTTCTCGCGTGATGGCGAGACGCTGCGCGGGGTGCGCGCCACCTTCAGCACCGAGCACGCGACCCTCGCCTTCACGTACTCGCCCGCGCAGGCGCGCGACGCGGTGATGGTGAGCATCGTGCCCAACCCGGGCGTGACGCTGGGCGGATGCACACACGTCATGCTGGTCGATGCCGACGGGGCGACGCTGACGACGGCGCCTCTCCAGAACCTGCGCGCGCAGCTGCCGCGTGCACCGCTTCTTCGGCACACACAGGCCGAGCCCGCCCCCGTGGTGCGCTACTGCGACCGCGAGTGGGCGCTGCGGCGCGCGGACGCCTACGGCTTCGAGCGGCTGGGCGGCTACATGGAAGAAGCGCTGCTCGCGCACGCAGAGCGCGCCACGGGCGACGGAGTCGCCAGCCAGACCTCGACGGGTGCTTCGCCCACCGCTGCCTCCGTGGACACCGCAGACGACGTGTCGGCCGCCGATGACCCCGCAGCGCGTGCGGTGCGCATCCACCTCGACGAACGGGCCGCGTTGCTACGCGGTTGCGCGGGTGTCGGGCCGGACGGGGTGCTCCCGCTCACGGCGACGTGGGACGCGCCGGGCGTCATCACCGTGCACGTCAACGGCCGCGAGGACGCCGCCATCCACGCCTGCGCCACGAGCGTGCTGCGCGAGCGTCGCGCCCCGGCGGGCGTCGCGGGCCGGCTCATCCACGTGCTCGCCCCGAACTGAGGCGCGCGCGCAACCCGTCGCGCGCCGTGCCGATACCCCGGCGCATGGGCGACCACGACGCGCTGTTCAAGCGGATCTTCTCGGTGCCGGCGTATGCGGCCGAACTGCTGCGCGTCGTGCTTTCCCCCGAGCTCGTGGCGGCCATCGACCTGACGAGCCTCGAATTGGTGCCCTTCGGGACCGTCAACGCCGCGCTCGTCCACCGGCACGTCGACCTGCTGCTGCGCGCGCGACGCCGTGACGGGCGCGGGTTCGTCTACTTCGTCACGGAGCACCGCAGCTCCCCCGACGCGCGCATGCCGCTGCGGTTCATGGACTACACGCACCGCGTGTGGGTGAACCACTTGCTCGAGCATCCGGACGAGGTGCAGCTTCCGCCGGTCATCTCGATCGTGGTTCATCACGGGACGCTCGGGTGGACGGCGCCTCGCTCGCTGCACGAGATGGTGACCGACCTGGTCGCGTTGCCCGGGGCGGCACGCTATGTGCCCGAGCTGCGCATCGCTCTCTTGGACCTGGCATTCGCGACCGACGAGGACCTGACGGGGTGGACCAGCTCGCCGGTGACGCGGGTCGCGCTGTGGTTGCTCCGTGACGGCCGCGACATCGAAGCGCTCTTGGGTGGTCTGCAGGGCTTCGCGGCCGCGCTCGCCCGCGTGGTGACGCTGCACCCCGATGAAGCGATGCTCTTCATGAGCTACATTCTACGAGTAGCCGGCGAGCGCTCCGCCCACGAAGTTCGCCGCATCGTGCTCCAACACGTCCCCAACGCCGAGGAACCCATGGCATCCGCAGCAGAACAACTCATCGAGGAAGGTCTCCAACGAGGTTTGCGACAAGGCGTGGCGCAGGGCCTGGTCGAGGGTCGCGCGGCGTTGCATGACGCTCTCCATACCTTGCTCGTGCAGCGCTTCGGCACGGTCGACCCCGTGAGCGAGGCGCGTCTCCACGACGCGGACCTCGCCGAGCTGAAGCGCCTGACCGGGCGGGTGCTCGGGGCGCCCTCGCTCGCCGACGTGTTCGCTTCGTCCTGAAGGTGCGCGGGCCCCCGATGGGCATCCTCACGGCGTGCCAGATGCAAAGCCGCCTGTGGACCACTCGCCAGGCTGACGGCGCGCAGAAACGCCGGACGGGCCCACCAGTCTCGAGACTCAGCGCTTCAGGAACGAGAAGAAGCCCTTGCGGCTCACGCCTAGCGACTCCAGGTCCTCGTCGGTGACCTCGCCCGCGCGCTTCTCGGTCCACAGCTCCATGTAGGTGTCGAGCGCGTCCATCTCGAAGAACGTCCCGTGCTCCTTGCACACGTGCATCAGGTGCACGCTGCCCTCGATCTCCTCCATGCGCAGCGCACCCTGGCAGGTGGGGCACGACAGCACCGCCTGACGCGGCTCGAGCGCCATGAACACGGCGGACACGCGTCGCACGGCGCGAGCGAGTCCCTCGTTGCGCGTCTGCTGCATCGCCGTGACCTGGGCCGGGGTCAGGAACGCGCCGCCGCACTTGGCGCACGCCAGGGCCTCGTCGCCCCCGCCGCTCACGCGCGAGAAGATCTTCGCGCAGCGTGGGCAGGGGACACCGTCGGTGCTCTCTGCCCCCTCGGCGGCGACCACCACCACCCGGTCCACCACGCGCTCGACGACACGCGGCGCGGGCGCGGACGTGGTGCCACAGAAGGCGCAAGTGACCACGCTGTTCGCGGCGTGAGCGGCGAGGGGCGCGCCGCACTTGGCGCAGAGGAGGGGAGTGCTCATCGAGCGTCAGCGTACACCGGCGCCTCGCCCCGTGGGAGGGGTGGACGTACCTCGCGGGCGCGCCCTACTGCGGCCCGGCCGCGGCCGCCGCCACCGCCGCGCGCAGCTGGTCCGTCCACGTCCGGTACAGCCCGTCGCGCAGGTTGTGCCCCGTCTCGAGCTCCCGGTACACCACCCGCCGACCCGCGCGTGAGAGCCGCGCCGCGCCCTCCCGCGCCCGCGCGACGGGGACGTGCGTGTCGGCGCGGCCATGCACCGCGTGCACCTCGCCGTCTCCCGGCCGGATGGTCACGCCGGGCAGCATGCCCGCCGAGAGCACGTAGCGCGCGCGCAGCTCGAGATGGCGCGCGGCCAGGGTCCACCCGACGATGGCCCCCTGCGAGTGCCCCGTGACGACCAGGCGCGCACCCAGCCTGCCCCACCGCTGCAGGCGCGCCGCGAGCTCGTCCGCGCTGTGCTCGGCCTCGCGCGCCAGCAGCGCTTGCTGCGGGGAGCGCGCCATGGTGCGCAGCCACGCGCGCCCGCTTCCCTCGGGCAGCGGGCCGTCCAGCGTGACCACCTGCGCACACGCAGGACCCACCGCGTAGCGCACGGAGCGCATGTAGGCCGCGGCGCTGCTGCTCCACGGGTGCAGCCCCACCACCACCACGTTGCTGGCGCAGCCCACCGGCCCCGCGCGGCGCTGCACGTCGTGCGGCCGGACCACGTCCGCCTGGATGGTGAGCGGCCCGTCCAGCAAGAGCGCGCTCACCAGCAGCGCGACGCCGAGCAGCGCGGCGTGCGCGAGCTGGACCCAGGGCGCGGGCGACGTCGTCATCGTCTCCCCATGGTGGCGCACTCGCCGGCTGTTCGGGTAGGGCTGTGCCGTCGCGGGATGAAAAAGCGCGCCGTGCAGCGGCAGGCTCCCGCGCTCCGTGGGCCGCGCCGGACCTTGCCGAGCCCGGGATCACGGCGCATGCGTTCTCGATGCAGGCCGCTGCCCCGTTCTCCGAAGCCGACACCCGCGGGCTCTACCGCGCCATCTACGAGCGCCGTGACATCCGCAACTACCGCCCCGAGCCCGTGCCCGACGACGTCCTTTCGCGCATCCTCGAGGCGGCGCACCACGCGCCCTCGGTGGGGCTCATGCAGCCGTGGAGCTTCCTCATCTTGCGCGACCGCGCGGTGCGCGCCCGTGTGCATGCACACTTCGCCGACGTGAACGCGCGCGCCGCGGAGGTCTGGGAAGGCGACCGTCGGGACACCTACAGCGCGCTCAAGCTGCAGGGCATCTTGGACGCGCCCCTGAACGTGCTGGTCACCTGCGACCCGCGGCGCGCTGGGGAGCACGTGCTGGGGCGCTTCACCATGCCCGAGACCGCGGAGTACTCCACCTGCCTGGCGGTCCAGAACCTGTGGCTGGCAGCGCGCGCGGAGGGCGTCGGCGTGGGCTGGATGAGCCTGGCCGAGCCGGAGGCGCTGCGCACGATCCTGGGCGTACCCGAGCACGTGGTGCCGGTGGCCTACCTGACCATGGGCTACCCCGTCGCGTTCCCGCCGCGCCCCATGCTCGAGAACGTGGGCTGGCGTGCGCGCGAGGCGCTGCAGCCGCTGGTGCACGAGGACACGTGGGGACGGCCGCACCACGCGTTGCCGTTCGCCGACGGGTCGGGCACGGCGACCGACGGACCGCAGCCGACGCCGAGCGCGCAGGTGGACGACGGCGTCGCGGGTGCGCGCCAGGCCGAGCACGCGCGCACCCGCCTGGACGAGCTGACCAAGCCGCCCGGGTCGCTCGGTCGCCTCGAGGACCTCATCGTGAGCCTGGCGCGTCTGCAGGAGCGCCCGCAGCCGCGCTGTGACCGCGCCGCGCTCCTGCTGTTCGCGGGGGACCACGGCGTGAGCGCGCAGAAGGTGAGCGCCTACCGGCCCGACGTGACGGCCAAGATGGTCTACCAGTACCTCGCCGGGGGCGCGGTGGTGAACGCGCTCTGTCGCGAGCAGCAGCTGCCGTTCACCGTGGTGGACGTGGGCGTGGACCACGACTTCGAGGGGGCGCCGGGGCTCACCCATGCCAAGGTGCGGCGCGGGACGCGCGACTTCACGAAGACGGCGGCCATGACCGCGGCGGAGCTGGACGCGGCGCTCAGGGCGGGGCGCGATGCCGTGCGTGCGCTGGGCCCGCTGGACGCGCTGGCGCTGGGTGAGATGGGCATCGCGAACACCACCAGCGCCTCGGCCGTGGTGGCGGCGCTGCTGCGTCTGCGCGCCGACGAAGTGGTGGGGCGCGGCACCGGGGTGGGCGAGGTCACGTTGGGGCGCAAGCGGGACGCCGTGGCGGCGGGCCTCGCGCTGCACCAACCCACGGACGCAGACGCGGCGCTGCGCACGCTGGGCGGCTACGAGATCGCGGCCCTCGTGGGCGCCATGGAAGAGGCGCGCGCGCGCGGCATCGCCGTCGTGCTGGACGGCTTCATCACGGGCGCCGCCGCGTTGGCCGCCGTGGCTCGTACGCCCGCCGTGGCCGACGCGCTCATCGCCGGGCACGTCAGCGCCGAGCGGGCGCACGTGCTGGTGCTTGGCGCGCTCGGCCTCGCGCCGCTGCTCAGCCTCGACATGTGCTTGGGCGAGGGGTCGGGCGCCGTGCTGGCCATCCACCTGCTGCGCAGCGCAGCGCGCGTGTCGGCGGAGACCCGCACGTTCGAAGAGGCCAACATGCGCCGCTCGGAGGACCCCGCCGGGCTGCGCTGAATTTCGCGTCCGCTCGTGAGGCGCAAGGTGGCCGCAAGCTTTGTTCGGTCTTGGTCTTCAGCAGCACGGCGCTGCGGAACCCAACCCCGAAAGACAGGACCGACCATGACCACCTCTCGCCTCTTCACCAAGCTCTCCGGTGCCGCCCTGATGCTCGCGCTCGCGGCCCCCTCCCTGGCGCTCGCGCAGCCCAGCGCTTCCGGGCGCAGCGCCTCCGCCCGCGATGCGGCACCGCGCGCGACGACCACCCGCGTGACGACCACCCGTGTGACGCGCACCGAGGCTGCGCCGAGCCCGACCCGGCCCGCCGTCGTGCACGCCCGCGTGGCGACCACCCCCATGAACGCGCGTGGCCGCGTGGCACCTCCTCATGTGGCCCCGCCCCGCGCGACCCCCGCGCCCGTTGTGCACGCGCGCCCCGCGCCCGCGACGCCCGTGCGCGTGGTCCACACCAGCGCGCCGCGCGTCGTGCCCGTCGCCCAGCGCCCCACCCAGCCCATGCGGGTGAACGCCGGCCTGAACCTGAGCGTCGCCCAGCGCGCCCGGCTCGACGCGCTCCGGCAGCAGCGGCAGGCCCGCGCCGCGCACATCCGCGCCACCAGCACCGGCGCTGTCCGTGACGCCCGCCTCGAGGCCTTGAACGCTCAGTCCCGCGCGCAGTTCCTGGCGGTGCTCACCCCGGCCC
Organism: Sandaracinaceae bacterium; assembly: GCA_020633055.1. NCBI lineage: Bacteria > Pseudomonadati > Myxococcota > Polyangiales > Sandaracinaceae > Sandaracinaceae bacterium. The sequence continues at coordinate 278,451 of JACKEJ010000008.1, read as the reverse complement.
AGCGTCACCAGCTGGAGGTCAACCGCGCGGCGCGTGGCACGGACGCTCACCCCCACCGTGGCCGCACGCACTCGCGCGGCAAGTGAACGACGGCGCGTCGAACGCGACCCCTGACCGAGGAGGCCCCGGCGTGACCGCTGGGACCTTTTCGCGTGACGCGCTCGCGACACGCTCAGCAGCTGCAGCCGGGCATGACCGGCGCGCCGTCTTCGCACGGCGGGCAGGGCGGCGGGCCTTCGCTGCGCTCGACGGCGATCCACGCGCGAGCCCAGGCGGGGGCGGCGTCGGCCACGGGGCGCACCGGCGCGAACAGCGTGCGGGGGACGCGCTCGGGGGGCGTCACGCACACGGTCGCGCCGGACACGTCGACGCACCCGGGCCGGGTGTCGCGCGCGCCCGGGAGGTGGCGCAGGAAGGCCAGCGTGTCCTGCTCGCTCTCGCGCGTGGCCAGCACCACCAGGCTCACGGACGCCCCCTCGGGGCCGGCGCCTGCTTGTTCATGCGCCTGCTGGGTCCCGGGCGGCAGCTGCACCCCCAGCGCGACGGACACGTCTCGGCTCGGGTCCCGGTCACTCGCCGTCTCGTCTGCGCCTGACGGGTCGGTGGTGCGCGTGGCGGTAGTGGCCTCTCCTTCGTGCGTCCCCGAGGCGCAGCCGGGTGCCACCAGCAGCACCCACGAGAGCCAAGCGAGCACGACCTGACGCCGCGACGCGAAGAGGTGCGCCGGACGCGCTGGTGAGGGCATGGTGCTAGGCATCGCACACGGAGGAGATCGCCTGCAGCCCGGCCAGGGCCTCGCGGTGATCTGGGTCGAGGTGCAGCACGCGCTCGTACGCGTTGCGCGCGGCCGTCCACTGCGAGCGCGAGCGGAGCAGGCGTGCGCGGAGCAGGTGCGCGTCGGGGGCGCTCGGCGCGAGGCGACAGCCGACGATCGTCTCCGCCAGGGCGCGGTCGGCCTCGAGGGGGTCCTCGCGATGCACCGCGTAGCGGCAGTAGCCCAGGTACACCCAGTAGATGCCCTCGTCGGCAGCCAGGGTCCTGGCGCGCGCAAAAGCGCTGAACGCGGCCTCGAAGTCGCCGCTTGCGAGCGCAGCCTCCCCCTCACGGAATGCCTGCAGCGCCTCTGGACCCGCGCCGTCGGTGGACCCGGCGAGCGCGGGCGGGGGCATGGTGGGCCGGTCCTTCGGCAGGAGCGCGCCGGTGTCCACCTGCGGCATGGGCGCGTCTGCGAGCTTGATGGCGCCCCCGCACAGCAGCACGTACACGAACGCGGTCAGCGTCGAGCCGGCGATCGCGGAGCCGTGCAGCAGCGCGCGGACGGTGCACTGCCCGTCCAGCCGCTCCAGCAACGCCTGGCACTCGGGAGGCAGCGGCAGCCGTCGGAACGGCGCGACGCGGTAGGCCACGGGCTCGGCGTAGTGGTCGAGCGTGCGCGTGATCACCTCGGACACGACCGCCGGCGGGATGCGCTCGCGCACCCCACGCATGACCAGCTCGAGGAGCGGCGTGTCCAGCGTGACGGTCTCCTGCGGCGGGCGCATCTCCGTGAACTCGAAGGTCCCTGCGGTCCACCCGAAGATGTCCAGCAGCTTCGTGTCGATCTGCTCGCCGAGCGCTGCGCGCAGCTCGTGCGGTGTCAGGGCGTCCATGGAGAGCAGCACCGCGCCCTGCTGGCCGTCGCCCGCGCGCACACGTCGCAGCGACTCCTCGAGGACGTTCGCGTCGATGACGCCACGGCGATAGAGCAGCTGCCCCAGGCACTCGTCCACCAGGTTCGAGCGCACCGACAGCGGCACCCCGCGCTGGAAGAACACCACCTTCTTCGGCGAGTCGCCCGCCGTGGTGCTGCGCTTGTCCTTCGTGGCGTGCAGCGCGAGCGCGCCCGTGGCCCGCGCCTCGAACAGCTTCGCGAGGACGGCCACGAAGGGAACGTTCGCGAGGTCCCCGTGCAGCGCGCCGGGATGGCTCGGCAGGTTGCCCAGGTAGCGCTCGACGAAGTCTCCCTCGGTGCTGTCCCACAGCGTGTAGCGCCGCGTCACCTCTTGCTCACCCACCTCCGGTGACGGGGGCGGGAGCGAGTCCGGCCGCAGCTCCTGGCGCACCACGTTCTCGACGACGCGCAGCACACCCGCGTCCGACACGTCCCCCACGAGGCACGTCACGGCGCCGAGCCGCGCGGTCTCCCGCTGCAACACCAGCGCGTCCTCCGGGTCACCCAGCAGCACCATGTGCGTGCGCTCCCCCGACGGCGCCCAGCGCAGCGACTCCACCGTGGCGGAGCCGTCCCGGCCCGGGAGGCGCAGTGCCACGCACACGATGTCCATGGGTTGCTCCACGAACGCGTCGATGGCGGCCTCACCCGTCGGCACGCCCAGGCACTCATAGCCGGCCCGCTCCACGGCCGACACCAGGCGGCGCCGGACGACGTCGTCGGGGATCACCAAGAGTACGGAGCTCGCGACCATCAGGGACGAAGCTATCCGATTCTGCGGATGTGGCCCAGGGGGCCGCCGCGGCGTGCGCGGCACTGGGCATCCTTGATGTTGGAACCGTTGCTCAAGACCGCGCAGTGCGACCGCCGTCCGACTGCGCCAACAGGCTGTTGGCGACCTATCGCATTGGGCCAGCCCTCCGCGAAGGCACGCATCTACTCCCTACACCAGCGTGGACAGGAACACGTGCGCAGGCGCCAGCCGGATGCCCTCCGGGGTCTTCGCGTCACGGTCCCCTCGGAGCGCCACCTGCCAGGCGGGAACGCCGGGGAAGCGCTCGACGAGGTAGCGCAGGCCTCCATCGAGCGGCGCGCTCGTCAGCTTGCACTCGACGAACAGGATGGGCTTGCGGCGCTCCATGACGACGAAGTCCACCTCGCGCCCGTCCACGTCGCGGAAGTAGCGCAGCGTCAGCTCGCGGCCCTCCACGTCTTGCTCGCGGTGCACCCACTTGAGTAGGTGCGCGCCCACCAGGTTCTCGAAGCGCGCGGCCTCGTCCGGCACCGACGACCAATCCAGGTGATAGTGCTTCTGCGCCTTCTTCACCGCGCGCAGCTTGGGCGCGCCGAAGGGCGGCACACGGAACACCGCGTAGAGGCGCTCCAAGATGGAGACCCAGCGCTCGGCGGTCTTGAACGCGACCTGCAAGTCCTCCCGCAGCGCGTTGACGGAGAGCGGCGAGCCGACCAGCTCGGGCAGCCGCAGCGCGAGCAGCTCCAGCTTGTCGAGCTCCACCACGCGCTCCAGGTCACGCACGTCCTCGCGCACCAGGCGCGTGCGGTACTCGCGCGACCAACGCCGCGCGTGGCGCTCCGAGCCGGAGAAGAACGGCTCTGGGAACGGCCCCAGGCGGAACAGCTGCTCGACCGACTCCGCGCTCGCGACGCCCAGCTCGGCCACCGAGAGCGGATGCAAGCGCAGGTAGTGGTAGCGCCCCTGGAGCGAGTCGCCCCCATGACGGTACAGGTCGAGGCGGGCGCTGCCCGTGACCAGGATGCGCTGCGTCGGCTCCCGCTTGTCGTAGAGCCCCTTCAGGTACCCTCGCCACTGCCGGTACTTGTGCAGCTCGTCGAGGACCCACAGCTCCGACACGGGAAGCTCGCCGCGCATGATGCGCAGCCGGTCGTCGCTGGCGTCCCACGTCCGATAGCCCGGGCTCCCACCGAGGAGCGACTTGGCGAGGGTGGTCTTGCCCACCTGCCGCGCGCCACCGAGGAAGACCATCTTGCGCTCGAGGTCCTCGACGACGGTGGGCGTGAGGTAACGGTCGTGCACGTCACGGAGCGTGCCATCCGATTTGCCCAGAGGCAAAAATACTCGCGAGCATTTTTGCTTGTAGACAAGAATGCTCGCACCCGTTCGGTGAGCGAAGCACTCGCCGGCATGCCCGGTGGGATGCCATCGACGCCCTCACCCGGCCGACGCCGTCTCTACGGTGCGGCCGCCGCGCAAAACGCAGGCGTGATCTCGAAGTGCTGTCCGAGCATCCTCATCGTGGCTCCCAGGGTGCTTCCTGGGTCGATCGCCGGACATAGCAGCGCGAGCGCGCCGCGCTGATGGTGCGCGAGGGTCGTTGCGTCGAAGACGAACGCCGCCAGCGACAGACCCTGCATGTCAGAGACCTCGATGACTGCGACATGACGGGGCAATGTGTGATGTCGCTGCCAATGCCGCGCGTCGTCTGGTCGGTATGGGTTCCCGACCACGCTTCTCTGGACGTCGATCCCGGAGGCGAAGTAGCCGTCCATCACGATGGGCGGTGGGGCTTCCTCTCCTGCGAGTTCGAGCGTCTCTTGGACCCACCTGCTCAGCATCGCCATCAGCGCATAGAGCTGCTCGATGGGCATGCGTACCTTGTTCGGCTTTGGCACCAGCGCGCCGTCGACGCGCCAGACGTCGGGCGTCCACCAGTTGGTCTGTGGGCCAGTCGATCGGCCTCGAAGCAGGTTCAGGCCTGACGTTGACGGGTCCGCTTGAAACTCGAAGTGAGCGTGCGAGCCGAGGTTGTCGTCATGGACGTAGACGACCTCCGCTGCAGCACCTCGCACCCAGAGTTGTGAGGCGCCCACGTCCACCCGCGCGGGGACGGACTCTCGATACCCAGTCAACGTGACGGCGTGCCCGACTCCAGAACCCGAGGAGGCGGGCGCGCCGAGTAACAACACGACCGGGTGGCCCGAGCGAAGAAACGACGCAACCTGAGCCCGAAACAGCGGGGAGTTGTCCCCGGGCTTGAGTCGCTCCGCCGTGTAGCCGAGTGCGTCGATGGCGCGTGCCATGTCCCCGTCCGCCAGACCGTGAGACGCGGGGAACGGACTGCGTGCGGCGCGCGTGACGGCGGCAGGCGTGGGCGTCCGTTCACCGGACATGTGTGCAACGCGCTGGAACGCCGACCACAGCGCCGTACTGGCACAAACCGCCGCTCCGCCGTCCTGTTGCTGGTAGGCGAGCCCGTCGACGCGCAGCTCCATCCCAAGCAGATGGGCTCGATACGCTCGGACGACGGTGTAGAGCCGGTCCGGGTCGCCAGAATAGGTCCGGAGCACGGTTCGGCCCATCGGCCGCTTGGGTAGCGGTCGGCGAACGACGAAACCAAGGTATCTCGACTGCAGTTCGCGTTGGACGTGCACTCGGTCGGCCTCGCTGCTCGGCGCGCGGTCCAAGAGGCGCTCGAAGCCCTCGGGGTCGCTGGGGCTCGGCGAAGAAGTGGAAGCGGCTACAGTGGGGAGGCGGCGGTTCGAACGCCCGCGAGTAGAACTCGACGAAGTCGTCTAGGAAGTGCCGGTCGACGTACTTGGTCTCCACCACGACATGGGACGCTCCGAGGTGGTCGAGATAGTCCGCAAGGTACCGGGCACTCGTTGACGATCCGAACTCGTCGACAATGTACCCCGTCGAAAAACGCTCGATGATGACCGAAGGCGCCACGGTCGCGTTGCTACCGGTACCGAATCTTCGACTCGGGCTTCACGCGGCTCAGCATGTAGTCCTGAGCTTCTTGTCCCGCAGCCTCCGCGCGCTGAAGGGCGCGTGCCACCGCAGCAGGATCGATCGATCCGGTGAATTGATCCGATGCGAGCTTCGCAAGCTCGGTGGCGGGCTTCCCTGTCTTCGCCTCGGTCATGTTGGCTCTCCGACGCGAACCCTAGCGTCACCGGATCCGCTGTTCAAGGAATCCGGCTGCGCATCGCTTCCACCCGACTTCGAACACGGCGACCTCTCCGGCTTTGGGCCCATGGACGATGTCGTCGCGGACGACCCTCAAGAGCCCAGCAACACCCCGGCTCCAAGACTGATCTCGGCCCCGAAGCCCGCGTCCAGGGCGGCGGTCACGTCCAAGAACACGGGGCCTAGGATCATCGCGGCCCGCACGGACCCGCCGTAGCGCACGCGGTCCGAGCTCGGCTCGTCGATGCCCCACACGTGGTACCAGCCCTCGAACTCGGTCAGGAACGTCATGTAGGGGATGCCGCCGAGCGTGTTCTTGGTCCCGTAGAACCCGATGCCGAGGGCCACCGCGCCCGCTTGCGTGGTGTCTCGCTCGCCGCTGGCTCCCGTCGGGGCGCCTTCCACGAAGCCCAAGTGACGATACCCGGCGTACACGTAGCGCACGCCGTTCACGAAGTGCGCCGGGGTCTGCCACTGGCGCGTGGTGGTCGTGGTCGTGCAGCGCTCCCACATGCCGTCCACTTGGCAGTCCGTGCTGGAGCTGGAGCTGTAGTGGGCGCGCGCCGGCACGTACTCGTGCACATCGAAGAAGTAGCCCAGTCGGGCCGTGGCCGCGAAGGGGAAGTGCCTGCCCCTGGGCCCCAGGCCGTCGAAGCGCGCGCCCGTGTAGAAGCCCGTGCGCTCCCCCACGAACACGGACGTCGCCACGTGCCACGTGAGCGGGAACGCGTCGTGCCCGGGGACGTACACCTGCCCCACGAAGGGGTAGCGATATCCAACGTCGAAGAGCGCGTGGACGTTGGACTGAGCCTGCGCCTCGCTCGGCGCCCGCAGCGACACGAACCACGCCGCGCACACGCCTACCCAGAGGTACCGCGAGGCGCGTGCAGACGCTCCGAACCAGCATCGAAGAACCAACGACTCCATGAATCACCCCACGAACGAGCCTCCAGCATAGGGTACGGAGCCTTCGAGGAAAATGACCCCACAGTCGAAAATTACGCGTGGCTTGGATCTGAGTGCGCGGCTGGATTTCTAGCGCTGGATGTTTGCGACACGGTCAGGTCTTCTACCATCGACGCGAACGGAGGACGGCATGGCACGGATCGTCGGATACATCGCAGCGAGCCTGGACGGCTTCATCGCGGACCCCCAGGAGTCGCTGGACTGGCTCACCTCCGCCGAGGCGGACCTCGGCGAGCACCACTACGACCTCTTCATTCAGCGCATTCGCACGGTGGTCATGGGCCGCACCACGTACGACTGGATGGTCAAGTCCGGCATGCCGTGGCCCTACGCGGCGCAGCGCAGCATCGTCGTCACGTCGCGCCCGATCACGGACGCGCCCGCGGACATCCAGACCCGCACCGACGTGGACGCCCTCGTGACCGAGCTGCGCGCGCTGGGCGACGGCGACGTGTGGATGCTCGGCGGCGGCCAGCTGCAGATGGCGTTCCTCGAGCGCGGCGCCGTGGACGAGCTGGAGGTGTTCATCGCGTCGGCCATGCTCGGGGGTGGGTACCCGTTGTTCCCGCCCACGGGGTTCCGTGCGACGCCCACGCTGCTCTCCGCCAAGTCGCTCGGGCCCGGGATGGCACGGCTGCACTACCGTTGGGCAACATGAGCCCCGAACGTTGTGTGCACTGTGGCGACACGCTGTCGCTCGAGAACGACAGCTCACCCCTAGGCGATCACTGTGTGACGGGCCTCGTCCCCGACGGTCTGCGCGTGGTGTGGGCATATGAGCTGTGTGCGATTGTGGACGTCGTGGGGCGCGCTTGTCAGAGCGACGTTCGTTTCGTGCGGTGTGGCACCTGGCCCGGCTACGGGGACATGCCATTCGTACTGCTTCAGTTCGCAAGTCACGACGTGCTGCTGTTCCCGACGGGCGTGGCGTGCGCCCCTCGCTTCATACGTGCATTCGCGGCGGGCGAGAGCGGGATCTCGATCGACCCACGACTTGCTGCGGTATCCCGCAGAGTGCTGGTACCCGGGCAGGAGTCCCTTGGGGCGCGCTGGTGCCGATTGTGACGAGTGAGACGCTCTCCAGCGAAGGGAAGCGCGTCCGCTGACTGCCGTCCCCGAAGACGGAGGTCTTCATCGCGTCGGCCATGTTCGGCGGCGGCATCGAACCCGTCACCCAGCGTTCGCGGCAGTCCGCTGAACGCAGACTCCAACTCCGCGGCGGAGAGCTTCACACCGGCACTCGCGCCGCGCGACGGGCTTGTAGCTCGCGCCAGCGGTCGCTTGGACAGCCGGGTGGGTCTCGCTCGAGCGCTGCCAGGTACTCGTCGGCGTCGGCAGAGCGACGCGCGATGTCGACGAGCGCCAGGATGAACATCGACGCGGCCTCGTCGCAACGCTCGTTCAGAGTCAGCCGCTCCGCACGACGTCGCGCTTCGTCGAGGTCGGCCGACTCTTCGAATCGATACGGGAACGCACGCGGACTCATCGCGCCATCGTAGCCCGGACTGGCGGACGGCGAAAACGTCCAGAGGCGCTTCGCCGTACGCGACCGTGCTCCCGCGACGTCGCCAAGGGTTGCACGTTCCTTTGATTGTCCGCGCAATACGCCGTAGGTCAGCCTCGCCGAATCGGGCCAGCCCGTCGCTACTCCGTGGCCTGGACCCCCTCTGTCTCGGGAGTTCTGCCGGGCAGGATCGGTTGCTCGAACGAGCTCAACAACTGGACCCCCATCGCGTCCAGGACGCGGCTTGCGCGCTCGACCGTGACGCCGTGGTACTGGTTGCGCTCATCCCGTGAGACCTGCGACTCATGCACACCGAGCCGCGACGCGAGCTCCCGTTGGGTCAGCCCGCGCGCGACGCGCAGCGCGACGAGCATGTGCCCGAGCCCGTGGAGATTGAGCAGCTCGCCGACGTCCCCGCGCTGCAAGCGCCCGTAGCTCTCGATCTCTTCCTCGAGTTGGAGTTGAAACGACCGGAGCGGATCGAGTGCACGCTCGAGGTGTGCGGCTCCGAGGCCGGTCTCGATGAGATTGGCGCGATTCTCTGCGAGTCGCATCCGCGCTTCCTCGAGGCGCGCGACCGCTGCGCGGTATTCGGAGTCGCTACGAATCATTGCCGCCCTCCAGAGCCGTCGCTGTCCCACCCTGAGCGCCGGCTCCAGCGAAGGCCCGGGTTCGGGCGTGCTCGATGCTCTCGAGGAGCTTGCGTTCGAGCAGTTTACGAGGGGGCAGCTCGGTCAGATAGGATGCGACGCGCACCGAGCCGTCCGTGAGCTCGAGGAGCTCGATCTGTTCCTCGTTCTTGTCGGCGCAGAGGATCAGGCCCAACGGGGAATTCTCCCCCGGCTGGCGCTCATGTTTGTCGAGCCACCGCAGGTAGAGCTCCATCTGTCCCTTGTCGCGTGCGTCGAAACGGCCGAGCTTGAGCTCGATTGCGACCAGCGCCCGTAGGGGGCGGTGGAAGAAGAGGAGGTCGAGGTAGAAGTCGTCCGCGCCGATCGCCATCCGCTTCTGCCGCGCGATGAAGCTGAAGCCCTGGCCGAGCTCGAGCAAGAACGCTTCAAGCTCGCGGAGGATGGCCTGCTCCAGCTCGGCCTCGCTGAAGTCGGTGGGCAGTCCGAGGAAGTCGAGGACATAGGGGTCCCGAAAGACCAGGTCGGGAGTCATCCGGTCCTCGTCGCGGAGGGCGTCGAGGGTCTCCGCCACGACCGCAGCCGGGCGCTTCGCGATCGCGGTCCGCTCGAAGAGCATCCCATCCACCTTGTTCTTCAGCGTTCGGGTGCTCCAGCGCTCCACCCGGCAGAGCTCTGCATAGAACTGCCGCTTCGCGGGATCGTCGATCGCGATGAGCTCGCGGAAGTGAGTCCAGCTCAATTGTGACCGCAGTGCGGTCACAATCTCCAGATCCGGATAGACCTCGGCGAATCGCATCATCCGGTAGAGGCTCCGCGGCCCGAAGCCCCGCCCGAAGTCAGCCGTGAGGGCCCGCGCCACCTGAGCCACGACCTCGTCGCCATACGTGGCGGAGCCGTCTCCGTACACCTCCGCGCGGAGCCGAGCGCCCACCTCCCAGTAGAGCATCACCAGCTCGCTGTTCACCGTGATGGCCACACGCCCACGTGCGCCCTCGATGAGGGAACGGAGCTCCTCGACGAGAGCTACGGAGGGGGACACGAGAGAATCGGTCATGGGAGCGGGGCGAGACCGTGGGCGGTCATCATGTGCGATGGACTGCCTCGGCTTGACATCATTGTCAAGTTGTGTGCGCCCTGCCGTGCGCCCTCGGAACCCGCACCACGCCGCTCTGGATGCACCCCGGGGCGCCGGAAGACGTCCGCCACTCGTCAGGCCTACGACCACCGCCTCATGACCGGCTCGACTGACCGCGCCCAGCGCAGCGTGGTGGTGTACGACGAGCGCGGGCAGCCGGAAGCCTCCGGCCGGCAAATGGCCGTGCTGCCCCTCGCACGCCGCTTGCGCGCGTCTCTCCCACCCGACCTCGACAACGCGGGCCTCCTCGGTCCACGCACGCCGCCGCCTCAGCGCTTCGACGAGGAGCACACCTACATCGCACGTACTCAGTACGACTACCTCGGCCGCCCCGTGGCCATGGACTACCCGGATGACCCCGACTGGGAGGCGATGGGTGGCACCGGTGGCACCCCGCAGGTGTCCGGTACGCTGGGCTACAACCGCCTGGGTTTGCCCGCGGGCGTGCACCTGTCCGTGAGCGAGCCAGGCTCGCTCACGCCGCTCTACCAGGTGCCCATCGTCCGCAGCATCACCTACGACGCCAACCGCCTGCCGCGTCGGATAGACTATGGGGACGACGCCGTGATTGGGCCCCTGCACACCGAAATGAGCTACGACGAGCGCCTGCGCCCGGTGCGTTCGCGCACGATGCGCCGCGCGGACCCGAACGCCCCGGGCGAGCGCCCGCTCAACGCCGTGACCACGGTGCACGACTTCCGCTACACGTGGGACGCGGTCAGCAACCTGATCGAAGTCACGGACGCGCGCATCGCGAGCGAATGGCCCTCGTCGAAGAGGTCTCGCGACGTGCCCTTGCCTTTGCCCCGCGCAATCCGCTCCGCGAATGCTGGCGTCGCCCCGTGCACCAGCCCCGCCGCGAGGTCGAGGGGCACGACCGTCGGGCCGTTCCGAACGCCGACCTTCCGGAACGTCGGGCGCTCCACCTCGAGCGCACCCACGAAGCTCGCGTAGCTCTGCGAGCCCGTCTCGTGGAAGCGATAGCGCTCATCGCCGACGAGCACGTCTTCCGTCCCGTGCGACGCCACGATGGACATCAGCGCGGCGGTCAAATCACCGCGCACGACTTCGTTCGCCAACGTGAGCGCGACCTCCTCTCGTCTCGCGAAGTCACCGTCCTCGACTCGCTTGTCGACCTCGGCGCGAAACGCGTCCGCCAAGCGGCGGGGCACATGGGAGTTGGCGGCGGCGTCTGCGTCAGGCACGATCTTGGGCATGGGGTCCTCGGTTGGATGGGGTTGTGTGGTAACGCCAGCATCCGATCGGGGGCTCCCATGCTCAACCCCTTCGCTCAGGCGCTCGCCACGCCACCCTCACGCGCTCCGAGTGCGATCCAGACCCACACGTTCTATGTGTCCTCCGCCGGAGCGTCAGTTCTTGTTCACAATCAACATGAAGTGAGCTTCCGTGTGATCGCGGCTGATGGAACGACGCGCGTCGTTGGAAACGCACTAAGTTTTCCGATGGCGCAAGAAGAGATCGTGCAAGGCACCGGGCGTGCAAGGCAGCTGGTGCATACGGAAAATCGCGTAATGCGTACTGTCGAACTGCGCCCCGGTGAGACTATTGTCATTGATGGATTTCGAAACCCGTGCAACAACTGTCGTGGGGCCATGCATCGAATCACACGGACGACGCCTGGAGTTACAGTCAGTATACACGTGGTACGATGACAACGGCAACTTGCAGCGCTGGGCGAGTCGCGGTGGTCAACGGGTTCCGTGGGAGAGTCTGGTATGTCCTTGATGACCATAGATCAAGCACTGGATCTGACCGACAGGCTGTTTGCTCAGACCGTTGAGTGGGCCGGATACACCGACGCAGAGATCAAACAAGCCAGTGATGCTCTCGGGGTATCGCTTCCCTTGGAGCTGAGGCAACTCTATGCGCATCAAGGGCGCTGCGATGTTCACCGAGCGCATCTGAAGATTAGACATCCATCAAAGATCGAATTGGACGGCGCGTTCGCAGTCTTCTACGACGACCCTGCGAGCGGTGCTTCATGGGCGGTGAGCGTAGCGGATGATGCCCGGCCCTGTCCCGTGTACTGTCGCATCGATGGAGCAGGGTACGAGATCGAGTTCTCGAGTGTCGGAGAGTTCCTGTTGTTTGCATGCGTATGGCAAGCGTGCGAAGGAGCGATGCCGTTCTCCGCGACGGTCATCGACGGTGTTGGCCGAGAATGGGCGGAACATGAAGTCGCGAAAGTCGTTGCAAGTTGCGACGACCTTGGAATCGTGAAAGTTGTCGTCGGCGAGCCGGGTACGCTCTGGGTCGGGCGCGGAGTGTTCTTGCTGCACGAAAGCTTTGGTCGCTTTTCGACCGGCACCACTTTGTTGGGCGCGTTCGAACGGGTGCTGGCCGCACTTCCCGACGTTGTTTGGGACTTCGTCAGCACGCGCGATGGGTTCCCGTAGCCACCTTGAACCGTTCGCTCCGGACGCACGCAGATGCTTCGGTGCGACGAGCAAGACGCCCCCCGCCCGCGTGTGGTAAGCAGCGTGGGTGATCCCAGCCCCTGCCGGTACCGACGCTGTTCGGAGTGACCTTGCCAAGCTCGTGCGCGACGGGCGGGCCTCCTCTTCCGACCCTGACCGTGTGGCCTACGCCCGCGACCTCTGGCCGCGGCACCAGATAGCGACCCGCGCGGGCGTCGCCGCGGTGGCCCCGCCCGCCGTCGTGGTGTGGCCCAGCACCACGGAGGAGCTGGCCGCGGTCATCCAGTACGCGGCGGCGCGGCAGATCCCGGTGGTGCCCTATGGCGCAGGCAGCGGCGTGTGCGGGGGCGTGCTGCCCACCACGGACACGGTGCTCATCGACATGAAGCAGATGCGCGCGCTGCAGCACGTGGACCGCGAGCGGCTCATGTGTGATGCGCAGGCGGGGATGATCGGGCAGCACCTCGAGGACGACCTGAACGCGGCGGGGTTCACGCTGGGGCACTTCCCCAGCAGCATCTACTGCAGCACGCTGGGCGGGTGGATCGCGGGGCGCTCGGCCGGGCAGTGCTCGGGGCGCTACGGCAAGATCGAGGACATGGTGCTGGGCATGACCGTGGTGGACGGCACGGGCCGGGTGCTGCGGGCCGAGCGGGGCGGCGAGAACCACGCGCTCCTGCCGCTGTTCATCGGCAGCGAGGGCATCCTGGGCGTGGTCACCGACGCGCGCCTGCGCATCGCCCCCGCGCCCACGGCCAGCAGCCGGCGCTTCGCGAGCTACCTCATGCCCAACACCGAGATGGGCCTGGACGCCATCCGGCGCATCTACCAGGCGGGCCTGCGCCCGGCCGTGGCGCGCCTGTACGACCCGTTCGACTCCATGATCGCCCGCCGCGGCGGCCTGCGCACCGAGCACAAGGCCGCGCCCAAGCCCAAGCGCACGGAGGCCAAGCCGGGCCTGGGGCTGCGCGCCCTGGTGCAGGCCCTGCGCGCCCCCGGCGTGCTGAACGAGCTGATCGAGCGCGTGCCCGACAAGGCCATGGGCGGCGCCAAGCTGGTGCTCGTGTGGGAGTGCGACCCCATCATCGCAGACGCGGAGCTGCGCGCGGCCAAGGCCATCTGCGCCCGCTACGACGCGCAGGACACGGGCGAGGGCCCGGCCAAGCACTGGCTGTCCCACCGACACAGCGTCAGCTACCGGCAGTCGCCCATGTTCACGGCGGGCGCGTTCTTGGACACCATGGAGGTGGCCGCCACCTGGTCGCGCTTGCTACCCATGTACCACGCGGTGCGCGAGGCCCTCTCGCCCCACGTCTTCGTCATGGCGCACTTCAGCCACGCCTACCCGGACGGCGCGTCCATCTACTTCACCTTCGCGGGCTCGGCGCGCGACGACCAGGCCTGCGAGGTGGCCTACGACCGCGCCTGGAAGGCGGCGCTCAAGGCCGTGGTGGGCGCGGGCGGCACGCTCAGCCACCATCACGGCGTGGGGCGCAGCAAGGCCCCGGCCATGCGCAGCGAGCAGGGCAACGCCATTGACGTGGTGCGCGAGCTCAAGCGGCAGCTGGACCCGCGCGGCATCTTCAACCGCGGCGCGCTCATCCCCGACCTGGACGAGCACACCCCGATGGCCCCTGTCGCGGAGGCCGAGTGATGAGCAGCGAGACCCTGCGCAGCGACTTCCTCAAGGCCGTGCGGCGCGACCTGCCCGGCGCGCTCCAAGAGGCCGACGGCCGGGCCGTGATCCTGCCCGCCAACCGCGACCAGGTGGCTCTGGCCATGGCGCTGGCCTACCAGAACCGCCAGGCGCTGTCCGTGCCCGGGCAGGCCCCAGGAGCCGCGCGCGAGGGGGCCATCCCGCTCGACCTGAGCCGCATGGCCGACGTGATCAAGTTCGACGAGCCCAGCCGGATTGCCCACGTGCAGGCCGGCATGCGCGTGCACGCGCTCGAGGACGAGCTGCGCCGACGCGGGCTGTCGCTGGGGGCGCACTCCTCGGCGCGCGACTACGGCGTGGGCGAGTGGCTGGCCCTGGGCGCCCCGGGCGCGCGCGACAACGCGGACGACCCGGTGGAGCAGGTGGTGGCCGGCCTCGAGCTGGTGCTGCCCGACGGTCGCCCCGTGAACATCCGCCCGGCGCCGCGGCGCGCGGTGGGGCCCGACCTGGTCAGCGCGCTGATCGGCGCGCGCGGCCGGCTGGGGGTCATCGTGGGCGCGCACGTGGTGGCGCGCCTGCGGGTGGAGAGCACGCCGGTGGGCTACCTCTTCCCCACGCGCGAAGGGGCCGAGCAGGCGCTGGCCTGGATCCGCGGCAAGGGCGTGCGCCCCATCCGCGCCTATGTGGAGGACGCGCCCGAGGGCTCGGCCCTGCGCTTGAAGCTGGCCACCGGCGACGGCGTGGCCGAGGCCTTCCGCGAGGTGGCGCGCCAGACGGCCACCGGGCTGGGCGGTGTGCTGATCGACGCCAAGCTGGAGCTGCCCAAGGCGCGCGCGCCGCAGGGGGCGCCCGCGTCGGCGGTGGTGGCGGAGCTGGCGGCGCGGCTCGACCCGCGCGGGGTCCTGGGCTGAGCATGGGGGGGCGACGCGCGCTGCCCCGGCTGCTGGCGGTCCTGATCACGCTGTCTGCGAGTGCGCTCGCCCTGCTGGGCTGCGGCGACACCCGCCCCATCAACCGCGTGGGCACCAACGTCACGGACAAGAGCGCGTTCGAGGGCAGCTGGTACTTCTCGCGCACGGTGGTGGGCGTGGACTACGAGGGCGGGGGCCTCGGCACCTTCCCGGGCGACGCGGCCATCGACTACGTGGGCAGCGACCTGGCCGCGCTGCCACGCATCCGCTGGGTCATCGACGAAGACCTGCTGGTGGCCTACCGCGACTACGAGCTGCTGGAGGGGGGCAACCCCAGCACGGGCCCGGACGCCGAGGTGGACTTCGGGCAGCCCGTGGCGGCCTACGCCATCGAGAAGCACTTCGACATCCGGCGCGCCTACAACCCCAACACGGGCGAGCAGCTGAACGTCATCGAAGAGAACGACACGGACCGCCCCTGGAACGAGCGCCAGTACATGCGCGTGGACTGGTCCAAGAACCTGCTCAGCGGCTACTACGGGCAGAGCGCCAGCCTGTACGAGCTGCTGGGGCTGTTCGAACGGCAGCCCGCGGACCTGTTCGTGCAGGCCGGTAGCCGCTTCCCCGACGCGTTCCTGCCGCAGTACGCCGTGATGCCCTGCGACGGCAGCGCGGACGAGGATGACGACTGCACCGACGAGCACCGCCCGCACGCGGACGACTACGCAGAGGGGCAGCTCTACCACTTCTCGTTCGTGACGCAGGACCTCCTGGCCCCGGGCACGGTCGCGGACCCCTTCACCGGGCAGCCCGTGAACTGGTGCGCCTCGCCCTTCACGGACGCGCCCACCTGCACCACCACTGCGGTGTACGTGCGCAACGCGTTCCTGCGCGTGAGCGACACGCGCGAGTACGAGCCGCAGCAGTGGTCCGACGCGCGCTTCGAGCGGGCCGGCTACTTCCGGCTGGAGCGCCCCACGCTGGACCGCAGCACCGCGCCCGACGACCCGGCGCACTTCGGCACGGACTTCCGCAACTACAATGTGAACCGCCTGAACCTGTGGCGGCGCACGCGGGACGAGAGCGGCGCGCTCCTGCCCTACGCGCAGCGCGAGGTGCGGCGCGTGGTCTACCACACCACCCCGGAGCTCCCGGCGCACCTGGTGGAGCCCAGCTTCGAGCTGACGGGCCGCTGGAACGAGTCGTTCATGGGGCTGGTGCGCGAGCTGCGCGGGGAGCCGGCCGCGAACTACCCGGACGTGCCGTGTCAGGCGCTGGACCCGGACACGTACTGCTTCTGCATCTTGGACCCGGCCGACAACGGCGTGCTGAACCCCACCTGCCCGGGGCGCTACGACCCCTTCGAGACGCCGGCCGAGGCGAGCGCGCGTGGCGTGATGAACCCCTACGACTGCCACGTGGAGGTCCCGCCGCGGGCGCGCCCCAACCTGAACGACCCCGCGCTGAGCAACGCGGACTTCTTCGGCTGGTTCGGCGCGCGGCAGGTGGGCAGCGAGTGCGTGCTGGACCTGGTGGTGAACACCTGCAACGAGCGCAGCATCGCCGAGAACGGGGGCACCACGGACGGGCTGCGCTGCCAAGAGCGCGGCGACATGCGCTACAAGTTCCTGAGCTACGTGGACCAGCCCGGCACGCCGTTCCTGGGCATCGCCACGCTGCGCGGGGACCCGGTCACGGGCGAGCTGCTGGTGGGTGACGCCAACGTGGGCGGCCCGGCGCTCGACGCCTACCGCACGACGGCGCTGCAGACGGTGGACCTCGTGACGGGCAACATCACGGACCCGCGCTTCAGCTTCGGCGAGGACGTGCGCCAGCACCTCGAGAACCTCGGCAACGTGGAGCTGCCGGCGCGCCCGCGCGTGGACTTCAACGTGGCGGCCGCGGCGGGGCAGGCGCAGCCCTCGGACCTGGCCGCCGTGGACCAGGTGATGGCGCGCTTCATGGACCGCGCGCAGCGGCTGAGCGGGCCCGGCGGGCGCAGCAACACCTTCGTGGACCGCCGGGCCAGCCTGGTGGGCGGCGAGGTGGAGGCGCGGCTCACGCGCAACATGGAAGTGCTCATGATGAGCGGCGTGGACGTGCTGCCCGACGGCGTCACGCCCGAGAACCTGAGCGAGGAGCAGCTGGACCAGGTCTCGCCCCTGCGCACCTCGGCGCACGAGCAGCTGCGCAACTTCATGGCGTCCGAGAACCGCGCCTCCGGCAACAACGTGCTGCTGCCCAACAGCTACGTGGACACGTCCGTGACCGAGTTCGCGCTGCGCCACGTGGACTGGCCCCGGGCGCGGCTCGAGATCGCGGTCAACCGGCTGCTCTACTACCAGACCATGCTGCACGAGCTGGGGCACTGCCTGGGGCTGCGGCACGACTTTGGTGCCAGCGCGGACACGCACAACTACGACGACGCCTACTACCACATCGCCGACCGCGCCCCGCTGCCCACGCCCGAGGACTTCGACCTGGACGGCACGCTGGGGCTCAGCCCGAACGAGCAGCTGGCGTTCGAGAACGCGCTCGACCTGGTGCAGGCGCGGCGCGAGCTGGCGGGCATCGACCGCTTCATGGACTCGTCCGTGATGGAGTACACGGCGCAGTGGTACGAGCGCACGGACACCACCATCGGCCGCTACGACCACGCCGCGCTGGCGCTGGGCTACGGCGACCTGGTGGAGGTGCAGGACAACCGCGCCGGCCGCGCGCTGACGCAGCTGAACCCGGTGAACACGCCGCGTGCGTGGGCGCAGTGGTACGAGGGGGGCGAGCCCTGCGAGACCGACGCGGACTGCCCCTACGCGCTGAACGGGGAGTCTTCGGCGCTCTTGCGCGAGGCCAACCGCAACACGGGGGCCACCCAGCGCTGCGTCGCGCACCCGAACGGCGAGACCGCCTTCGGCCGCATCTGCAGCAACTTCGACGACGACCTGCGCGCCGCCACCGAGGCCGCCGGGCCCAACGCCGCGTTCGCGCCGGTGGACTACCGCTTCTGCTCCGACGAGCGCGTGGGCACGCTGGGCTGGTGCCACCGCTTCGACGAGGGCGACAGCTACCGCGCCGTGGTGCGCAACGTGGCCGAGCAGTACGAGCGCGAGTACATCTTCACGAACTTTCGGCGCTACCGCGCGAACTTCAGCGTGGGGGGCTACCTCTTCGACCGGCTGATCGGGCGGCACTTCACCATCACGCAGGACCTCTTCCAGAACCTGCTGTACCGCTACGCCAGCGACCCCGAGTTCCGCAACGAAGAGGGCGCGTTCGGCTTCTACGACCAGTTCATGGCCTCGGCCGACGCGCTCAACTTCTACGCGCGCGTGCTGGCGCAGCCCGACATCGGGTCGTACCGCTTCCAGGAGGCCACCACGGCCTACGAGCGCTTCAGCGCCAACCCCAACGCGGTGGGCGCCGACCTGCGCGTGGAGCTGGGCCTCGGGCGCTTCCTGAGCTCCAGCTACCAGCGCGGCCTGACCGGCATCTCGCGCCTCGAGCGCATCGGCAGCTTCTACGACAAGTGGTTCACGATGCAGATGCTCACGCAGCGCGGCTGGACGCAGAGCTACGCGCGTGACGTGCCCTTCTGGACCAACTGGCACGACCTCTTCCCGCTGGAGATGCAGCAGATCCTGCAGGCGCTCATCCAGGACCAGCCCGAGGCCCTGGCGCCGCGCCTGGCGTGCGCCAGCATCAACGGGACGCAGTGCACGGGCCCGCGACTGCTCTACATGGACCTCTACCGCGGCGACTGCGCGGACGCGTCCACCTGCCGGCCGGATCCGGTGAGCGAGACCTACGCGGGCCTCGCCTACGTGGACGGCGGCAGCTCCGTGACGCTGCAGTTCCTGGCGGCGGTGTTCGCGCTGACCGACCTGCCCGTGTTCTTCGACACCAGCTTCCAGAGCCAGATGTTCCTGTGCGTGGAAGGGCAGGGCGACTGCACCACGCCGAGCCCCACGGCCATCGAGGGCACGGACTACGTGCGCTACACCAGCGAGCGGCTGAACAAGTCGTTCCTGGCGTTCCAGGTGTCGCCCAGCACGCTGGTCATCAACCAGACCAGCATCGCGTTCGCCATGGTGGCCGAGGCGCGCGACGCGGCCATCCTGCTGAGCATCCTCGAGCACATCCGAGACGGCGTGACGCTCACCATCGCCGAGCAGCAGCTCCTCATGGACCTCGAGTACACGCCGCCCATGACGGTGGCGGGCGTGGCCGACGAGATCGACCGCTTCGAGGGGCGCTTGTCGGACCTCGAGTCTTTCTTCTTCCAGCTGATCCAGCTCGAGCGCGAGCTGGGCATCGGCAGCTACCTGGGGTTCTGAGCCGTGACGAAGACCACCGCCCAGCACAGAGCCCAGCGCACGATGCACCGTCCACCCAGCACGCTTCACGAGTCGCGCGTCACGGGGCCCGGTTCGCGGTTCACGGGTCGCGGGTCGCGCCCCTCGCTTGCGCTCGCGTGGCTCGTGACGTTGGTCGCGCTGCTGGTGCCGGCGTGCGGGCGTCCAGGCACGATCAACCGCGTGCAGCCCAACTTCGTGGACAAGGGGCTGTTCGAGGGCGAGTGGTGGATGACCCAGACCGCCATCGACGTGGGCGCCGACGTGCGCGGTGTGACGTGGTCGGGGGACATGGGCTTCGCGGACCTCGGCGTGGACGGCGGGCAGTCCATCTCGCTCGCGCGCATCCGCTGGGTGATCGACGAGGACACGCTGTTCGCGTTCCGCGCCTACGAGCTGGTGGACGGCAGCAACACGGGCGGCAGCGACCCGGACTACCGCGGGCAGCCCATCGCGGCCTACCGCATCGAGTCGCACTTCGACATCCGCCGCGAGTACAACCCAGTCACGGGCGAGACGCTCAACGTGTTGGTGGAGAACAGTGACGACCAGCGCTGGTACGACCAGCCGTACATGCGCGTGGACTGGTCGCGCAACCTGGTGCGCTCCTTCTACTTCGCGAGCGAGCAGGCCATCTTCGGCGCGTACACGCCGGAGGACTCGGGCATCGACGTGCAGGACGGCACGGCCGGGCTGCCGCGCAGCTACGCGGCGCAGTTCGTGACGGTGGGCGAGGACGCGGGCTACCGCTTCGCGGACGAGTGGCCCGAGGGCAACGAAGACACGGTCCACTACTTCAGCTTCGTCACGCTGATGAACCTGACCCCCGGCGCGGCCTGCCTGAACAGCACGGGGACCGCGTGTGGCGTGCTGCGCGTGCCGTACCGTACCGCGTTCCTGCGCGTGCCCCCCGAGCACGAGTACGCGAGCGCGGCCCAGGCGCACCCGGAGTTCGACCGCTTCGGTACGTTCCGGCTGATGCAGCGCACCTACGCGCGCGGCGGGCTCCCGCGCGAGACCCTGGGCGACTTCTGCGCGGCCGACGCGGACTGCGGCGCGGGGGGCTTCTGCGACCTCGAGCAGCAGGTGTGCGCGGGTGGCCTCACCCCGGCCTACGGCGAGACCGACTTCCTCACGTTCTACCGGCCGCGGCACAACCTGTTCCGCGACCCGCTGACCGACCAAGCGTGCGTGTCCGACTGGCAGTGCGACGGACGCTACCCGAGCGCCCCCGGCGTGCCCGGCAGCGTGTGCGACCGCGCGGCCCAGCGCTGCTCGCGCCCCGACTTCGAGCGCGAGACGCGGCGCGTGACCTACCACCTGAACGCGGGCTTCCCGAAGCACCTGGTGGGCGCCGCCTTCGACGTGGTGGGCAACTGGAACGAGGCCATGATGCGCGGGCGGCGCGCGTCCATCGGCGCGGAGCTGCCCGACTACGCGGCGGCGACCGAGACGTGTCAGACCACGGACCCCACGCGCTACTGCTTCTGCGGCTCGGCCGAGGAGCGCGACGGGACCTGCCCTGGCCGCTACGACCCGCGCGTCACGCCCGACGCGTACACGGCGCGCGGCGTGCAGAACCCCTACCGCTGCCACGTCGAGAACCCCGAGTGGACCGAGCCCGCGTCGCCCACCAGTTACGACGAGTACCCGCTGCCCGAGGCCTACCGCTACCGCTTCGTGGGCGACGAGTGCCTGCTGGTGCTCGAGACCAACGGCTGCGACTGGGAGCGCCGCGACACCACCGTGGCCTGCGAGGACGTGACCGACGCGGACGGCGAGCCCGTGGCCTGGCAGATGCTGGGCGACCTGCGTTACCAGTTCTTCAACTACGTGAACCAGGTGAACACGCCCTTCGGCGGCGTGGCCGCGCCCCTGGCCGACCCCACCAGCGGCGAGCTCATCGCCGCCAACGCGAGCTTCTCGGCGGCGGGCGTGGAGTCCGCGGCGACCAGCGCCATCGAGCTGTTCCCGGCGCTGCGCTGCGCGGGCACGCAAGGCTGCGAGCCCGGCGAGGAGGGGGCCGAGGAGCGCTACCTGACGGGCGAGAACCTGCGCGGCTACTTCGCGCGCCTGGGCCGCATCATGCACCCCGTGAGCGTGGCCAGCTCGGCCGGCGATGGGTTCTCGGTGGACGACCCGTCTCGACCCGCGCTCTCGTGGCCGGGCCTGCCGGTGGACGCGCTGGGCGCGGTGCAGGGGGCGATGGCGGACGTAGCGCAGCGGGCCGAGCGCCTGCGTGGCGTGGACGGTCGCACCCAGGTGCGCAGCGACCGGCTGCGCTCGCTGGCGGGCACGCGCTTCGAGAACGGCGTGATGGGCGCCCTCGGGAGCGGCGGTGTGGACGCGCTGCAGCGCGCCTTCGACCTGGGCACGCTCTCGGCCACGGGCACCACGGGTCCGACGGACGCAGACCAGCTCGACGCGCTGGACCCAGACGTGCTGGACGCCATCAGCCCCTTCCGCGGCAACCGCCCGGACGTGTTCGCGCCGGATGAAGCCCGTCAGCGCGAGCTCGAGCGGCACCACCTGTGCCCGGTGAACGCGGCGCTGCTGCGCTCGCGCTACTGGGAGTACTGGGCCGAGGCCTTCCGCGGGCGCCCCATCGCCGAGGCGTCCATCCGCATGCAGCAGCTGTACACGCGCATGGTGCAGCACCACGAGCTGGGGCATAGCCTCGGCCTGCGCCACAACTTCGGCGCCAGCTTCGACCGCGACCACTACGGCGACGGCTGGTTCCGCGTGGCCTTCGGCGACGACACGACCAGCGGCGACGAGCTGCTGCTGCCGCGCTACGAGGACTTCGACGCGCCCAGCAACGGCGGCGACGGCGACGGCTTCGTGGGTCCGGGCGAGGTGGAGGCCTACCTGGCCGAGCTGCGCCGGGTGCGGAACGAGCGCGCGGCCCGCGGCGCGCACAACCACAGCACCAGCTCCACCATGGACTACAACGGCGACACCGGCGACGCGCAGGGGCTCGGCCGCTACGACGTGGCCGCCGCCGTGTGGAACTACTTCGACATGGTGGAGGGCTTCGTCGGGGACGCGGCCGTCACGTCCAGCGACTCGGCCAACGGCCTGCGCCGCAGCGACATCACGCCGCGCACGTGGTTCCAGAGCTACGCGGGCGGCGACACGTGCCGCGTGGACCGCGACTGCCCCGCCTCCGCCGAGGGTGGCGCGCTCGGGGACCAGCCCATCACGCAGCGCTGCGTGCGCAACACGCGCGAGGTCCCGCTGCAGCTCCCGTGTGGGGGCGCGACGGCCTGCGTGTGCTCCAGCTTCGACGCGGACTTCCAGGACTACGTGGACGGCGCCGCCTACGAGTCCGACCTCGACAGCGACGGCGAGATCGACTTCACGCCCGTGACATACCTCTTCTGCCCGGACGAGCGCACCAACGACATCAGCTGGTGCACGCGCTTCGACGCCGGTGAGTCCTTCCAGGAGGCCATCGACCACTCCCGGCGCAGCTGGCTCGAGAGCTACGGCCCCACCTACTACCGCCGCTTCCGCACGGGCGGCGCGCGCGCGGGCGGGGCCACGGGCGCCATCATCGACGCGGCCAAGATCTACCAGCACCTGTTCTTCCGCCTGAACTTCGAGCCGGGCTTCTCGAGCAACCGCGGACCGCTCGGGCTGCAGGACCAGTTCTACGCCTCGGTGGACGCCATGAACTGGTTCACGGAGCTGGTGAACCTGCCCGACGTGGGCAGCTACGCGCTCGACACGGACACGCAGACCTACGCGCGCATCAGCGCCGAGCCCGACGCGCCCGGGGCCGACTTCAGCCTGCTGCCGGGCCAGGGCTTCGGCGTGTACTCGCAGTACCAGGACGGCTACTTCGGCTTCTTCCGCGTGGAGCGCGCGGGCGTGCTGGTGGACAAGTTCGTCGCGCTGCAGGCGCTGGCGCTGCGCGACTGGGGGCTCAGCTTCGACCCGGACGAGCGCTACTTCATCAACTTCTTCGACCTCTTCCCGGTGGAGATGACCGAACTCTTCGGCGGCTTGGTGATCGACGACCCGCGCTGGTTCGCGCCGCGAGTGAGCTTCAGTGGGGGCGAGCCCGTGGTGGAGAACATGAGCTGGTACCGCGGCACCGTGCTCGGCGACTGCAGCCCCCCGGGCGGTGACGCCTTGCCCTGCCGCGCCAGCCAGGAGCTGACGTACCCCACGCCGCCGCTCGAGGGCACCAGCAACCCGCTCCTGCGCAGCTGGGCCACCATCTTGGCGCTGGCGCAGTTCCCCGTGTTCTTCGACACCACCTTCGAGCAGCGCCTGCAGATCTTCCGCGTGGGCAGCGGCGCCGGCTTCACCATCCCGGACGTGCAGCAGGACGACAGCACCACCTGCGCGCTGGGCGCCGCGGTGCCCGGCTCGGCGCACCTGGTGGTGGACGCGGGCGTGCCGGACGGCTGCGACACCCCCGACGACGCGGACTACGTCATCTTCGACTCGCGCCGCCTGCGCGTGCGCTACGTGGCCGTGAAGATCCGCCCGCGCACGGCCTACAATCTGGAAGAAGAGCAGCTGGGCTTCCAGCTGCTGCGCCGCGCGATCGAAGCGCAGGAGCGTGTGGTAGCGTTGGAGCTCATGGGCCCCAGCGCCGAACTCACGGAGGCGCGTCAGGCGCTCGAGGCAGAGGAGAGCTTCCTCGAGTACCTGATCGATCTCCAGGGCCGCTACGGCATCAGCAACACCTTCTTCTGACGCATGAGCGAACCCACACGCTATGACCTCTGGCTGACGGAGGTCACGGACCCGCGGCTGGCGATGGAGGCGCTGACCGAGGCCCTCGGCGATCGCGCGCGCGCGCGCGAGGCGGTGCTCTCGACGCCGGCCATGCTGCTGCACGGCGCGGCCCCCGAGGAGATGCAGGCCCTCTCCACGCGCTTGTCTTCCGCGGGCCTCACGCTCGAGGCTCGGCCTTCGCGACGCGCTGCGACGACGCCCCCTGCGGCGAGCCTGACGGACGCAGCGACCGCGCCTGACGCCGCGTCATCCGCGCACTCGCCAACACGCGGCGTGGTCGCGGTCCCCCGTGCAGCGGCGGCTGGCGAAGGCGTGCCTGGGTCGCCGTCTGGCTCCGCGACGCACGGTACCGCTCCACGGTCCGCTGCTGCACCCGCGTCAGACGGACCGGCCGCAACCCCACGCGTCCCGCGCCCCGCCCATGCCACCACCGCGAACGACATGGGAGTCGCCAAGGTGTCGTACTACGCCGCCCTGGTCGCCGCGCCCGCGTTCCTGCTGCAGCCCGCGGTGGTGTCGACGGTGCTCGGGCTCAGCGTGCTCTCGTTCATGTCCATGTTCGGCGCCGTCACGGGCTCCATCACCATCGCCTTCGGCGCCCCGATGGCGGTCTACCTCTTGCGCTTCGCAGCGTTCGCGCTGGTGGTGCGCCGCAGCCACGTGGGCCAGGCCGACCTGCGGCTGGGCAGCGAGGATCTCGGCGAGCTCTGGTTCGCGGGCTTCCGCTTCCTGATCGTGTCGTTCCTCGCGTTGGTCCCGGCGCTGGTGGTGCTGTGGTCCTTCGGGCCAGCGCCCACCCACGGTGCCGACGCTGGGGTCGTGGCGCTGTTCGTGTTGGCCGTGCTGCTCCCACTCGTGGCCCTCCCCGGCGCCTTCGCGGCCGCCGCGCTCGGCAAAGGCTGCAGCGGCGTGAACCCATTCATCGGGCTGATCGTGGCGCGCCGCATCCCCGTGCCCTACTTCGTGACCCTCGCGTACCTCAGCGCCTTCTGGTTCGTCAGCGTCGCCCTCGCCGCCAGCGGCGGGATGCTCACCGTGTTCGGCCTGGTGGACCCCGACGCGGGCCTCGTCGGGGCGCTCGGCGGGGCGCTGCTGATGTCCGCCATCGGGCTGGTCGTGGACGTCGGGTCCATGATGGTGTCCGCGCGCATCCTCGGGTTACTGACGCACCACTACAGCGAGGAGCTGGGGCTGTGAGCGGGCCCGACGACCCGCCACCCGAGGACCGCTTCGAGTTCGAGCTCGAGCTGGACGTTCCTGCGCAGCCTCCGCTGCGGGGCGCAGCGCGTCCTGGTGCCGCGCCCCCTGCGCGGCCGCTCCCCGCGTTGGACGACGAGCTCGAGCTGGGCGAGCTCCACGCGCCTCCCTCCGCGCGCGAGGCCTCCCTTGCGCACGGGTCGTCCGCGTCGCAGCCACCCGAACCCGAGCCCTTCTCGCTCGAGCTGGAAGACATCGCCCGCCCAGCGCCCGCGGCCACGCCCCACTCGCTCCAGGTCAACCGGCCGCAAGCCCCGACGCTGCCCCAGCCCGCCCCGCCCACCACGACTCCAGCGCCGCCCATCGTGCAGACCCTCGAGCTGCGGGTGGCGGCGTCAGTCGACCGCATGTCCGCGCCGGCCCGCATCAGCATCCTGGTGCTGACCATCGTGGGGATGGTGGTGTTCGGCGTGACCGTGCTGAGCATCTCCGTGCGGAGCGCGCTCCGCGCCATGGAAGAACAGCGGGAAGCCGCCGAGGCCGAAGCCGCCGCGGGCGTGTACGAAGAGGACGACGACGGCTACCTGGACGAGGAAGAAGGATACGGAGACGACGCTCCGTCACGAGCCGACGACTGGGACTGACCCAAGGTCTCCCGCTGCGCGCGCTCAGCCCGCGTGGGCGAGCACGTGCGAGTGGATGGCGCCCGCGAGGTGCGGCATGGCTGCGGCCGGGAAGCTGTGCCCCATGCCCGGAATGGGCACGTAGCGCGCCTTCGGGATGAACCGCGCCGTGGCCTTGCCCGCGCGCTCCGGGATGAGCGGGTCGTGCGTGCCGTGCAGTACCAGGCTGGGGACGCGCACCTGCGCGAGCCGCGCCCGCCTGTCGGTGCTCGAGTCCAGGATGGCGCCGAACTGCCGCGCCGCGCCGGCCGGGAACACGCCTCGGTCCCAGGCCTCTAGGCCGATGGCGTGCGTGCGCGCCTCATCGAACGGGAAGCCAGGACCCGACAACACGCGGAAGGTCGCCACCAGCTTCTGTGCGTGCTCGTCGCGGCTCTTGGCGGGCTTGTCGATCAGCTTCTTGATGGCCTCGGGACGCCCCAGGCTGTAGCGGCGCCCTCCCGGCGAGGACATGATCGACGTCATGGTGAGCAGCCGCTCGCCGTGCCCGATGGCGAGCTCCTGCGCGATCATCCCGCCCATGGACGCGCCTGCCACGTGGGCCCGCTCGATGCCGAGCGCGTCCAGCAAACCGACGACGTCGCGCGCCATGTCCGCGATGCGGTAGGGGCCGCTCACGGGCAGCCCCAGCAGCGACCGCACCAGCGTCTTGCGCACGTCGGGGATGCCCAGGTGGTTCAGCTTGGTGGAGCCGCCCACGTCGCGGTTGTCGAAGGTGATGACCCGGAAGCCCGCGTGCACCAGCTGGTCAATCAGCTCACGCGGCCAGACGATGCGCTGGGCACCGAAGCCCATGATGAGCACCAGGGGCTCACCCTCGCCTTCGACCTCGTAGTCGATCTCGATTCCGTTGCTCTTCGCGATGGGCATCCGCGCAGCCTATCACTCGGCGAGCACGTGTTGGTCGGCGTTGGCCTTCTCGGACGCGAAGGCCGAGAACCACGGCTGCTTGGCCACGGACGGACGCTCCTTGCAGCGCTCGTACCACGCGTGTAGGCGCGGGAAGTCCCGCTGCGGCAGGCCCAGGCCGTCGATGACCATGCCGAAGAAGGGCAGCACCACGATGTCGGCGATGGAGTACGCCTGCCCGGCGAAGTACGGTGCGTCGCCCAGGTAGCCCTCCCACGTGCGGCACTCGTTGAGCAGCTTCTCGAGGCGCTCACCCAGCTCGGCGCGCCGCATGCCGCGGAACTTCACGGAGCCGAAGATGTTGGTGGGGTCCAGCTTCTGGTGGAACTCGCCGATCAGCCGCATGCACGTCGCCATGTCGGTCGGGTCGCTGGGGATGAGCGCCGGCTCCGGGTAGCGGTGCTCGAGGTACTGGATGATGGCGACGCTCTCGTAGACCGTGATGTCCCCGTCGACGATGCAGGGCACCTGCCCGCGCGGGTTGATGGCCAGGTACGCCGGCTGCTTGTGCTCGCCCTTGAAGAGGTCGACGGTGACGTACTCGTACGGAAGCCCCTTCTCGTCCAGATACAGCTGGGCGCGCATGGCGTTGTTGGAGAAGGGGTGGGCGTAGAGCTTCAAGGTCATGGCGTCCTCCTGGCTGGGGTGTGGTGCCTGTCGCGCCAGTACCGTGTTCGTTACGCGCGCCAGCGCGCCCGACCATCACGGCGCGAACGGCGCCTCCGTGTGTGTCTTCTGCCGATGCACGTCCCGCAGCCAAGCCCGGGCCTCGGGCTCGGTCGCGAACGTCCGCTGCGGACACGGCGTGCCGGTGATCCAGTTCACCGCCGTGATCATCCCCCGGATGACCGCGCTGGGGCTGACAATGGCCACCCCCGACGTCCACTGACGGATGGCGTGCTCGTGCTGCGCCAAGTGCGCCGCCATGCGCCGCCGCTGCGCTGCGCTCAGCCCCATCGCCGTGCGCGAGTCGTGCATCACGCAGTGCACCGTCCGCCGCGACAAGTCCTGCACGGACTCCGCCAGATAGCGGTCGAGACTCTCATCCGTCACGACCCCCTCGGGCCACCGCACCACCAAGAGAGGCCACTCCGACCGATCCGTTTCCAAGGACATAGCGTTCCCCCGAACGATACCAGGAACCCCGCGCGAAAAGGCGAGCCACAACCATCCCGCCCCACGAGCCTGTCCCTCCCCACCCGCCACCGTCGCGACCCCTCGCCCTCCGCAGCGCCCAGTTGGTCCCTGGACCCGCGAGAACCGCGCCTCACGGCGCGTTAGTACCACATGCCCGCGCCCACGCTGTACATGACGTAGTCCCGCGCGCCGTCGAACGTGAACGACACGCGGAAGTCGAACGGGTCCATCAGCCCGAACAGGTCCCAGCGAAACAGCCGCAGATCGATGCCGAACGTCCCGTGCAGGCGCGGCGGGAGCTCCTCGCTGCGCGCAGGCTCCAGGTACATGCCCACGCGCGTCTTCAGCCGGTTGGGCCACGGCTCGGCCTCGGCGCCCAGTCGGAACGCGAAGGACGCGGTCTGTCGACGCGTGCGGTGCTCCTGGTCGAAGAACGCATCGATGCCGATGGAGTCGGGCTCCGCGCGACCGTAGAAGATGACGCTGGCCGACAGCAGGTAGAACTCGCGCGGGGCCTGGTCCGCCAGGGCCCTCAGGTGTGCATCGAACTCGTCTTCCAGTCGGTCGATGCGCTCCTCGGCTTCGTCGAGCTCGTGCTCGCGCCGCTCACGCTCGGCCGCGCGGAACGCGGGGTCACGCGCCCGAATGCGCAGCCGCGGACACTGCAGCCCTCGCTCGGGCTCGGCTGTGCCCGACGAGGCCAGCTCACGCCGCACCTGCTCCAGTTCGCGCTCGCACCACAGCTGATGCAGCTCGCGCATGATGGGTCCCTCGGGGTCTTTCTTCTCGAAGGGGCGCGTGTTCAGGCGCCGCCGCCCGAACTGGTAGGCCCCGCCCAGGCGCAGCTCGAGCGGGCTCCGGAAGCCGCTCGGACGCGGCACCTGCGGCTGCGTGCCGGCCATGGACGACGTCACCAGATCGACCTGCGAGTGCACCGGCCCCGCCACGGCGACGCCCAGGCGGTACTGCCGGTCGGCCGGCATGTACAGGGCGCCCGCCTCGACGCCGAAGCCCACGAACGAGAAGAGGTCCAGCTCGTATGTTTCGCCCGCCTCGGTGCTCGCCGACAAGGTCGCTTGCAGCGTGCGCAGCCCCGCCCCCACCACCAGCTGCCCGCCGAACAACGCGACGCCGCCACCCACGTGCGAGCGCGTGGCGGTGACCGACACTACCCGGCCATCCATGACCGCTTCATAGAACTCCAAGTGCATGTAGCCGCCGACGCCCACAGGCCCGAACTGGAAGCGCAGGCCAAGCTCGATGGAGAACTGTTCGTCGACGCTCAGCCCACCACTTCCGCTGTTGAACACGTCGTTGTCGCTCGTGCCGTACGAGAAGCTGGGCGACAGCTCCCACTCGAAGAAGCTGTGTTCGCGCGCGTTGCGGACAGCGTACGCGGCCGGGTTCAGCGGCACGCCGTCGATGCCCTCCGCCAGCGCCACGAACGCGCCGCCCATGCTCACCACGCGCCCGGAGCCGAGCACCGGGATCTCCACCAAGTCGAGCGAGTAGCCCTCGTCCACCAGCTGGGCGCGCGCCAGCGAAGCGCAGGAGGCGACGCCCACCAGCCCGAGGAGCAGGGTCAGCGCAGCTCGCATTGATGTCCGGGGACGACCTCGCGCGCGGGGGAGCCGATGCGTGTGGTCACGCTGCCCGTCTCACCCGCGCGCACCACGAGGCGGTGGCGGGGCGTGGGGTCGGCGCTGGTCCAGACCTCGCAGTGCGCCACGCGGCGGCAGGCGTTCTGCACCACGACCACGTGCGCGTAGCCGTACGCCTGCATGCGCGCCTCGCCACGGACCGTGAGGCAGTCCGGGCTCTCGGGCACCTCGGCGCTCACGGGCTGGCTGCTGCCGAGCGCGCTCCCCACGACCGCCGCCAGCAACAGCGGTAGCAGGAGGAGGGACGCACGCCGTGCGCCGCCGGGCTTCATCACCATGCCCACAGCATGTCGACATTCTGGGCGGTTGGCCAGCTTCCCGCACTCCCCGATGCGACACCCGACGGGGACTGGTATCTTCCCCGCCATGTCACGTCGTCTTCGTACCCTCGCGTTGCTCTCCCTCACGGCCCTGTGCGCCTCCATCGCGTCCTGCGGCGGCGGCGGAGGCGGAAGCACCACGCCCGTCACGGCGGGGCCCCCGCCGCTCGTTCGCCTGCTGGACGCCGACACGCCCGTGGTGGTGCACGTCGACACCGCGAGCGTGCGTCAGTCCCCCTACTACAGCCTGGTGCACGACGCGCTGCTCAACACCCTCAGCGAGCGTGAGCAGGGTGAGTTCCGGCGCGTGGTGCAGCTGCTGGACCGCACGGACAGCATCGTCTTCGGCATGGACCCCGTGCACGACTCGGGCGCCGTCCTGTTCCGTGGGGCGTTCGAGCCACAGCACATCGAGCTGCTCAACCCGCCCGAGGCGACCTTCACGTACCGCACGCACACGCTGCGTGGGGACGAGCGGGCGCAGGGCATCGTCACGGCGGACACCTTCGTGGTGGGGTCCACCGAGGTGGTCCACCGTGTGCTGGACCGCCTCGATGGCCTGACGCCAGCCACCGGCCCCACACTGGGAGGCTTCGCAGAGGCCGCCGGGCGTGCCCACCTGGGCGAGCGTGACGCCAGCGCCGTGGTGCTGCTGACCGCAGAGATGCGCGAGCGCATGGGGCGTGGCGATGTCGAGGACGCGCTGCGCGAGGCCGGGCTCAGCTTCGGTGGCTCGCTGGACGCGCGCAACGGCATCCGCCTGAGCGCGTTCTTCACGGCCAGCAGCGAGGGCGCCGTGCAGCTCCTCGCGCGCCAGCTGCGCGAGGTCATCACCGAGGCCCAGCAGGACATGACGCTCGCCATGCTCGGCCTGAGCGTGCTGCTGCAGCAGATCCAGATCGAGGAGCGCGGCACCGACCTGCTGGTGGAGTTCCATCTCGACGATGCGCAGGTGCGCGAGCTGCTCGAGCGCTTCGGGCCGCTGCTCCAGGCCGTCCTGAGCATGACCTGACTGGCGCCCACGCGGGGCCAGCCCGCGAGGGGCCGATCGCCCACGTGGGGCCAGCCCGCGAGGGGCCGGTCGCGCAGGCGCTCCCTGCGGGGCCCCCGGAGAAAGCTGCACTTCGTTTGCTTTCTCGGTCCCCCCAACCCTCGCCCGGACGGCACCCGCCCGCGAGGGGCCGGTCGCGCAGGCGCTCCCTGCGGGGCCCCCGGAGAAAGCTGCACTTCGTTTGCTTTCTCGGTCCCCCCAACCCCCTCGCGGGCGGGTACCGCCCGGGCTACTAGGCTCGACTGGTGTCCGTGGGACGGGTGGGGTCCCGAGAGTTCCGCCTGCGGTTCGCGGGGTCACACTCAACATTGGCGTGGTGCGACGCGCCTTCTGCGGACTCGGCCGTCATGCGGGCGGGAGGATCGCACTGCGCTGCACTAAGCACCGCGGCGGGGGCCATCTGTGCGGCGACTGAACTCAGCGCACGCGGAATCCCCATCCAACGGACACGGAAGCCAGCGGGACGGGCCGAAGCCCGCGCGCTCCCCTTCGACATCCATCGTGGCTGCTAGGGAATCACGACGTGCGCCGTACGGACAGGCCCGTCCACAGCCCGGAGATTCCCACAAGACGGGTCCCAGTGGTTCAGCGCGAGCAGCCGAAGGCCTCGACGGCCATCGGGGCTCCGACTGGGTCGGCCGTGGCGACGCTGGTGAACGAGCGGTCCCCGGTGCGGAGCACGGCGTAGGTCCCGATGCCCCCGACCACGAAGTGGTCTCCGTCGAGCGTGGGGGCCATCGCGATGGCGCTCGGGCCGTTGGTCGCCAGTGTGCCGATCGTCCCGAACTCGTCAATCTCGGCCCACAGCGACGTGCTCATGGGGCTTGCGGCGAAGACCGCGTCTCCGGAGCGCGAGACCCGCAGCCGGCCGAGCCCGGAGATGGTCGGCGAGCACGAGGGGGCGCCCGCCTGCCCGATGCTGTGACCATTGGTGACGAACGTCCCGATGCAGCTGTCGCTGGGGAACGTCGAGTAGCCGGCCAGGAGTCCGCCGCTTGGCCGTGCGGCGCCGCCGAGCAGGAGGACTGTCGGCATGTTCGACGCGGCCACCTCCTCGTATCCCGTGCCCGTGTCGCGCAAGACCGCGAGTCGGGACTGGGGGAGCGTCGTCTGGATGGAACCAGCACCCACCCACACATCCCCGGACCCGTCCACCGCGAACACGACCTGCGTGGACGTCTGCGCCGGCGGGACGGACGTGGTCAGCGTGGCGTCGTCTCCGAGCGTCCCGTCCTCGGCGATCGGGAACGCGTGATGGACATACGTCCCAGCGAGGGAGATGGCGTGCAAGACCCGCGTGCCCGGCGCGCACG
The DNA here is from genome assembly GCA_020633055.1 of Sandaracinaceae bacterium. NCBI lineage: Bacteria > Pseudomonadati > Myxococcota > Polyangiales > Sandaracinaceae > Sandaracinaceae bacterium. The sequence continues at coordinate 246,173 of JACKEJ010000008.1, read as the reverse complement.
CCACCCCGTAGCCAGCGTCGAACGGCATCGGGGCCGACGTCGACGCGACCGTGCCGTCGGGGGCGAGGCGCACGTGCAGGATCGACCCCGAGGAGGTCGACGCCTGCACGAGGACGTACGCGTCGTTCTCGCAGATCGCGATCAGCGTGGGCGACGCGAACGCCTGCGTGATGTCGACTGTGCCCGGCGCCGCGGCGGCCGGATCGACGTCCGCCAGCGTGCCCGCCTCGGCGTCGAAGACCCGCGTCGCGACCGTCCACGTCTGCATCTGACCTTCTACTCGGAGCTCCAGGGCGAGCGCGCACGTCTGCTCGACCGCACACGCCGCGCAGCCGTCACCGTAGGCGTCGTTCCCGTCGTCACACGCGTCGCCCACGTCCACCACGCCGTCCCCGCAGCCCGCGAGCGCGCAGCTCGTCCGACACGCGTCGGGCGCCGTGTCCGAGTTGTCGGCGCCGGCGTCGCACGCCTCGCCACTGTCCACCACGCCGTCTCCGCAGTGGGGCAGCACGCACGTTGCCCGGCAGCCGTCCGGCGCGTCGCCGTTGTCGGCGCCCTCGTCGCAGGCCTCGCCGGGGTCCATGACACCGTCCCCGCAGGACGCCAGCGCACAGTTCGTGCGGCACGCGTCGGGCACGGAGTCCGAGTTGGCTGGGCCGTCGTCGCACGTCTCGTCTACGTCGACGACACCGTCGCCGCAGCGCGCATCCGTGCAGTCGAGCCGGCAGCGGTTGGGGATGCTGTCCGAGTTCCCCGCGCCGAAGTCGCAGGTCTCGCCAGGGTCCACCATGCCATCGCCGCACATCGCGCCAGTCGCGCCATCCGGCCGGGCACCGGCGTCACCGCCAGCGTCGGCGACGCCGCTAGAGCCTCCGCAGCCTGTGATGAAGAGCAGCAAGACCAACCCAAGGCGGGCGCGCGTCATCGCGACACATTAGCAGGAGTCCGGTCATGGGGGATCTTTCCGGCACACCCGCCCCCGCCCGCAAAGCGGCGCCCACCCCTCAATCCGTCGGGCTGATCCGCCGCGCCCAGTGACCCCGAGCAAACCCTCACACTCTCCACGGGTCCCGTCGCGCCCCCGCCGAACCGCACCCCGGAATCAGTCGAGCCTAGAGCGCGATGCAGGTTCGGCGCAAGCCCTGGCTTGTCCGAAGGCCCGCAGGCGGGTCCCCTCCTCGCCGATGCACGCATCGACTCGTCGTCGCGCCTTGCCTGCGAACCTTCGTCCGGCGCCAGCATCTTGCGGCGATCCTGATCTGCGCTCTAGTGCCGCCGATCGGAAGTGCGTTCCGGGTTTCACTCGCGTGAAGCAAGCACCCAGGGGTAGGAGTCAACCGCTGCGAAAGCAAGGCCCCGAGCACGGCCGTGCGCTCCCCACTGGGCACGTCACGCCCCGCTCGATCCCCACCCGCTCAACGGACACCAGTCGAGCCTAGTAGCCCACGTGGGGCCCGCTCACGAGGGGGTTGGGGGGACCGAGAAAGCAAACGAAGTGCAGCTTTCTCCGGGGGCCCCGCAGGGAGCGCCTGCGCGACCGGCCCCTCGTGAGCTGGCCCCGCGTGGGCGAGGGTTGGGGGGACCGAGAAAGCAAACGAAGTGCAGCTTTCTCCGGGGGCCCCGCAGGGAGCGCCTGCGCGACCGGCCCCTCGTGAGCTGGCCCCGCGTGGGCGACCGGCCCCTCGTGAGCTGGCCCCGCGTGGGCGACCGGCCCCTCGTGAGCGGGTCCCGCGTGGGCGATCGAGTGCTGGCCCGCACCGCCCGGGCGCGCCATAACGCGGCCATGGCTACCCGAAAGGCCCCCCCCAAGGCCGCCCCCGTCGTCCGGCGCGGAAAAGAAGACCGCAAGCGACTGCCCGCCGACCTCGAGGCGTTCGCGCGGGGCGACGAAGGCCGCTACCGGCCGGCGCGCCCAGACCGCCCGCGGCTCCAGGATCCGAGACCCAGCGCCACCATCCCCGGCGTGCGCAACCTGGACGCGCGGGACTTCCACGACCGCCGCTGCGAGACGATGGAGGCGCTGCTCCCCTCACTGAGCGACGAGAGCGCCTCGGCCGGCGAAGACCGCGACCACCTCGCGCGCCTGCTGGCGGAGGCCATCCTCACGGGGCAGCACCGTGGCCGCTCGTTCGTCAGCTTCGATGCCTTCGTGGACGTCGCGCTCGGCTTGGCCCCTGCGCGCGCCCGCGAGCTGGCCCGGCACGGGGCAGTCCAGCTGGGCCTGCGCGAGGACCAGCTGCGCCAGCTGTCGGAGGAGACGGTCGCCGTGTTCGTGCGCTCGGAGACGGCCCTCGCCGAGAAGGAGCTGCCCGGCAAGGTCAGCATCGTCATCGACGAGGGCGGGAACGAACGCATCCGTGTCGAGGTGGACTCGAACCGGGCGGCCCAGGTGCTCTACGCCGTCGGCGGGCGGCTCAGCCAGCTGGCCGCGGACCAGGACAAGGGCGCCGCGAGCAAAGGCGCGCCCAGCAAGGGTGCGCCCAGCCGTGCGGACGCGCCGCCTAGGGGTGCGAATCCTCGATCACGTCGAACGTGAGCCCCTGCGCGCGCAGCCGCTCGATGAGCGCGTTGCCCATGGCCATGGCCGGCGTGATGACGCCCGTGTGCGGCGGCAGGCGGTCGCGGTCCAGCACCAGACACAGGGCGGACTCGGCGATCATCTTGCTGGTCTCGTCGTAGCCCGGGTCGCCGCCGGCCACCTCGGTGACCACGCGCTGCCCGCCACCCTCGGCGATGAAGCGCACGTTGAACCAGCTCTGGGCGCGCTCGCTCTCGCTGGGCCCTTCGCCCCGCGCGCGCGCCTTGAGCAGCAGCGCCTTGGCCGGCGGGACCTGGGCCAGCACGGCCAGCGCGCCCACCCCGGCGATGCCCGCCAGCGCCACGGGCAGCTCGTTCACGCGCACGTAGTGGCCGTAGGTGAAGTCCGGCCCGAAGGCGGGCATGGCGGCGGCGCTGCGGCGCACGATGACCGGGTCGATGGTGGGCAGCGGCACGGCCCAGGCGCCGATGGACGCCTCGTGGAAGACGCGCATCGGGTCGGCGCGCACACGGCGCCCCGTGGGTCGGGACGGCCGGGCGCGCTGCTTGCGACGGGCCGCGTCCTTGCGGGCGTTGGCGAAGGCGCCGATGGCGCTGTGCCAAGTGCCGCCCGACGCTTGACCGGCGGCGCGTACGAAGCCGCGGCACACGATGGGCACCGGGGTCTGGAAGCGCTGCACGGTGAAGTAGGCGCCGAGGTCGTGCGGGATGCTGTCGAACCCGCAGCACGACACGATGCGCAGCCCCTTCTCGGCCGCCTCGGCGTGATGCTGGTCGATCATCTGCTCCACGAACTCGGGCTCGCCCGTGATGTCGACGTAGTCCGCGCCGGCCGCGACGCAGGCCGCGACCAGGGGCGGGCCGTGCTCGACGTAGGGCCCGACGGTGGTGAGCACCACGCGCGTGGACTCGGCGAGGCCGCGCAGCGAGGCCGGGTCGCTGACGTCGGCGTGCAGCACGGGCACCTCCACGCCGGCGTCGCGCAGCACGCTCGCGAGCTTCTGCGGGTTGCGGCCCGCGACGGCCCAGCGCACGCCCTCGGGGGCCGCCTGCGCAAGGTGGCGCACCACCAGCTGACCAGTGAAGCCCGTGGCTCCGAACACGACGATGTCATAGGGGCGCGCAGCAGACGACATGGTGGGTGAAGGTAGCACGCGAACCGTGCGATAGTCCGCGCGCATGCTGAGGCACCACCCGTCCGCCTCGGTGCGTCGCCAGGAGGCGGTGCGCTGGGTGCAGCAGCTCCCGCAGGGGGCCGAGGGCATCGTGCTCGCGCCCACGCTGAGCGCCGCCAACGCCCTGCTGCGTGACGCCATGCGGGGGCGCGAGGCCGCCTTCGGGTGGCATCGTCTCACGCTGGGACAGCTGGCCGCGCAGCTGGGCCTGCCGCAGCTGGCCGCGCAGGGGCGCACGCCGGCCTCGCCCCTCGCCATGGAGGCGCTGGCCGCGCGCGTCGTGTTCGAGCTGGCGCAGGCCGGACGGCTGGGGCGCTTCACGCCGGTGGCGCACCGTCCCGGCCTGCCCCGGGCGCTGGTGCGCACCCTGCGCGACCTCGAGCTGGCGGAGGTCTCGCTCGACACCCTCCCGGACCAGGCCGCCGACCTGCGCGTGGTGGGTCACGCCCTGCGTGCCGCGTGCGCATCGTACGGAGTGTCCACGCGCGCCGAGCTGCTGAGCGCCGCGTGCGCGCGTGCTGCCGAGCGGGCGCATCCGTTGCTGGGTCTCCCGGTGCTCGCGCTGGATCTGCCCGTGCGCTCCCCGCTCGAGGCGCGCCTGCTCGCGACGCTGCTGGGCGCACACGTCGACTCGTGTGCGCTCGTGCCCACGGGCGACGTCGCCACCCGCGCGGCGTGTGTGCGGGCGGGGCTGCCCGAGGCCGACGCGCTCGAGTCGCAAGGGCCGCCCATCGCCCTTACGCGCTTGGTGCACGACCTGTTCGCCCCCGAGGACCGGGAACGTGCGCCGGCGCGCGACACCGAGCCGACGGCTGCATCCCAGGCTGCCTCGACGCCAGCGGACAACGCCGAGCGCACGAGTTCGTCTCCGGCTGGTCCGGAGTCCGCGCCCGTCGCCACCTCCGCGGCGCAGCGGCCAGACCCTCCCGCCGAGGACCGCAGCGTGCGGCTGCTGAGCGCCCCCGGCGAGAGCCGCGAGTGCATCGAGCTGGCGCGCCTGGCCCTCGAGTACGCGCGCGAGGGCGTGCCCTTCGAGCGCATGGCGGTGCTCCTGCGCAGCCCCGAGGCCTACCAGGCGCACCTGCGCGAGGCGCTGCGGCGGGCGGGCATTCCGCTCCACGTGACGCACGGCGCACGGCGCCCCGAGCCCGGCGGGCGCGCGCTGCTGGCGCTGTTGGACTGCGTCGCCGAGGGGCTGTCGGCGCGCGCGTTGGGCGAGTACCTGTCCCTGGGAGTGCTGCCCCGCAGCGAGGACGGTGCGCCTCCAGCGGCCGCCTCGCCCAGCGCGGCCTTCGTGCCTCCCGATGAGGCCTTCCTCCCGAGCGCCCTGGTGCGCTTGCGTGGCGACGAGCGTGGGGAATCGGGGCCGGAGGATGGGGACGACGACTTTGACGAGGGCGCGGACGATGAGCCGCACTGGCCCGAGGTACGCGCGAGCGGTGCACCGGTCCCGAGCGGGGAAGGGGGCGCGACGCGCGCGTCGAACGGCGACCTGAGGCCGGATGCCGAGTCGAGCGGCGAGGCGGGGGCGGGCGTCATGTGGAGCGGGGACGGGAGCATCGCTGGCGAGTCGTCGGGCGGACGGCGACTGCGCGCGCCGCGCACCTGGGAGGCGCTCCTGATCGAGTGTCGTGCGGTGAGCGGCCGCGAGCGCTGGACCACACGCCTGACGGGCCTGCGCGCCGAGCTCGAGCTGCGCCTGGCCGAGGTGCTGTCCGAGTCCCCGGACGCACCACGGGCCCGTGGGCTCTCGCACAAGCTGGCCAGCCTGGACGCGCTGTGCGCCTTCGTGCTGCCGCTGCTGGACGAGCTGGACGCGCTCCCGAGTAGCGCCAGCTGGGGCACGTGGGTCACGGCCCTGACGCGCCTCGCGACGCGCGCCCTGCGCGAGCCGTTACCCGTGCTACGCGCGCTGGCGGAGCTGGAGCCCATGGGCGACGTAGGCCCGGTGTCGCTCACCGAGGTGCGCCTGGTGCTCGGCGAGCGACTGGGCGAGCTGCGCGACCCGCCGAGCACGCAGCTGGCTGGCAAGCTCTTCGTGGGGACGCCCGACGAAGCTCGCGGCATGGCGTTCGACGTGGTCTTCGTGCCCGGGCTGGCCGAGAAGCTCTTCCCCAAGAAGGTGCTGGAGGACCCGATCCTGCTGGACGCCGTGCGGACCGAGCTCTCCTCGGCGCTGCCCACGCTGACGGACCGGGTGGCCGACGAACGCCTCGCGTTGCACCTGGCGGTGGGCGCGGCGGAGCGTGCCGTGGTGCTCAGCTGGCCGCGCGTCGACACCGAGCGCGGGCGCCCGCGCGTGCCGTCGTTCTACGGGCTGGAGGTGGTGCGCGCGGCCGAGGGTTCGCTGCCCGACTTCCACGCGCTGGAGGCGCGGGCTTCGCACGGCGCGGCCAGCCGCCTGGGGTGGCCGGCCCCGGAGCAGCCCAGCGACGCCATCGACGACGCCGAGTACGACCTGGCCACGTTGGCGCGCGCGCTGACGCAGCCTGCCGACGCCCAGGGAGCGGCGCGCTACCTGCTGGACGCCAACCCGCACCTCGGGCGCGCGCTGCGGGCGCGGGCGCGCCGTCACGGGGTGCGGCGCTTCGTCTCGGAGGACGGGCTCGTGCAGCCCAGTGAGCGCGCCGCCGCAGCGCTGGCCAAGCACCGCCTCGCCGCGCGGGCCTACAGCGCCACGGCGCTCGAGCGCTATGCCCGCTGCCCCTACCAGTTCTACCTGCACTCCATCGCGCGCCTCTCGCCGCGCGAGGTGCCGGAGCGCGTGGAGGGGCTCGACCCGCTGACGCGCGGCAGCTTCATCCACGAGGTGCAGTTCCGTGTCCTGCGGGCGCTGCGCGACCGCGAGCTCCTGCCCATCACGCGAGCGAGCCTGCCGCAGGCGCGCGCCGAGGTGGAGCGCTGCTTCGCCGAGGTGGAGCGCGAGTACCGCGAGCGCCTAGCACCGGCCATCGAGGACGTGTTCCGCGCGCATGTCGAGGTCATCCACCTGGACCTGCTCGAGTGGGTGGCGCGTCTGGCCGAGCCCGAGGCAGGTGGGGCCTTCGTGCAGACGCACTTCGAGCTGGCCTTTGGTCTGCCCCGCAGCGGTGATCTCGACACGGCGTCGCGCACGGAGCCCCTCGCCCTCTCCGCGGGGCTGCTGCTGCGCGGGTCGATCGACCTGGTGGAGCGCCGCGGGCGCACGCTGCGCGCGACCGACTACAAGACCGGGCGCAACACGAGCGCGCCGCGGCTGCGCATCGGCGGCGGCCAGACCCTGCAGCCCGCGCTCTACGCCATGGCGCTCGAGGCGCTGTTCCCGGAGGACGAGGTGAGCGGCGGGAGGCTCTACTTCTGCACGACGCGCGGCGACTTCACCGCCAACGAGGTGCCCCTCGACGACACCACCCGCGCCGCGGTGCGGGCGGTGCTGGACGCGGTGGATGGCGCGCTCGCCGATGGCTTTCTCCCGCCCGTCCCCGACGAGACCGGCGGGCACAGCGCCTGCGACCGCTGCGACTACCTGAGCGTGTGTGGCCACGGCGAGGGCCGGCGAGTGGCCGCGAAGGTGAGCCGCGCCGAGTCGAAGGCGCGCGGCTCGGGGGACGAAGCCGTGCACGGGCAGCGCCTGATCCAGCTGCGCGTGCTGAGGGGGCGCGAGTGAGCGCGACATCCACGACGCCGACGGACGCCCAGGCGCGCGAGGCCATCCGCACGCGGCTCGACACCACCTTCGTGGTGGAGGCTGCGGCCGGCACGGGCAAGACCACCGAGCTGGTGCGGCGCATCGTGGCGCTGGTGGCGCGCGGCGAGCGCTTGTCGCGCATGGCCGCGGTGACGTTCACCGACAAGGCCGCGGGCGAGATGAAGCTGCGCCTGCGTCGGGCGCTGGAAGAGGCGCGGCAGGCTGCGCTCGAGGCGCGCGTGGCGGGCGATGCGCGCACAGCGGCGCAGGTGCCGCACCTGGAGCAGGCGCTGGCCGAGCTGGAGGTGGCGCGCATCGGGACCATCCACTCGTTCTGCGCGGACCTCCTGCGCGAGCGCCCGATCGAGGCCAACGTGGATCCGGCCTTCGAGATGGCGAGCGAGGACCAGGTGGCGGCGCTCCTCGAGCGCGCCTTCGACGACTGGCTCGCCCGCACGCTGGTGGCGCCCCCCGCCGCCCTGACGCGCCTGCTGCGCCGCGGGGGCTTCGACGCCGACCAGGGGGCCAGCGGGCTGCTGCGCGCGGCCGCCATGTCGCTGGTGGACGACCGCGACTTCGACGCCCCGTGGCCCCCACCGCCCGCGTTCTCGCGCGAGGACGCGATCGACGCGCTGGTGGACGCGTTGGTGGACGTGGACGAGCGCGCGAACGCGGGCAACCCCAAGAGCAAGCTGGTGGCCGCGCTGCACGCCCTGGCTGCGCCCGCCGTGGACGCCGTGGCGCGCGAGGAGCGCGTGGGCCTGGGTCGCGACTACGACGGTCTCGAGGCGCAGCTGTGCGGCCTGCTGACCGAGTGGCGCGCGTGGAACCACCAGGGCTATCCGCGCGACTTCGCGGCGGGCGAACGTGACGCGCTGCTGCAGCGGCGCGACGAGCTGCGCGAGGAGCTCGGTGCGTTCGCCGCGCAGGTGGAGGCCGAGCTGGCGTCCTCGCTGCGCGAGCTGCTGCGCGAGGTGGTGCGCGACTACGAGGCCCTCAAGCAGCGCGCGGGCTGGCTGGACTTCACGGACCTGATGCTGCGCACGCGCGAGCTGTTGGTGCGTGACGCCCAGGTGCGCACCGCGTGGCAGCGCAGCTTCACGCACCTGTTCGTGGACGAGTTCCAAGACACCGACCCGCTGCAGGCCGACATCCTGCTGCTGCTCGCGAGCGACCCGGACGCGCCCCTCGTCGATGTGCGCGAGGCGCGCGAGGCGTGGCGGCTCGCGCGTGTGGTGCCCGGCAAGCTCTTCGTCGTGGGCGACCCCAAGCAGAGCATCTACCGCTTTCGCCGCGCGGACGTGCGGATCTACGAGGGCGTGAAGCGCCACCTTTCGCGGGATGGGGCCGAGGTGCTCTACCTGCAGACTAGCTTCCGCTCGCTGCCCGGCATCCAGGCCGTGGTCAACGCCGCGTTCGAGGCGGCCATGGTCCCGATGGACGACGGCTCGCAGGCGCAGTACGTCCCGCTAGCGCCCCACCGCACAGCCCGCCCCTCACAGCCCGCGGTGATCGCGCTGCCCGCCCCGCGCGTGCGCCTCTGGCGCGAGGGGCCGGTCAAGGGCTCGGTGGAGGAGTCGCTGCCGGACGCCGTGGGCGCGTTCGTGTCGTGGCTGGTGCAGCGCTCGGGCTTCACGGTGACGGAGGGCGGCGCCGAGGTGCCGGTCGCGCCGCGCCACGTGTGCCTGCTCTTCAAGAGCTTGCACTCCACCTACAAGGAAGACCCGGTGCGCGCCTATGTGGACGCGCTCGAACGGCGCCAGGTGCCCCACGTGCTGATGGGTGGGCGCACGTTCCACGATCGCGAGGAGGTGGTCGCGCTGCGTCAGGTGCTCTCCGCCATCGAGTGGCCCGACGACGAGCTGTCGGTCTACGCCGCGCTGCACGGGCCCTTCTTCGCGTTGGCCGACGACGCGCTCCTCGCGTTCAAGGACACCCTCGGGCACCTGAGCCCCACGCGCCCCGTGGCGCCCGAGGCGCTGCTGGGGGACGACGCCCTCGAGGCAGTGCACGCCGCCATGGACGTGCTGCGTCGCCTGAGCCTGCGGCGCAACCGCCTGCCCATCGCCGAGACGGTCACGCAGCTGCTGGCCGAGACCCGCGCGCACGCCTCGCTGGCGTTCTGGCCGTCGGGCGAACAGGCGCTGGCCAACGTGCTGCGGGTCGTCGATCACGGGCGGCGCTTCGACGTGCGTGGCACCACGTCGTTCCGCGCCTTCGTCACGTGGCTCGAGTCGGCGGCCGACACCGAGCGCGGCGGGGGCAACGCGTCCATCGTGGAGGAGGGCGCCGAGGGCGTGCGCGTGATGACCGTGCACAAGGCCAAGGGCCTCGAGTTCCCCGTCGTGATCCTGTGCTCGCCCACCGAGAACGCCGCCTGGTCGCGCCCCTCGCGCTACGTGGACCCCGAGCAGGGGCTGGCCGTGCGCTCGCTGGCCGGCTGCCTACCGATCACGCTGCGCGAGCACGCGGAGGAGGTGCTCGAGGCCGACCGCGCCGAGGCCCTGCGCTTGCTCTACGTGGCCAGCACGCGCGCGCAGGATCTGCTCGTGGTGCCCACCACCGGGCTGGGCGAGCACCCGCAGTGGTGGCTCACGCCGCTCGCCAACGCCCTGCATCCAGAGCCAGCCGCCAAGCGCTCGAGCGGCCCCGCGCCGGGCTGCCCCGACTTTGGTGAGAGCAGCGTGCTGGATGCCGAGCAGCCCGAGGAGACGGTGCGCCCAGGCTTGCACGAGGGGCTGCGTGGCGGGGTGAGCGTGGTCTGGTGGGACCCCGCGCTGCTGCCCCGCGTAGACGACCCCGGCGGCAGCCGCCACGCGTCACTCTTGGTGCAGGACGAGCGCGGTCAGGCCGCGGAGGGCGAGGCGGAGTACCGTGCCTTCCGCGCGGAGCACGAGGAGCTGCGCGAACGCGCCAGCACGCGGGCGCACCGCGCTCAACCGGTCACGTTCACCTCCAAGGACCCAGAGACCGCGCGCTGGGTGCGTGGGGGGCAGCACGTGGAGCTCGCCCACACCACCGCCTCACGCGCCGAGCGCCCGCGCGGCCCACGCTTCGGCACGCTGGTCCACGCGCTGCTGGCCGAGCTGCCGTTCGACGCGGACGCGCGCGCTACCGACGACCTGGCTCACGCCCACGCGCGGGTGCTGGGTGCAACACCAGACGAGCAGCGCGCCGCCGTCGCGGCCGTGACCGCCGCCTTCGCGCACCCCCTGATGCAGCGGGCGGTGGCCGCCGACGCGCTGCGGCGCGAGACCCCCATCCTGCTGCGCGCGCCGGACGACACGCTGGTGGAGGGCATCGTGGACCTCGCCTTCCGCGAGGGCGACACCTGGACCGTGGTGGACTTCAAGACGGACCTCGGCGACACCGCCGCGCCGCACTACCTCGTGCAGGTGCGGCTCTACGCGGACGCCATCACGCGCGCCACGGGCCAGCCCAGCCGCGCTGTGCTCTTCGGCGTGTGAAGTCCGGGGGCAGCAGCGGTCGCTCAGCGGTTCCGCCCGTGAGCACGACATCGCGTATGCTGCCGGCCGCCGCGTCGCGTCGCAGCGTGTCGCTCGCCTCTCCCCCGGCCCCGTCCCCGTCCCTCGTGGAGCCCGCCTCGCATGATCACCTTCCGCCTCGACGCCCCTCTGCTCGCCTCGGACCTCGCCGCCGTGCCCCAGCGCGCGCGTGACATCGCGGAGCGCGGCTTCGACGGAACGTTCACGTTCGAGGGGCCGCACGAGCCGTTCATGCCGCTCTTGCTCGCGGCCGAGCACACGTCGCTCGAGATCGCGACGGGCGTGGCCATCGCCTTCGCGCGCACCCCGATGACCGCTGCCAACCTAGCCTGGGACCTCCAGCACTTCAGCAAGGGGCGCTTCACGCTCGGGCTGGGCTCGCAGATCCGCCCGCACGTCGAGTCCCGCTACAGCATGCCCTGGGGCAAGCCCGTCTCACGCATGCGCGAGTTCGTGCAGGCCTACCACGCCATCTTCGACTGCTGGATGACGGGGGCCAAGCTCGACTTCCGCGGCGAGTTCTACAAGCACACCCTCATGCCGCCCATGTTCAAGCCGGGCAAGCTCGCCGGACCGCGCCCCAAGGTCACACTCGGCGGCGTGGGCAACAACATGGTCGAGTGCGCTGGCGAGGTGGCCGACGGACACCTGGTGCACCCGCTGCACAGCCAGAAGACGCTGCAAGAGACCACGCTGCCGGCCCTCGAGCGCGGGCTGGCGCGCACGGGCCGCACGCGCGACCAGCTCGAGCTGTCCGCGCAAGTGCTGGTGGTGAGTGGCCGCGACGAGCGCGAGCAGAAGATGGTGCGCGAGGCCGTGCGCGCCCAGATCGCCTTCTACGGCTCCACCCCCGCGTACCGCCACGTGCTCGAGGCGGAGGGATACGGCGAGCTGCACCCCGAGCTGCACGCGCTCTCCAAGCAGGGTAAGTGGATGGAGATGGCCGCCCGCGTCGACGACGGCCTGCTCGGACGCATCGCGTGCGTCGGCACCCCGGACGAGGCCGCCGCCCAGCTATGCGCGCGCTACGAGGGGGTGGTCCAGCGTGTCGCCCTCGCGACCCCGATTGCGCTGTCCGGCGAGTGCGAGGCGGCGCTCGTGACCGCGCTCCACAGCTGAGCCGCCATGCAGGTCGTGACGGGGGTCAGGGACCCTCGACCAACACGGGCGCGGTCGCGGGCGTCATCACGTTCGGCATGCCGCCGCCGTTGGGGCCCCAGCAGTACACGCCGCCCGTCGCGATGGCGCATGTGACCTCGTCCGACACGTCGAGGTCGCTGACGGGACCGAGCATCACGGGCACGGGGGAGGTCGCGCACGAGCCACCATAGCTGCACGTGGCGCTCGGCGGCGGGTCGCCGTCGCCCAGCTGCCCGTTCTCGTCGGCGCCGACGCAGCGCACCTGGTTGTCGTGGCCGACCACGCAGCGATGGAACGCGCCTCCGACCGTGTAGTTGGTCGACGCTCCCCACGCGGGCGTGACGGGGACGTCGCTGATCACGGGCGTGGTCGCGCCCAGCCCCAGCTGTCCGCCGCTGTTGTCGCCCATGCACACGAGCGCGTTGCCATAGGTGACGCCACACACGTTCTGCCAGCCGACGGAGATGCTGCGCAGCGCCACGTTCGAGCGCCAGCGCACGGGGGCGGGTGAGATGCTGGGGCCGTCGCCCAGCTGCGCGCGGTAGTTCTGACCCCAGCACCAGCCCTGCCCGAATGCGCGCAGCACGCAGGCGTTCTCGTAGTTGACCGCGAGGGCGATGGCGCCCGTCAGGACGCCCGTCTCCGTCGTGGGTGCCACGACGCGCGTGGGCGTCGGCACATCGGCTCCCGAGCCCCCGTTGCCCACCTCGCCGTTCCCGTTCGCCCCCCAGCAGGCCACTGTTCCGTCGTCGAGGCGCGCGCATGCGAAGCGTCGCCCGAGGCCCAGCTCGATCGCGCTCGTCCCGGCGGGGAGGTCCACGCGGACTGGCGTGGGCGAGCAGTCGAGGCCGTTCCCGTCGCAGTCGGCGTGCGGCGCGGGCCCATCCCCGAGCTGACCGTGTCCGCCTGCGCCCCAGCAGTAGGCGCTTCCGTCCACCAGTCGCGCGCACGTGAAGTTCGCGCCGCCTTCCACTTGCTCTGCGCGCGCCGGCAGGTTCACGCGTACCGGGCGGTCGTAGACCGTGTATTGGTCGTCTCCGACTTGGCCAGCGTAGTTGCTTCCCCAGCAATACACGTTGCCGTGCTCCGAGACGGCGCACACGTGGTTGACCCCTACGCCCAGCCGGCGGGGGTCGTCGCAGTCACTGACGCACGCGTAGCGCCAGGTGCAGCCTTCGCACGGATCGGTGAAGCCAGCGTCGTAGCCCGCGTCTACGCCAGCATCCAAGACGCCTCCGTCGGGCAGCGTGCAGGCACCCTCGTCGACGACGCCGTCACAGTCGTCGTCAGCGGCGTTGCAGCGCTCGGGAGCGCCCGGTGCCTGTGAGGGGTCCTTGTCGTCGCAGTCGAGCGGCAGCAGCACGTAGCCCATCGGCGGCGAGCACGAGAGCGCGGGCGCGGGCGCGTTCACGTCTCCGAACCCGTCGCGGTCTCCGTCGCGGTACCAGGCGATGGCCACGGTGTCTTCGTCCACGCTCTCGTCGCAGTCGTTGTCGGCCACGTCGCACACCTCCGCTTGACGTGGGCTGCGCAGGGCGAGCAGGTCGTCGCAGTCGCCCCCGATGGACGAGACGCCCGCCGCACCCGCGCACGCCATGACCGGGCGCGCGCTGTTGCCCACGCCGTCGCGATCGAGGTCTTCGTACTGCGGCAGCAGGGAGTCCTCGTCCACCGTGCCGTCGCAGTCGTCGTCCACCAGGTTGCACGTCTCGGTGGCGCCAACGCCCGTCTGCGCGCGACCGTCGTCACAGTCTGGCCCGCACACGGGTTCGGCGTTCGTGCCACGGTCGTTGCAGCACGTCGCCGACACCTGGCCGTCGGCGTCCGCGTCGAGGGTTCCAACCGTCGCGAAGTCGCAGTCCTCGTCGTGTCCGTCGTCGCACGTCTCGAGGTTGCTCGGGAAGCGGTTGGCGTCCGCGTCGTCGCAGTCGTCGCCGCCGCAGCCGATCGCCGCATGACCGTCTCGGTCGGCGTCGCTGTCGAGGCTGCAGTTGGTGATGCAGTGGTCCGTCTCGTCGCAGGTCTGCCCGGCCAAGCAGGGTGGGGTGCCCAAGACGCAGCCACGCGGGTCGGCGTCCGCGCTGGCGGGCAGGCAACGCTCGGGCCCATTGCAGAACTGACCGTCGTCGCAGTCCGCGTGTTGCCCACACACCGAGGCGCTCTCGTGGCCTTGGTCTGCGGACTGCGCCTCACCGTCACCACAGCCCGCGGCCAAGGAGGCGATCAGCACACCCAGCAACACAACCACGCAGGGCTCACGCAAGGGGGCGCAAACCCAACTGACCGACGACCACACCATGGCACCGAGGGTATCGCCTTTCGCGGATGTGGCCAGTGGTCTCACGCGTCGCGTACGATCCCCCCGATGACGTCCGCGACCCCCACTCTCCCGACGCTGCTCGACGTCCAGCGGGCGCGCGAACGCATCGGCGACGCGCTCACGACCACGCCGCTGACCTATTCGCACACGCTCTCCGAGCTGACCGGCGCGCGCATCTTCCTCAAGTTCGAGAACCTGCAGTTCACGGGCTCGTTCAAGGGACGCGGCGCCCGCAACCGACTGCTGGAGGTGCCCACGGGGCGTGGCGTGATCGCGATGTCGGCCGGCAACCACGCGCAGGGGGTGGCGCACCACGCGTCGCTGCTCGGGCTGCCCGCCACCATCGTGATGCCCGCCAACACGCCTTTTACGAAGGTGGCCCGCACCCGTGCGCTGGGCGCCACCGTGGAGCTCGCAGGCCGCGACGTGATGGAGTCGGCCGTGCGCGCACGCGAGCTCGCTGCGGAGCGGGGGCTCGAGTTCATCCACCCGTTCGACGACCCAGCCGTGGTGGCAGGGCAGGGGACGCTCGGCCTCGAGATGCTCGAGCAGCGCCCGTCTCTCCATACCGTGGTGGCGCCCGTTGGGGGTGGTGGCCTGCTCGCGGGCATCACGCTGGCCGCCAGTGGGCACGAGAGCCCGGTGCGCGTCATTGGCGTGCAGAGCGAGCGCTACCCCTTCATGGCCGACCACCTGCACCACCGCGCCGCCAGCCCGGCGCCGGGGTCCACGGTCGCGGACGGCATCGCCGTGTCGCAGCCCGGTAGCATCGCGCGGAGCGTGCTCGGGTCGCACGGCGTCGACGTGTTGGTCGTGAAAGAGGCCACCATCGAGCGCGCCATCGCCATGCTGCTCGAGATCGAGAAGACCGTCGTGGAAGGCGCGGGGGCTGCACCCCTCGCCGCCTGTCTCGAGCACCCCGAGGTCTTCGCCGGACACGAGGTGGCGCTCGTGCTGTCCGGCGGCAACATCGACCCGCGCACCCTGGCGGTCGTGACGTTGCGCGGGCTCGCCAACCAGGGGCGGCTCAACCGGGTGCGTGTCGAGCTGGAGGACATCCCCGGGGGGCTCGCGCTGGTGTCCTCCATCATCGCCACCGCGGGCGCCAACGTGGTCCAGGTCGACCACGATGGCCTTGGCTCCAAGGGGGCGCGCAGCACCGTGCTCGACCTGCGCATCGACACGCTGGACGCGGCGCACGCCCGGCAGGTGATCGAGAACCTCCACACCGCCGGCGTGCGCGCCGATCTGCTCCCCTGGTAGCGACACCCTCGCGGTCGAGCGCGCGGCCTACCACGCGAAGCCCACCGTCTCGGACCTAGGGCGTTTCGAGGTAACGCCTCGGCAGGGGGCGCGTCCGAGGTCTACACGGTAGACTCTGGCCCCTCATGAGCGCCCATCCCCCTCCCAAGCACTCCCGCTCCGCGTCCTTCGCGTACATCACGCTGGCCTATGTCGTGGCCATCGCGGCGGCGTGGCTCACCGTGGCCTACTTCCCCCTCGAGAACCCGCTCTACACGGCGTTCCTCGCGGACTTCGTCGCGACCTGCGCGGTCTTCGCGTTCAGCGTCGCCTTCAGCAACTCGAGCTTCTACGACGCCTACTGGAGCGTCATCCCCCCCCTCATCGGGGCGTTCTTCCTGACCCACGCGACGGACGCCACGCTCAGCCGCCAGGCGCTGTGCCTCGGTCTGTGCACGCTCTGGGGCGTCCGCCTGACCTACAACTGGGCCGTGGGCTGGACGGGCCTGCACCACGAGGACTGGCGCTACGTCGACATCAAGGCCAAGACCGGCGCGCTCTACTGGCCCGCCAGCTTCGCCGGCATCCACATGTTCCCGACGGTCGAGGTGTTCCTGGCGTGCCTGCCCATGTGGCCGGCCATGACCTCCGACGCGCCCCTCTCGTGGATCGACGGTGTCGCCACGGTGGTGACCCTCGGGGCCATCGTGATCGAGGCCGTGGCGGACGAGCAGCTGCGCGCCTTCGCCAAGACCAAGAAGCCCGGCGAGCTCATCCAGACGGGGCTGTGGCGCTACTCGCGGCACCCCAACTACTTCGGCGAGCTGAGCTTCTGGTGGGGCATCTTCCTGTTCGGCTACGCCGCGTCGCCGGCCGACTGGACCTGGACCATCCTCGGCACGGCCGCCATCACCTTCATGTTCTTCTTCATCAGCGTCCCGATGATGGAGAAGCGTCAGCTCGAGAAGAAGCCGCACTTCGCAGGGGTCATCGCCAGCACGTCGATGCTCATCCCCTGGTTCCACCGCGCGGACGCCGCGCCCTCACCCACGGAGTAACCCATGTCTCGCTCAGTCCTGTCCGAAGACCAGATCCACCCCAACGCGCGCGCCAAGGTCACCAACAACCACGCGGACATCGTCGCAGAGGTGCAGGCGGCCGTCGCCAAGCACGACGTGGTGGTGGTGGGCATGGCCCAGAACCCGCACTGCAAGCGGGCGCGCAAGGTCCTGAACGCCAAGGGGGTGGCGTTCGAATATCTGGAGTACGGGAGCTACACCAGCCAGTGGCGGCGACGCACGGCGCTGAAGATGTGGAGCGGCTGGCCGACCTTCCCGATGGTGTTCCACAAGGGCACGCTGGTGGGCGGAGCGGACGAGGTCACCGCGCTGCTCGAGAGCGGCGGGCTGAGCTGAGGTCGACTGGCCCACGGCACGTGGCGAGCGTCCCGCGGCGTGCGCCTGGTGCGTGCAGGGCGCGTCTCACGCGTGCCGCCCGGCTAGCGCGCCCCGCCCTTGCATTCACGGGCGCTTCCGTTGGACCCTGCGGCCGCCATGCACGTACTCGTCGTCAATTGCGGTAGCTCCAGCATCAAACTCGACCTGCTCGACCCGGCCACCGGGACGCGCGTCAAGAAGGCCAGCGTGGAGCGCGTGGGCAGCGATGGCTGCGCGTTCGCGCTCGACGGGGGTGCGCAGCAGCCGCTGCCCGGGGCGGACCACCTCGCGGCGCTACAGGCCGTGCTGCCGCAGCTCACGGGTGAGCTACCTGTCGACGCGGTGGGCCACCGCGTGGTGCACGGAGGCGAGCGCTTCAACGCGCCGGTGCGCATCGACGACGAGGTCGAGGCCGCCATCGAGGCGCTGGTGCCGCTGGCGCCGCTCCACAACCCGGGCAACCTCGCGGGCATCCGCGCGGCGCGCGCCGTGCTGCCGGACGTGCCCCACGTGGCGGTCTTCGACACGGCCTTCCACGCCACCCTGCCTACGCGCGCCAAGAGCTACGCGCTGCCCACGGAGCTCGCCGCGAAGCACGGCATCCGCCGCTACGGCTTCCACGGTCCGAGTCACCAGTACGTGGCCAACCGCGCCGCCGAGGCGCTCGGCGAGGACATCCGCGACCTGCGCATCATCACCTGCCACCTGGGCAACGGCGCCAGCGTCGCCGCCGTGGAGTACGGGCGCTCGGTCGAGACCAGCATGGGCCTCACGCCGCTCGAGGGCTTGGTGATGGGCACGCGCGCGGGCGACGTGGACGCTGGCGCGCTGCTCACGCTGATGCGCGCCGAGGGCCTGGACGCCGACGCGCTCGACAAGCTGCTCAACAAGGAGTCCGGGCTCGCCGGCCTCAGCGGCGTGGGCAACGACCTGCGGGACATCGAGGCCCGCGCGGCCGAGGGCGACGAGCGCTGCCGCCTCGCCATCCAGGTCTTCTGCCACCGCCTGCGCAAGTACATCGGCGCGTACGCGGCCGTGCTGGGCGGGGTCGACGTGATCGTGTTCACGGCGGGCATCGGCGAGAACAGCGCCACCATTCGTCAACGCGTGCTGCAGCGCCTCGACTTCCTCGGCGCGCGCGTCGACGACGACAAGAACCGCAGCGCGCGCGTGTCGCAGGCCTCGCCCACCGCCGTCATCTCCGAGGACCACTCGCGCACCCGCATCCTCGTGGTGGCCACCGACGAGGCCCAGGCCATCGCGGCCGAGAGCGCCAAGCTGGCGGCGGCGGCCGACAAGGTGGAGGGTGGGGCGCGGATCCCCATCGCGATCAGCGCGCGGCACGTGCACCTCAACCGCCAGACGCTGGCGCTGCTCTTCGGGGAGGGGGCCACGCTCACGGAGCACAAGCCGCTCAGCCAGCCCGGGCAGTACGCCTGCAAGGAGAAGGTGAACATCATCGGCCCCGGCGGCCGCATCGACGGTGTGCGCGTGCTGGGCCCCGTGCGCAGCCAGAACCAGGTGGAGATCGCCCGCACGGACGAGTTCCGGCTCGGCGTGGACGCTCCTGTGCGTGACAGCGGCGACACCGCCCAGAGCGCGCCGATCACGCTGGAGGGGCCCAACGGCAGCGTGCAGCTCAGCGAGGGCCTCATCTGCGCGCGCCGCCACATCCACATGCACCCCGACGACGCGACGCGCTTCGGCGTGGCCGACAAAGACGTCGTCGAGGTCGCAGTGGACACCGAGGGCCGCGACCTCATCTTCGGGGACGTGCTGGTGCGCGTCAGCCCCAAGTACGCGCTCGAGATGCACCTCGACACGGACGAGGCCAACGCCGCCGAGATCACGCCGGATGTGGAGGGTGTGCTCGCTCCGACGCACGGCTCGGTGCGGCTGTTGCGCAAGCGCACCGAGTTCATGCACTGACGCGGGCTGTCGCCTCAGAACGGCAAACCATGCTGGATTAGGTGCATCCCGGACTGAAGAGGGTGCCTCAGAAGCACCATTAGTCCACATTTAGGGGCACCCCGGACTAAAGTCCGGGGCAGCATCCTTCCGAGCGCCCGGCTACCGCCGGGCACTCGGAAAAGTCCTCCCCACAAGGGGGAGGACTGTCCTGCTCGACGCCACCGCAAATCCAAGAACGTTCCCGCCCCGCCGAACACCCGACAGCAGTCCACGAGGCGCAGTCCGCCTCCGCAGGGGGCGGACTTCGAGCGCGCGATCACCTGAGGTCGCTGCCCCGGACTTTAGTCCGGGGTGCCCCTATTCGCGGATAATTCTGAGACAGTCACTTCAGTCCGGCTTGCCCTCAATCAGGGACAGCTAGCTTCAGTCCGCCCAAATTCGACACGCCTAGCACGGGTGAGACAGTGGTCTCGAGCCACGCGGCCAGGACACAGCTCATTGGTATGTGAAGCGCAGGTCGTAGTCGCAGATCTGGTAGACGTCGCCCTCTTGGATGGCGCGGCTGTCGATCTTGCCTCCCTGGAAGTCGATGCCGTTCGTGCTGCCCAGGTCCTTCATGTAGTAGACGCCGCCGTGGTAGACGACCGCGGCGTGGCGGCGCGAGATGTTGCCGTCCTTGATGGCCAGGTCGGCCGACTTGCTGCTGCGGCCGAGCACGAACTCGTCCTTGTTCACCGGGTACTTCTGGCCGTTGAAGATGATGAACAGCGCCGGCTTGGCGGGAGCGGGCGGGGGCACGCTCGGGAGGCGCGGCTGCACGGCGGGCAGCGGCGGCACGGACGGGCGCGCAGCGACGGGAGCCGCCGGGAGGGGCGGTACGAACGAGGCGGCGGGCGCGGCCGCGACCGGCGCCGCGACGGGCTGCTGGGGTAGCGCGGGTACCACGGGCGCGCTGGGCCCCGGCATGGTCGGCTGCGTGGGGAGCATGGGGGGCAGCGGGGGAGCGGCTGCGGGCGCGGGCGCCACGGCACCCATGGACGGGATGCTGGGACGCTGCACCGAGGCGGAGGGCCCCCGCACGCCGTAGTTCCGCGAGCGGGCGTACTGGCGCATCGACTCGTTGATCAGATAGTCCACCGAGCACTCCAGCTCGCCGCTCATCTGCTCGAAGATCTCGTACAGGTAGTCGCGGCACTGAAAGCTGCGGAGGGTCTTCTTGTTCTGGTCGGTGGCCATTCGGATTGCCTGTCGGGAAGAGAGAGCGCGGAGCGGGTAGGGGCGTGACGGGGCGGGCTACAGGGCCCGCGGCTCAGGGGGTGGCCGGAGCGGAGGGGGCAGCAGGGGCCGCCCCCTCGGCGGGCGCCGCAGCACCAGCAGGCGCAGCGGCTGCTTCAGCGGGCTCGGCCAGACGTGCACGCAGACCACGGAGCGCGGCCTCGGCGACCTTGCCCACGGTGTCCGCCGGCGGGGTGCCATCGGCCCAGTGATCGCCCGCCGTCGGCGTGCGGTCGCTCACGCGCCCCTCGAGCACGCGGACGTCGCTCTCGCCTCCGCGCCGCTCGATGAAGCGCAGCGCGATGACGCGGTTCCACCATGGGCCCGTGGCGAGCTGGCGGGTCAGCACGTCCGTGGGCGGGTCGGCCATCTGGCTCATGCGCTGGGCGTAGCCCTCCAGCTCCTCGGGCTCGTACTCGATGTCGGCCGGCGTGCTCGGAAGCCGCGTCAGGAACTCGGGCACGACGCTCGCGCCGCCGATGGAGAGGATGAGCTCGCCAGCGCGCCAGCGCAGGCGCTTGGCGGTGTCTTCGTTGTCCGTCGTGGCCATGAGCGGCCAGAGGCGCGGGATGGCAGCCATGCTGCGGATGTCGCCTACACGGTCGAACGCATCATCACGCACGCCGATGCCGTTGGTGGGGCTGACGTCCAGCGCGATGTTGAGGAGGGCCGTCAGCTGCGCTTCCCCCACGTTGCCCTCGAGGGCCTGCAGCGCCTTGCGACGCCGGTTGTTCAGGGACTCCACGAACGGCGCCGGGGTCTCGGCCGAGGGCACCGCCACCGCGATCTCCATGAGACGCGCTTGGATGGCCGGCTGGCTGCCGAGGTGCTTCATCGCGGTCAGCACACCATCGGTGATCCAGTTCTCGCGGTTGATGTGCACGGCTGCTTCGAGCCGCGCCGGGTCCAGCGTGGAGCCGTCCGCGGTCATCTGCGTGCGCAGCTCACCCTTGAGCCAGTTGAAGAACGGCTCGCCTTCGATCTCGCGTTCGATGGCCACGAGCCGCTCTGCGGCGCGCGCCTTGGTGGCGTCGTCGCCCAGCTGCGACACCAGCTCGGCGATCTTGACCATCGCCTGCTGCGGCATGCGCGGGCTGAGGGCGGCGACGAGACGACTGGCGGCAGGGGCTCCGACCGAGCGCACGATCTGCTCGACGCTGTAGTTGCCCGCGAGGCTGCGCCCGACGAAGTCGTGCACGTACCAGTCGACCACTCCGTTCACGAGCGTGGTGTGCGTCTCGCCCTGCGCGTGCGAGAGCAGCAAGTACGCCGCGTCCTTCGCCCGCACCTGCATGGGCGGCGGGCCCTGCTGCTCGTTGTGTCCGGCGGGGGTCTCGTTCATCAGCTCCAGCAGGCGCGGCGTCATGCCCGTCACGATCTGCGGGGGCAGCTCCGGGTCCTGACGCTGGAGCTCTTCGAGCGCGCGCTGCAGCAACGCGAGCCCCTCGACGTCGTTCCGCTCCATCTCCACCAGCGCTGTCGCCGCGTGGGTCCGCAGCTCGAGTGAGTAGTGCTCGCTGAGCAGGACCGCCACGATCTTGCGCGGGCCCTTCACCGTGCGTCGCCAGTAGTCGATGTCGTCCGAGTTGACCTTGCAGCCCAGCAGCGCGCTCAGCGCCAGGACCGTCAGCAGTGACCGCGCGAGGAGCCCCAGAGGGCCTCGACCACGGCGGCCGGAGGAGTGGTCGGTGAGAGGACCAGCGGGACGTGGGGAGGCGAGGAGTGTGCTGCTTCGGGTCATGAAGTACCCAGTCGGATCTCGACCGTAGAGGCCGAGCCATGGGGAAGAGCCAACAGATGGGCGGGGTCGGGCCAGGGCCCGAGAGCCGGACGTATTCCGGCGGGCGGCGCGAGTCGTCTAGGACAGGCGTCCCCCCAAAGACGATGGACAGAGACGATGGACAGAACGGAGAACGGAATCGGGTGACGACAACGAACGGGCTGCACAGAGCGCAGAACCCGACGTGATAGTAGAGGATTCACCCGTACGATCAAGAGTCTCGTGCCGCTCCGATTTCTTGACCTGCGGGAACTCGAACCGGTAGGCTGGGTGTGCGAAGGAACGCACTTGCCCACACAAACGCATACATCCACTCACATGAAGCCCCGGTCGCGCGCCGAAAAGGCGAGCCCCGCCGTGGATCCCGGTCTCGGCCGTCGCCACGAGGTGCTGGGCATCTTCGCCGCGACGTGGGCGCTGCTGATGGGCCTCTCGCTGTGGTCCTATGACGCCGCAGGGGGTGACAACTTGGTGGGGCCTGTGGGCACCGGGATCGCCAGCGCCCTCGCGACGGCGTTCGGGGTCGCCGCGTGCTTGCTGCCCATCGAGCTCGGGCTGGCGGCGCGGCGCCTGTTCAGCGGGCGGCGCGGGTTGCTCGGGGCCGCCACCATCGCGTCCACGTTGGTCATCGTGTTCATTGGGTGCGCGCTGCTGCACCTGGCCATGCCAGACGAGCAGGTCTTCGGCGGGCACCTGCCTGGCGGGCGCATCGGCGAAGTCCTCGGCGAAGTCCTGCGGTCGCTGTTCGGCCTCGCCGGCGCCGTCGTGCTCGGGTTCGCCATCCTGCTCATCACGCTGGTCCTGCGGACCCCCGTGTCCGTGGTCGACGCCGCGCGCATCGCCGCCGGGGCGTCCACGCGCGCGTTCGTCCGCGTGCGTGACGGCCTCACGGCGGTGGCGGAGGCTTGGCGCGAGGCCAAGGCCCTCGAGGCGGCGGAGCGTGCGCAGCAGCGCGCGCTGCTGGAGCCCAAGGTCATCACGGGGGGGTCGACCAAGGGCGCGTCGAGCACGCTCGATACCGGCCTGGTCACGTGGGACGACGAGGGCGACGCGCCCAGCGCGGACGGCGGGAGCCGTGCGCTGCACGACGACCTGGACGATCAGGACGACGACGAGCTGGATGCCGACGAGGACCTCGACGACGAGGAGGGCGACACCGACGAACGTCTGGACGGCGCCGACGCCGAAGACGAGCAGGATCGCTCGGCGCTGCGGGCCGTGGCGACCGCTGCGGGCGTCTCCGCTTCGGCGCGTGTCGCGACGGCACGCGCGGTCCCCAGTTCCCCGCCCGTCGCGGACGACGACGCCAACCTGGACGACGCGGGCGAGGATGACGATGGGGACGACGAGGACGACGCACTGAGCGTGGACGACAACGAGGTGTCCGTGGTCGCGGTGCGACCGACGCGCGCCGTCAAGCAGGCCCCGGCACACCCCAAGATCGTGGTGCCCGAGCACATGCGCCGGGAGACCATCGAGCGCGAGCGCGTGCAGGTGGTGCGCGAGGCGCGCGGCGCGTTCGAGCTGCCCGGCACCGACCTGCTGGACGAGCCCTCCAGTGAAGAGGTGCAGCAGGATCCGGCGGATCTCAAGCGCCTGGCCGAGCTGCTGGTGCGCACGCTCGACGCCTACAAGATCAAGGGGCGCGTGGACGAGATCCACCCCGGCCCCGTCGTGACCATGTACGAGTTCGAGCCCGAGAGCGGCACCAAGGTCAGCAAGATCCGCGGCCTCGCGGACGACCTGGCCATGGCCCTCGCGGTCGAGAAGGTGCGCATCGTGGCGCCCATCCCGGGCAAGGCGCGCGTGGGCTTCGAGCTGCCCAACACGGTGCGCCAGACGGTCTCGCTGCGCGAGATCCTCGAGCTGCGCGAGTGGCAGGACCACCGCGGCCACCTGCCCGTCGCGTTCGGCAAGGACATTGCGGGCAAGCCCGTGTATGGCGACCTCAGCAAGATGCCCCACCTGCTGGTCGCGGGTGCCACGGGCGCGGGCAAGAGCGTCGGGCTGAACGTCATGCTCGTCTCGCTGCTTGCGAAGAAGACGCCCGAAGAGGTGCGCATGCTCATGATCGACCCGAAGGTCGTCGAGCTGGCGGTCTTCGACGGCATCCCGCACATGCTGCTGCCGGTGGTGACCGACATGAGCAAGGCCGCGCTCGCGCTGAAGTGGGCCGTGGACGAGATGGAGCGCCGCTACCAGCTCTTCGCGGACGCGGGCTCGAAGAACATCATCACCTTCAACCGCAAGGTGGAGCGCGTTCACGCGGGCGAGCTCGAGGTGGAGAAGTTCATGCCGCGCCGGGCCGGGAAGGTCACGGCGCAGGGCATCGATGGCGAAGAAGTGCTGCTCGACCCCGACGACGAAGCGCCGGACGCGTGCGACAACCTTCCGGAGAAGCTCCCGTACATCGTGGTGGTCGTCGACGAGTTCGCCGACCTGATGATGGTCGCTGCGAAGGACGTCGAGACCTGCATCGCGCGACTGGCGCAGAAGGCGCGCGCGGCCGGCATCCACGTGATCCTCGCGACGCAGCGCCCCAGCGTCGACGTCATCACGGGCATGATCAAGGCCAACTTCCCGTGCCGCATCGCGTTCAAGGTCTCGAGCCAGCCAGACAGCAAGACCATCCTCAACCGGCAGGGCGCGGAGCACCTGCTGGGGCGCGGCGACATGCTGATGATCCCGCCGGGGTCGAGTGACCTGCAGCGTGTGCACTCGGCGTTCATCGACGAGCACGAGGTGGAGAAGGTGTGCGACCACCTGCGCGCGCAGGGCAAGCCCACGTACGACGAGAACATCCTCAAGCCCCGCGACGAAGAGGAGGGCCTGCCCGCCTCGGAGAGCGACGACCCCCTCTACGACAAGGCCGTCGCGGTGGTGGCCGAGGAGGGCTCGTGCTCCATCAGCCGCCTGCAGCGCAAGCTCAAGGTGGGCTACAACAAGGCCGCCACGCTGGTGGAGGTCATGGAGCAGAACGGCGTCGTGGGGCCACCCAACGGCAAGGCTGGGGGGCGCCGCGAGGTGCTCATCCAGTCGCACTGAGCGGCTCGTCCCCCGGCTCTCGGGTGGGTGTCCCGCGCGCAGCTGAAGCGCCGCGTTGCCGCGCAGCCTCCAACCCGACGTCCGGTAGGTGGTAGGCTTCGAGGTCATGGACGCTGATGAGCCTCGTCACGCGCTGCGCTTGCTCGCGCACGGTCTCACCCTTGCTCTCCGAGGGGGGCTCGCGCTCGGCGCCCTCGGCATGAGCGCGTGCCCCGCGCTGCCCATGGGCGAGACGACCGCGACCGAGCCGGTGCAAGCGCGCAGCGCCTCCCTCGAGCAGGCTGAAGAGCCGGCGCCGGAGGACGCTGAGGGGCGCTTCGCCGTGCACGAGTGGGGGCTGGTGGTGGCCGGCGCGCAGGGCGGGCTCACCATGGCCACCTCCCCCACGGCCGGCGGCCAGCCGCGCGAGCCCCGCCCCCCGAGCTTCGATGGGCGCAATCTGGCGCCTGGGAAGCCCGTGTTCTACGTGCACCTCGACGACGGGCTCGACGCAGCGCGCATTCGCGTCGCCGTGCGCTCCGCCTCGCGTGGACGCGTGGTCGAGCACTTCCCCCCCGCCGTGCGCCAAGAACGCAACACGGGGCTCTCCTGGGACGAGGTGCTGGCGCGCCGTGGCGCCTGCCGAGGCGTGTATCCGACCCTGACCGACGAGGCCTGCCAGACCCACGACGGGGTGTGCGAGCTGGCCGAGCTGAGCGCGTACGAGACCACCGAGGCCGCGTGTCTGGAGGTGGGCGGCGTGCAGGCCGGGTTGCTCTTCTATCGGATGGTGGGGGCCCGGGACACTCTGCCGCTCGACGTGCGCGCGAACCAAGACGGGAGCGTCCAGCTACGGTCGGTGGGCGCCCCGCCCACGGGCCTCGTGCTGCGCATCCACCGCGATCCGCTCGCTGCCAACACGACCGTGCGCGTGGTGCAGCTGGATGCAGACGGGCGCGCGCAGGTGCCGGCGGTGGGCGCGTCGGGCCGGCTCCCTGCCCAGCAAGGGGTGGCGCTGTTGTCGGCGGCCCTCGACGAAGCGGGGCTGACCCCTCTCGAGCGCGACGCGTTTCTGCGCGCGTGGCGGACGGCCCTGTTCGGCGCGGGTCCGGGCGACCCGCCGGCGAGCCCCAACGCGGGGCCGGACGCGCACCCCCTCGCGCCCGTCGCCGACGCGCTGCTGTACTTCTGGCCGCGGGCCGAGATCGACGCTGCGTTGCCGCTGACCATCGAGCCCACCCCGCGCGAGGTGCGGCGCGTCTTCGCCGTGCGGGTGGACCTCACGGCCAGGGCGCCTGCAGCGCATGGACACGACGCCCCTTCCGCGTCACGGTAGCGGCCATGAGCGACACCATCCAGAACGACACGGTCGTGCACCTCCACTACGTGCTCAAGGACGACTCGGGCGCGGAGCTCGACCGATCGCACGACGACGAGCCGCTCACCTACCTCCACGGCCACGGCAACATCGTGCCGGGGCTCGAGGAGGCGCTCACCGGAAAGGCCGTGGGCGACGCGCTCGACGTGGTGGTACCGCCCGAGAAGGGCTATGGCCTGCGCAACGGCAAGCTGCAGAAGGTGCCCCGTTCGGCGTTCTCGGATGGCGCCGAGCTACGCGTCGGCATGCAGGTCATGAGCCGCGACGAGCAGGGCCGGGCGTTCCCCATGTGGATCGCCAAGCTGCAGGGCAGCACGGTGGTGCTGGACGCCAACCACCCGCTCGCGGGCGTCACGCTGCACTTCAGCGTCAAGGTGGACGGGACGCGGGCGGCGACGCCTGACGAGCTGAAGCACGGCCACGCGCACGGGCGCGACGGCCACCATCACCATCACTGAGCCTGCTCGGCTCGTGCTGCGCGCCGCGCCGCGACGTAGCCACCCAGACGGAACGACAGCGTGAGGCTGAGCGACGACTGCTCGTTCCAGACCACGCTGTCGCGCTCCCCGTCGGGGTCGGGGTGGTTGGCCAGCGTGGCGTAGGCCAGCGTGAGCGTGAGGTAGTCGCGGAAGTCGTAGCCCACGCTCACGCTGAGCTCGGTCAGCGTGCGCACGTGGTCACCGCCATCGTCGAGACACACGGGGGTTGGGCTGGTGTCCACCTGCACGCACGCGTTCGCGAGGCGGTGCGCGTGGTTGACGTCCAGCACCAACGCCATGGACAGCGTCCAGCGCGGGCGGGGGATGAGCAGCGCCTGCCCGATGAGCGTGAACGTGCCGATGGTGGTGGTGAAGCCACCGGCCTGCTCGCACGCCGTGCTGCGCCCGAAGCCGCTCTGCTCACACGCGAAGTCGTCGCGACGGCGGGTGCGGATGACGTCGCTGCTGGAGAGCCACGCGCGGTAGCTGGCCCAGCCATACAGCACGAAGCCGGAGAGCACGTCGAACGAGCGGATGGCCAGCAGCCCGCCGCCCAGGTTCAGCGAGCGGCGCGCGCCCTGAGACACCAGCGAGGTGGGCAGGCGCAGCAGCGCGAGCCACGTGAGCGACACCCCGCCTGGGCGCGCACGCATCGTGTAGCGCGCGTCGAGGCGCGTGTCCTCGAGCCACACCTGGCGCGTCTTGGAGGTGACGTCCGACTGCGTCATCTCCAGTGAGACGTCTTGCCGCGCGCCCACGGTCAAGCGCTCGGTGGCGTTCCAGCGTGGGCTCACGCTGAGCGACCACGTGTAGGTGGGGTCGTAGGTGAGCTGCGAGCTGCGCCGGAAGCCGCGCAGGTTGAACGCCTGGGCGAACGAGATGGGCACCTCCCACGAGATGCCCTCGGCGGTGGGGCTGACGGACTGCGCGCGGGCCGCGGCGCTCAGCGGGTCCGTGTCTTCCTCGGCGGGCTCTGTCGGGGCTGGGGTGGATTGCGTGGCGCCGTCTTCTTCGGCGGCGTCGCTGCTGGGCGAGGCCGGGGCCGACTGGGCGCTCACGCTGCTGGTCGCGCCGGTGGTGGCCGCGCACAGCCACCCAACGAGCACGACCAGCCTGCGGTTCACCAGACCTGGTTGCCGAAGTAGACGGTGAGCCCCCAGATGATCACGTGCACGACGGGGATCATCAGGAAGTAGCCCATGGCGGTGTTGTCAGAGTGCTTCGTCGGCTCCATGCGGCGAGAGCTATCACACGTTGGGGCGCGAAGCACGCCTCAACGTGTCCGGTTGGTCGTGGCGGTGGCGGGCTGGGGAGACGTGATCGCGTGCGGGAGAGGGGAGCCCCGAGCCTGGTGTCCTCGTGGACGCGGCTCCACGCCGATGGATGCAGGCCGTCCCGGAACGACGCGGCGCGCCCCCATGGGTGGCGTGGGGTGCGTCGCCGCCACTCGGCTCGGGGCTCCCCTCTCCCTCGGTGACGTCTCTGAGCTCGGCTGGGCTCAGTCCAGGGGGGTGCGGGCGCACTCGACGTCTTGCATGGAGACGGTGTCGGAGAGGTCGCTGACGACCTCGAAGTCGGTCCAGGCGAGGCCGGCATCGCGCAGGTCGTCGGGGCCGAGGGCGATGTCGGCGTCCTCCCACGAGGCGCCGCTGAACGTGTCGTTGCTGGCGATGAAGGTCACGTTGCCGCCGTCCGCGTGGATCATGCCGTACTCCATGAGCGCCTCGGCCATGGCGCGGGCGCCGGGGGAGAGCCCGCTGGTGTCGAAGTCGGGTCGCAGGCGCAGACGGACGCCGTAGGGGGGTGGTGTGGTCCCGTTCGGGCCGGAGGTGGGCTGCCCGTGGCGCGCGACGGTCAGCGGGTTGTGCGTCGCGGGGCGCACGTACACGTGGCGCTGCACCGCCTCGTTCGGGAGGATGAAGCGCAGCGCGTGGCGGATGGCGCCTGCGCGCACCTGCAGTGGGGTCACGAGCAGCGGGGTGATGGGCAGCCCGGCGGCGTCCGCGCTGGTGCAGCTGAGGCCGCGCAGGTCGCTCGCGACGGTGGACGCGTCCCACACGGCCAGGCAGCCGCCCTCGAACGTCCCGAGCACGTCGTTGGCGCGCCACATCTCGTACAGCTGACAGCTGGCGGTCTGCAGCACGGTCAGATGGCAGTCCCCGTCGTCGTTGCAGACGTAGTCGGGCTCTCCCTCCAGCCGGCCGGTGCTGGGCACGGGGATGGGCACGGGGTCGCAGTGCGTGTCGTAGAAGTCGTCCGTCGGCGTGAAGCTGTACGTGTCGGTGCTGGCGTTCGCGGCGAGCGGGTTGAACCCGTAGTTGTCGTCGCTGTTCCCGAGGTCGATGCGGAAGGTCTGGCCACCGTCCACCACTGCGTCCAGGTAGCGGATGATCGCGTCGGAGCCGGGGTCCACGCACGTGTCGCGCACCGACTGGTTCCACGGCGCGGACGGCGGGAACAGCTGTCCCACGGCGGCCCCACAGCGCCCGTCGAAGAGCTCGCCCGGGCTGGTGCTGGGCCCTGGGGGTGAAGCGTTCACGGCCGCCGTGGTGACCGGAGTCGGCTGACACACGCCGCCCCCGTCTCGACGGCCGAGATCGCTCGTGGAGCTTCCGCCGTCGCGTCCGCCGTTGTTGCCGCTGCCACCACCGCAGCCAGATCCCGCCGCGAGCGTCAGCAGCAACCCGACCACAACCCCACGCGTTCCGTAAACCATGACCAACTGGCTACATCAGCCGCGCGGTTCCGTCCAGGGTGTACGCGTCACGGGGCTCCCCGGCGGAGCGCCGAACGCGCTCGTGGGGGCTGCGGGAGCTTCCCCGAACGGCGCAGCGGTCGCGGGTGGGGCCGAGGGGCCCGGACCGGATGCCGCGGGGGGAGCGGGCGGCGCGATGGGGCGAGGCTCGCGCTTGGCGTCGAAGGCGTTGCGGTAGCGCCGCACCACCAGGTGCACCAGCGTCATCATGTGTGACCGCTATTCCGGCGGGAGGACACCCTGCGCGCGTAGGTTCGCGACCTGTGCCTCGGCTTCCTCCAAGCGCTGCGCACGGTCGCGTGGGGGTGCGCCCTCGGCCACGGCGCGCCGCTCGTCCGGGGCCGGCTCGCCCCGCGCCACGCGGGCCGCGGCGTCGCGGTCCCACGCTTCCCAGAAGGCGCGGTAGTCGTCCGGGTAGTAGCGCTGCGCGCGCCGATAGTGCTCGAGCGCCTCCAGGTAGTACTGGGGCTGCTCGGGGGACGCGAGGCGCAGCGCGTCGCCTCCGGCCTTCCGGTAGTAGTCGAAGCGTGCAGGGCTCGCGACCAACGCGCTCACCAGCGCCGCGCCTCCTACCAGCGACGCGAGCGCCACGGGTAGCGCGCGCGATGTGTCGACGCGAGACGTGTCGCCGCGAGACGTGCCCCGGAGCACGAGCACCCCGCCCAGCACGGCCACGATGAGCCCCGCGGCCTGGTCTCCAGGGAGATCCACGAGGCGGAACAGGCCGAGCGAGGCGACGCCTGCGAGCAGCAGCGCGCCGATGGCCGTCGCGTCGGCGGGCTCCTCGGCGTTCAGGAAGCGGCCGACCGCGCGCTGGGGTGTGCCCAGCACGAAGGCGACACCCGCCAAGATCTCGCGCGGCAAGAACACCACCACCGCGACCAGGAGCATGTACTCGCTGAACCACCCGATCTTCAGGTCCATGTGCGCGGCGCCTGCGTGGAACGACAGCGGCGCCAGGACCCAGAACGCCAGCAGCCGCCGGGTGCGCAGACGCGGCAGGCGGTCGATCACGGGGGCCAGCAAGAAGCCGGCGGCGATGACCAGCTGGATCAGGATGGCGCTCTTGGCGAACGCGCTCCAGAACGCTTCGGCGCCGACCCCGTGCGCGTCTGCGAACGCGACCATGGTCCGGGCGCCCGCGCTGCGCCCTGCGAGGCGCTCGAGGGCGTGCCCGTCACGCCAGTCCGCGTTCATCTTCGTGATGGCCGTGTAGAAGTAGACGATGCTGCAGCTGACGCAGAACAGCACGTAGCCCCACGCGCGCGGCGCGTCGGTGTCGGTGTTGGCGTCGCGGTCCTCTGGCTGAGCATGCAGGTCGGCGGCGAGCGCGTCCTCCCAGCGTGTCTCGGGGAAGCATGTCATCGCGAGCAGCAGGAGCGACAACAGGTAGTGGTGCTGGTAGGCGTCCAGCAGGCTCCACGACCAGCCGAGGGTGTAGCCCAGCGTGAGCAGCGCGAGGCCCACGCGCGTCGGGCCCGTGAGCGCCATTGCGAGGGCGAGCCAGCCGCAACCCAGCATCAGCGCGACGTAGGCTTCGGGGCTGGGCATGGGCAGCAGCGCGTCCAGCAGCGCGAAGTGGGCCACGTTGAACTCCCCGAGCCCGTAGCGGTAGCCGTAGGGCGCGAGCTCCAGCCAGCAGTCGAACGCGAGCAGGGCCAGCAGCACACGCGCCAGCAAGTACGGCCGCAGGAGGTCGACCGGCCCGAAGAAGTAGCGGTCGAAGAGGGACTCGGAAGGGGCGCGCGTCATGGCGTGCCCCCGGTCGCGCAGTCGCGCGCGTACTCTCGCGGCGGCACCGCCTCCCCGTCGACCCCTTGGCACACGTTCAACACGCGCACGGCGCGTAGCTCGCCCACGTCGCAGCGGTGCTCCAGGTAGCTCTCGATGACCGGCCGGCGGTTGCGTGAGAGGTTCGCGACCCAGCCCGGCGTGACCAAGCGGAACGGGTCCACTTGCTGCTCGACCCCGTTCGCGCCCGTCTCGAACGCGCTCGTCCGGCACTGCTGGAGGCGCACCCCGGAGAACATGCGCCAGGCGAAGCGCTCGTCGTAGGGGTCGTCGCGCAGGTAGTAGGTGAGGGGCACGAGCAGCTGCAGCGCCACCAGCGCGACGATGAAGGCGCGCACCCGCCCACGTCCGGCATCGGAGCCTTCGGCCGGGCTCGCGGGGTGTCCGTCGTCGTGCGGATCCGCCGCATCGGGAGACTCGGGCTCGCCGCGCTCGAAGGGCTCTCGGGTCGGGTCCGCGTCGGTGGGTTCGCTCACGGCGCGGATGGTCGTCTCCCACCGGCCTCTCGTCAAACGCTAGAGCGCATGCGCTCTAGCGCCCGCCTCCGCGCGGCGCGCCCCACCGAAGGGTGGGTCACCCCCAGCTCGTGTCCACGGGGTGCAGGGGTGCGCGACCCGTCGTGCGGACTCCGGGCGCGCCGCCATGTGTGGCCAGACGTGTCCAGATGTGGTCCCGTGCGCGCGCCTCGTGGTACTGATCGCGCGATGCGACGGCTCACCCCCTCCTCGACCGTGTCCGCTCCCGCGCGGCTCACCTCACTCCGCGCGTACACCGTGCTGCTCGGGGGGCTGCTGGCCATCTCGGCCCTCCCCGCGACGGCGCGCGCCGATCACGGCCGCTTCAACCTCCATCTGGACCTGGGCGCGGGTATCCCGTACGCGGGTCAGACCCGTCCGGGCGCTGGGTCGGGGCGCTCGGGCGGCGCGATCGGCTATTTCGGGGCGGACCTGGTGCTGGCCCAGCCCGTGGCCATCGAGGTGATCATGGGGCTCGGGGGGTTCGCGAAGCCGTTCCCGCGGACGTTCGATGGGTCCACCCGGCTACGCACCGTGGCCGCCGGCGTCCGCCTCCGGCTGTTCGAAGACGAGACAGGCTACCTGACGGAGGGCGGCAGCATCGCCGGCGGCATGTGGGTCTCGGGTCACGCCGGCTGGTACCACTACGATGGCCCGCAGTTCGGCTTCGACCTCGGCGTGGGCTACGACTTCTCCATCGGGCGCCCCGTCTCGCTCGGGGTCTTCGCGCGCTTCACGACGCTGTTCGCGGGCGACACCTCGGGCGCGGACGCGCTCTTCGTGGTGGGCATCAGCGCCTCGCTGGCCATCAAGGTCTATGGGGGCCCCACCGACTCGGACGATGACGGCCTGAGCGACGCGGAGGAGGCGCGCCGTGGCACGGATCCGCACCGCGCAGACTCCGACGGCGACGGCATCCTCGACGGCACGGAGATCGCAGCGGGCTACGACCCGCTCCAGGCCGACACGGACCACGACGGACTGAACGATGGTGTGGAAGACGCCAATCACAACGGCGTGCTCGACCCGGGCGAGAGCGACCCGCTGCTCGTCGACACCGACGGCGGCGGCGTGAACGACCTGGACGAGGCCATGACCGCGGGCATGAACTCGCAGGATCCGCGCGACGACGACAACGATCAGGACGGCGTGGCCAACCCCTACGACCGCTGCCCCGACACCCCGACGGGGCGCGAGGTGGACACGGCTGGCTGTCCCACCGGGCGCGCGCGCACCACGCCGGTGCCCACGCCCGTGACGCCTGCCCCCGAGGGACCGGGTGAGATCGCCCGCGTGATGGAGTTCGAAGGCATCCGCTTCGCGAGCGGCAGCGCCCGCATCCTGGCCGACTCCGAGCCCACGCTGCAGCAGGCGCTCGCGGTGCTGCAGGCCAACCCCACTGTGCGCGTCGAGGTCAGCGGCCACACCGACGACCGCGGCCGCGAGTCCACCAACACACGCCTCTCGCAGCAGCGCGCCGAGGCTGTGCGCGACTGGCTGGTGGAGCACGGCGTCGACGCGGCGCGCCTGACCGTGCGTGGCTACGGCCCGCGTGAGCCGATCGCTCCGAACGACACGCCCGAGGGGCGTGCCCGCAACCGGCGCATCGAGTTCCGCCGGCTGGACTGACGCGGACCCACGGATGGACGCCAACACGGAGTCGCCGACCCGTCCGCCCAGCGGCGTGCGGGTGCACGAGGGGGCCGACGGGCTCGCGATCGAGGTCTCGTGGCGTAGCGGGGAGCGGCGCTCGCGCGGCCACCCGAGACGCACCACCAGTCGCGCACACGAAGACGGGCACGGCCGTGGCGCTCGCGCGTGCTGGCTGGCGGTGGGCGCGCGTCAGGGGCGCGCGCAGGCGGCTGTGAGGCGGGGGAGATCCACCGACTCGGCCAGGGCCCACGCGGCCTCGGGCGTTCCGTCGCCGGCCACACGCAGCGCGCAGCGGTCGCCCACCCAGGCCAGCACCTCGGTCGGCTCCGCACGCACCAGGGCCGGAGCGCCGCCCAGCGTCCGCGCCTCACCCGCGCGCTGGTCTTGCGCGCGCTGCCGCAGCTGCTCGCCCATGCCCTCGCGGCAGGTGCACACATGGACCAGGTCGTCCACCGTGATCAGCCACTCCCCCCCGTCGTTCGCGTAGGTCGCGATCGCCACGGGTGACCAGTGCCCCGCCTGACCGCGCCGCATGGCGCTGGGCGGCTGCGCGCTCCCGGCGGGCATGCTCGCCACCATCCCGTCCAGGTCGGAGCTCACGTCCTCGCCCGCGAGGCTCGGCGCGACCCCCCCGCCACGACTCGAGCCAGCAGCCGCGGTGAGCACGGGACACGGGTCCTCACTCGAGGCGGTCGCGCCGTTGGCTGGGCGCTCGCTCGTAGTGTCGGTGGTCCTGCCGCATCCGCCGAGCGTCGTGAGCAACGTGAGCAGAAGCGCCGAGCACGAGAGTGAGCGTGTGGTCATCGGGGGAGGGTACATCGCGTGTACGCGCGTGGGGGCCGCGCGTCGATGACGAGCTGAGCGCGGCTTGCACGGGCACTGCTCGTATGGCTAGCGTTCGGGATGTTCTCACGAGGTCGAGGAGGAAGCGCGCGGCGTCTGGCCGTGAAGGTGCCTGGAGCCGTGGTGTTCGCCATCGCGGTCGTGGCCGCGCTCGGAGGGTGCGCGCCAAGACAGCAGCGCCGCACGGTCGCGGCCCGCTTTCGGGGGCTGCACGCCTGCGAGGCGGAGTCCGTGCGTTCGGGCGGCTCGGGCTACGTCGTCACGGGGTGTGGGCTCGTCGTCGAGTACGCGTGCACCGAGTACGACCCCTTTCCGTTGTTTCCCGGTCGCGGGCTGAGCTGCGTGGAGACGAGCGTCCGCGCGCAGGGCAACCAGCCACCACCGCCCGCCACGGTGGTCTCCGAGCGCGACGAGGATGGGTCGCTGCGGTTGAGCGCTACCACGGCGCTGCGGGGAGGACAGGTCACCTTCGTCACGCTGCCCCAGCGCTTCCCGGAGCGCGCGGTGGTGCGCGTGTTCGCGCTCGGGGCAGGTGGGGAAGCGAACGAGGCGTGCACCGGCGACCTGCTGATCGACGGCGTCCCGGTGCCGGAAAACGAGGCGCTCGTCGAGTCCGTCACGGGCGGTGCGCTGTATTCTGCGCTGACCGAGCTCGACGTGCTGACGCGCATGGGGCCCGCGCGGCGCGTGCTCGCCCGCGTGTGTGGGCGTGACCTCGCGCTGACCTCGCAGGCGCAGCGTCTGGCGGAGGACCTGGCCATCCGCACGCGCGAGCAGACGAGCCGCCCCGCGCCGTAGCTCCGCAGTGCATCAAACGATGTTTCGCGCTCGTCCGGCGGCGTCGTGCGCGTGTCCGAGACCCTCCGTGGGTACTACGGACAAGCTGTCAGCGTAACATCTGTGTCCTGGATATTTGTCCTCATAACGGACGGCGTGCACGCCGTTTCGGCGTTTGATAGCCTCGGTCTCTTCATGAGAGCGGGCGCTGGTGGTCGCCCGCCGTCGGAGGACAACGCATGTGGGAGCGATGGGCCGTGGGGCCCCCTGACATCGGAACGCGCTCGGTACGTTGCACCCTCGGGGCGGCGTGCTTGTCCGTCGTCGCACTCGGGGCGTGCACGGGCAGCGTGGACTCGCCGAACGCCACGCCGTCGGTGTCCAACGCCGTCACCGACTTCCGCTGCTCCGGTCGACCGCCCGCCGACGCGCGCCCGCTGCGCCGGCTCTCCCACCGCCAGTACCGCAACGTGGTGGCGGACGTCGTCCGGCGCACGCTGCCCAGCGACCAGGCGGCCACGCTGCTCGGCAGCCTCGAGACGCTCTTTCAGGAGCGTCCCAACGATGTGCTGTTCGGGCACTCGGAGTCGGGCCAGCGCCTCTTCGCGCGCTCGGACCAAGCGCTGTCCGAGGCGCTCGTGCGGAGCGACATGCTGATCGCCACGGCCATCGCGGAAGCCGTCACGACGCCCGCGTGGCTCGGCCCGTTCGCTGGGGCCTGCGCGACCGACGCCGACACGGGCAACGACCCCGCCTGCCTGGACGCGCTGGTGGAGCGCCTGGGGCAGCTCACGCACCGACGGCCGCTGGACGAAGCCGAGCGCGCCTTCTACCGCGACGAGGTCTACCTGGATGGCGACGTCGTGGTGCCCGAGGGCGTGGCCGACCTGGTGCAGGTGATGCTGCGCCAGCCCAGCTTCGTGTTCCACGTGGAGGGCGGCGACGGCGAGCTCACGCCCCACGAGGCCGCCTCGCGGCTGGCCTTCCACTTCTGGAACACCATGCCGGACGACGCCCTGCTCGCGGCCGCGGAGGACGGCTCGCTGATGACCAGCGAGGGCTGGGACGCGCAGGTGCAGCGCGTGCTGGACGACCCGCGCGCCGCGGACTGGGTGACCGAGTTCTTGAGCGAGTGGTTGCGCGTGGACCGCACCGTGCCCGTCAGCTTCGGCACGGGGAACGCGCTCGACGCGCTGCGCGGTGACCTCGCGCTGAACGCCGCGCTCGACCGCGCCTCGCAAGCCGAGATCCGAGAGCTCTTCCAGTACGTGCTGGCCAGCGGGGGCAGCTTCGAGGACTTCTTCTTGTCGGACGTGACGCTGACGGACAGCGACGAGCTCGCCGCGCTCTACGGACTCGACGCCCCGAGCGATGGGGTCACCCCCGTGGCCGTCCCGCCGGAGCGCGTCGGGATCCTCTCGCGCGCAGCGATGCTGCTACCGCGCTCGGACATCACGCCGCCCGGGGCCGGGCCGCGCACGCACCCCATCCTGCGCGGCGTGTTCATCCAGCGGCAGATCATGTGCTCGCGCATCGACCCACCGCCCGCGAACGCCATGAACAACCTCCCCGACGTCGACAGCGCCACCACGTCGAGCCGGCAAGAGGCCGAGATCCTCACGTCGGGCGGGACCTGCCGCGGCTGCCACCAGGTGCTCAACCCGCCCGGCTTCGTGTTCGAGGTGTTCGACGCCATCGGCCAGCACCGCAGCGCCGAGCGCCTCTTCGATCGCGACGGCAACGACACCACGCAGGTGCCCGTGGACAGCGCCGTAATGATCTCGCAGCTGGGCGAGTTCGTGACGGGGCCCCAAGAGCTCACGCAGGTCATCTTCGAGAGCGAGACGGCGGGCGCGTGCTTCGCGCGGCACTACGCGCGCTACACGCTCGGTCGCGAGGAGGACGTGCGCGAAGACGGCTGCTTCCTGCGCGCCGTGGACGAGCTCATCGACGCTGGCGCCCCCCTGCGCGACGTCATCTCCATGCCCCTCTTGGATCCCACCTACCGCGTCCGGGACGTGGACTGAGGAGACGCCATGACCGTGCGACGAATGGGTCGAAGGATGTTCTTGCTGGGCGCAGGTGGCGCGGCCCTCGCCATGCCGTTCCTGCCCTCGCTGCTCGAGCCACGGGCCGCGCGCGCCGCGCCCTCGGAGCGCCCCAAGCGCTTCGTGGCGATGACCACTGGGCACGGCGGCGTGTGGGGCGAGTTCATGTGGCCCGCCGACAGCATGGCCGACCAGGGCATGAGCGTGCTGGGGGCCAACGCACACAACTTCCGCCACGGCACGCTCACGCCGCGCGTCGAGGGGAGCGAGCACGTGCTCTCCGACGTCATCCGCGGGCCCGCCAGCCGGCTCAGCGCGGGGCTCATCGCCAAGATGAACTTGCTGCGTGGCCTCGACATCCCTTGGTACTGCGCGCACGGCGCCCACTCGCTCGGCAACTACGGCCCGATGATGTTGGCCGAGTCCGCGCCCAGCGTCCCCGACCAGGCCACGCTCGACCAAGTGCTCGCGTGGTCACCCTGCACCTATCCCACCACGCCGCGGCGCCGCTCGATGCACATCGGCTACAACGTCAGCACGGTGTGGGTGAACCCGTCGACCCGCAGCGGTGGGTTCCAGCCCGTCGCGTCCTCGCAGAGCAGCCTCGGCCTGTTCAACGAGGTGTACGTGGCGCCGCCCGACCCCATGGGCCCCCCGCCGCGGCCGCGCGTCACCAACCGCGTGATGGAGAGCTACCGCCGCCTGACGTCCGGCGCGCACGGGCCCGGCAGCCGGCTGGGGCGCGCCGACCGCGAGCGTCTCGAGGCGTACATGGACCACATCACGTCCCTCGAGGCCTCGCTGGGCGCGGGGGTCGCCGCCAGCTGCGCCGACGTCACCGTGCCTTTGGCCGACGCGCGCGACCCGTGGCCTGTGTGGACCGACCGCCGCAACGAGCCCGCTTGGTACGGACCGAACTACTATCAGCTCTACAACGACGTGCTGATCGCGGCGTTCATGTGCGACGGCTCGCGCGTGGCCACCATCGGCAGCCCGGACGACTG
Source organism: Sandaracinaceae bacterium (assembly GCA_020633055.1). NCBI lineage: Bacteria > Pseudomonadati > Myxococcota > Polyangiales > Sandaracinaceae > Sandaracinaceae bacterium. Next base: position 207,916 of record JACKEJ010000008.1, on the reverse strand, counting down.
GGATGGCAGCTACGACTCGTGGGTCGGCGGCTACCACAACGGCGTCGCGCACGAGGCCGGCAACGGCAACACCGAGGCGGCGGGCCTGCTCGTGGGGACCAACCGCACCTTCTTCCAGATGGTCTACCTGGACCTCATCGCCAAGATGGACGCGGCGCCCGACGAGGAGGGCACCACGCTGCTCGACAACGCGCTCGTGTGGTGGACGCACGAGTCGGGACCGCAGACGCACCTCAACGACTCCCAGCCGGTCATCATGGCGGGCAGCGCGGGCGGCGCGTTCAACACCGGCATGTACGTCGACTACCGCACGGACCGCGCGTTCCCTCGTACGGTGCGCGAGGGTGGCGGCACCGGGCGGCGACCGGGCTTGCACTACTACCAGTGGTTCACCACGGTGCTCGACGCGTTCGGCATCCCCCGCGCGGAGTGGCAGGAGGGAACTCAGCCCTTCTCGCCCTCGGGTCCCGTGGCGACCTGGCTCGAGGTCGCACACCCGTACCAGGACGCCATCTTGAACTACTGCGACGTCCCCCTGCCGTTGCTGCTGAACGCGTGAGTCCGAGGTCGTCACGAACGGTGTTGGTGTGGCTCCTGGGGCTCGCGCTACCGGGTTGCGCGCCCGAGCTCTCGCACCCCGAGCGCTTCGAGCAGGACCAAGGGCCGAGCTGCCCCGACATCCAGCGCGACGTGCTTTGGCAGCGCTGCGCCCTCGACGGCTGTCACGGCACGGACGAATCCACGGGGGGTCTCGAGTTCCTGACGGCGGACGTGCACCTCCGGCTGGTGGGCGTGCCCGCCACCACCTGCCTCGGGCGCCTCCTGATCGACCCCGACGCCCCCGAAGAGAGCTTCCTCTTGGAGCGCCTTTCCCCGGATCCACAGTGCGATGGCGAGCCGATCGACCGCATGCCCCTCACGGGCCCCGTGCTCGAAGCGGACGAGCTGGCGTGCGTGACGGCCTGGGTGGAGCGCCTCGCCGCCGAGCATCGCGCCGCGGCCTCGCCAGCGCGAGACACCCAACGCCTGCGTGGGGAGGCCCCATGATGCGGCGGCGACCCCCTTGGGCCCCGCCCCGCATGCTCGCGGTCGCGTGGGTGTTGGGCGCGCTGGGGCCGTCGGCGTCCGTCCCCGCGAGGGCCTCGGCGCAGCGGGTGGTCGTGTTCGACATGGACGGGCCAGGCGCCGTGCGCGCCCGCGCCGCGCTCTTGCGTGTGTTGGGTGACCATGACGTGGACGTCGTGCCGCAGGCTGACGCGCACGCCTCGTGCTCGGGGGCGGGGACGACAGCGGGGGCGCGCACGCTGGCGTGCGTGGCCGCTGCGCTGCAGCTCGACGGATTCATCACGGGCGCTGCGCGCCTGGAGGGTGGTCAAGCCACGCTGGAAGTGCAGCTGCTCGGGGCAGCTGGTGCGCGCGTGGCGAGCGCCGCGTTCGCTGCGCGTCGTCCGTCCGACCTGCGACGCGTCGTGCGCAACAGCGCGTGGGCTCAGCTGGGCGCGGCCATCGCGCAGCTGCACGGCGCCGCAGGGCGACCCACGGGAGACGAGCGCCAGGCCGACGGGTCGGTGTCGCACGCACCCAGCGCCGCGCATCCGCACTCGGACGACCCCGCCAGTCACATCACCCTGCGTCCGTCGTCGCGACGCACGCGGCACGGCGACCCACGTGTGGACGCGGCCGACTACTACGTGAGCGTGGGTCTCGCGATGCGGCGCTTGCGCTTCACGGACGACCTCTTCGACGCGCTCGGCGCCTACGATCTCGGCGTCGCTGCGGCGGTTGGCGCAGGAGGCACGTACTACCCGTTGCGTGGCCTCGTGGCTTCGCGCCTCGCACACCTCGGCGTCGAGTGGACGCTCTCGCGCGCGTTGGTCGACGACACGCGCAACCAAGCCGACACCCACTTCGCCACCAGCGCGTGGTCCTGGCACGCCGGGCTGCGCTACGAGGCTCCGGTCGGCGCACGCGTCCTCGCGTTTGGGGGCGTTGGCGTCGGGCGCGAGCGCTTCCGGATCGAGCCTGCCGGGCCCACCCGCCCGAACGGCCCGGTCGAGTCGGGCGTTCCCTCCGTCCGCTACACCTTCCTACGTCTGTCCGCAGGGCTGCGCGTGCGCGTCGTCGGCGGGCTGTCGGTGGGGGCCCACGCGGCGTGGCGACCGGCCATCGACCTCGGTGCGCTCGGCGACGACGACTGGTTCCCTCGGGCGCGCGGCAACGGGCTCGAGGTTGGGGGCCTCGTCGGATACCGCGTGCATCCCATCGTCGAGCTGCGCGTCCTCGTGGAGCATCGCCGCTACGTGGCGGACCTGCGTCCGCAGCCCGGCGATCCGCGCGTGGCCGGGGGCAGCGTCGACACCTTCCTGAACGTCTCCCTCGCCACCGTGGTGGCGCTCCCGAGTGCGCTATGACGTCTCCCTCACGGCACCAGCGACCCGGACGAGGGCTCCCTCCGCTTCGCTCGCGTTCCTCCCGCGTGCTCGGCCGCGCGCGACCCCGTTCCGTTGGTCCGATGCGTCTGACGCCCGGGGCGGCGAGCGCGGCGTGGGCGCTGCTCTGTCTGGGCGCCTGCACCGAGCCGCTGGGTCCGTGCGACGAGCTCGCGGCGCTGCGGGTGGTCTACGATGAAGAGGGGACGCCAGCCTTCGAGGGGCAGGCGCTGATGGTCCAGTCGTGCGGGTTCGGCGCGTTCTGCCACGCGGGCGAGGTCGAACCCGCGCGCCGCCTCGGAGCGCCCCATGGACTCGACTACGATCTGCGCATCGTGAACGTCGATGACGACGATGCGCACGTGGCTGCCGGCTTCGCGCGCCTGGTGACCATGTGGAACCGCGCCTTTCGACACCGTCACGCCATCTGGACCGCGGTCGACCGGGGGCGCATGCCCGTGGGCGGAGGTGCTGGAGCCGACGTGCAGAGCGCGGCCCCCGTGTACTCTGGGCGGGTGAGCGCCACCCGCCTCGAGCCCATTGCGGGTCTCGACACGTCCTCGGGCCGCTCGGCGCTGCGCAACTGGCTCGCATGTGGGCTGCCGGTGGTCCAGAGCACCGACGCGCACGCGGCGCACCCCGAGGCCTTCGGGCACATCGTCGACCCGATCGAGATCGCCCCCGTGGAGCCACGCTGGTCGAGCATCTACGACGGCCTGCTGCGTCGCAGGTGTGCCTCCGCGCCTTGTCACGGTGTCGCGGTCGCTGGCGACCTCGACCTGCGCGGGCCGCGCGACGCGTACGACGCGCTCGTCGGGGTGGCCTCGGTCGACGAAGCCTGTGCGTCCGAGGGCCTCATGCTGGTCGCGCCCGGCGCCGCGGACGACTCGCTGCTCGTGTGGAAGCTGCTGGGCCGCGATGCAGACGGCGCCGCGGTGTGCGGCGACCCGATGCCGGAGGGAGGCTCGCGTGTGTCCGAGGCCAGCGTCGACGCCATCCGCGCCTGGATCGACGCGGGGGCGGTGTTCGACGCGCCACCGACGGGGCCCTGAGCGGCACCCGTGGTCGCCCGCGAGCGCCTGCGTCGTCGCGCTCGTGTGGCGGCCGTGACGGCCCCACGCTGCGGTCTCACGCCGCGAGCCTGTCGAGCACCTCTCGGATGGCGTCCCTCATCTCCGCCGCAGACTGGAAGCGCTCGTCGGGGGACTTCTCGAGCGCGCGCATCACAAGCGCCTCGACCTCCGCGGGCACCTCCGGCACGTGCTCGCGGATGGGCTTGGGTTGGCCGTGCACCACCGCGTCGAACACCTGGCCCACCTCGGTGCTGTCCTTGGGGATGTGCCTGTGCCCCGTGAGGACCCGGTATGCGACCGTGCCTGCGCCATACACGTCGGTCCGGGCATCGACCGTCTTCCCGAGCACCTGCTCCGGGGCCATGTAAGCGGGCGTACCCACCAGCACGCCGTGGTCGGTGATGCGCGTGCGGCGCGATGCCTCGAGGCTGAGCCCGAAGTCGAAGAGCACGACGCGCTCCCGAGGCGGTGCGGTCAGGAACACGTTGGCAGGCTTCACGTCGCGGTGCAGGACGTCGCGGGCGTGGGCCGCCTCGAGCGCCGCGCACACCCCCAGCGTGACCTGCAGCGCGGGGCGCAGGGCGAGCGCGCCATGGCCCTTCACCCAGCGCCCGAGGGTCGTTCCCTCCAGCCGCTCCATGACGAAGTAGGGGGCGAGCCCGCTGTCGAACCCTGCGTCGTAGATGCGGATCACGTTGGGGTGGTCGATGCTGGCCGTCAGCTGACACTCGCGCAGGAAGCGCTGCCGAGCGTTGTCGGCGCGCACGAAGGGGGGCAGCACCTTGATGGCCACGGGGCGGCCCAGCTCCAGGTCGCGACCGTCGTACACCACGCCCATGCCGCCGCGCGCCATCGCGCTGTCGATGCGGTAGCGGCCCGCGAGCACCTCGCCGGGCCGAGGCAGCCGGCGGCTACCGGAGGTCATGGCGCCGCAGCAAGTGGAACAGGTGCGAGCGGTCCATCTTGGCCTCGCGGGCAGCCTTCGCGACGTTCCCCTCGGACTTCTCGAGCCAGTGCGCGAGGTAGTGCTTCTCGAACTGGTCGAGGACCATCGCGCGCGCGTCCTTGTAGGCGAGGTCCAACGACGGCCGCAGGTCGAGGTGCAGCCCGTCCCCCATGAACGTCGGGCGCGTTGCGCTGACCTCCTCGTCACTCCCCAGCGGCTCCAGGCTCTCGGGCAGGTAGGCTTCGCCCATGGCCAGCGTGGCCTCCACGAGGTTGCGGAGCTCGCGCACGTTACCGGGCCAACGGTAGGCGCCGAGCGTCGCCATCAGCGCCTCGTCGAACACCTCCTCCACCGCTCCCTCGTGGCCGCACTCCCGCAGGAAGTGCTCGACCAGCAGCGGGAGGTCGTCGTAGCGCTCCCGCAGCGGCGCCACGCGCAACGTGACGATGGCCAGGCGGTAGTAGAGGTCGAGCCGGAAGCGCCCGGCGTTGACCTCGGCCCGTAGGTCGCGGTTGGTGGCTGCGACGATCCGCACGTCCACGTCGATGTCGGTGCGCCCGCCGACGCGGCGGAAGCGCTTGCGCTCCAGCGCGCCCAGCAGGTTGGGCTGGAGCTCGGCTGGGAGCTCCCCGATCTCGTCCAGGAAGATGGTGCCGCCGTGGGCTCGCTCGAACGCGCCGATGTGCTGCCGGTCAGCCCCCGTGAAGGCCCCGCGCTCGTGCCCGAACAGCTCGCTCGCCACGAGGTTGGGCGACATGGCGCCACAGTCCACGGTCACGAACGGCCCCTTCGTGCGCGGCCCCAGATCGTGGATGGCGCTGGCGATGAGCTCCTTGCCCGTCCCGCTCTCGCCGACGATCAGCGTGGGGGCCTCGGTGCGGGCCACCTTGCGCACCTGCATCATCAGCCGGCGCATGCTCTCGCTCCGACCCAGCAGGTGACCCAGGCGCTCTTCGGGGAGCAGCTCGATGTCCACGCTCTTGCCGGCGCCGACCCGCAGGGTGGTGCGGCCGATGCGCAGCGCCGTGCCTGGCGGGAACACCGCGTCATGCACTCGCAGCGCCCCGATGAACGTGCCGTTGGTCGACGAGTTGTCCCGTACCACGATGCCGTCGTCGCTGAGCTGGAGCTCGACGTGGTAGCGCGAGACGGTCGGATCACTGAGCACCAGGTCGTTGCCCTTGGCCGAACCGACCGTAAGCACCTCGGTGTCGGTCACCAGGGAGACGCCCTCGTCCGGACCGTCGGTGACGCTGACCTCGATGGTCTGGACGGTCACCTTCGACCGGGCGTCGTCGTCGAACTTGACTGTTCTCTTTTCTGTCACGGTTCGGCACGCTATCACGAACGGGTGCGATCCAGTCGGCGGGGATACGGCCCGATTTCCAACACTTGCAGGTGGCACCCCGCGCGCGGGGGAGGGTGGTTCGCCTCGCACATGTCCCCAAATGAGGTATCCTCGTGCGTCGCATGCGCCTGATCCCACAACCTCGCGTCCCAACCCGTCGTGCCACGGCACGGGTGTTCAGTGTCTGCGCGGTGCTCCTCGTCGGGGGTGTCGGCTCGCTCGCTCGCGCCCAGGATGCGCAGCCCTTTCAGCTCGACGCGGGGACGGTCCCCGTAGGCCCGGACGATGGCGTCCAGCTCCAGCGGCCGCGTGTCATCGCCGCTCGTTCGGTCCAGGTGCAGCTGCGCAGCGACTACAGCTACCGGCCCCTGGTGGTCCGGCTGCGAGGGGCCACGCGCGAGGACGTGGCGGTGGTCGACCATCGGCTGACGGGTGCTCTCTCCCTCTCGTACGGCGTGGCGGAGCGGCTGTCCGTGTTCGTCACCCTGCCCTTCGTCGTCCACCAAGTTGGCGAGGGAGTCCTGGGGCTCCCGCCCCCCGCGCAACGCGGCCTGTCCGACTTGGTGGTCGGCGTCAACGCGCATGTCTTCGGAGGCACGGACGGCGCCCAGCTCGGGGTTGGGCTCGCGCTGATCGAGCCAACCGGCAAGGTCGCCGCGTTCGCGAGCGACGACCGCATCGGGGCGGTGGCCCAGCTGCGCTTCGCGTATGGCGCGAACCGTTGGTCGGTCGGAGCCACGGCGGGGGTCACGCTGCGGCCGGATCGTGAGTGGCTCACCCACCAGACGGGCGCGGACCTCACGCTCGTGTTGGGCGCCTTCGTCCACCCGCTGGAGGGCTTGCGCTTGGGGCTCGAGCTCGGCGCTGCCACCGGCCTCACCGACCACCACTTCTTCGACGCCACGCGCACTCCCCTCGAAGCCAGCCTCAGCGGGCGGGTCACGCTGGACTACGGGCTCTACGTGTTGGCGGCCGCGGGGGTGGGCCTGGCCGACGGCGTGGGCGCGCCCCGGGTGCGGGCTTCATTGGCGCTCGGATGGGCGAGCTCGCAGCTGCCATGAAGGCCGCGCTCGACAGCGACGTGCCCAGCGGGGCGCTCTCCTCCCAGCCTGGACAAGACCCTTTTGCGTCCTCGCCACGCGGGCCGCGCCAGGTGGAGCGCGCGAAGGTCCCGTTCCGCACCAAGCTCACCTTCTTTGCGGCCCTGCTCACCATCGTCCCGCTGTCCGTGGTGGGCCTGCTGGTGATCCGCGACGCGACGCGCACGGTCGAGCGGCTCAACCGTGAGTATCGCGCGCAAGTGGTGGGCAACATCGAAGCCATGCTCGAGGCCGAGCTCCAGGGAGCGCAGGACGGGCTCGACCTGGTGGGGCGCACCATCACGGACCCCGCCATCGACGAGGCGTTGGTCGAGCCGCTCGCGGCCGACATGGTGGCGGCCTGGGAGTCGCTCGACCACGTGGGCGTGTACGACGTGCGTGGCGGTCGCGTGGCGCTCATCCAGGAACCCGGGACGGCGCTCGAGCCCCCGGCGGATCTGCCCGCGGAGGTGATGGCCGAGGCGGAGGGCCAGGGCGTGGGCACGGGTCACACCGTGGACGATCCGGGGCACGCGCCCCGCGTTCTGTTGGCGGTGCCGCTGCGTGCGCTGCGGCCGGGCACGAGCGCCCCACAGCTGTCGGGCTATGCTGCCAGCTACGTCTCCCTCGAGCCGGTCCAGCGGCGTGTCGAGGAGCTGGCCAGCTCCGACTTCGAGGGCGACGACGTGTTCGTGGCGGATGGCGAGGGGCGGTTGGTGGTGCACCTCGAGCGCGCGCGCGCCAGCGTCCGTGACGCAGCGCCAGAGCTCGACCAGCTGGTGGGCCCCGACGCGCGCAGCGAGATGCGCGACTACGTGGGCGTTGGGCCGAACGTGAACGCCGCGGGGGAGCCCACTATCAGCACGGCCTTCTGGTCGCACCGGCGACGCTTCACCATCGTCGTGCAGGTGCCCGAGGAGAAGGCCTATCGCGCGCCGCGCGAGATGCGCGCCGTGATCCTCGTCGTGGTCGGCGCGGCCATCGCCCTGGCGCTCATCGCGGCGTTCGTGGTGGCGCGGCAGGTGACGCAGCCCATCCGGCAGCTCTCGCGCTTCGCCAAAGACCTGGCCGCCCGCCGCTGGGACAAACGCGTGACCCTCCGCACGCTGGACGAGTTCGGCGTGCTGGGCGACGTCATGAGCAACGCGGCCGCCGATCTGCAGGCCAGCGAGCGGCGCATCCGGCGTGAGGAGGCCATCCGCGGCGACCTCGGGCGCTACCTGCCCGCCGAGATCGTCGACAAGGTGGTCAAGCGCGAGCAAGACATGCAGCTCGGCGGTTCGAGGCGCGAGGTCTCCGTCTTGTTCGCCGACGTGGTGGCCTTCACCCCGCTGACGGATCAGCTGGGCGCGGAGCAGATCGTCGGCTTGCTCAACGAGCTGTTCACCGTGCTCACGGAGGTGGTCTTCCGGCACGGTGGCACCATCGACAAGTTCATCGGAGACTGTGTGATGGCGGTGTGGGGGGCCGCGACGCCTGCGGACGACCACGCCGACCGCGCCCTCGCTGCGGCCGAGGACATGTTGCGCTTCGTCGAGGTCGGCAATGAGGGCTGGTTCGCGAAGTACGGCGTGCGCATCGAGCTCGCCATCGGCGTCAACTCCGGACCCGCCATCGTGGGCAACATCGGGTCCGAGAGCCGCATGGAGTACACGGCCATCGGCGACACCGTGAACGTCGCGGCGCGGCTCGAGGCCATCGCCCGGCCCTCACAGATCCTCGCCACCTTGGCCACCAAGAACCTGTCTGACGGGGGCTACGACTTCGTCGACCTGGGCGAGCGCGAGATGACGGGGCGCGCCGAGCCCGTCCACGTGTTCGAGGTGCGCCTGTGACCGACCCGTCCGATCTGCCAGCGGGCTACGTGGTCGCGGGGCGCTTCGAGGTGAAGCGCAAGCTCGGCGAGGGAGGCATGGGCACCGTGTACCTCGCCACGCAGACCCAGCTGCGGCGGGATGTGGCGCTCAAGGTCATCTTGCCGCAGCACGCCGCGCGGCACGGGGCGCGCACCCGGTTCGAGCGCGAGGCGCGCGTGGCGTCCGCGCTGCGCCACCCCAACGCGGTCGAGGTCTACGACTTCGGTGAGCACGAGGGCTCGCTCTACATGGCCATGGAGCTGCTCGAGGGTGAGACGCTGAGACGCTCGGTGGACCTCGACCTGCCGCCGCTGCCGCTGCCGCGTGCGCTGCGCTACGCGCGACAGGTGGCCGACGTGCTCGCTGCGGCCGCGCGCATCAACTTGGTACACCGTGACCTGAAGCCGGAGAACATCATGATCGAGCAGGCCGCCGACGGCGGCGAGCGCGTCGTGGTCGTGGACTTCGGCCTCGCCTTCATGGCCGATCAGGGCGACATGGGGCGCCTGACCCGCGAGGGGGTCGTCACGGGCACGCCCGACTACATGTCCCCCGAGCAGGCGCGCGGCATCGAGGTCACACCCGCCACCGACGTGTACTCGCTCGGCTGCGTGCTCTACGAGATGCTCACCGCCAACCCGCCGTTCTCGGGGGACACCGCCATCCTCATCTCGCGGCACCTGTTCGTGGCGCCCACGCCCATCCGCGAGGCCTTCCCGGAGGTGACCATCCCCGGCGCGCTCGACGACCTGATCCAGCAGATGCTCGAGAAGGCGCCCGAGGCTCGCCCGACCGCGCTGTCGGTGCGGGATGCGTTGCTCGCCGTGGACCCAGGCGCCCCCGAGCGTCACGGCTCGTCACAGGGTGGTCGGCTCCTCGGGCGGGCGGCGCGGATGGTGTCCAAGGCCCCCGTCTCGTCGCACGGCCCGACGGTGACGGACCACGTCGTGGTCCCCGGTCCGGGCGCCACGGGCCTCTTGGATGTGGCCTACCTCGGCCCCCCCGCGGACGAGGCGCTGACCCTCGGCCTCGCCGCGAATGGGCTCGCGCTGCGCCCCTTCGATCAGACCCCCGCCCGCGCCGTGTTCGCGCCCGGGCTCTCCCCCGACGAGCTGGCCGTGCTGTGCCGCGCCGGCGTGCCCATCATCACCGACGCCCCGAAGGGCGACCTCGCTCGGCTCTCGGCGCTGCTCCGCTCGGGCGCGGCGGACGTGGTCGTCACGCCGTCCGACCCGGAAGAGGTCGCGCGCAAGCTGGCACGGGCGATCCGCAAGAGTGAGCGAAAGAAATGACCCGACGTACCTCCTCGATCACAGTCGCGCGCGCGCTGGTCCTCGCCGTCACCACCCTGGCGTTGCGACCCTCGTCCGTCGTGGCCCAGGGCGACGGCGAGACCGAAGAGACCATCCGCTACACCATCCAGCCGGGTGACACCTGCTACGGCATCGCGCAGCGCTTCTTCGGCAACCCGCGTCAGTGTCACGAGGTCATCTACCGCTACAACCCCCAGATGGGCTCGGACGCCAGCAACATCCGCCCAGGCGTCGTCATCACCATCCCGGTGCGGACGCAGAACTCCCCGGACGCCCGCGTCACGCGGACGTCGCGTGAGGTGCAGGCGCGCTCGTCGAGCGGCGCGGACTGGCGCGCCGCGCGGCGTGGGCTGGGCCTCTATCGAGGCTGGCACGTGAACACGCAGGAAGCAGCGAGCGCCGAGGTGACCTTCCGCGACGAGTCTCAGATCCAGATGCGCGAGAACACCCTCGTCATCATCTACGGCGGAAGCTCCCAGGACGCCGCGCGCCGTCGCACCAGCCAGGCCACGCTGGAGCAGGGTACGCTGCGCAGCCGCTTGGGCTCCCTGCGCCTGCAGGTGGACACGCCCAACGGACAGACCGAGCTGAACGGCGGCTCGTCGGTCGTGAGCGTCGACGGCGAAGGCAGCGTCGTGTCGAACCACAGCGGTGGCTCGGCGCGCGTGCGAGGCACCACGGGCGCGCCCGTGTCCGTGCGCCCGGGCTATGGCTCCACGGTGGTGCGTGGGGAGCGGCCGGCGCGGCCTCGGCCCCTGCCCGCGGCGCCGGCCCTGACGGGCGACACGCGTCGCCATGTCGTGGGAGTCGTCGGCGCGGGGGGCACCCTCGTGGGCGAGTGGGGGGCCGTCGACGGTGCGGCCTACTATCGCGTGGAGCTGTCCAGCGAGCCCGATGGAAGCGGGCTCATTGCGGCGGTCCAAGCGCCCTCGACGGTGACGCGCTTCGAGGTGCACCGGCTGCCCGCAGGGACGTACTACCTCGCACTCGCGACGATCGACGGGAGTCGCCTCGAGAGTCGGCCCAGCGAGCGCGTTCCGCTCGCGGTGTCGCTGGTGGGGTTGCAGGCTCCGGGCGCCGCCGAACCAGACCTCACCACCGTCAGCGCGGGGGACTGGGGCCGCGCCGCGCCGGCCCCGGCGGTGCTGCGCGGTACGCGCTTCATCAGCCCGGCTGGGTTCCGCTGCAGCGTGGCGGACGACGCGCCTGCGGCGGAGGGCGTCTTCCTTCGCGCAGGGCGAGCGGAGCTCACGTGTACCGACGAGCAGGGCGCGACCCAGCCAGCGCTGGGAGTCGCAGTCGAACAGCTCGCCGTGTCGGTGGAGGGTGTCCCAGAGGGCGCGGCTCCGACGCTCGTGCGTGGCACCGAGCGCGAGTTGGTGTTCACGCTCGCGGCGGACCAGCCCGTGCCGGAGACCATCCAGGTGCGCGTGCCCGACGGCGTGAGCGTGCGTGAGACGCGCCGCGAGGAGGGTCGCCTCGTCGTGACGGTGCTGGCCGAGGAGAGCGCCCCATCGTCGTTCGAGCTCGAGCTGGTGAGCCCCTCCTCCGACGATGCGGGTGAGGCCAGCCCGCAGCCGCTCGCCGAGCTCAGCGTCCAGGTGGAGGACCCGCCGCCCCCGGTCGCGCCGCGCCCGCCGCCACCCGTCGTCCCCGTGGAGCACGTGGCCGCGGCCCGTCCCCAGGAGGCCTTCGGGCTGTCCGCGCACCCGAGCGTGATGGGGCTGACGAACGACCGACGCGTGGGGAGCGGCGGCTTCCTCATGGTCAGTCACCAGGGTCGCCTCGCGGAGGACCAGGGCTACTGGCGCGCGAGCATGGGCGTCGAGGCGTCGCCGACGGCGAACCTCCGCGTCGGCCTCGCCCACGCCATCGACGTCGCGGAGCGAGGCCCAGCGCCTGCCGAGCGGGGGGATCGCGACCTGCTCGCGTGGACGGGCTATCGGCTGCTCGCTCGGCAGGAGCTGTCGCTCTACGCAGAGCTGGCCGCGTGGTTCCCGACCGGCGGGGCGCGCGAAGGCATCGCCGTGGTTCGCTTGGCACCGTCGCTGTCGATCAGCGCGCGCATCGGTGACCGGTGGCTGCTGCGTTCGCGTCAGGGTGCCCTGTTGGCGGCTTCGGGCGACGGCCCGTATCTGTGGGCTTCCGCCTACGGCGCGGACGTCCAGCTGATCGACGAGCTCTACCTCGGGCTCGAGCTCGACAGCAGCATTGGGCGCGCCAATGACACCCTCTTCACCGGGCTCGGACTCGGGCTCGGGCTGAGCGCGCTGCTCGGCCCCGCCACGCTCACCTTCGGCGTGCGCTACGGCCTCACCGACGACTTCCAGGACGCGGTGGGGCGCTTCACCGTCACCGGGGGCCTCCGCATCGCGCTCGAGTGAGCGTGAAGTTGGCCGAACCTCGAAAACCCTTCATCCTCTCACCGACGTGTCCAAAGCAGCCCTCAAGTTCCTGGTGTCGGTCGCGGTGGTGGTTGGCATCATCGCTGGCGTCCTGCGCGCGTTCTTCGTGTTGCCCGTCACCATCACCGACGACGGAATGGCGCCCACGCTGCTCGCGGGTGAGACGGTGCTCATGTGGCGCAGCACGGCCACGCCCGAGTTCGGCGACCTGCTCGTGTGCCGTCACCCGAGCGCCAACAACTACGTCGTGGGCCGCTTCATCGCCAGGCCCGGGATGACCATCGGCGCCGAGCGCGGCAACATGCAGATCGACGGACAGACGCCGGACCGCAACCAGGGTCGCACGCTCGCCTTCACACCCCATGGCGCGGAGCGGCCGGTGAACGTCATCCTCGGCGTGGAGTTCATCGGCGGCGACGACCACGCCTTCATGCAGGACGCGCGCTTTGGCTACCGCTCGCGGGACATCCGCGTTCGCGAGGGGATCTTCCTTCTGGGGGACAACCGCCTCCCACACGAGTTCGACAGCCGCACCTTCGGGCCCGTCGATCCCACCAGCTGCATCGGGCACATCTTCTTGCGCTGGAAGGCGGCGCCCAACCGGGTCGAGTTCGAAAACGCAGCGCTCGACATGATCGACTGAGGGACATGGCGCACCTCGTGGTCATCGGGGGCGGGGCGCGCTCGGGGAAGAGCGCCTTCGCGGAGCGACGTGCGGCCGCCCACACAGGCGAACGTCGCTTCCTCGCGACGTGCATCGCGTTCGACGACGAGATGCGGGCGCGGGTCGCGGCGCACCAGCGCGACAGGGGTGACGCCTTCGTCACCGTCGAGGTGCCCGACGCGCTCGAGGCGGCGCTCGACGCGTCGCACCATGCGTCCGTCGTGGTGATCGATTGCCTCACGCTGTGGCTCACCAACTTGCTCCTCGCCGATCTGTCCGACGAGGCGATCGCCGCACGGGTCGAGCTGCTGGTCGCGGCGCTGGCGCGCGTGCCCGGGGAGGTGCTGCTGGTCACGAACGAGGTGGGCATGGGCATCGTGCCGGAGCACGCGCTCGCGCGGCGCTTCCGAGACGTGGCGGGTCGCGCACACCAGCGCCTCGCGCGCGAAGCGGACGAGCTCTATTTCGCGGTGATGGGCACGCTGCTGCGGCTGAGGCCCGCGCCCGTGGCATTGGCCACGGATTGCGCCTAGACTGAAAGCCCCATGCGTAAGCTGACCACCCGCGACGATCACCGCGAAGCCCAGTACCTGAGGGACGCGCTCGTGGGGGGACAGGTCCCGGCCACGCTCAAGGTCGAGGGCGACGGCGCCTATGGCGTTTGGGTACACGACGACAGTCACCTGGAGCTGGCCGAGGAGCTGCTGGGCGCGTTCACGGCCGACCCGCGAGATCCACGCATCGCCGAGCTGGCTGCGCGGGCCAGCGTCACGCGCCGCGCGCGCACCGCCCAGGAGCGCGAAGCCCAGCGTCGCGTCGAGCGCGCCCAGCACGAGCAGCAGCGCCTACGCACGGCCCCGTTCATCGGCACCGTCTCGCTCGGGATGATCGTGCTGAGCGGCATCGTGGCGTACTTCACCGACCTCGGCGAGGTACACGGCGACCTGTTCAGTTTTCAGTGGGCGGCCGTGCTGCGCGGCGAGTGGTGGCGGTTGGTGCTGCCTGTGTTCTTCCACATGGGGGGAATGCATCTGGTGTTCAACGCCCTCTGGGTGCAGCAGCTGGGCACCGCCATCGAGTACCACTTCCGCTCGCGCTATCTGCTGGCGCAGGTCCTGGTCTTCGGCGTGGGAGGCGTGCTGGCGGAGGGCTTCATCGCGCGTGGCAGCGCCATGGGGCTGAGCGGTGTGGTCTACGGCCTGCTCGGCTTCTTGTGGGTGCGCAGCCGCCTCGACCCGCGCAGCCCCATCGGCCTCGCGCAGAGCACGGTCATCATCATGTTGGTGTGGATGCTGCTCGGCTTCATGGACGTGTTTCCCATGGCCAACTGGGCGCACGCCGGGGGCCTGGTGCTGGGCATGCTCTGGGGCGCGGTCAGCGCGGGCCTCGCGCGGCACCGCGCCGCCTAGCGCGCATCCTCGAGGCTGCCGGTGGAGACCTTCGAGGCGTGCCTGCTGACGCGCAGCTGGTTCGACCAGCGCGACGGCGTGCGCCTCGTGTTCTGGGGCGCGTCTGCGCGTGGGCCGCTGCGCCTGGTGTTCACGGGGCAGCAGCCGGTGATGTTCGTCGAGCGCCACCTGCCGAGCGCGTCGGGGCGGCGCAAGCCCCTCGAGCTGCGCAGCTTCTACGGGCGGCCCGTGGACGCGCTCTACTTCGACACGCAGCGCGAGCTGACGGCCGAGCGGGCGCGCGTACGCGACGCGCTGGGGCTGACGCTCGAGGCCGACCTCAAGCCCGACGAACGCTTCCTGATGGAGCGCTTCGTGACGGGTGCTCTGCGCGTGCGCGGGGAGCCACGCCAGCGGCCAGGGTTCCTCGAGCTCGTCGACCCGAAGGTCGAGGCTTGCGAGTTCACGCCGCACCTGTCCATGCTCGCCTTCGACCTCGAGACGGACGGCTTCGACGGGCCCCTCCTGTCGATCGCCGTGGCTGGCGTGGGTGGCGAGCGGGTGTTCATGTGCGCGAGTCCAGACGGCACCTCCGCGCCCGCGGCCGCGGGCGTCGCGACCTTCCCCGACGAGGCCACGCTCCTGCGTGCCTTCGTCGCGCACGTGACCACGGCAGATCCGGACGTGCTCAGCGGTTGGAACGTCGTCGAGTTCGACCTGAGCTACCTCGAGCGGCGCTGTGCGCAGCTGGGGGTGCCGCTCACGCTGGGCCGCGACGGTCAGCGCGCCAAGGTGCTGCCCGCGCGCAACGAGCAGCAACCCCCCATCGCGCGGGTGGAGGGGCGCGTGGTGCTCGACGGCATCGCGACCTTGCGCGCGGCGACGTTCTCGTTCGAGAGCTTCCGCTTGGAAGACGTGGCCCAGGAGCTCTTGGGGCGCGGCAAACGCATCGCGCACGACGGCGACGCGCTGGCCGAGATCCGCCGCATGTTCCGGCACGACCAGGCCGCGCTCGCCGCCTACAACCTCGAAGACTGCCGCCTGGTGCTCGACATCTTCGACAAGGCCGACCTGCTGGGCTTCGCCGTGCAACGGCAGGCGTTGACCGGGCTCCCCCTCAGCAGGCAGGGGGGCGCGGTAGCGGCCTTCGACCACCTCTACCTGCCGCGCCTGCACCGCCATGGCTTCGTCGCGCCGGACGTGGGGGGCTCGAGCGAGGTCGTCAGCAGCCCGGGTGGGTACGTGATGGACTCGCAGCCGGGGCTGTTCGACAACGTGCTGGTGCTCGACTTCAAGAGCCTCTACCCGAGCATCATCCGCACGTTCGCCATCGACCCGATGGGGCTCGCGTTCCCTGGCGACGATCCCATCCCGGGCTTCGAGGGCGGCTCGTTCTCGCGCGCGCAGCACATCCTGCCGGGCCTGATCGAGACCCTCTGGGCCGCGCGAGACGAGGCCAAGCTGCGCGGCGACACGGCGCGCTCCCGGGCGATCAAGATCTTGATGAACTCGTTCTATGGCGTGCTGGGGACGCCCGGCTGCCGCTTCTTCAGCTCCAAGCTGGCGAGCTCCATCACGTGTCGCGGTCACGAGATCATCACGGAGAGCAGGCGCTTCCTCGAGGCGCGTGGGCTCCAGGTGATCTACGGCGACACGGACTCGCTCTTCGTGCTGCTCGGGCCGGGTCACGACGAGCCCAGTTGTGGGCGCATCGGCGCCGAGCTCGCGGACGCGCTGAACGCGTTCTGGCGCGCGCGCCTGCAGACCGAACTGAGGCTCACGTCCCACCTCGAGGTGGAGTTCGAGACGCACTACCTGCGCTTCCTGATGCCCACCATGCGTGGATCGGACAAGGGCACCAAGAAGCGCTACGCGGGGCTGTCGCGGCGCCGAGACGGTGAGCTCTTGGTCGTGGTGAAGGGGCTCGAGGCCGTGCGCACCGACTGGACGCCGCTTGCTCGTCGCTTCCAGCGCGAGCTGTTCTGGCGCGTGTTCGCGGGCGAGCCGTACGAGGACTGGATGCGCGCTCTCGCGGAGTCCCTGCGCCACGGCGACCTCGACGCGGAGCTGGTGTATCGCAAGCGCCTCCGTCGTAGCGTCGACTCGTACGAACGGAACGTGCCGCCGCACGTGCAGGCCGCCAAGAAGCTGGGGCGCCCCGTGCGCGAGGTGCGCTATGTGATGACCGTGCGCGGACCCGAGCCCGTGGAGCTGCCCCACGCCGCGCTCGACTACGACCACTACCTCACGCGGCAGCTGGCCCCCGCGGCGGACGCGATCCTACCGTTCGTGGGCACCGACTTCGCGAGCATCGCAGGCACGCAGCTGCCGCTCTTCTGACGCTACCGCCACGGAGGGCGCACGGCGGGGTGAGCGGCGCCCAGCAGCGCTGCGTAGGCTCGCTCTCTGTCTTGTGCGATGTCGGCGAGAACGGCTTCGAGCGAGGGTACGCCCACGCGCTCCACCTGCTCCAGGTTGGCCTGGGCCACGCGCTCGTGCAGCGGGCGTTTCGGTGGGTTCTGGAAGAAGGCCACCAGGTCGGTGATGGACGCTGGGTCCACGTACCCGGTACCTCCGTCCCCAGGCCTCCGCACCGCCTCCAGCGCGCTTCGGCGGATGAGCTGCACCGTGGGGTCTGGCGTACGCCGGATGAACGGCACCAGGCGGTAGGGGTCGGCCAGGTCGGCGTGCGCGTCCGGATGGAAGGCCGCCGCCGCGAACGTGGCGCCGCGCTGTTGGTCGCTGCTGCGCAGGCCGGAGACGAAGCGCTCGAACGCGACGCGTGGGAGCGTGCACGTGGGGTAGACCAGGAAGCCCACTTCCACGGCCGTGTCTGCAGCCAGGACGTCGATGGCGGCGAGCGCCGCCTCGGGTTCGGGTGGGCCCGCGAGCACCAGCTGCCGCGTGTGCCCCTCACGCCGCGCGCGTTCTGCCCACGGGCACAGCGTGAAGGCCTCCACGATCTCGACCTCGTAGCGTGCGTACAGGCGGATGGCTTCGTGTTCGAGGTCCGCGGCGAGGTTCACCGGGGGAGCCTACCAGCACTCACGCCTCGCCCTCGCCGGAATGGGTCGACGCGGCGGCGTTCGCACCCATGGTCGCCGGTCCTGGCGAACGAAGTGGCACCTGGCCGCGCGCCGCATCCTCGTCGCCCGAGAGGGAGCATGTCGGTAAATCACGCAGGATGTGCTCGGTTGGCCTACGTCGCCCCCCTCTGCTAGGAGCCCGCCGTGACCGTGACGGACACGCGCACGTTCGGGCCCTACGAGATTGTGCGCAGGTTGGGTGTGGGGGGCATGGCAGAGACGTTTCTGGCGCTCCGTCGCGGTGCGCACGGCGTCGAGCAGCGGGTGTGCCTGAAGCGCGTGCTGCCGGCCTTCGCCAGCGACCCGAGCTTCCTGCGCCAGTTCGAGCGCGAGGCGAAGATCGCGTCCACGCTGCGCTACACCGGGATCGTCGCGGTGGTCGAGTTCGGCGACGTGGACGGCGCCAAGTACCTCGCGCTGGAGCTGGTGGACGGCGTGGATCTGCGCGACTTCCTGCTGTCGCGCCCCGGGCACGTCCTGGACCCGACGACCGTGGGGAGGGTCGCCTTGGATCTGGCCTATGCCCTGCGCTACGCGCACGACCCCGCGCGCGGGGTGGTCCACCGTGATCTGTCGCCCGCGAACGTCATGCTGAGCCGAACGGGGGAGGTGAAGCTGACGGACTTTGGCGTCGCGCGGGTCATGAGCAGTGCCGCGCCCACCACCAGCACGGGGGTGCGCGGCAAGGTCGCGTACATGAGCCCCGAGCACCTGCGCGGGGAAGAGCTCGACGGTCGCGCGGACCTGTTCGCGCTCGGCGTGCTGCTGTACGAGTGCCTGTGCGGCCGGCGCCCGTTCCAGGGCGCGCACGACGTTGCCATCATGCGCCGCATCGCGGCCGGGGAGCGCGCTCCCGTGGTGGAGCGCGCGCCGGTCGACACGCCGCCGCTGCTGTTGCGTGCCATCGAGGGCCTGCTCACCACCGACCGCGAGGCGCGCACGCCAAGCGCCACGGCGCTCATCGAGCAGCTCTCTCCCTTGCCAGGGCTCCATCAGGCGCGGCGGCGCCTCGGCGCACAGGTCGATGCCCTGCGTGGTGGCGCGAACACCCGCGAGCACGTCAGCGACGAGCGCGAGGAGGCCAGCGACACCAGCCTCTCTCCGGTGCCAGCCGACGCCCTGCGGGAACTCAGCAGGCTGCTGAACACGCCCAGCGTCGCCGGCGTGCGGGGCGTGTCCGAGAACTCGGAGCCTTCGCGTGACGGGGACACCACGTGGACCACGGTGGTGGCGGCGCCAACCCCAGCGCCCCGTCGGGCGGTAGCCCCGCGCCCCGCGCCCCGCGCTCGCGCGCAGCGGGCGGTCTTGCTCTTGCTCGCGGGTGTGCTGCTCGTTGGAGCGGTCGCAACGTACGTCGGACTGCCGGGGGCGCTCTCCGGCGTGCGCCCCACGGCCCCCTCGGAGCGTGCGGCCGCGCCGCCTCGCGTCGCAGGAGGGCAGGCCCCCGCCGCCGAGCGACGACGCGCCCCCGTGTCGCTCGGCGCGTCGGACGCAACGCGGTCCGCTACCAGCGTGGCCGCCGGCGAAGCGTCCTCGGCCCTCGGAGGCGCGAGGGTCACGGCTGCGCTGGAAGGTGGGGTCGCGGCACGTCCGGCGAGCACCCCCAGCCACCCAGGTCCGCCGCGGCAGCAGGCGTCCTCGATGCGAGCCGTCGAGCCCGCGGATTCATCGGAAGGTGCGCACCCTGCGCTCGCACAGGTGGCGGCTGCAGCGTCGACGCACGCGGCCGCGGGCGCTCCTGAGCGACCGTCCGACACTGCCGCTGCGCCGCGCACGGAGGTCCCCTCCAGCCATCCAGACACGGGGCAGACGCAGCGCGCGGATGGCCCAGAGGACAGTCCCAACCCGCAGGACGATCGCCCAGGTACGCTGCGTGTGACCGTCATCCCCTGGGGAGACGTATGGGTGGATGGCCGCTACATGGGGCGCGCGCCGACCGAGGTCACGCTGCGGCCAGGGCGCCACGTCGTCGCGGTCGGTGCGGATCGTCCCAGCACCCGTCGCAGCGTCACCATCGCGCCAGGCCAAGCGCGCCGCGTGGAGCTCGAGCTCACCCCTTGAAGCGTCCGTGGGGCGCAGCGGGGCACGAGGCCCGCGGTCGTGTCGCGTGCGGTGCTGCTTCGGAGATGAGGATGCTCGTGCGGCGGTCTCAGCGCGTGGCCGCGCGGTACCACGCGGCGGTCGCATGGAGACCTTCTCGCAGCCCCACCAACGCGATGTCCGCGAGCTCCGGGCTCGGCGCGAGCACCGAGCGCAGCAGGTCGCCCTCGCGGCGGGCACCGAACGTCAGCTGCGGTGACACGCCGAAGGCCTCCGAGAGCACCTCCGCCAGCGTCTGCGTGTCGCACTCGGCGCCGGTCCCCACGTTGTGCACGGGAGCCTTCAGCCGTCCCTCCACGGCGCGCACGTTGGCCTCGACGACGTTCGAGACGTAGACGTAGTCGCGCACGCAGCCGCGGTCGCCCGTCTCGAGCTTCGCGTTGACGCGCAGCGGCTGCCCCGTGCTCAGGCGTTCGCAGAAGATGGCCACCACACCCGCCTCCCCATGGGGGTCCTGACGCGGTCCGTACACGTTGGCGTAACGCAGGATGGTGGACTCGAAGCCGTACTCCACGCGCGCCCCATGCAGATAGTTCTCGAACGCGAACTTGGAGCACGCGTAGGGGCTCACGGGCTTGGGTCCCCAGCTGGTCTCGGCGAGGGTGGGCGCCTCCACCTCGCCGTAGATCGCCCCGCCCGTGCTGGCGAACACCAGCCGCCCGACGTCGTGCTGCCGGGCGGCGCCGAGCACGTTGAGGCTGCCCAGGATGTTGATGGCCGCATCGCGCAGCGGCTCGCGCGTGCTGACGCTCACACTGGTCTGCGCGGCCTGGTGGCAGATCACGTCGGGTCGAAACGCGGCCACGCAGCGCTGCACTCCGTCCGTGTCGCGGATGTCCAGCTCGTCGAAGCGGGCTGCCTGTGGCACGTTCTCGCGCCGCCCCGAGCTGAGGTCGTCGACGACGCACACCTCGTGTCCACGCGCGAGCAACGCGTCCGCGACGTGGCTGCCGATGAAACCTGCTCCCCCTGTGACGATGACGCGCATGCAAACTCCTCGGCGCGACTCTGCTAGCCCGAAGCCCGTCGCGCAACCGGCGCGAGCTCAGACGACGAGAGGCCCGAGGCGTGGCTAGCGCTTGCCTTCCATGCGCGACAGTCCGCAAACTGCGACTCCCCTCCCTCAACCGGACGTGTGCGCGCGTCCCCTCCTCTCTTGGTCGACTCTCATGACCACGCGTGCGCGGACAGCGCTCCTCATCTCCATCGTCTCCATGGTCGGCTCCCTCGCGGTCACCACCCAGGCCTCTTTCGCCGCCGCCCAGCGGGTCATCGCGGCCAACCACGAAGGGCAGGTGCTGGCCCTCTTCGCCCCCGCGGGGCTCGGCGACGAGGTGGTCCCTGGGTACCGCCTGATGGACGTGTCCATCCGAGCGACGGACGTGGTCGTCACGCTGGTCGGCGCCGACGAGTCGCCTCTGGTGCTGAGGCTCGCGGCGAGCGACGAGCCGCTGGGCGAAGGCACGCAGGTCGCAGAGACCCCGAGCTTCCGGGTGGTGTCTGCCGTGTCGCTCGAGGGCGTGGCGAGGGGGACGGCGGAGGCCCTGGCCGAGCGGATCCGCAGCAATGACGACGGCGACTTCTGGGACGAGGTGACGACTGGCGCCCCGCCTTCGAACGACGGGCATGTCGCGCTCGGGGTGGTCGCGGGTCTCGTCGTTGTCTTCGCCGTGGGGCTCCTCGTGCGGCGCGCGCGCTCTCGCAAGCGGCGAGCGTCCGGCTCGCCCACCGATTCCACGGAAGCGTAGGGCAACCTTCAGTCGAGGCTGCGCTCGTCCCGCGTCGGCGCGCTGGTTCACGGCATGTGCCGGGCCCGGCGGCGTGCTGACCGCGCTGGTTCATCGCTGCGTGTTTGTGAAAAGTGTTTGGTGTCTCTTGACACTTTGCTCAGGTGGCCGCTACATAGTCTGCATGCTCGTTCGCTCCCCCGAACCTCGCCCCGCCCGCCCCCTCGACTACGTCGCCCGTCTGGTCAGCCTCCCGCTCCCTGCGCGCGCCGCCCAGCGCGTCGATCAAGCCCGCCGCGATCTCAGCGTCCTCGCCGATGCCGTTCGCGGCCAGCGACCCGCGCCGGTCGCGACGCTCACCGAGGCGGTCCGCTGCGCCCCTCCGCTCGAGCAGCTGGACACGCTCGACGTCCTGCCCAGCTTCCTGGGCGAGCCCGCCAAGGCGGCCCGGCGTGACGCGCGCGTGCTGGCCGACGCGCTGCTCTACGGCCGTCGTCCTTCGCCCCTGGTGGCCCGTGGGCCTCGTCACCGTGAGAACGCGGGTGGCCAAGTGGTGGCGCTCGCCGGTGCAGCCTCGCGCAGCGTCAGCCGGCGCGTGAAGGTCGAGCGCGTGGTGCGCGAGACGGCCGACGCCGTGTCCCTCTACCTGAGCGAGCTGGACGGCCATCCCCTGCGCTTTCAGGCCGGACAGTTCATGAGCGTGGACGTGGTGGTGGACGGGGTGCGCCTGCGCCGCGCCTACTCGCTCGCGGCCCCCGCGGCAGGCCCCGGCAGCGACGCGCCGCACATCACCATCAAGCGCATCGCGGACGGGCGGGTCAGCAACCACCTCAACGACACCGCGCACGAGGGCATGCTGCTGGACGTGCTGGGGCCCTCGGGCAGCTTCGTATTGGAGCCCGCACCCAGCGCCGCGCCACGGCACCTGCTGCTCGTCGCGGGCGGCAGCGGCATCACCCCCATCATGAGCGTCGCCGCCACGGCGCTGCACGCCGAGCCCGAGACGCGCGTGACGCTGGTCTATGGCAACCGCGCCGAGCAGGACGTCATCTTCATGGCGCGCCTGACCGAGCTCGCTGCGGCGAGCGCCGGGCGCCTGGTGGTGGACCACGTGCTGGCCGACCCGAGCCCCGCCTGGCAGGGTGCCCGCGGTCTGTTGGATGGCGCCACACTGGGCGCACGCCTCGACGCTCTGGGCCTCGACGCGGCGCAGGCGGACGCCTGCTACGTGTGCGGTCCCACGCCCATGATGGACGCGGCGCGCGCGCTCTTGCTCGAGCGTGGTGTAGCGAAGGGCCGGCTGCACGAAGAGCGCTTCGGCTCTCCCGAGGCGCGCACCGAGGCGCGCGGCGCGCAGACCCCGCAGTCGCTCACCCTCTCGCGCAAGCACGGCTCGCGCACGCTGGTGGTGCAGCCCGGCCAGACGCTGCTGGACGCGGCCGTCGCAGCGGGCGAGCCCATGCCCTTCAGCTGCGCCATGGGTGGCTGCGGCGCGTGCAAGATGGTGTGCCTCGACGGCGAGGTGGTCATGGAGGAGCCCAACTGCCTGAGCGACGACGAGCGCGCGCAGGGCTACGTGCTCACCTGCGTCGGCCGGCCGTGTGGTCCGGTCACGCTCACGAGCGGG
Source organism: Sandaracinaceae bacterium (assembly GCA_020633055.1). Lineage (NCBI taxonomy): Bacteria > Pseudomonadati > Myxococcota > Polyangiales > Sandaracinaceae > Sandaracinaceae bacterium. The sequence goes on along the minus strand of JACKEJ010000008.1, from coordinate 184,875 downwards.
AGGCCATCATGAGCACCTCTGCCAAGGTCCTGCCCATCGATCGCGAGCGCTTTCGCTACAAGATGAAGGACCTGAGCGAGGCCACCGGGCTCGACCGCCAGGCCATCCGCTTCTACATCCAGCAGGGGCTCTTGCCGCCGGGGCACAAGACCGGGCGCAACATGGCCTGGTACAGCGAGCAACACCTCGAGCGCCTGCGGCTGATCAAGAAGCTGCAGCACGAGCGCTTCCTGCCGCTCAAGGCCATCAAGGCGCTGCTCGACGGCCGCGAGGAGGTCTTCGCGCCCGAGCAGCAGCAGTTCCTGCACCGCGTACGCGACAAGATCGACGCGTCGTTCTCCAGCCGCGGGCCCGCCCAGCGCGTGGCCGTGCGCGAGCTCGTTGCCCGCCTCGGCGTGGACCTCGACGACGTCCTGCAGGCCGAGCAGCTGGGCCTCGCCACCATCGTGCGCGGCGAGGGCGAGGACAGCATGAGCGTGGACGAAGCGTGGATCTTCGAGGCGCTCGGCGAGCTGCGGCAGCTGGGCTTTACCAAGGAGCGCGGCTTCACCGTGGCCGACGTGGCCTTCTACCACGAGGCCATGAGCGGCCTCTTCCGGCGCGAGGTGGGTCTGCTCTCGTCGCGCCTCTCGCACCTCCCGCCCGACCAGGCCGCCCGCATGATCGAGCGCGCCATCCCGATCGTGAACCAAACCCTCTCCCGTCTTCACACGCAGCTGGTGCGCGAGTTCTTCGGCGACAGCTTCTGAGGCTCCTGACCCCTGCTCCCCGCACCCCGAGGCCCATCATGGACATGACCAAGCTCCTCACCATCCTCCCGAACACCGTGCGCCACCGCGTCGAGCCCTACTTCGACGCCGCCGAGGTGCTGACCGCCGTGAAGGACCCACGCGTCATGGCGTCGCTCGGGCCCGCCGGTGTGCGCGGCTTGCTGCTGCAGCGCGGCAAGCAGGGGGTTCCCACCCTGATTCAGGCGCACCACAGCGCGTTCTTCGACTGGACCTACCCGAGCGACCAGCCCGAGATGCAGGACCTCTACCGGCGCGCGAAGCTGGGCCAGTGGAACGGGGACACCTACCTGCCGTGGCACACCGACGTGGACCCCGAGAACCCCGAGGTGCCCATGGTGCCCAAGCGCTTCCTCAACCTCGACAAGCTCCGCGACTACGGGATCAAGCTCACGGCGCGCGAGGAGGACCGCCTCACGTCCGACATGGTCGCGTGGATGCTGAGCCAGTTCCTGCACGGTGAGCAGGGCGCGCTGTTGGCCGCCGCACAGGTGACCGAGGCCGTTCAGTTCTTCGACGGCAAGCTCTACGGCGCGACGCAGGTCATGGACGAGGCGCGCCACGTGGAGGTGTTCCACCGCTACCTCGACACCAAGCTGAACAAGCTCTACCAGATCAACGACAACCTCTTCGTCATCATCGACGCGCTCATGGGCGACTCGCGCTGGGACATGAAGTTCCTGGGCATGCAGATCATGGTGGAGGGTCTGGCCCTTGGTGCGTTCGGCACGCTCTACAGTCTGACCCGCGAGCCGCTGCTTAAGGAGCTGCTCAAGATGGTCATCCAGGACGAGGCGCGGCACGTGCACTACGGCGTGGTGGCCCTGCGCGAGCACTTCAACACGCAGCTCACGCCGCGCGAGCGCAACGAGCGCGAGGACTGGTCGTTCGAGGTGGCGCTGCTCATGCGCAACCGCTTCCTGGCCTGGGAGGTGTACGAGGAGTGGTTCGAGGGTCGGCTCACGCGCGCGCAGTGGCGCGACGTCGTCAGCACCTCGCCCGGGCTCGAGGAGTTCCGCCACGTGATGTTCAGCCGCATGGTGCCGAACCTGCGCGAGATCGGTCTGCTCAGCGACCGCATCAAGCCGCACTACGAGCAGGTGGGGCTGAACAAGTACTTCAACGGCAAGAGCGCGGACGAGATCGACGGCGACCAGATGCTCTACGAGCTCGACCACAGCGGCCACGTGATTGCAGCCGAGTAGGCCGATGGGCAGGGCGCGTGACTATCGGTAGCGCAAAGCGATGGTCGTCACCGCGCCCGGCGGAAATCCGCCAGGGCTCTCGAACGCGACATCGCTCGCGTCGGGCGACGCGGTGACCACCTCACCGTCGAGTCGGCGCACGTCCACGAAGCCGGCGGGAATGCCCGCCACACGAACGCTCGGTTCGGACACGTCGAGGTCGTAGACGAAGACGTAGAGTTCTTCGAGATCGCCGTCGGCCGTGCGTCGTGTCGTGAAACGTGCGGTGGGCGCCGCGCTGCCGGCAGCGGTGGCAGCGCCCGCGTCTTGTATCCACGGACGCGTGCCGTGGATCGCGACGCCGTTCACCGCCATCCACTCCCCGAGGCCTGTGAGGACGGCGAGCTGCTCCTCGGGGATGCTCCCGTCCGCACGGGGGCCGACTCCCAGACTCAGGTTGCCGTTCTTGCTGGCCACCTCCACGAGCAGCGCGATGGCCTCGAGCGGCGTGAGCACGGGCGCGTCACTCTCGGCGTCGGCGCGGTTGTAGCCGAAGGAGTCACCGATCGCGCGGACCAGCTCGAACTTGAGGCCCGAGAGCGCGACCTGCTGGTATTCCGCTCCGTAGAAGTCGAACTGCGTCTGACGCAGCTGCGAGCGCGCCAGCTGTTCCGTCGCGGCCACGCTCAGCGCGACCTCCAGACCGCCTTGGGCCCAGCGGTTGTTCAGCACCCCGTCTGGAACCTGGTTGTAGTAGTGGGCGAAGAACGCCAGACGATCGAACTCCGCCGGGGATCCCACGTCGTTCCAGATCAGGTCGGGGCGGTAGCGTCTGACCAACTCGCGCAGATGTCCGTCGACGTAGTCCGCATAGGCCGGCCCGAGCGGGGTGTCGAAGAACCCGCTGTAGCTCTCGATCGGCTCCGTCGTGAACGTCCAGTCGAGGCCGCCGGAGTAATAGAGCCCCACGCGCAGGCCCTCGGCGCGCGATGCGTTCACGAACTCGCCCACCAGGTCTCGTTCCGAGAACCACGCAGCGCGGGGTGCTCCGCGTACACGGCTCGGCCACAGCAGGTAGCCATCGTGGTGCTTGGTGGTGAGGACGGCGTAGCGCGCTCCGGCGGCGGCGAACGTACGGGCCCAGTCTGACGCGTCCCAGCCCGCCGACTGCTCTTCGAACATGGGGCCGAAGTCTTCGTACGCGACGTCCGCGCCCCACGTCGCGTCGTGGTAGACGGCCGTCGCGCTGCCGCCGATGCGCAGGGTGTTCTGGTACCACTCGGCATAGGGGTTCGCGGCCCAGTAGCCCTCGCTCAAGTTCTCGTTGGGGCTGAACTCGTGCGACGCCCAACCGGGCACCGAGTAGGGGCCCCAGTGGATGATGATGCCGAGCTTGGCGTCGTCGAACCACGTGGGGAGCGGGTGCGCGTGCAGCGAGTCGAGCTCTGGGAGGTAGGCCGGCGGCTCGTCGGCGCACCCGATCAGGACCGACGCGAGCAGGGTGAGGGTCAGAGCATGGCGAGCGCGCATGGGAGGCTCCTTGGTGGACGCGGGATGCTACCGGGTGGACTCAGTCGCCGCGTGCCAGCAGGAAGTGCCCTTGCGACCCGACGATGGGCTTGGTGGCGTGCCCGATGAAAATCCGCCCGTACACGCGTCGGAGGTGGTCCTTCATGAAGCCGTACACGGGGAGGGACAGGCCGCGATCGTTGCGGCGAATGCCGGGCCAGCTCCTCGGCGCCTCGTTCGGCAACTGGGTGTAGTCGATGTAGACACCGTCGGGTCCGCCGGGGAGGACCGAGTAGTAGCCGTGCCCGACCACGGACGAGATGCTGGACTCGTTGCGACCAGCGATGCGGCCGCCTGGGAGGCGATAGAAGACCTTGCGGAACGTTCGAAACAGCGGCTGAGCGTTCTGGCCCTCGAAGGGGACCGGTGTCAGATCGGGAACCGAGTCGGGCACGAGGTCGGCCATCGTCACCGGCGCGTTCACGCGCGCCAGGTCCCAGAGCACGGCTTGGCGAGCGCGGTCGAGGTTGGTGGACTCCAGCACGCGGGCGTGAGGCGGGAGCGCGTCGAGGTGGCGCTCGACGTCTGTGAGGGAGACGCCCGAGCGGGCGAGGAGGTCATTCAGCGTGGTCATCACGTGTCACCAACTTTCGAGTCTCGAGATTGGGCTGTCACCCGCGCGAGACCCTGCGCATCGAGCGTCTCGAGGGCGGTCAGGACGGCTGTGCGCGCGAGAGTGGGGTCGCCGAGGGTCAACAGGGAGACGAGCGATCGGACGCCTTCGAGGAGCGTCTCGCGATCCGTCGAGAGCACACGCATGAGCGCGGGGTGGTCGGCGGCGAACGCCAGCATGGTGTTGTACGTGAGCTGGAACGCGATGTTGCCTGCGAGCTGCAGCAAGATGCTCCCGAACTCCAGGTCGAGCGCCGAGAAGCGCGCTTCGTCCTCGGCGCTCTCCATCGCCCGCACGTGGGTACGCAGTGGCTCGAGCGCGTCCGAGCCCAGCGAGGCGCAGGTGGCGGCAGCCTCCGCCATGACCAGGCGTCGCAGCGCGAGGAGGTCTCGCGCCAAGCGCACGACGCGTTCGGGGTCCCCTTCGAACGCCAGGGCCATCTCCGGGAGGCGGTCGAGACCACCGGACACACGCACGTCGAGGACGCGATGCCCATCGCCCTGGACCGTCGCCACCAGGCCGGATGCCGCGAGCCGGGCGAGCGCTGAACGCAGCGTGACGCGGGTGATGCCGAGGGTCGCCGCCAAGTCGCGCTCGGGAGGGAGCTTGTCCCCGGGGGCGTAGTCACCGCGCAAGATGGCGTCACGGAGGACACGACCCGCGCGTGTGACGGCGGTTTGGCGCTCGAGCTTCTCGAACTGCGTTCCCATCGCTGCGGACATATTGGACTAACCATTAGTCCAATGTCCACGGGTACGCAAGAGTTGTGTGTGGGTCGCCTCTCCTGTGCCGCTACGCTTCGACCCGAGCCCGTGAACTTGGGCTGCTAAGGTGCTCGCCAGGCATGAGCACACCTCGCATCCTCCTCGTCGAAGACGACGCCCAGCTGGGCGCTCAGATCGTGTCCCACTTTCAGCGCGCCGGGTTCGACTGCGTGTGGGCGCAGGATGGTGACGAGGCGCGACGTGCGCCCGTGGGCGAGGTGGACCTGGTGGTGCTCGACCTGATGCTGCCGGGCACCTACGGCATGGACCTGCTCAAGCTGTATCGGCAGCGCTCCGAGGTGCCGGTCATGATCTTGAGCGCACGCGACGACTCGTCCGACAAGGTGCGCGCGCTGAAGCTGGGCGCGGACGACTACGTGACCAAGCCGTTCTGGCCCGAGGAACTGCTGGCGCGGGTGACGGCGCGGCTGCGACGCCCGACGATGGAGCGCAGCGATGTGCTGCGCCTCGGGGCGCTGGCGCTGGATGTGGCGGCGCGGCGCGTCGAGGTGGACGGCGCGCTGGTGGAGCTCACGCCGGCCGAGTGGACCGTGCTCGCGGCGCTCGCGAAGCGACCGGGGACCGCGGTGTCGCGCGAGGCCTTGGTGGAGCAGGCGCTGGACTCGGAGCGCGACGGGGCGCTGCGCAGCCTGGACGTGCACATCTCGCGGCTGCGCAAGAAGCTCGGCCGCGCGGGCGCGCAGGTGGCCACGGTGTGGGGCGTGGGCTACCGGCTGGCCGACCTACCGAGCGACGGGGACGCGACGTGAAGCTGCGCGCGCGCCTGGCCCTGACGCTGGCGCTGGCCGTCATCCCGCTCGCCGTGGCGCTCGCGGGCTTTCTGCAGTGGCGTCGGCACCAGGTGGAGCTCGAGCTGGTGCGCGAGGGGGTGCTGACGCGCATGGAGGCGGGGGGCCGGGAGCAGTGCGAGGAGTCGCCCGAGCGCTTCCGACGCGGGGGTCCGGGGCTCGGAGGCCGCCGCCAGGGTCGTGGGCTCGCGCGCGGTGATGGTGAAGGGCCTCGCACTCCCGGCGAACGAGCGCGCCTGCGTCGCGAAGCGCAGGCCGAGCGGGTCGCGGCGCGGGCCCTCGGTCCGCTCATCCCGTTCGCGGCGGACGGCGCCGGCATCGAGCGCGACGTACCGGCGGAGTTGTTGGCGGAAATCGAGGGGGGCGCCGAGCTGGCCAGCCGGGTCGTGCAGCGGCGCGATGGTCTCGACGAGTACCAGGTGCTCGTGGCCATGCCGTGGACCGATGGCCCCTGCGCGCTGATCCTGGCGCACGCGCCCGTGCGCCGCGGGGAGCTCATGGCCAGCGCGCTCACTGGTGTGGGTGTGGGGCTCGCGGCGGTGTTCGTGGCCTGGCTCGCGTCGGCACCCCTCGTGCGTCGGCTGCGCCGCTTGGAGGACGCGGCCGCGGGCGGTCCGGGCACCTCGGCCGTCGCCATCGTGGGCGGGAGCGACGAGGTCAGCGCCGTGGCGCGGGCCCTGGACGCGGACCGCGCGCGCATCGCCGCCCAGGTGCGCGAGCTGGAGCAGCGGGACGCGGCGTTGGTCGCCTACATTGCGAACACGACACACGACGTCATGCTGCCCCTCACGGTGCTGCAGGGGCACCTGGTGGCTGCCCGTGAGCAGCTCGCGGAGGCCAGCGGGCCGGCGGGTTCACCCAACGCTGCCGTCGACACCACGCTGCGCGCCGCCGTCGAGGAGTCCGACTACCTGGGCTCGCTGCTGCGCAACCTCAACGCACGCGCCAAGATGGACGCCGCCTCCGAGCCACGGGTGCGTGAGCCCGTGGACCTCGGCGCGCTCGTGGAGCGCGTGGTCGCGCGCCACCGCATGATCGCTCGCGACCGCCGCGTGGCCCTCGAGTACGCCGTGCCAGAGCAGCCGACGCACGCCGTCGGGGACGTCACCTTGCTGGAGCGCGCGCTCAGCAACGTGGTGCACAACGCCGTGCGCTACAACGAGGCCGACGGACACGTGGCCGTCGTGCTCTCCACGCGCGCGGGGCGCTTCACGCTGCGCGTGGTGGACGACGGCCCGGGACTCGACCCGGAGGACCTGCCGCGGCTGACCGAGCGGGGCTATCGCGGCAACGCCGCGCGCACGCGCCACCCACACGGCATGGGGCTCGGCCTGCACATCACGGCGGACGTGCTCGTGCAGCATGGGTTCTTGCTGCGACTCCAGCGGCCCGAGGGCGCCGAGCGTGGGCTCGAGGTGCTCATCGAAGGAGCCGTGGTGTCCGCGGAGGGCTCTGCTTCGACGAGCTCGTGAGCCACCGCTGAACCACGGGCGCGCAAGTCGACCGGCCCGCTCACGAGCCAGTCCGCGCGCGCCTCACTCGACCGTGACGGTCTTGGCCAGGTTGCGTGGCTGGTCCACGTCCGTGCCCTTGAAGTCGGCCACGTAGTACGAGTAGAGCTGCAGCGGGAGCACCGTGAGGAAGGGCGTCAGCACGGGATCCACCGCGGCCACCTCGACCAGGTCGTCGCTGGCGTCGCGCGCGTCCACGTCGCCCTCGTTGGCGATGGCGATGACCATGGCCTCACGCGCCTTGGCCTCCTGCAGGTTGCTGAGCGAGCGCTCGTAGTTGTCGTCGCGCGGGACGAGCACCAGCACCGGCAGGCGCGCGTCGATCAGCGCGATGGGGCCGTGCTTCATCTCGCCGGCGGCGTAGCCCTCGGCGTGGACGTAGCTGATCTCCTTCAGCTTGAGCGCGCCCTCGAGGGCGATGGGGAAGCTCAGCCCGCGCCCGAGGAAGAGCACGTCACGCGCGTCGACGTAGCGGCGCGCCAGGTTGGCCACCAGCTGGCGCGTGCCATTGAGCGTGTCGGCCATGTGCTGCGGGATGCGCGCCAGCGCCTCCACCAGTTCGCGCGTGCGCTCCGGGGTGAGCGCGTCGCGGCGGCGGCCCAGCCACACGGCGAACATCACCAGGTTCGCCAGCTGGGCGCTGAAGCACTTGGTGGACGCGACGCCGATCTCGGGGCCCGCGTGCGTGTAGAAGGTCGCGTCCGCCATGCGCGGGATGGCGCTGCCGATGACGTTCGCGATGGCCAGCACCTTGGCCCCCTTCTGCTTGGCCTCCTTGGCGGCCACCAACGTGTCCAGGGTCTCGCCCGACTGGCTGACGGCGATGATCAGGTCGCCCTCGCTCACCACGGCGTCGCGCCCGCGGAACTCGCTGGCCAGCTCGACCACCGTGGGGACGCGCGCGAGCGACTCGAGCCAGTAGCGCCCTGCCATCGCCGCGTGGTGGCTGGTGCCGCAGGCCAGCAGCACGACGCGCTTGATGGCGCGCGCGTCGGCGTCGGTGAGGCCGATCTCGGCGCTGTGGATGTCCCCCGCCTGACGGTCGAGGCGGCCGCGGAAGGTGTCCTCGAGCGCCCGCGGCTGCTCGAAGATCTCTTTCAGCATGAAGTGCTTGTAGCCAGCCTTCTCGGCCATGGCCGGGGACCAGTCGATGCGCTGCACGGCGCGCTGCACGGGCGCCCCTTCGACGGTGGTGACGACGACGCCATCGGCGCCGAGCGACGCCATCTCGCCGTCCTCCAGGAACAGCATGTTGCGCGTGTAGGGCAGCAGCGCCGGCACGTCGCTCGCGCAGTACGTCGCGCCCTCGCCGATGCCGAGCACCAGCGGCGACGAGTTCTTGGCCACCACGATGCGTCCGGGCTCGAGCGTGCTCAGCACCGCGATGGCGTAGGCGCCGTGCAGGCGCCCGAGCGTCTGTCGCACGGCCGTCTCGAGGTCCGTGCCGCCATCCACTTCGCGGCGCACCAGGTGCGCGACCAGCTCGGTGTCGGTGTCGGACAGGATCTCGCACCCCGCCGCGCGCAGCTCGTTGCGAAGCGCGACGTGGTTCTCGATGATGCCGTTGTGCACGACGGCCACGGGGCCCGCGACGTGAGGGTGCGCGTTGACCTCGCTCGGCCGCCCGTGCGTGGCCCAGCGCGTGTGGCCGATGCCCACCGTGCCCTGCAGCGGCCGCTCGTCGAGGGCCTTCTCGAGGTTGCGCAGCTTCCCCACGGCCCGCACCACCTGCACGCCGTTCGTGCTGTGGATGGCGAGGCCGGCCGAGTCGTAGCCGCGGTACTCGAGGCGCCGGAGACCGTCGAGCAGGATGGGGGCCGAGGGTTCGCTACCGATGTATCCGACAATGCCGCACATGGGCCGAAGCTAGCAGGCCCATGGTCCATGCGCACCGTTCCTGCACACGCCGGGTCAGAGCAGCATCGTAGCCAGCGCGCCGAGGCGCGTGAGGTCCTCCGCGCGTACACCCTGGGCGAATCGTCGGCTCAGCTGGGCCTGCTCCTCCGTGCCGAGGGGCTCGGCGCGTCCGTGAGCCGCGACGAGCGCGCCCACCGCGGGGCGGATGAGCACGCGGCCGATGGCGATGGAAACGAGCGTCAGTCCGAGGCCCACCCAGATGCGCGGCGGCGTGGCCCAGCCCCGCCCGAGCGCCACGAGCGCGAGCCCCGTCAGCACGGTAGCGTACGCGGCGGCGTTCATCAGACGCGCCGTGCGCCGCAGCCGCAGCATGAGGGGGCCGATGGCGTCGGGCCCACGCGCGAGGCTGTCGCGCACGTCCGCCGGGGCCAGCAGGGCCGAGCCCATCCAGGCGGCCATCACGATCACGTGCACCAGGCGGACGAACCCGAACGCGCTCATCACGTCACGCCCGCGCTTTTTCGCCGCGCACCTGCATCATCATGCTCAGCCCGTACGTGGTCTCTTCGTCGTCGACCGCACGCTGCAGCGCCGCGAGCACGCGCTCGCCCGCCGCGCGTGTCTCGTCCGAGGCGGTACGCCAGCGCTGGAGTGCCTCGCCGAAGCTCGCCACCTCGAGGCGCTTCGCCGCCCCGCGCACCGCGACGGGCTGGTGGGCGCTCACGCCGTGCACCGTGAAGCCCGCCGCGCGCACCAGCGAGCCGAGGCGTCGCGCGACGTTGTAGTCACAGCCGCGCTCGCGGGCCATCTGGTTGGCGAGCGCGTGCAGCTCGCCTTGCTCGGGGACGGGGGGGTCGGTGAAGGTGCTGTCCACGGCCGCCTCCTCCGACACCAGGACGCCGCCAGGCGCCAGCAGCTCGTGCGCGTGGAGCAGCACCCGCAGCGGCTCCGGGACGTGCATGAGCAGCAGGCGTGCGTACACCAGGTCGAAGCTACTCGGTGGCAGGTCGGTGTCCGCAGCGTCCATCCGCAGGAAGCGCACGTTCGGCAGGTCGCGGCAGCGCTCCGCGGCCACGCTCAGCTGGGCGTCGCTCGCGTCGATGCCGGTGACGCTGCCGCTGGGTCCCACCTGCTCGGCTAGCCAGCGCGTCATGCTGCCGGTGCCACAGGCCAGCTCCAGTACGCGCAGCCCGGCGAGCGGTGCGCCCGCGGAGAGGCCCCGCTGGCTGGTCTGCCCGTAGATCGCCTGCACCAGCGTGAGCCGGTCCGCAGCGTCCTCCCCCACATCGAGCAGGTAGCTGTCGCTCACCGTGACCTCAGGCCGCCATGCCAGCGGTGAGAAAGCGTCGCAGCGAGCCCATCTCGAGCGGCGTGAGCACTCCGTCGAGCCAGGCGCGTGCCTGATCGGGGGACTCGAAAACGGCGCGGGACTCGCCCCCCGCGTCCTTGAACAGCCGGTGGACCTGCAGGCCCATCACGGCCGACGGGTCCATCACCAGCACCTGCCGCTCGATGCGGTCGTTCTTGTCCCGCATGATGCCCAGCAGGAACTCCGAGGTCTTCGAGTCCAGCACGCGCATCCCCCGCCAATCCGTGGCCATGACGAAGCGCTCGCGCTTGGACGAGAGGATGCGCTGAAAGACAGGGAAGCTGGCTTGCAGCTCCTCGACCGTCACGCGGCCGGTCTGACGTACCTCGATCAAACGGCCCTCTCGGTTCTCTACAGTCACCATACGCGGTTCATCCCTTCTCTCTGTGTCGCCGTCTCATGGCGGGTTCGTGGAGGCTCAGGACGCCGAGCCACCCGTCGCGCGTCGCGTCACCAGCCCGCCGCGGTGGTCGGGTTCGAGGACGGGCTCCACGCCCATCTCGTGCGCGCTCTCGTGGACATAGACCCAGGCTACCCCACCAGGCATCGAGATGTCGCGTCTGAGTAGAGCGCTATCGAACTTTTTCTTGGTTACACCGCGCTTGTACAGATCGAACGTGACAAGCACGTGATCGGTCTCGATGCGCGCCATCTCGAGGTTTACGATTTGCGATGGAGGGTCACCTCGACGTACTCCATGGAGTGAGAGAAGTCGCTCCCAGTATTCGGACTTGCTCATCATGTTGCCGCTTGTGAGAAGCACACGAAAGTCGTCCGCAAGTGCGTTGAAGATGGGCCTCGCGCCGCTCTCTTCTCGTGGACAGAGACCGCGTGACCAGTAGTAGAATGTGCGATACCAAGATCGCACCTCCTGTTCGACCATCTGCTCCAAGTAGTCCACGCCATAGGCGAACGGCGTCCCCGCACGGGGAGTCAATGCGCTTGAAGATCCCATGAGATATCCCTCTCTCAGAGCACCAAGGTGGCTTTCGACCGGTTAGACCCTCAGTGACACAAACGACGATATACGCACCACTTGGTCGCGGTTACTGACGTTCACGTGGCCGGGGGCAGCGTGCGGCACACAACGACCCAAGTCTTGTGTGCACATTTCGTACGATAACAACGCATCGGCCGTATGTGCAACAAAATACAGAAACCTCGTGTCCAGGTCGGTCGTATGGCCGATCTTTTCAGTTTTCTGGTGTACGAACGAGCGCCGTTTGGTGACGCTTGCGGCGTGGCGAGCGCGACTCTCAGGCTCGCTCGAGGCGCTCCAGCGCTTGCGCGAGGGCCTCGGGACCGAACACGGTCCCAGCGTCGAAGCGCGACAACCACTCGCCGGCTTCGACGCCGGTCGCGAACGCCTTCGACGGGTACGGCTGGCGCGCCAGGGCGAAGGAGGCCGTCATCACGCTGCGCACGGCGCTCGCCCAGAAGCCCGTGCCAGCCAGCACCATGGCGGCCGCCAGCACGTGGGAGCCGTTCTCGTCGATCAGGTGCGCACCCCGTTGGCGCACCTCCGCGCTCGGAAGCGGTAGGTTGTGCTGCGCGAGGCCCAGGACCAGCGTGCGGGGATGACGCGCCATGAGCGCCCGATGATGGTCGTTGGCGGTCTCGAGACCCGAAAGGGTGAGCTCGCCACGGTACACGCACAGGTGCACGTTCGCGTAGGCTCCGACAGAGAGGGTGGCGTCCTGGTGGAGGACGGTGAGCGATGCGGGGCTCGGGCTGCGGACGCTGACGACCATGGGCGCAGCATAGCGCCAGTTGGTCGGCTCACGCTGGGGCGTCTATGCTGCTGGTCATGCTGCGCAGGGACGCTTCCCCCTCGGTCGGACCCGATGACGCGGCGCGTGTCACGGCGCGGAGCCGCATGCGCTGGGCGGGGCTCCTGATCGTCCTCGGTCTGGGCCTCGTGGCGGGCCTGTCCGTAGACCGCCACCTGCGGGCGGCAGGCGCCTTGCTGCGCTTTGGTGAGGGCGACGCGGCGGCCGAAGAGCGCGGGTGGCTGGCGTCGTATCGTGCGGACCAGGTCCAGGTGGAGGAGTCCGTCGTGGCGGGGCGCCCCCTGCGCAGCTATCGGCCGACGCGCAAACCCAGCGGACAGCTGGTGCTCGCGCACGGCATGCACCCTCTGGGCTACGACGAGCCACGCTTGGTCGCGCTCGCCCGCGCTCTCTCCGCGGCCGGGCTGGTGGTCCACACGCCCGATCAGCCGCGCCTCAAGGCCCTCTCACTCGACCCCCGCACGGCCAGCGAGCTGAGCGAGACGATGCGTGCGCTCATGGCGCGCGAGCGCACCGGCGCGCTGGGCGTGATGGCGATCTCCTTTGCCGGCGGTCTGGCGCTGCGCGCTGCGAGCGCCGACCAAGGCGCGTTTGCGTTCGTGGTGCCCGTGGGCGCGCATCACGACCTCGCGCGCGTTGTGCGCTGGTTCGCAGGTGAGCCCGCTCAGGGGCCCGACGGGCAGACGGTCACGCACGAGCCCCACCCGTACGGCGTGGGCCTGTTGGTGCACGCCGATCCTGCACGCTTCTTCCCGGCGGCCGAGGCGGACGTCGCGGGAGAAGCGCTCGACCTCGCGCTCCATGACCACTGGCGGGAAGCCAACGAGCGCGCCGCAGCGTTGTCCCCGGACGCTCGCGCCGTATTGCAGGAGGCGCGCGCGCCATCGCGACCCACGTCGCTCGCGCCCGGCTTGCTCTCGCTCTTGTCGGATCGCCGCGCCACCTTCGACGCGGCTTCCCCAGCGGGGCGCCTGCGCGGGCTGCGTGTGCCCGTGATGGTGCTGCACGGCGCGGAGGATCCCATCGTCCCGCCGACGGAGAGCCTGCACCTCGCCGCCGAGCTGCCTGCAGGTACGCGGCTGCTGGTGAGCGCGGCGCTGCGCCACGCCGAGACGGCAGAGACGAGCCTGCGCGAGCAGCTGGCGCTCGTGCACTTTATCGCGGCCGTCCTCGAGGCTGCCGAGTGACGTCCGTTTCGCGCACCTCTGCGCCGCGCTCGCGCGCGCGCCTCGCTCTCGTTCTTGCACTCGGCGCAACATCCGCGGCGTCTGGCTGCGGTGGCGCGCGCTCAGGGTCCCAGCCTGCCGGACCGGAGCCAGCCGCTGTGGTGAGCGCCGTGGCGGCCGACACGGCGACGCCCTCGGAGCTTGCCCCGAACGGGGTCTTCGCGCGCGCCACGGACATCCCTGCGCCTCGCCTCCCGAGCCCTGTGGCTGATGCGCAGCCCGCGTGCGGCGCCATGGGCCGACGTCCACTCGGCGCGGAGCTGCCGCTCTTGGGCGACCGTCTGTACATCCGCCCGCTCGAAGGAGCCTACGCGCAGCCACGTGCGTGGAACATCATGGGCGCCCCGGAGCCAGAGCGCAGCGAGACGCGGCTCTACTTCGAGGAGGGCGAGGACAAGCTGGTGGTGATGAGCTACGAGCTGTTCGCCACCGCTGGCCCCGACGTCGTCACGCGGGTGCAGGAAGAGGCGGCGCGGGCCTTCCCCGGGGACGACCTCGAGCGCATGGACGTCCTCGGTGACGGCGTGGAGGCGCTGCGCCTCGTGCCGCGCGTGTTGGACACGTCGAGCGAAGCGGTGCGCGTGCTGACCCTGTTCGTGATCGGGCGCGACCGCAGCCTGCAGGTGCTCTCGTTCTACGTGAACCCGGCCGCGGCGCAGACCAGCGGGGATGCGCGACGCGACCACGACGCGTGTGTCGAGCTGGCGCTGCGCTCCGCGCGCACCCTGCGGGCAGGGGGGCGCTCGCTCGCTACGGGTGCCACCGAGACGCTCGAGGCGGGTACGCGCCACCTGCAGGTCACGCTCCCTCCGCAGGGCACGCTGCTGACCCAGCCCGGGCCCGACTTCGTCGTGTATCGGCTGTTCGACCTGCTGCCCTTCGGCGCGCCGCGCGTGACCGGCTTCGTCTACTTCGGGGGCCACCCCATGAACATCCGCACCTCCACGGACATCATCGAGCAAGACGTGTTCGGTGCGCCGGCCCGCTTCTACGCCATCGCGCTCGAAGACGGCGCGACACGGCTGGATCTCATGGAGGACGTCGGGCACGGCTACTACGCGCACGTGCAGCTGACGGTCCCTGCGGGGGCCTCGGCCGCGTCATGGCTCGCCGCCCTGCGCGACGCGCGCTTCGTGCCGTGACGTGCCGCTCATGAGCGCTGCATCTGGCGTGAGGCGTCTACCCGCGGTGCTGGTGGTGCTCGGTGTGACGGCCTTCGTGGCTCTCACCGGTGCGTCCGCCGCGAGCTATTCGGGCGGGAGCGGAGCGGACCCCAACGCGCCCGGCTACTCGTGGGTGCACAACTACTGGTGCGACCTCTACCGCGATCGAGCGCTCGACGGCGCGGACCACCGTACGGGGGCGCTGCTGGCGCAGGTCGGTGCGCTGGGCGCGGTGCTGGCCATCTTCTGCGGCTTCTGGTGCGCGGGTGGGGCCTTCGGGGAGCGTGACCTGCCTCGCGCACGACGCGCCACGCGCGCGCTCGCCGCGGTGGCCTGCTTGGCCCTGATCGCGATCCCCCTCACGCCAGCGGACCGCTATGGGCGGCTGCACTTCCTGGTCGTGGGGCTCGCCGCGGGGCCTGCGCTCGTGGCGTTCACGCTGGCCGCCGCAGCGCTCGCGCGTGCGGAGAGGACCCTGCGGCTGCTCACCGCCGTCGCCTACGGGGCCTCGCTGCTCCACTTCGGACACTACCTGGCCGAGCTGTTCGGTGGGCCCGCCTGGGGCGCGGGCATCGCCGCCGAGCAGAAGCTGGTGACCGGGCTCGACCTCGCGTGGCTGCTCGTCGTGGCGCTCACCACACGCCGTCGCGCACCAGGCGCTTCACCTTCGTGAAGAGACCCTCGTGCGCGGGGTCCGTGGGCAACCCCTGCTCGGCGTCGAGCTCCCCCAGGCTCTTCACGCCCGCCAGCTTGCTCGTGGTGTCCAGCGCGGACGCGCCCTCGTCGTAGAGGTCGAACCACGGCAGGCCGTGCGCCTTGTAGCTGCTGGCGCTGATGGGCGAGGGGGGCGCGGGCTGACCGGTGATCTCGGCGTACAGCTCGCTGTTGCACAGGTGCACGAAGCAGCGCGTGCTGCGCGAGAGGTCCCAGGTGTCGAGCCCGTGCGGGTCCGGGTAGACCTTCTGCTTCATCTTTCCGCCCGCCGCGAGGCCCATGCTCGCAGCGCGGTTGCGGCTGGGGGCGGGCCCCATCGGCGCGCACGAGGGAGTCAGCATCGCGTCGAAGAAGCCACCTGCGCCCAAGGACGCCATCGGCGCCATCGGGGAGCCACCCGCGGCCGAGCACGGCATCGGCACCATCGGGAAACCTCCCGTGTGCGTCATGCGCGGCCGATCGGGGAAGCGCCCCGGCTTCGCCTCGACGACCCGCAGCTGCAGACCGCCGACCGTCTCCTCACCGGTGACCTGTCCCTCCACGGTCGTGCCGGAGCCGAGGGGCATGGCCACGAACTGCTTGATGGTGCCGTGCCCCGCGCAGATGCCGTCGAGCCACGGCTGCGGCGGCGTCACGAGGTAGTTCTGGCTGCCCTTGCGGCCGGGCTTGTCGGGGTCGCCCAGCGCGTCGCGGAAGGGCTCGCCCGTGATCGCGCAGACCTTCCCGATGCCCACCTGCACGGCCCGCGGCGCGTGCGTGGGCCCGCTGAACGAGATCCACATGGCCTCGCGCTGGTACATGGGCAGGAACACGCCGCCCTTCTCGCGCCAGCTCTCCGGCACGCGGTCGGCGTAGTCGTCCACGTGCAGCAGCGGGAACGCGCCGAGCGACGGCGGGAGCGGATACTGCCGGCCGTTGTCCGGGATGCGCAGCGTGCGGTGGAACGTGACGCGCAGCGCGCCCAGCTGCAGGGAGCTGCCGACGATGGCCACCTCCATGGGCTCGGGCGCCTGAACGGTGACGGGGGTGCGGTAGGGGCTGTGGGCAGGGTGAGTCATGAGCGTGGGTGTCCTTTCCCCAAGCTCGACGAGCCGCCGCGGGGAGTGTCACGCCACGCCCGCAGAAAAATCGTAAGTACGCGGAGTCACGAGCGGTTCGGGGCGCGAGAAAAAAAGTCTGTGACAAACCGTTCGGCTGGTTCGTCTACTCTCCTCGCGCCCATGAACACGCCTGTGCACAGCTTCGAGACGCACCTCGAGCGCGGCGACCTGAACGCCGCGGCGGAGTGGTTGGTGCGCACCCACGGGCGCGACGTGCTGCACCTGTGCACGGCCATCGTGCGGGACCGCGGCACGGCCGAAGACCTGGCGCAGGACGCGTTCAGCAAGGCCTTCACGGCCTTGCCCGACTTTCGCGGCGAGGCCTCGGCGCGCACCTGGCTGATGACCATCGCGCGCCATCGGTGCTTGGACCACCTGCGGAGGAGCGCGCGTCAGCCATGGTCGCTGGGCCGCGAGGAGGACCTCCGCGAGCCCGCGCATGCCAGTGACGACGTGGCGTTGGTGAGCGACCTGCTGGCGCGCCACGCGGACCTGCGTGTGGGACTCGATGCCCTCGACGAGGGGGACCGCGCCATGGTGCTGCTGCGCTTCGTGCACGGGCTGTCGTTCGAAGAGATCGCGACCAGCTTCGGGGTCAAGTCCGGCGCGGTGCGCATGCGTGTGGGGCGCGCGCTGAGCAAGATGCGCGACGCCATCGAGGGGGCCACGTCGCCGGAGCTCCCGTTGGACCTGCGCGGTTCGATCGTCGTCGGTGCGGCTCCGGTCCCGCGCCGCACGGGCGCACCCGCGGCTCCCGCAGCGTCGAACCGGGCCAACTCGGTCCTGTCCGCCACGCCGATCCCCACAGCGGGCGTCCCCACCATGCCGACCCCGCCGCCGGCCGCCGTCCCTGCGGGTCCGCCGCCCCCGTCTGCGCCGCCTCCCGCGTACGCCGGCCCTCCGGCGGGAGCCGCGCCGCCTCCCGCGGCGATGGCACCGGGGCCGCCGGCGCCTGCGGGGGCGCGTGGTGGTGCGCAGGGCCGCGATCGCGCCGAGGGTGCGTTCGCGCGGCTCCGCGCACGCGTGGCCCAGGTGTTCGGTGGGTCGGAATCGGGCGCACCCCTCAGCGCCATGCCCCCCGCGTCGGGCGCCACGGTCGACTCGGGGGCTGCGAGCACGTCGGACGCGCTCACGCGGACCCGGGCCGGTGGGGCGGACGGGGATGGCACCACCCTCGACCGCATGCTCGGCGCGCTCCTCTCCACGCTGGTGGGAGGGCAGGGGGACGACGCCGCCGACGACGCGTTCGTCCAGCGTCTGCTCGGCGACGTCCCGGACCGCGGCCCATCCGAGTAGCCAGGCCCGGTAGCCACGCGCGGCGTGCTCAGCGCACCTCGAAGGCCTCACGCGCGAGGACGGTCCCCGCGTCGTCGACCACCACGGCCTCCCACGTGCCTGGCGCGGTCACGTAGCGGCTGAAGCCCCAGGTGCGCCAGCGGCGCTGCGCGCCGGGCACGGCGAGCCCGATGTCGCCCACACGCTGGCCGTTCGGCCCGTCGAAGTAGATGCGGATGGACGCGTCGGCGACGTCCGGGTTGCGCGCCTCGACGAACGCGAAGACGCGGTCCTCGCCAGCCGTGAAGGCACCCTCGCGCACGATGGGCTCGCGGTCGACGACGTCGTGCGCGACGACCAGCCGGCGCACCGTCACGGTGTCGCTGGTGGAGGTGGTCCCCCTGGCACCGAAGCGCGCGGCACGCGGGGGCGCGACCCCTTCGGGGAGTGCGGCAGGCGCGGTCGGGGACGGGGCCTCCGTCGAGTCGTCCGCCGGGGCGGTGCGCGGCGCGCTGGGGGCCTGCACGGCGACCGCGCCCGACGGCTCCTCGGTCGGGGCCGCGGGAGCGGCGGCGGCGGCGTTGCTCTCACACGCGGCCAGCTGGGGCGCGCCGAGGGCCAGGAGGAGCAAGAGCGCGAGAGTGGAGTGATGTCGTGTGGTCATGTCCAAACGACAACGCAGGACCCGTGCCATCTCGAAATCATTGAGTTTCCTTTCACGACGCGCGCGTTCCCGCCGGCCCGTGGCGCACCAAGAGCCGCACTCGCGTGGGCGTCGTGACACGCCATACCGCCGAGTGCGGGCTACCGAAAGGCCGCGCTCAGCGGGGCTTGTGCGCCCGGAAGCGCAGGCGCGTGTAGTCCGCCACGTCGCGGCCCTGCTCGTCCCGCAGCGTGGCCTCGAGGCGCGCGACGGCGTGGGCGAGCACCTCGGCGCGCCGTGCCTCGGGGACGCGCGCGAGCTGGGCGCGGCCAAACGTCTCGAGCCAACCCGCGAAGCCCGCGTTCAGCACGGTCGGCCGCGCGACGAGCACGATCTCGTCCACGACGAAGCCGGCGCGCTCCAGCACGGCGCGGTGATGCTCTGGGGTGGGGAAGTACCAGGGGTCGGCACCCGACGCATCCACACCGGCCCGCTCCATCGCCGAGCCCAACGCCACGCGCACGGCCGCGACGCAGCCGAAGCCGCCCTGCTCGGCCACGAAGCGACCGCCGGGGCGCAGCGCCCGGAACACACCCGCCGAGACGCCATCCGCGTCGGGCATCCAGTGCAGCGCAGCGCTCGAGAACACGGCGTCGAACTCACCATCGAACGTGAGCGCTTCTCCGTCGACCAAGCGAGCGTCCAGCCCGAGGGCGCGCGCGGCCTCCACCATGGACGGAGACGCGTCGCCAGCCACCACACGCGCGCCCCGCTTCACCAGCTCTTCGGTGAGCACCCCGTCGCCCGCGCCCAGGTCGAGGACGACCTCGCCCGGTCGTGGGTCGAGCCAGTCCAGGATCACGTGGCCCAGCTGAGGCACGAAGGCGGCGTTCCGTTGGTACTGGGCCGCGTCGAAGGTGCGGCCGGCGTCGAGGGTGGCGTGTGTCATGGGTTTCAGTGTGGGGTCCCTATTGAACGCACACCAATATCAGCTAGATTGCGATCGATACTGTGGAGATATCGAATGTCGACACCCGCCGGCTTCGCCAATTCCTCGCCGTGCTGGACGCCGGGGGAGTGCGTGAAGCGTCGCGGCGCATCCACATCGCCCAGCCGGCGCTCAGCCGCACCATGGCCGAGCTGGAGGACGACCTGCGCGTCCAGCTCTTCGTGCGGCGAGGGCGCAGCATGGTCGCCACCGACGCGGCCCGCCTCGTGGCGCAGGACGCGCGTCGTCTGCTGGTGGAGCTCGACGACTTGGTCGCCCGCGCACGCGGCTTGGCGGGGGGCGTGGAGGGGCGCCTGCGCCTCGGCACCTCGCCTTCGGCCACGTTCCATCCGTTGGTGCCCGGGCTCATCCGCACGTTGGGTCAGGAGCGGCCCAAGGTGCACATCGAGCTCGTCGAACGGTCCACCGCGGCGCTGCTCGAGGCAGTGCACCAGCGCGAGGTGGACGCCGCGTTCGTGCGCCCCAGCGGTGCGTTGCCCGACGCGCTCTCGAGCCTCGTGCTCGTGCGGGAGCCGCTGTTCGCCGCGCTCTCCCCCGACCACCCGCTCGCCGGCCGCAAGCGCGTCGCGTTCGCGACCCTGCTCGACCAGCCTCTGCTGCTGCCTTCGCCGGGGCTCGGGTCCAGCCTGAGCGCGCTGGTGGACCGCCTCGCTGCCGCCGAGGGGCGGCCCCTGCGCGTGGCCGCGCACGCAGGCCACGCCGCGTCGCTCGTGCACCTGGCGGCCGCGGGTCTGGGCGTGGCGCTGGTGCCGGCTTCGCTCCAGTCCATGCGCAGCGATGGCGTGCGCTACGTGCGCGTCACCTCGGGTGCCACCTTGCCGCTGGTGCTGGCCACCCACACCGACGCGCACAACCCGGTGCTGGATGCCTTCATGCAGCTGGCGCGGGTGGCTGCCGAGCGTTGACGGCTGCTCGCGGTCGTCGACGTCCCACGGGGCCCCGGCCACGCGGCGCCGCACGCGCTCGCGCTGGACATCCACGGAGGCGCGCACTAGGCTGTCTCCCATGTTCGCTCGTCGCGCGCTGAACAGCCTCCTCCTATCGGGTCTATGCCCGGTCGGCAGGGGTGCCTAGCGCGCACGCGTTCACGTTGTCTTCGTCTCCAACGTTCCACCACCCCGCCGGCCCTCCGCCGCGGGGTGTTTGCGCGATGGCGCGGTTCCCCTCGGCTTCGAGCCGGCCAAGGACAGCTCCATGCCATCGATGCCATCCCACAAGTACCAGCCCGATCCCACGCCCGACTTTCCGCAGCGCACCTGGCCGTCCCGGCGCACGACGACCGCGCCCACGTGGTGCAGCGTCGACCTCCGCGACGGAAACCAGGCGCTGGTGGAGCCCATGGGCATCGCCCGCAAGCAGCGCATGTTCCAGGCGCTCGTCGCGATGGGCTTCAAAGAGATCGAGGTCGGCTTCCCCGCCGCGTCCCAGCCGGACTTCGACTTCGTCCGCGCGCTGATCGAGGAAGACGCCATCCCGGCGGACGTGACCATCCAGGTGCTGACGCAGGCGCGCCCGGAGCTCATCGACCGCACGTTCGAAGCGCTCGTCGGTGCACGGCGCGCCATCGTGCACCTCTACAATTCCACGTCGACCCTCCAGCGCCGCGTCGTCTTCGGCCTGGACTGTGCGGGCATTCGCGACATTGCGGTGCGCGGCACCGAGCGCGTGCGAGCGCGCGCAGAGGCGATGACGGGGACCGAGATCGTACTCGAGTACTCTCCGGAGAGCTTCACCGGGACCGAGCTGGACTATGCGCTCGAGGTCTGCACCGCGGTCATGGACGTGTGGCAGCCCGGGCCCAACCGGCCGATCGTGATCAACCTGCCCGCCACCGTGGAGATGACGACGCCGAACGTCTACGCGGATCGCATCGAGTGGTTCTCGCAGCGCTTGCCCGACCGTAAGCACGTGGTGCTCAGCGTGCACCCGCACAACGACCGGGGGACGGCGGTCGCCGCAGCCGAGCTCGCCCTGTTGGCGGGCGCCGACCGCATCGAGGGGACGCTGTTCGGCAACGGTGAGCGCACGGGGAACGTGGACATCGTCACGCTGGCGCTCAACCTGCACACGCAGGGCGTCGACCCGGGTCTCGACCTGAGCGACATCGACGCGTTGGTGCGCACGGCCGAGCACTGCAACAGGCTCCCGGTGCACCCCCGACACCCGTATGCGGGCGAGCTCGTGTACACGGCGTTCTCCGGGTCCCATCAGGACGCCATCAAGAAGGGCCTGGCCGCGCAACGCGAGCGGACGGACGGCGTGTGGGAGGTCCCCTACTTGCCCATCGACCCACACGACGTCGGCCGCAGCTACGAGGCCGTCATCCGCGTCAACAGCCAGTCCGGGAAGGGCGGGGTGGCGTACCTGCTCGAGACGGACCATGGCTTCGTGTTGCCTCGGGGTGTGGCCATCGAGGTCAGCGGCGTCGTGCAGGAACACAGCGAACGCGCGGAGGCCGAGGTCGACAGCGCGACGCTGCACCAGATGTTCCAAACCCACTTCGTGCGTACCCCGAGCCAGCTCGGGCTGGGCGAGGTCGCGGTTCGTCCCGTCGACCAGGACCGCGCGGTGGAGCTGTCGTTGGTGTGGCAGACCCGCGCGCTGCGCGGCGTCGGCAGCGGGCCCGTGGAGGCGCTCGTCAACGCGCTCGTCGACGCCGATGGAGGCGCGCTGCGCGTCGTCCACTTCAGCCAGCATGCGTTGGCTGTCGGGGCGGAAGCGGAGGCGGCGGCGTACGTCGGCCTTCGCGGCGAGGATGGGCGGGTCGTTCATGGCGTTGGAACCGACACGAACACCCTGCGTGCGTCGTTGGCAGCTGTCCTCGTTGCCTACGAGCGCGCGCAGCAGATGCTCGGCGCAGCGCGCGCGGCAGAGTGACGTCCGCGGGCGACGCTCCGGACCGGGCGTCCTACCTACGCGGCTTCGATCCCCGCTCGACCTTCGACCCCTCGCCGTCGCGGCGCCTCTTGGTGGCCGCGATGGCGCCGTCGCCCACGGCGACCCAGAGGGCCGCGACGTCATCGAGCAGCTCGTCGAAGGTCATGTCGAACTGCCCAGAGAGCCAGCCGAGGATGATCTCCGCGCTCCCGCCGATCAGCATCGCGGAGCCGATCTGCGCGATGGGGAGGGGCCCAGGCGCGTGGTGGTAGTCGAGGCTGAACGCGGAGAGGCCCTGGGCGAGCGTGTTGATGGTCTCCTGCCGGTGAGCCTGCGTGTGAGGGTGGTCGCTCATCGTCGTGAACAGCACCTTCGGTCGACGAGGGTCCTCCACCAACCAGCCGATGACGCGACCGAGCACCTGACGTGCGAGCGTCGCGGTGTCCATGCCCGCGCTCATGGCCTCGATCGCGGCCTCACTGCCAATGCCGAGCAACTGGACGGCCAGGTCGTCCACGACCGCCCCCGCCAGCGACTCCAGATCGGAGAAGCTCTCGTAGAAGTAGCGCTTGTTGAGCTGCGCATCCCGGCACAGCTGCGCAATGGAGAGACCCCTCCAACCGCCGTCGTCGGACAGCTGCGCGAACGCCGTGTCGATCAGCGTCTTGCGTCGCGTCTCGACGCGCTGCTCGGCGGACTCACCGAGATAGGGGCGGTGGATGGGTGGGGGCATGGGTTGGGGACGACGCTGCGACGCGACTGACTCTGACGGGCACGGCTTGACAACGCCAGAAGGACTCGTTCATTTTTGGTACGTATCGGTACCAAAAATGAACGAGTCCCGCTCGAGGAGCCACGCTCCGAGCGACTCACCGCCCACACGAGAGCCATGCCCAGCACCCACGCCACCACGCCATTCGCCGCCTCACGAGCAACACCCCAGCGCCGCGAGAGCGACGAGGAACGCCTGACCCGCCTGCGGCGTCTCGCCGAAACCAGCCCTGAGCGGAGTGAGCGCGAGGGCTGGGCATGGTTGCAGGAGCTGTGCGCGCCAGCGGCGCACTATCGCCTGCCCTGGCTCTTCGCGCAGGGCACGGCGCCCGAGTCCCCCGACGGTGACTGCGAAGGCATCGTGATGAACCTCCACGGCTCACCCTGGCTGGTGGGGCTCGACCGTTTGGTCCGGCTCGGGCAATGGCTCGGCGGCATCGGATGGACCGGGAAGAGCTTCTCCGCCACGGCGGGCACGGGCTACAACCGCCTCACCAAGAGCTCGCGCATCGCCGCTACCATCGCCTTGCCTCGCTACGCGTTTCGGACGCAGGGCGACGAGCTGATCGGCTTCCCCTTCTACCACGCGCTCGAGAGCTCGCCGGTGGCGCCGCACGGCATGGTGCGGTCGATCACGTACGACGCGCCCGAGCACGGCAACCCGCTGGTGCTCCCGCGGACGCGCGACGAGCTCGTCGAGATCGTGCCGGGGGTGTACCTGGGCCGCGCACTCCTCCGCGGCCGGCACGGCTGGGACGTGGTCGGCTACTTCGGCCTCCGGGCTCCCCGCGCGACGGGGGCTGCGACGTGAGCGTTTCGCTGGAAGCGAGCGGTCGCCTGCGTCACGGGCGGGGGGCCGTGGCATCGGCAAGGCGACGGCCGAGGCGCTGGCACGCGCCGGCGCCTGGAGTGGTGATCGGCGACGCCGATCCTCGGCCCGCCCAGGCTGTGGCAGACGCGATCGGGACGACAGCCACCGCGGTCCGCGTGTGTCGTCGCGGACCCCGCTTGCGTCTCGCTCGCGCCTTGTGGACGCTGCGTTGCAGCCACGGGCCCATCGACGTGCTGGTGAACAACGCGGGGATCCAGCGCACACGGGGCGTTCGTCGACACGCACGCAGGATGCTCGAGCTGCAGCTGCGCGAGATCGCGATCAACCCTCGGCGGTGTCGTCGCGTCGGAACGCGCTTGGTGCTGCCTGGCCAGCATGCTCGTCGGTGAGGAACCAGGGGCCACATCGTGAACGTGGCCTCGATGGCCGCGAAGATGACCGTGCCCGGCGCCGCGGTGTACTCGGCCAGCAAGTTCGGTGTGGCGAGCTTGTCACGCGCCATCCGATCGGAGATCGCCGAGTCCAACGTCACCATCACGACCGTGCTGCCCTCGGCTGTCCAGACGGACCTCACGGCGGGTCTCGACATCCGCGGTGTCCCGACGTCGAGGCCCTCCGACATCGCGCGGGAGATCGTGGCGTCGTGCGAACACGGTCGGCCCGAGGTCACGGTGCCACGCTGGCTGGCTCCCGTCGGCGTCGTCGAGAGCGGTGTGCCAGAGCGCTGGGCCGAGAGGCTGAAGCGCGCCGTGGGGGCGCAGAAGCGCATCACGGCCAAGAACGAGACGACGCGCGCCTACCAGGCTCGGACGGCGCGCTCCTGACGTCCGGCTCGCTGCGGTCGACCGGCAGAGACCACAGGCAAGTCGTCGGAACACCTCGTTCGCGTCGGTGTCCCGTCGCTCGTGGCAGGACTGCGCGCAGGGAAGCGCTATGCGCGGCTCAGGTCGCGCAGCGCGTCGGCGTGCTGCTCCCAGTGTTGCCCGTCGAAGTCCTCGATGGTCACGCGCGGTGGGCGCGTCTCGAGGCAGCGCAGGTTCACGCTGACGCCGTCGGGGTTGGAGCGCGGCGTGTAGAAGGGCTTCACCCCGCAGTGCTTGCAGAACGTGTGCTGCGCCACGCCCGTGTTGAACGTGTAGGTGGTGATGTCCGTCGGGTCGGTCAGCAGGCGAAAGCGGCTCTTCGGCACGATCACGTGGAGGAAGCCCACGCGCTCGCACATGGAGCAGTTGCAGCGCTGCACGACGACCTCGTCGGGAAGCTCCACCTCGGCGCGCACGGCGCCGCAGTGACAGCTGGTGACATGCTTCATGAGCTTCCTGCTTCCGAAGTGGGGGCGTCGGGGTCACCTCCGCGCGTCCGGTTCCGCGTGACGGTCCACGCCAGCGCCGCCGTGAGCCCGCTCGTGCCGACGGCCACCAAGGCCAGCAGAGCGCCGCAGTTCATGGCCTCCGAGAGACCCCGCGCGAGCGCCGTAGCCCTGGACGCGCTGTCCGCACCTGCGATGTCCTCGAACGTACGAATCACGATCCCCACCCCGACGAGCGGCGCCGCGATGGCCACCATGGCGCCCACCAAGCCGACCTTCAGCGCGGCGCGGGCCCGGCTCGTGGGGGACGCCCGATGCACCGCGACGGCATGCCGCAGCGCCCACCAGGGAAGCACGAGGTAGGCCGCCAGCGTGACCAGCCCCAGCACCAAGAATCCGACGTCCATCGCGTGAGCGTAGCGCGCTTCGAACTCTCCGAGCACGGGCGCACTCCAGCCCATGGTCACGCACACGCCCAAGGGCACGTCCCTCCGACCCGTCCAGCGGGGCCGAGCGCGGCTCGGGTCACGTGCGCGGCGTCTCTGCCCGCAGCTCGGCCAGCATGTTGCAGAACAGCGCGCCCTGTTCGATGGCGTCGTCGAGCGCGACGTGCGTGTGGGGCAGCGGGTCGAACCAGCGCTTGGGCATGTGGCGCTTGGTGGCGTCGCGGTAGCCCCCGCCCAGGAGCGCCATGGCCAGGGTCTTCACGTCCAACGCCGAGTGCGAGAACGGGCAGCGCCCCGCGAAGCGAATCAGGTACCAGTACACGAACATGAAGTCGTACGCGGCCGGGTAGCCCACGAACACGGGGCGCCCGGGCAGCGCCTCGAGCCAGGCCACGTAGCGCGGCATGACGGTCGCCGGGCCCTCGGTGTCACGCCGGCACGCCTCCCACGCCTCGGGGTTCTTGGCCCAGAACGCCATCGTGTCCGGAGCGCCCGTGGCCCCCTCGAGGGTCTCGAGGTTGGCGCTGAAGGTGCTGACCAGGGTCTTGTCGGCCAGGTAGGCGGCCGACCCGAAGCTGAGCATGGAGTGCGGCCCGGGGATGGGCCCGTCGGCTTCGACGTCGGTGCTGATGTAGATCTCGGGCTTGGTCATGGTTCGGCGCTATGCAGCGCATGGGATGCGCGCATGCGTGGTCCTAGGGCTCGCGCCGCAGGGCGTCGCGCACGAGCGCGTAGTCGATGCAGTTGTAGATGAACGTCTCCGCGTCCGCCCAGGTCGTCGGACGCGACACCGGCAGACTCCCCAACATGACGCTGCTCCCCGACACGAGGTGCGGCGCTCGAGAACGTAGCCAACTCATGACGACGGCGTTCTTCATGCGACCACGCTTGCCTCTCGTGAGCGTCCCATCGTGCCATAGCGTCATGGCTTCCCCCGACGTCGTCACGAACTTGTCCAAGTCGAGCTGGAGCGAATTGTGGCGCTGGTCGAAGTCGTCCACGGCGACGATGAGCATCGTAGTTCCCGACGTGTTCCCGAACTTCGGGTGGTTCAGCCCCGTGGACTCTACGGAAAAGCGCCCGCTGCGGCCGCTGTAGTCGGGATCGTCCTCGAAGTACAGCAACCCAGCCAGGTTGCTCAGGTAGCCATGGTGTTCTCGTGGTGACCCCTCGCCAAGCACGCCGAGCTCCTCGAGGATCGCATAGTCCTTGGAGGTCGGAGCGAGATGATGTGGACGCGGTGCGGCGGGCTCCTGTTCCACCTCCGGTGGCAGACGACCCGCCACGAGGTCTGCGTAGCGCGGGGCGTGTTCGAGCCGCGCCAACCGACCACCAGACGCCTCCACAGCGTACCAAGCCGTCGTGTCGCCATTGGTGAGACCGATGACGCCGGCCTCGGGCTCGACGAGGTCGTGGTAGCGCAGCGCTTGATCGAGGACGTCATCAGTCAGAGCGACGCCTGGCGCCTTGCACTCGACCACGAACAGGGGCTCGTCCTCTGGGCTCCAGACCACGATGTCGGCGCGTCCGCGCGCGTCACGCTTGAAGTGTGTCATGCAGTGCTCGAGCGTCACGGCCCAATCAGGCACGCCCAGGTCCCTCTTCAGGTGCATGACAAACTTCTGTCGGATGACTTCCTCGGGTGTCGAGGGCACCAACAACTGACGGCACTCATCCCAGAGCACGCGTCTCCCGCCGCGTCGGTACACGGCGGGCGTTGGAAAGTCACCGGAAACGAAGGGCGGCGGGTTGCGTCGAACAGTCGGCACGAATGACCTTCAGCGAGGCGCCACCGGAGTGACGGCCCGGGCAAGGCCCACCGACCGCGCAGAGCACGTGTCGTTGAGCTCCACGTCGTCGAGGCTCGCGAGGATTGGCTGGACCTGTACGAAGGTGCGTCCATCCGCCTCGAGCGGGAGCAGCTCCAGGAGCATCGCTTCGAAGGTGGCGCTTGGGAGGGCGCCAGCCAGTACGCTGTTCGTCATTGCGTCGTCGCCGATGGTGCCGAAGCGTCACGCTGCTGTCGAGGTTGGTGGCGGTGTGTCGTCACATGGACCGCTGCCTTGAACACCCCTGGTCGTTGGACGATCCGACCGCGGCGATGGGCCCCGGTCGTCTGGGGGGGCAGATGCGTGATACTGTCTTGGAACACACCGAAGGGGGAGCCGTGCCACACCGACGTAAGAACAGGGGTCCCAACGCGCTGCCGTACGCGTCCGACGAACGCTCGTGGTCTGGCGCCCTCGGGCTCGCGGTCCTCATGCTTGCCCAGTCCGGCTGCGACGACGCGCCCGCCCCGTCTCGCTCGCACTTCGTGGGCAGCTCGGTGCTGCTAGCGGCCGACGAGCCAGGCAGCGTGCTGTACGCCCGCGAATACCCGGACGACCCGCGCGACCTCTCCGTCACCGTGCTGGCGGGGGAGGTCGAGGCGCTCCTGGGTTTCGATGCGTTGTTCAACCCCTTCGGCTCGGCGGCCGCCACCGTGGTGCACGTCGATGCAGCCTCGGCGGGCCGGCGCGCCACGCTCGAGCTACGTTATCGCGACGTGCCGGTCGACAGCGTCGAGGTCGAGTACGCCCCCGAGGGTGTGGCTGGGCTCATGGGCCTGCCAGCGCTCGCCGAGCAGACGCCCTCCTTCGACCCGCTCGGCGCGGTGTGTGTCGTCGAGAGACACGTGATCCATGCGCTCGCGGTCCGACGAGCAGCGGATGGTCGCCTGCTCGACGCAGCGCTCCCGGTGGGAACGAACGTCCGCGCCAGCGACTTCACGTTCGACGTGGAACCCGTGGCGTTCGGCGCAGGGGCCCACTTCGTCTCGTTCCATGCGCCCGACGCGGGCACGCACGAGGTGGAGCTCGCTTCGGGCGACGACGACCGTACCTGGATCGTCGAGCTACGTGTCGTGCGCGAGGACGAGTTGGTCTCCCTCGAGCTCCAGACGCCCAGCGAGGATGGACTGGTCGCAGGCACGCTCGTCTCCGTCCTGCGTACCGTAGACGGATGTCCGGTGCTTGGTCCTAGGCTGGTGCTCGACGTCGGCGGCGAGACCCTGGAGAGGTCGAGCGGCTGGGATGGGACGTTCGGCACAGGTCTCGTCCCTGGTACCGAGCTCCGCGCGCAGTGGGGCGAACTGGAGGCGACAGCCATCTACTGACGCATCGCCCTCTCGCGGTGGGTCGGTCAGGATGGCTCGCGCGGCGGGTGCAGATCCACCAGGGTCGCCCCCCAGCCCCCCCGTTCCGGGGGCGCCAGCCGGTAGGCCTTCACCGCGGGAGAGCGCGCCAGGCGCGCGTGGACGGTGCGGCGGAGCACGCCCTTTCCCTTGCCGTGCACCACGCGCAGGGCCAACACGCCGGCGTCCCGACAGGCCGCGATGTAGGCGTCCACCACGTCACCCACCTCCGCTGGCCGGAAGTGATGAAGGTCCAGCACGCCGTCGAGGGGGATCGCGGACGGGCTCACCTGCGCGCGTGCGTCGACTTCGCTCGGGTCTGGGTACCTCGGGACGTACGGGGGCGGCGCCAACCAGCGCCGGATGCGCGTCCAGAGGGTCATGCGGGTGCAACGTAGCGCCCCACCCCGCGCGGGGCACGACCGCTACGCCTGAACGGGCGGCTCGTGCGTGGCCTTCCACGCTTCGACCAGCGCGCGGTTGTCGTGGTTCCAGGGATGAAAGTCCCCGCGGTAGAACTGCCGGTAGGGCTTGGCGACCGAGGTCACGATGCCGTTCCTCCCGAACAGCAGCTTCGCCGTCTTCACTACCTCGCCGGCGCTCGGGACGTGGCCCAGCGCCTTCAGCGTCATCGCGCTGCGGCGGACCTGCTGCGCCAGGAAGAAGACGGTGGTCAGGAGCCCCACGCGGCGGAGCAGGTCGCGATCACCGCTGACCGCCTCGAACACGTCGAACGCGACCGCCTTGTGCTCGATCTCTTCGATCGCGTGCCACATGAGCAGCTCGCGCGCGGGCTCCGGCATGGCCTCCATCATCTCTTCGTGGGTGAGCATGTACTCGGCGAGGATGGCGGTGATGTGCTCCAGCACGACGGTGCTTGCCAGCCGCACCGCTGGCGTCCTGTCCGCGGCGATGGCCTCGATGCTGTCCTCGACGTCCTTTTCGATGGCCGTCGCGGCGAAGCCCATCGAGTCCAGCCAGACGTTGGCCAGCCGGTGCTGGTGGGAGTGCTGGCCTTCCTGCGCCGCGAAGCCGCGCATCTGGTCGCGCAGGACGGGGTCCGTGATGCGGTCGCGATAGTGCATCACGCTCTGCACGAACTCTTTCTCGCCCGGCGGGAACGTGGCGGAGAGCGCAGACAGGATGGCCGTCATGAGACCGTTGCCATCGAACCAGAACGGCGTCCGGACCGAGTCGAAGTCGAAGTCCATCTTGCGCTTGGGGATGGGCGCGCGGTCGCGAGCCTGGGGTGTCGAGGTGATCGTGGTGGCTGCTGTCATGGTGGTGCTCCAGCTCATGGCGGGCATCGCCGCCGATAGTTATTGAAGCTCGGTCAATAAAACGTAGGTTGCTATTGAACGAAAGTCAATGGTGGACACCGGGGCCACGTGTGACGCCCGCTTCCCGGCAACTCGGAGGAGAGCGCCCGGCATGTTGTCTGTGAGGCACCTAATGCCAGGTTGAAGTTTTTGCCACTGGCTGTACATCTCAGGGGTCTCTCGCGCGCGAGCGTGTCTGACCAACCGGGGGTCTCGGTGTCCTTGTCACTAGGAGCATGGAGTCATGAACAGATGGATCGTGTGGACGGTGTGTGTGTTGGTGAACGGGGTGTTCGCGGGGTGCGGGGGAGGCGGCCCGGGGGGAGGCAGTTGTTCCGACGGAGTCGTCAACCAGGATGAGACCGACATCGACTGTGGCGGTGCCACGTGCGGTGGATGTCAGAACGGCGGCATGTGCTCCGCGCCCACCGACTGCGTGTCGGGTGGCTGCGGGGCGAACGGCGTGTGTGCGCCGGTGTTCACAGTCAGCGGCAACGTGGTCGGGGCCACTGGGCCCGGGCTGGTCCTGCAGAACAACGGCGGAGATGACCTCTCGGTCGCGGCGGACGGCTCGTTCACCTTCAGCACCGCGGTGGTGCTCGGGGCAGCCTACAACGTGACGGTGAGGACTGGCGCGGGCACGCCCGAGCAGGTGTGCGTCGTCAGCCAAGGCAGCGGCGTGATCTCGGCTGACGTGGAGGACGTAGGCGTCTCGTGCGTCACAACGCCGGACGACATCGCCGACGCGATCGACCTCCGCGAGGGAGTCGAGCTGCGGTTCAGCACGGTCGACGCGACCGAGGAGACTGGCGAGGTCTACTGCGATGACCAGGGCACGGTGTGGTACCGCTTCGTCGCGCCTAGCGCTGGGGACTACGTGGCCTATGCGACCGGCTCGGACCACGACACGGAGCTGACCTGGAGCGACGGTCTGATGGGGCCCACCTACGGCTGCAACGACGACGCCGACGACTCCTACGACGCCGTCGACGACGTGCTCACGCTCGCGGCCAACGACATGCGCTTCGTCCAGGTTGGACTGAACGGGGTGAACAACGTCGGCACCGGCGGCGTGGGCGTCACACGGGTGGTGGCGGCGGCGGACGACTTCGCCAACGCCGTGGCGTTGACGCAGCGAACGGGCGCGCTGACCGCGGTCACCGGCATCGCGTTCGCCGGCACCGAGGCCACGCAGGCCGGGGAGCCCAGCATGTGTGGCTCGACGACCCTGCTCGGCGCTTCGGCCTGGGTCGACTTCACGGCGCCGCACTCCGGCACGTGGATGCTGGAGTCCAAGTCCGACGACACCACGGACATCGCGGTCTACTCCGGGAGCGTGCTGGGGTCGCTGACGTTGCTGAACTGCGCCACCGACGACCGCATCGCCGTGCTCGTCGAGCTCACCGCGGGCACCACGTACCGCATTCGCATCGGCACGGACGCGCCCATGTCGGGCGAGGCGATCGTGGTCCGCGCGGAGCGGACGCCGGCGCCACTGGTGGCCGCGCTGGTCGACGGCGACGGTGACGGGAGCTCCACGGACGTCGGGAGCCAGTCGGACCTGGCCATCGTTGGCGGCCAGCCCGCCATCGCCTACTACGACGCCACCAACGGTGAGCTGCGCTTTGCCGTCCGCAGCGGGAACGCGTTCTCGGATGTCTTGATCGACGCGGACGGAGACGGGACGTCGACCGATGTCGGCCAGCGTCCGTCGCTGGCGGTGCTCGCGAACGGCCAGCCCGTGGTCACGTACTATGACGCGACGAACGCCGAGCTGCGCTTCGCCGAGCGGAGCGCCGCAGGGGTCTGGTCCGACGTGCTGATCGACGCAGATGGCGATGGGACGTCGACGAACGTGGGATCCTATTCGGACCTGATCGTGCTCGCCAACGGCAACCCGGCGGTGGCGTACTACGACGCGACGAACACCGAGCTGCGCTTTGCGCAGCGGGTCAGCGGTACGTGGTCGGACATGCTGATCGACGCGGACGGCGACGGAACGTCCACGGCGGTCGGGGAGTACCCCGGCATCGTCGAGCTGGCGAACGGGATCGGCGTCTCGTACTCCGACGACACGAACTCGGAGCTGCGCTTCGCGCGCTTCAGCAACGGCGCGTGGACGGACGAGCTCGTGTACCGGGACGCGCTCGACCCCAGCACGATCGCGGCTGCGGGCGTCGTGCTGGACGGCGACGGGAACCCGGTGGTCGCCGCGACCGACACGGGTCAGGGCAACCACGTCGTGGGCTGGTGGAACGGCACGACCTGGGACATCGAGTGGGACCTTGCCGACCGCCACATCGCCGAGCTGGACTTCGAGTGCTCTGCGCCGCGGCTGCTCATCGACGGCACGGACCGCCTGCACCTGGTGTGGACGGACTGCAACTACTCCGGAACGATGGCGATCTCCGTGCGCGACCCGAGCGGGAGCTGGAGCGTGCGGGACGTGGCGGCGAAGCTTCTCGAGCCCACGAACCCGGCCTTCCCGGGCACCGTTGCGGTCTGGGGCACGGAGAGCTTCGGCGCGGCCTTCATGCCCGACGGAACGCTGGCGGTGTCGTTCCAGAACGACGACGCCTCGAACCTGTGGTGGGCCGTCGGCCCGTAGCGCCTTTCCGCCGACGGACGGGCGCCGCCGCGCTGGGTGGCGCTCGTCCGGGTTCCGGCGATCCCGGACCGTGCTCTACGTGCGCAGGGCCTCCTGCATGAGCGCGATGGAGCGGTCCGCGATGTTCGCGAGCGTCTCACGGCCCACCGCCGAGCTGGCGCTGAAGCTCCACGTCATGCGCCCGTCGTAGGTGACCGCCGACGTGTTGAACGAGTTCAGCACGTTGGTGTTGGTCGCGAAGGCGAACTCGGTCAGTCGCAGTGGGGAGCCTGGCACGTCGACGGCGACGCGCCCCAGGTTGGACACGGCGAGCCCCTCGGGGTGGAGGCTGCCGAGGATGAGGCTGAAGGCCTTCTGACGGTCCTGGCCCAGTGCGCGCGCGATGCTGGCGTAGCTCTCGTGCGTGGCGGCGTGGAAGAACGGCAGGGGCGTGTCGATGGACGCCTGCAGCCCGACCCGGATGTCGCGCGCCAGGTCCCAGAAGCGGGTGTTGGGCCCGAGGCGGTGCATGCTGGTGTTGCCCGACGCGAACAGCCCGCAGTCCTCGCCCACGGGCGGGACCAGGCGCTCGCGCAGGTCGATCACCTGGCTGCACGTGGTGGCCTCGAGCCCACGCGTCGGGCTCACCTCCGCGACGGCCATGGTGAGGGCCGCGTTGAGCACACACTGGATGGTGGCGGACTCGGCCTTCGCTCGGCTGGCGACCTCGCGCATGGTGGCCGGCGCGACGAAGCGCGGCTCGATGAGCAGCGACTGCTTCGAGAGCGGGATGGAAGGGTCGGCGGGGACGCCGCGCGGGATGCCGGCGCGTCGCATGAAGCGCACGGCGGCGTTCCAGGTCTGCGACACCGTGTCCGTGAAGTGGCCGAGGCTGCTGTAGGTCCAGAGCGTGTGGATGCGGTCCCCGTAGTAGTCCATCAGCGGCAGCGCAGGGAGCTCGGGGCTCTCGCCGCGCTCTTGCTGGGCTAGCGACTGCAGCAGGTCGCGGATGACGAACGTGGCGGAGCGTCCGTCCGCGATGGCGTGGTGGTAGGTGAAGAGGATCCCGAAGTCGTCCGCGCCGCGCTCGTAGAGGACGCAGCGCAGGAGCGGTCCCGTGCCGGTGTCGAACGCACTCACCAGGGACCGCTCGAGCACGCGCCACTCGTCTCCTGGGGCGATGTCCATGCGCTCGAGGGGGATGGGCCGGTCGGTCTCCACGAACCATGGGGTGTCACCGACCATCGCGATCTTGGCGCGCAGCAGCGGGTGACGTCGCTGCAGCGCGGCGAAGGCTTTGCCCATGGCGGCGTCGTCGTAGGTGCCCGCGAAGCGCGCGACGACCCCGAAGTAGAGGGGGTTCACCGAGTCGAAGCGGAAGTACATGTCCTCGGTGGCGCCGAGGGCGCGCAGCGCCCCTGGGCCCGGCGCTGCCACCGCGTGCGGGCGGAGGGGTCGCGGGAGGCGTTCGCGCCAGCTCACCACGTGCTGCCCCGCGGAGCAGAGCGGCCGTGTCCGCAGTCTTCGCCACGAGTCGATGGGCTCACGGCTTCCTCTGCCCAGCGACCTGGACAGTCAGCGCTCGTGGTGGGGTGCGCGCTCATCTTCCACATGAGGTGCGTAGCGTATGCGCTCGCGGGTTGGTGGTGGCTCGAAATCGCGTGGCGGCGGGCCACGGCGCGCCGCGATCGCGCGCTCACGAGGGAGCGCCGTGAGTGGCCGAATGGCGTTGTCAGGTGTTCGAGTTTCATGCATTTCTTCGGTTCGAGCGCTGTGGCGCGCCGCATGGCGCCGCGACTACACCCACGCCGTGGCGCAGGAGAAGCCGGATGCCCCCCACCCCCCCCAAGACGGAACCGCGCCGCCCTCGTCGTGCGGCACGCGCGGCCGAGTCCGCTGCGAAGGAAGAAGGCCCACGCGAGACCAGCGCGAAGCGCGCAGCTGGGAAGGCGCGACGGCCGAGCACCAAGGGTCGCGGGAAGTCCACAGCGGCGAAGTCCGCCGCGGGCCCGCGGAAGGCGTCGCAGGGGGACGTGACCGGCGCACGGACTTCGGCCGGCGTGGCCAAGCGTGTGAGCCAGCAGCGCGTGGAGGGCGCCCAGGGCATGCGCGAGGTCGCCGTCGAAGACGTGCTCGCCCACACCGACGACAAGGCAGCGGCGCTCCAGGCGCTCCTCGACGGGAGCTCCCCCGACGACATCGCGGACATCCGCGACATGCTCCTCTCGCCGCCGTACACCCCGACCGACGGCAGCCCCGACTACGAGCTGGCGCGCGACTGGCGGAGCGGCGCCTACCCCTACAAGAACCTGCTCTCGCGCAAGACCTACGAAGCCGAGAAGTACAAGCTGCAGGTGGAGCTGCTCAAGCTCCAGCTCTGGGCGAAGGAGACGGGAGAGCGCGTCGTGGTGCTCTTCGAGGGGCGTGACGCGGCGGGCAAGGGCGGGACCATCAAGCGCTTCATGGAGCACCTGAACCCGCGCGGTGCGCGCGTGGTGGCGCTCGAGAAGCCCACGGACGCGGAGCGCGGTCAGTGGTACTTCCAGCGCTACATCCAACACCTGCCGACGGCGGGCGAGATCGTGCTGTTCGACCGCTCTTGGTACAACCGCGCGGGTGTCGAGCGGGTGATGGGCTTCTGCAGCGACGAGGACTACGAGCGCTTCATGCGGCAGGCGCCGGAGTTCGAGCGCCACCTCGTGCGCAGCGGCATCCACCTCATCAAGTTCTGGTTCTCGGTCAGCCGCAAGGAGCAGCGTCGCCGCTTCAAGGAGCGCAAGATCCACCCGCTCAAGCAGTGGAAGCTGAGCCCCATCGACCTCGCGTCCCTCGACAAGTGGGACGACTACACCAAGGCCAAGGAGGCGATGTTCTTCGAGACCGACACGGCCGACGCGCCCTGGACCGTCATCAAGTCCGACTGCAAGAAGCGCGCGCGCCTCAACGCGATGCGCTACGTGCTGCACAAGCTGCCGTACAAGAACAAGGACCTCGAGCACATCGGCACGCTGGACCCGCTCATCGTGGGGCGCGCGCACGTGGTGTACGAGCGTGGTGAGCGGCCGGGCTCGGGCTGGTTGTAGCGCGCCGAGGCTAGGCGCGGGCGCGGCGACCCGGCGGTGCCCCGTGGAGGGACCCGGCCGGGCCGCCGCGCTCAGCGTGTGTTCAGCTCGCCTCGGTCACGACGCCCGCGCCGATGGTGCGGCCGCCCTCGCGCATGGCGAAGCGCATGCCCACCTCGATGGCGATGGGGCGCGCGAGCTCGAAGCCGACCGTGGTGTGGTCGCCCGGGCTCACCTGGCCGTCGTCCACGAGCAGGCGCGCGGGGACGTCGGTGGCGCCGAAGTAGAGCTGGGGGGTGTAGCCGCTGCCGAAGCCGCGCTTGCGCCCGCCCTCACTGGCGGTGAGGACGAAGATCTCGGCCTTGCCGACCGTGCGGGCGCGGATGGTGTGGGGCGCCACGACGAGCATGCCGCGACGTACCTCACCGCGGGCGACCCCGCGGAGCAAGAGGCCCACGTTGTGTCCGGCGCGCGCCTCGGGGACGTCCTGGTGGAACTCTTGGGTCCCGATCACGACGGCCTCGATCAGCGCCTCGCCGCCGATGACGTGCACCTTCTGCCCCGCGACGAGCACGCCGCGCTCCACGCGCCCCGTCACGACCGTGCCCCGCCCCGAGATGGTGCAGGCGCCCTCGATGGGCATCATGAAGGGGCTCGCCAGGTCGCGCTCGGGAGCGGGGATGTGCTCGTCGAGCGCGGCCAGCAGCGCGTCGATGCACTGCACCTCGGGGCCGTCGAAGCGGCCCTCCGAGGCGGCCGTCAGCGCAGCGAGCGCCGAGCCCCGCACGAACACGGGGTCGTAGCCCTGCGCCTGCAGCAGCTCCTGCGTCTCGAGCTCCACCAGCTCCGCCAGCTCCGCGTCGGCCACGTCCATCTTGTTGATGAACACGACCACGTGCGCCACGCCGACCTGACGCGCCAAGAGCACGTGCTCGCGCGTCTGCGCCTCGGGGCCGGCCGACCCGTCCACGAGCAGGATCGCGCCGTCCATCTGGGAGGCGCCCGTGATCATGTTCTTGACGAAGTCCGCGTGTCCCGGGCAGTCGATGTGCGCGTAGCCGCGCGCCGCGGTCTCGTAGGCCACGTGCGCGGCGGTGATGGTGATGCCCCGTCGACGCTCCTCGGGCGCGCTGTCGATCTCGGCGAAGCCCTTGCGCACGCCGCCGTGGCGGTGCGTGGCCACCGCGCTGAGCGCGGCGGTGAGCGTGGTCTTGCCGTGGTCGACGTGCCCGATGGTGCCGACGTTGACGTGGGTCTTGGGTTGCTGCTGCTTCTCGTTCATGGGTCTCTCCAGAAGTGCGGGAGGGCCCAGGGCGCACCACGCGCACCACGCCCTGCCGCGACAGGGGTGTGCGAGGGCGCGAGGCGGTCCGTTCGCTAGGAAGCGGGACCAGCAGACGTGCGCAGACGCGTGACCACCGTCACGAACACGCGCGCAGACGCTGTAGCGCCGCGAGGGCCCACAGCGCGCGCGCCTGCGGATGTTCGTGTTCGGGTGGACATGCGCTCCTCCCTCGGGCGCGGGTGTGCGGGCGTCAAGGGGTGTGCTGGCGGCGGCAGTGTTCGCTACTGGCTTACACCCACACGGGCACGGTGTTCTCGACGCGCTCGAAGCTGATGCAGCTTCGCCGCCAACGCGCGCCTGCACCCTGGCTGTCGGCTAGCAGCGCCCTGGCGTCACCGTAAGCGCGCGCCAAGACCGCTGCCGTTGTGCGCCTGCGCAACACCCAGGACACATCCGAACACTCCTGGTGAGCGCCCACGGCGGCCCTCTCGAGGCATCTCTCCGTCCGAAGCGCCAAGTTCAGGCCCGGGCTACCCCTTGGAGCCCCTCGCATGGCACCCTGCAGACGTGCCGAAGAGGTTCATGCGCGTTGAGACACAGCCCACTGCGCAGAATACACGTCATGTCCACGTATTAAGTGCTGGCGAAGGCGTGTTCATGTCGGCTTCTGTGAAGCGCCACATGAAGTCAAGTGACCGTGCGTTGCTTGTGTTGATGTTTGCTGTTTGAGATTTCGCCAAACGACGTGAAAGCGAGTTCTTTCAGCCTTCTGTCCGCGCTCTGAGTTGCCGCTCGAAGCGGCGGCGCACCGTGGGATTCGAAAAGGGTGGCGGGCACAATCTATGGGTCGGCGCTCGCAATGGGCCAGCAGACATGCCGTGCTCTGCCATCCGTGATTTCACTCGGGTTCTGTCGTTGGAATGCAAGCGGAGTCAGGCCGCCGAAGCGGCCAAAGGTCTTGGGGGCTGCGTGTTCGTGCGCCGAGGCGCGAAGTCGTGCTCGTCACGCCACATCACGAAGAGGACGCCCGCGAGTTTGCGGGCGTCCGCCACGACCGCGATGGCGCGGCCTCTGCGTGCGGTGATGCCGGCCGCCCAGTTGCGCATCGCGAGTGTGTCGTCACTGGTGCTGCGCACGATGCGCCAGGCGGCCTCGACGAGCAGGCTCCGGAGCTCGGTCTGACCGCGTTTGGTGATGTGGCCAAGCTGCCGCTTCTCGCCGCTGCTGCGCTCGGAGGGGACAAGGCCGAGGTACGCGCGGACGGCACGGGCAGACGCAAAGCGGCTGCTGTCGTCCATCGTGGCGTGGAAGGTGATGGCCGTGACCGGCCCGATGCCCGGCACGGTCGTGAGTCGGGCTGCCCGGGGGTGCAGCGCGAGCTGGTCCGCGACACCGCGTTCCGATTGCTTGATGGAAGCGGTGAGCGTGTCGATGAGGTCCAGCAGCGGCGCCATGACCTCCGCGGTCTCCGCGGGTAATTCGAGTTCCTCCAGCCGCGTCCGAAAGGATGCGACACCACCGCTCCGAAGCCGAAACCCTTCTCGCCGCAGAATGGACCGCAACGTGACAATCGTCTGGCTACGCATGCGAACTTGCAGCTTGCGCGCTAGCACCAAGTCGCGCAGGTGACGGCTCGCGTCAGACGTCCGATGGGCCGCCCGGTACGCGCCCAGCTGGCATGCCTCCGCGAGGCACCGTGCGTCGCGTCGGTCGGTCTTCACCTTCCGGCTCCGTGTGGCGTACATCGGCGCGAATCCCGGGTCGGCGACTACCACCTCGTGGCCCACCCGCTCGAGACATCGCGCGACCCACTCGCTCTCCGTCGAGGCCTCCAACAGCACCTTGCCGGGCGCCATCGCGCCGAACGTCTCGATGAGCCGGTCACGAGTCGTCGGGATCCGAAACTCCTGCAGCTCACCGTCCGCTCCCTGGATGCAGACCTGAGTGCTAGCCTTGTGAACGTCGATGCCTATGTGGTCCATCGTAGCGTCTCCTTTCGCGGCTCCGCGTCGCAGCCTTCAGTATGCCGCCGGAGAGGGACGGCGGCGCTTCATCCCATCTATGGGCACGGTTCGGGCGGCGCTGTAGCCGGGCGCCCCGGACTCGAGCGCAGAGTTCGGACGTGGCGCCGACTCGTCAGGGCTCGGAGGCCACGTCGCCGACGCGCCACTGCACCTCGAGCTCACCCTCGAAGCGACGAAAGCGCGGCGCCTCGTGGAGCACCTCGTAGATGCACTCGATGTCGGCGCGCTCCGCGTCCGGACCCGCGAGCTGAAGGCCGAAGAACGCGCCGGTGTCGCCGCGGATCGTCGTCTGCACGATCACCTCGCCCGGCGGGTCGTCGAAGCAGAGGACGATGTCGCCTTGGATTTCCTGGGCGACCTGGGTGAGCTCGTCGGGCGTCGGCGGCGCGCCCACCGCCTGCGCCATCGACTCCCGCTCGAAGATGCTCTGTATCTCCTCAGCTCGTCGACGTCGCATCCGTCGGCGCGGCGCTTCGCCAGACTCGGTCCGAATTTTGAAGACACTCCCTAGTGATTCGCGTGGAATTTTCCACCGTGCTGGTGTACAAGCATCGGAGAATGAGGCGGAATTCGGTCTGGTTTGTGGCGGCGACGTCGCTGGCAATGGTGATGGGCTGCGACGGGGGAGCGCCGGCGGATCCGTGTGCGTCGGGGACGTGGGATGACGACGGGGACGCCTCGACGGCGTGCGTGGCGTGGACAACGTGCGCGGCGGGCGAGTACGTAAGCGAGGCGGGGACGGCGGAGAGCGACCGGGCGTGCGCGGCGTGCGCGGCGGGGACGTACAGCCGCGGCGCGAACGCGAGCCAATGTGAGCCGTTCACCGGCTGCCTCGCGGGGCAGTACGAGACGGCGGCGGGCACGGCGACGAGCGACGCGGTGTGCACGGCGTGCGCGTCGGGGACGTACAGCGACGCGGCGGGGGCGAGCTCGTGCTCGGCGTGGACGGTGTGCCCGGCTGGCGAGTACGTGAGCGTCGCGGGGAGCATGACGGCGGACCAGGAGTGCGCCTCGTGCGCGAGCGGGACATACACGACGGGGCCGAACCAGTCGGTCTGCGTGGCGGTGACGGGGTGCGCGCCGGGCACGCTGCAGACGGCGGCCGCGACGTCGACGACACCGCCGGTGTGCGAGGCGTGCGTCGCGGGGACGTACTGCGCGGGCGGGGAGTCCGCGGCGGAGGCGTGCGCGTCGGGGACCTGGGACCACGACGGGGACCCTTCGACGGCGTGCGTGACACAGACGGATTGTCTGGCGGGGACGTACGTGAGCGGCGTGGGCGATGCGACGACGGACCGGGCGTGCACGGCGTGCGCGAGCGGGCGGTACAGCACGGAGACGAACGCGCCGGCGTGTGCGGACTGGACGGTGTGTGCGGCGGGGACGTATGTCTCGACCGCGGGGACGGCGACGAGGGATCGGGAGTGCACGGCGTGCGCGGACGGGACGTACACGGCGAGCGCGAACGTGGCGCAATGCGTGGCGTGGTCCGACTGCGCGGCCGGGACGTATGTCGACGCGAGCGGCAGCGCGACGACGGACCGGACCTGCGGGAGTTGCGCGAGCTCGACCTACAGCGACGGGCCCAACGCGACACAATGCGAGGCATGGACCGTGTGCACGGCGGGG
The DNA here is from genome assembly GCA_020633055.1 of Sandaracinaceae bacterium. Lineage (NCBI taxonomy): Bacteria > Pseudomonadati > Myxococcota > Polyangiales > Sandaracinaceae > Sandaracinaceae bacterium. The sequence continues at coordinate 144,178 of JACKEJ010000008.1, read as the reverse complement.
ACGTATGTGTCGACGGCGGGCAGCCCGACGAACGACCGCGCCTGCATGGCGTGCGCGGACGGGACGTACACGTCGGGGCCGAACCAGTCCTTGTGCCTCGACGCGGACGCGTGCGCGGCGGGGACGGTGCAGACGGCGGCGGGCGACGCGACGACGCCGCCGACCTGCGAAGCGTGCAGCGCGGGCGAGTACTGCGCCGGTGGTGAGGCCGCGCGCGTCGCGTGTGACGACGGCGACGGCACCTGGGATGACGACGCGGACCCGACGACGGCGTGCGTCGCGCGGACGGTGTGCGCGGCGGGGCAGCGGGTGACGGCCGAGGGGGACGCGACGAACGACCGGACCTGCGCGGCGTGCGCCATCGGGACGTACAGCGACGCGACCAACGCGACGAGCTGCTCGGCCTGGACGGTCTGCGCGGCGGGCAGCTACGTGAGCGTGGCGGGGAGCACCACCGCGGATCGGGAGTGCGACGCGTGCGCGGACGGCGCGTTCACGGCGACCGCCAACGAAGCGACGTGCGCGGACTGGACCGACTGCGTGCCGGGCGAATACGAAGAGACCGCGGGGAGCGCGGCGGCGGACCGGACCTGCACGGGGTGCGCCTCGGGGAGCTTCAGCACGACGACGAACGCGACGATCTGCGCGACGTGGCAGGACTGCGATCCGGGCGAGTACGTGAGCAACACGCCGTCGGCGAGCGTGGATCGCGCGTGCGCGATGTGCGCGGTCGGGACCTACAGCGACGCGACGAACGCGGGGAGCTGCACGGACCACGGGGCGTGCCCCGCGGGGACGACACAGACGGCGGCGGGGACCGCGACGATGGCGCCGGAGTGCGCGGACTGCGCCGCGGGAGAGTACTGCGCCGGTGGGACCACGGCGCCGGTGGCGTGCTCGAGCGCGACGTGGGACGACGACGCCGCCCCGGCGACGGCGTGCGTCGACCGGACGGACTGCGGGGCCGGGGAGTACGTGAGCTACGACGGGTCGGTCACGGAGGATCGGACGTGCGCGGGGTGCGCGGGGGGGACGTACAACGACGCGACGAACGCGACGACGTGCGCGACGTGGCAGGACTGCGATCCGGGTGAGTACGTGAGCAACACGCCGTCGGCGAGCGTGGATCGGGCATGCGCGGCGTGCGCGGGGGGGGCCTTCAGCGACGCGACGAACGCGGGGAGCTGCAGCGACCACGGGACGTGCCCGGCGGGGACGACGCAGACGGCGGCGGGGACCGCGACGACCGATGTGACGTGCGCGGATTGCGCGGCGGGGGAGTATTGCGCGGGAGACACGGCGGCGCCGGTCGCGTGCTCGAGCACCACATGGGACGATGACGCGGATCCGGCGACGGCGTGCGTCGGCCGCACGGACTGCGCTGCGGGTGAGTACGTGCTCGCAGAGGGTGACGCGACGACCGATCGAACGTGCGCGCTGTGCGCGGCCGGATCCTTTACCGAGGCGACCAACGAGCTCAGTTGCAGCGCGTGGACGACGTGCGTCCCCGGGGAGTACATCGAAGTCGAGGGCTCGGCCGATGGGGATCGGACATGCTCCCCCTGCGCCTCCGGCACCTTCACGGATACGTCGGATCAGGCTTCATGTGCGACTTGGACGGTCTGCGGTGTGGACGAAATCGAAGCCTTGGCCGGCACCGCGACGGCCGACAGTCTCTGCGTGGGCGACTGGCTCGACGTCTTCGATACGACCGCGGTCGGTGTGGACGTGGCGGCAAACGGAGATGTCGTGGTGGCGGTGGAGGTCGGGTCTTCCACTCGCGTCCGCCTCTACGCGGCGGACGGCGTGGAGCGCTGGACGAGCGCCACATTCACTGGCGTTCGCCCCACTGGGGTCGCGTTCGACGGGTCGGGGGACATCGTCGTCAGTGGGTACACGTCCGGAACCATCCCCGGGGAGACGAGCGCGGGGGGGCGCGACGGCGTCGTACTCAAGTACACCCGCGCCGGCGCCCTCGTGTGGAATCGACAGTTCGGCACGGCCGGAACGGAGTGGCCGTTCGGGATCACGGCCGACGCGAATGGGAACGTCTTCGTCGGGGGCCGGACCGGTGGCGCGTTTCCGAGCGAGACCAACCAGGGCGGGGACGACCTCTTCGTTCGCGCATACGACACCGACGGAGGGCTGCTCTGGACCGACCAGGTCGGCACCACCGCGGGCGACCAGGCGATGGCGCTCGCGACCGACGCGGTGGGCAACCTCGTGGTGACTGGCTTCACCGATGGCGAGCTCCCAGGGGCCACCGCGGTGGGCGGCCAGGACGCCTTCGTGATGAAGTACGACTCGAGCGGCGCGCTCCTCTGGACCGAGCAATTTGGAGGTTCGACCGCCTGGGCTCGCGGTCTCTCGATCGCGCTCGACGGGATGGGCAACATCTATGTCGGCGGAGAGTGCTCCGGCGCGCTCGACACCCAGACGGACTTCGGGAGCTGGGACGTGTTCGCGATGCAGCTCGACCCGGATGGCGGCCTCACGTGGATTCGGCAGTACGGGACCACCGCCGCCGACCGCGGCGGCTACCTGGACGTTGCGCCCACGGGCGGGCTGGTGCTGGGCGTGTACACGCAGGACGTCTGGCCCGGCGAGACCCACCAGGGCGGCTGGGACGCGTTGGCGCTCCGCCTGTCGAGCGTGAATGGCAGCGTTACGTGGAACCGGATGATCGGTTCCGACATGACGGAGTTGGTTTACGACGCCGCCGCGGGGATCGGCGACACCGCCATCGTCGTCGGATCTACCGGGGGGATGATCCCGGGAGCCCCTGCGTCGAGCGGCGCGCTCGTCGCGAACCTGCTCGCGCCGTAGCGAAGGCGGCGCTGGGCGACCTGGCGTGCCGAGCGGTCGAGTTCGCGAAACGCCACATGCGCGGTCCGGATGCGAACGCGGAGCGCTCACCGAGTACTGAGCCACAGCGTGCTGCGCAGAATATACATTATGTAAACATCTCGGACACTTGCGAAGGCACGTTCATGTCGGCTTCTGTGAAGTGCCACATGAAGTCAAGTGACCGCACGTTGTGTGTGTCGATATTTGCTGTTTGAGTCGTGACCAACCGACGTGAAAACGAGTTCTTTCAGCCTTCTGTCCGCGCTCTGAGTTGCCGCTCGAAGCGGCGGCGCACCGTGGGATTCGAAAAGGGTGGCGGGCACAATCTATGGGTCGGCGCTCGCAATGGGCCAGCAGACATGCCGTGCTCTGCCATCCGTGATTTCACTCGGGTTCTGTCGTTGGAATGCAAGCGGAGTCAGGCCGCCGAAGCGGCCAAAGGTCTTGGGGGCTGCGTGTTCGTGCGCCGAGGCGCGAAGTCGTGCTCGTCACGCCACATCACGAAGAGGACGCCCGCGAGTTTGCGGGCGTCCGCCACGACCGCGATGGCGCGGCCTCTGCGTGCGGTGATGCCGGCCGCCCAGTTGCGCATCGCGAGTGTGTCGTCACTGGTGCTGCGCACGATGCGCCAGGCGGCCTCGACGAGCAGGCTCCGGAGCTCGGTCTGACCGCGTTTGGTGATGTGGCCAAGCTGCCGCTTCTCGCCGCTGCTGCGCTCGGAGGGGACAAGGCCGAGGTACGCGCGGACGGCACGGGCAGACGCAAAGCGGCTGCTGTCGTCCATCGTGGCGTGGAAGGTGATGGCCGTGACCGGCCCGATGCCCGGCACGGTCGTGAGTCGGGCTGCCCGGGGGTGCAGCGCGAGCTGGTCCGCGACACCGCGTTCCGATTGCTTGATGGAAGCGGTGAGCGTGTCGATGAGGTCCAGCAGCGGCGCCATGACCTCCGCGGTCTCCGCGGGTAATTCGAGTTCCTCCAGCCGCGTCCGAAAGGATGCGACACCACCGCTCCGAAGCCGAAACCCTTCTCGCCGCAGAATGGACCGCAACGTGACAATCGTCTGGCTACGCATGCGAACTTGCAGCTTGCGCGCTAGCACCAAGTCGCGCAGGTGACGGCTCGCGTCAGACGTCCGATGGGCCGCCCGGTACGCGCCCAGCTGGCATGCCTCCGCGAGGCACCGTGCGTCGCGTCGGTCGGTCTTCACCTTCCGGCTCCGTGTGGCGTACATCGGCGCGAATCCCGGGTCGGCGACTACCACCTCGTGGCCCACCCGCTCGAGACATCGCGCGACCCACTCGCTCTCCGTCGAGGCCTCCAACAGCACCTTGCCGGGCGCCATCGCGCCGAACGTCTCGATGAGCCGGTCACGAGTCGTCGGGATCCGAAACTCCTGCAGCTCACCGTCCGCTCCCTGGATGCAGACCTGAGTGCTAGCCTCTGAGGTCTTGACACCCCCCGGCTTCGTCGACCGCCCGAATGGCATTTTCACGACGGGCTCGGGGCGAGGGGGATCGAGCCACACGTGACCCTGGGCGCGAGGCGGAAGCGGACGGTGCGCACGCCATCCGTGAAGCGCGGTTGCAGTTCATCCATGGCCTCGAGGGCCTGTGCGATCCGCGCGTGCGGCGCGGGCGGGAGCGGCAGCTCGATGGTGACGACGACGTGGCGCTTCTCGAAGCGGAGCGTCCCGGGGGCCTGCAGGAGGGCCATCAGGGTTCGCGCGCGCGTCGAGGCATCGTGCTCACGGTCGGTCGAGGAGAGCGCGTCCCCGAGGCGGTCGACGAGGTCGCGCACGGCGTTGTCGACGAGGTAGCGCATGGGCACCACGAGGTCGCGCTTGGTGGTGCAGAGCCAAGCACGCTGGGCGTCGGGCTCGACGGCGCATCGCTCGACGCGAGCGGGGACGTCACGGATCTGCTTCTGTGTGGTCTGTTGTCGAAGGTGCGCGACGACGTACTCGCTCGTCCACTTGCCGCGTTGGGTGCAGCGCTCTGGGCATGACTCGATCTCCGAGACCGTCTCGTTGAGCTGCTCGAGCTCTTCCTTCAAGCGCACGTACTCCGGGTTGTCGATGATGCGGTCGTCGGGGGCACGCGTTGCTTTGCCACGGTCGGAGAGTTGGTCGATGCCGGCACGCTGCCGTCCCGACTTGAAGGAGTTCTCCTGCATGCCGCGCAGCGCGCGGAGCGTCTCGACGACCTCCACGACATCCATGCTCGTGTCGACGTTCGTGCAGAGCGGAAGCAGCTTGTCGCCGTCGCGCTGCACGATGAGCCGGCTCGCGTGCGTCATGCGCGGGTGCTCGAAGACCGCACCGCCGATGCCATCCTGCGCTGGCGCGATGGTCGCGAGGTCGGGGAGATTCACGGAGGCCGGCACCCAGGCGATGTACTTCACGCCGGTCGCGTTCAGCTTCTCGAGCACATCGAAGTCGAAGCCACCTCGGTCGGACACGAGTACGACGGTCGTCTCCGGAAGCGCCACGCGCAGCTGCTCGGCCATCGGGCCGAGACAGGCCGAGAGGTGGCTGCCCGCGGGGACCGGCTCGCGGAACCAGGCACGACCCATCGCGTCGGTGACCACCACGTCGGCGAGGCCCTTCTCGGCGAGGCGGCGCTTGCTGTTCCAGCCCTTGTCGATGCGCTCCTTGCCTGTGTACGTCTTGAAGTGGATGTCGACACCGAAGACGCGGACGTCCATCGGAGCGCGGCGGGCAAGGTGGCGCGCGAGCTCGCCGTGCAGCGCGACGCGATCATAAGTGGCCGTCATCTGGGTGAGCGCGCGATGCATCGTCCGCACGCTCGGGCATCGCTCGGTGCCGAGCACCACCCCGAGCCCGTACGCATCGCGCTCGTGCAGAGACTCGAGCGAGTGGTACCCCGCCGCGATGCCCGCGCAGAGGGTCATCGCGATGGTCGGCGCCGAGTACACCGCCTTGTCCGAGCGCTTGGCCGAGGCCACTTTCAGCGCCGGGACGATGCCCAAGTCGCACAGCGTGCTCGTCAGCAGCACCAGGCCTGCGTACTGCGAGCGGTGCTCGGTCCCCGCCGCGAGCGGCATGCCGGGGCGCAGCTCTTCGTCGTCCTCCGCATCGCGCGCAGGACGCGTCTCGGGCTCGGCGGCAGGCTCGTCCGCGGGGCTCGGCTCAGGCTCCACCGACGTCAGAGGAAGCTGCGCCGGGAGGTGGGTGCGCAAGCGATGACCGCGCCCCACGGACCCCAATCCCTCCGCGTCGAGCGTCGCGATGACGCGCGGCAGGGACAGCCGCATCGTCCGCGCCACGGTGTCCAGTGATGCCCCGGCGCTTCGCATCGCGATGGCGCGCGAGCGCTCCTCCGCGCTCAGCGGTGAAAGCCCTTCGCGCGTTGGCGCGCGCACCAGACCGGCCGTGCCGCCCTTCTCGTAGCGTCGACGCACTCGCGTGACCTCCGACTCGCTCACGCGGCACACCATCGCAATGCGCTTGCCTCGAAGGCCGATCCTCCGGAGCCCTATGACGGCCAGATCTCGGTGGGTCAGGTCGTCCTCCTGGTATTCGTAGACCACGTGGCCGTGCACCAGGATCCGCACCTGACCCCCGCTGAACAGGCTCGTCACCGTGGTCGGATCCACTCTCTCGAATAAAGCGGTCTGGCTCGATGACGTCGGCATCCCCTACCAACGTACCGCAGCGGAATTAATGCCACGATGGTGTCGAATTTTGACGCCGCGTTTCCTCGACGAATCAGCCGGTCAACCGGGGGGTGTCAAGACTTCAGAGCCTTGTGAACGTCGATGCCTATGTGGTCCATCGTAGCGTCTCCTTTCGCGGCTCCGCGTCGCAGCCTTCAGTATGCCGCCGGAGAGGGACGGCGGCGCTTCATCCCATCTATGGGCCTGCCGGAAGGGATCGATGGTCTTGCAACGTCGTGGATGCGACCACTTAGGACTTCGCGCTGTCTCCGGAGCGCGTCTTCTCTTCGAGACCCCGAAAGATCTCGTCGGCGCGGTCGGGATACAGCTTTCGAACGCACGTAGGACAAACCCCCTGTGTCAGCGTGAGTTGTCGCCTCCACCGGGCGCATAGCCCGGTTCCAGAACCCCACCACACCACCTCGGGGGCGAGGCAGGCAAGGACCCGATGGGTCGATATTCGAGCGAGTTCAAACAGAGCATGATCCGGAAGCTGATGCTTCCAGGCGGGCCGTCCGCGACGGCGCTGGCAGAGACCAGTGGGGTGTCGCAGGCGACCCTCTCGCGGTGGTTGCGAGAAGCGGCTAGCGTGGCACTCGTGGCAAACGACACAGACAAGAAGCCGCCCCCTCGGGAGGGCCGCCGCCCAGAAGACTGGGCTCCGGACGAACGGCTCCGGGTGGTGCGAGAGACTGCGGGGCTGACGGGCTCGGAGCTCGGCGTGTATCTGCGCCGGGAGGGTCTGCACGAAGCCACCGTGACCGAGTGGCGGGAGCAGGCGCTGGCTGCCCTCGGGGGCAGCCGTGCACGCACGAAGGAGCAGAAGCGCATCCGCGAGCTCGAGCGCGAACTCAACCGCAAGGAGAAGGCGCTGGCGGAGACGGCGGCGCTGCTGGTGCTCGCAAAAAAAGTCCACGCGCTCTGGGGGGACGAGGACGACGACACGCCGGGGAGGAGCGGCAAGTGATCCTCTCCCTCGTCGACGAAGCCGTCCGCTCCGGAGCGCGTCACCACAAGGCCTGCGAGGTCATCGAGCTGCCCGCGCGGACGCTCCAGCGCTGGCGTAAGCAAGGCCCTGATGGTGGCGACGACCGCCGAAAGGGGTCGCACACGCCGCCCGCGAACAAGCTGAGCGAGGCGGAGCGCGCGAAGGTCGTGGAGGTCGCGACCAGCGAAGCCATGCGCGACCTCTCGCCGCGACAGATCGTGCCGCGCCTGGCCGACCAGGGCGACTACGTGGGCTCGGAGTCCACCTTCTACCGGGTGCTCAAACAGCTGGGGCTGATGACCCACCGCGGCCCCGTGAAGGCACGCACGAACACGCGCCCGAAGGCACGCGCTGCCACCGGCCCGAACCAGTTGCTCTGCTGGGACATCACCTACCTGCCCGCTGCGGTCCGCGGCACCTTCTTCTACCTCTACGTCTTCCTCGACGTGTGGAGCCGGAAGATCGTGGGCTGGGGCGTCAACGACGAGGAGTCGGACAGCTTCGCTGCACAGCTCCTGCACGCCACCTGCGACCAGCTCGGCGTGAGGAGCAAGGGCATCGTCCTGCACTCGGACAACGGCTCGCCCATGAAGGGCGCGACCATGCTCGCGATGATGACCTCCCTCGGCATCGTGTCGTCCTTCAGCCGGCCCCGGGTGAGCGATGACAACCCCTTCATCGAGGCGCTCTTCCGCACTCTGAAGTACCGACCAGACCACCCCACCAGCCGCTTCCAGTCCTTGGAGGAAGCCGTCGCCGCCATCGAAGCCTTCGTGCGCTGGTACAACCACGAGCACCTGCACTCCGCCATCGGCTTCGTCACCCCGCAGGCCCGTCACGTGGGCGCCGACCTCCCCATCCTCGCTCACCGCCGCCTCGTCTACGAGCAGGCCCACGCCAAGCACCCAGAGCGCTGGACCCGCAACATCCGGCCGTGGGACCGGCCCGAAGTCGTCCACCTCAACCCCGACCGGCCCGCGATCACCGTCTCACCCACGGTGGGCAACGCCGCTTGAAGATTCAGGCGACAACTCGTTTGACACACACCGCGGCCGCATGTAGAGTTCGCACATGCTCTATGACCAAAAGAGCCGCCCTATTGTCTGCGAGGGTTGTGGGAAGGCTTACTACCAAGCAGGGAAGGTCGACGGCAGCAGGGTCTCAGGACCTGTCGCGCCCTGGTACATGACCGGGGGCACGGTGCAAACCTTCGCGTACTGGTGCACCTCCGAGTGCGAGCGTCGCCACAAGTAGAGTTCGGTGCAACGCACGCAGCGGGAGTAGGGACACCCCCGAGCGTGTTGCGGTTGCGGGTGCGTCCGTGACCACCATCCTTGCGCTCGATGCTGCATGGACCGCTACGGAACCGAGTGGCGTTGCGCTGGTGACCCGCGACGCGGCGCGCTGGCGAGTCGTCGCCGCTGCTCCCAGCTACAACTCTTTCTTGGGACTCGCGGAGGGGACTCCGATTCAGTGGGCTGCCGAAAGGTTCACTGGATGCGACGCCAACGTTCCGAAACTGTTGGCAGCTTCTGCCAAGCTCGCAGGTGTCGAAGTGGACCTCGTCACGATCGACATGCCGGTGTCGCTCAACGCGTTCACGGGTCGGCGTGAAGCGGACAATGCGATCTCTCGGGAGTTTGGGAGCCGAGGGTGTGCGGCTCATTCACCGAGCGTTGCGAGGCCCGGCAAACTGGGTGAGTCGCTCTCGGCCGCGTTCCGCAACGCTGGCTATCGCGTCGCAGGTGCAGACACCCAGGTCTCGACCCCTCGGCGTTTGCTTGAGGTCTATCCCCATCCAGCTCTGTTGGCGCTGCTGGAGTGCAGCTACCGGGTGCAGTACAAGGTGTCGAAGTCGACCCGCTACTGGCCTCGTGAACCGCTGCGGCAGCGAATCGCGTACCTCCTCCACGAGTTCGCCCGAATCCACGAGGCGCTTCACCAAGCCCTAGGGCCAATCGGTGTGCCCCTGCCGGCAGCGGATGACGTCCCCTCGCTCAACTCGCTCAAACGATACGAGGATGTTCTCGATGCGCTCGTTTGTGCCTGGGTCGGGGTTCGGTACATGGAGGGTGGTGCGCGGCCGCTGGGAGACGAGGCAGCAGCGATTTGGTGCCCCAGTTCGAGAGCCTAAGCAGCGCTCGTGTACCAACCGAAATTGTCGTGCACCAAACGACGGCGCGTGGCGCAGCTGACGCAGAGGGCCAGTCGTGCGCTTAGCGTGTGGTTGTGACCACTTGGCCCCGTCACGAACTCGTGCAACCCAGCACCGCAAGGTTGCGCAAGCGCTTGGGAGCGTGCTGTCGTAGGGCGTGCACAACCCCACGATCGAACGGATCGACTGCCCGACCGCCGAAGAGTTTCTGGACGCGCTGCTCCCATGGAAGGGATGGAGCGGCCAGGCCGCTATCGACCACCCATCGCGGTTCCGCTTCCGCGGACAGTCCAACGCTGCGTGGGGACTGACCCCCAAAGCCTTCAGGGACGACGTGGTCGCCGCAGAAAGGAACCGATTCAGTTCGGATCCGTGGTACCCGCCGATCATGTAACCGTTCACGCCCCCTGAAAGCTCGATCATTCTGGGGCGTTCTGAATTCGCGATCGACAGCGGATCGGGATCGTGATCTACGTTGTGCGTGTCAGGGCCCTCCGAGATCGATGACCTCCACGCGCGGCTAGCGCTCTTCGAGGCGTCGAACAAGGAGCTCGCGAAGCTCAACGCGGCGCTCGTCACGAAGGTCGAGACTCTCGAGGGGCTGGTCCTCCGCTTGACGGAGGAGCTGAGCCGGAACTCGAAGAACTCGAACAAGCCGCCGTCGGGGGATACGCCGGGCGGGGGCAAGCTGCGCAAGAACGCGAAGGGCAAGAAGCGCGGCGGCCAGAAGGGACACAAGGGCTCGTACCGCGAGCTGGTGCCACCCGAGCAGGTCGCGCGGTTTGCCGGTTTGCACCCTCATGGGACCACCCCCGGGGCTGGATTTGCAGCCCCATGGGACCACCTGATTTGCAGCCTCATGGGACCACCCGAGGGGGATGCGCCTGTGTTTTGCAGGAGCATGGGACCACCCGATTTGCAGCCTGAAGGGACCACCTGAGGGCTCCTTCGGTTCGGTGACCGAGCCCGGCCCCTGGGTCGCGCGCGAGCGGGCGTGCGACGACTCCAGATGGCCTATCGGGAGCTGAAGATGATCGAAGTGAAAGAGGTGCTGCGCCGTTTCGAAGCGGGGCATGGGCTGCGGCAGATCGCCCGCGAGACGGGGCTGGACCGCAAGACGGTGCGACGGTACGTGGACGCATCGACGCGCGCGGAGGGGACCGACGATGCGCGGGTGCAGCAGATGGTGCAGGAGGTGCAGGGTCGACCAGCACCAGCGCCGAGCGAGCCACGTCGCGTGCTCGATGCCCACCGAGAGCGCATCCATGGGTGGCTGTTCCCGGAGAAGCCGGGGCAGCGCGCGCTGAGACTGACGAAGGTGCACACGCTGCTCGCGCGTCACGGGGTCGACGTGACCTATGCGACGCTGTGCCGTTGGGCCCACGACGAGCTCGGCTGGCGGGAGCGGAAGCCGACCGTCCGCGTCGACGACCCACCGCCAGGCGAAGAGGCGCAGGTGGACTTCGGCAAGATGGGGACGATCTTCGACCACGACACCGGGAAGCCGCGCGCGCTCTGGTGCCTGGTGGTGACGTTGACGTGCAGCCGGATGCAGTTCGTCTGGCCGACGTTCGAGCAGACGACAGCCGCGATCTGCGAGGGTCTCGACGAGGCGTGGAAGTTCTTCGGTGGCGTCGTCGCGCGCGTGGTCATCGACAACCCGAAGACGATGGTGATCGAGCCGCACGCCACTGCTCCGAGATTCAACGACACGTTCTTGGAGTATGCGCAGGCCCGCGGGTTCTTCGCGGACCCCGCGCGCGTGCGGCACCCGAAGGACAAGCCGCGCGTCGAGAATCAGGTCCCGTTCGTCCGAGAGAGCTGGTTCGACGGGGAGCAGTTCAAGGGCCTCGAGGACACGCGTCGCAGCGCGCTGCAGTGGTGTCGCGACGTCGCCGAGCGTGAGCACGGGACGACGAGGCGGATCGTGAGAGAGCACTTCGAGCAGGAGGAGAAGCCCAAGCTGAAGCCGGCGCCGACGACGACCTTCGACGTTCCTCGCTGGACCGAAGCGAAGGTGCATCCGGACCATCACGTGCAGATCTCGAAGGCGCTGTACTCAGTGCCGAGCAAGTACATCGGCCGGACCTTGCGTGTGCGGGAGGACCGTCAGTTGGTGCGGCTCTACCTCGGTGGCGAGCTGATCAAGACGCACGCGCGGCAACGCCCTGGTCATCGTTCGACGGACCCCAACGACTACCCAATCGGCAAGGATGGATACGCCACGCGCAGCCTCGACAACCTCCTCGAACAGAGTCGCGTCAAGGGCGAGCACGTCGGCGAGTACATGTCGCGGCTGATCGATGGTCCGCTCCCGTGGACCCGCATGCGACAGGGCTACCAGCTCCTCCGTCTCTGCGACCGCTATGGCCGTGAGCGCGTCGACGCCGCGTGCGCGCACGCACTCTCGTTCGACGTCCTCGACGTGCCACGGGTGGCGAAGCTGCTTCAGCGGGCGTTCGAGATGGAGGCGAGCGCCGAGGACCGCGGTGCTCTCGCGCGTCTCGATCAACACCCGCGGTTCGGCCGAGAACGTGATGCCTTCCAGACTCGTCGCGACGGCGCGAGCAAGCCGAAGGGAGACGAGTGATGGCGACACCACGACGACTCGACATGGACCTCGAGGCCGCGCTCAAGAAGCTCCGCCTCGGCCAGATGATCCCCACGTTGCTCGAGCGAATCATGCTCGCCGAGAAGAGCAAGATGGCGTTCGAGGAGCTGCTGCTCCTCCTGCTTCGCGACGAGATCGATCGACGCGACAGCACCGCCACGGCGCGGCGCGCGAAGGACGCGGGGCTGAACCCGGACATGAGAATCGAACGCTGGGACGAGTCCGCGAAGGTCTCGTTCGACCAGCGCGTCTTGCGCGAGCTGCTCTGCCTGCGCTTCATCCCCGAAGGACGCAACGCCGTCATCCTCGGCCCCGTCGGCGTCGGCAAGACGTTCCTCGCCACCGCCATCGGACACGCCGCGTGTCGACATCGGTTCCAGGTCGCGATGACCCGCGCGGACGACCTGCTGCGACGACTCAAGCAGAGCCGCATGGACAACTCACGGGACGCGCTGATGATCGAGCTCACGACCGTCGACCTGCTCATCATCGACGACTTCGCGCTCGAGCCCATGACACGCGACGAGAGCCGCGACGTCTATCAGCTCTTCGTCGAGCGCAACGGTCGAGTCGCCACGATCATCACCAGCAACCGCGACACGAGCGAGTGGATCGCGGCGTTCGACGACGTCCTGCTCGCCCAGAGCGCCGTCGACCGATTCATCAACAGCGCCTACGACCTCGTCGTCGAAGGTGAGTCCTACCGGGCTCGCCTCAAGCCAACGATCGATGCCGCCGAGCCGCTACCAGGAACGCCCGTCACCAAGCCAGACCTACCGATCCGTCGCCGCAAGCGGTAGCCGCGGTTCGTCGGGGCCACGGGCCCCTCCGGCGTGACAAGCGACCTCCCGGTCGGCATTATCCGCTCAACGTCATCGGACCGACCCCCGGTCCCATGTGGTTGAGAATCAGGTGGTCCCTTGGGGGTGCAAAGCGGCACGCCGCAACGGCCGGTACCTCTTCCCCGTGAGGGCTCTCGCCAAGCTCGTCCGAGGCTTCGTGCGTGAGGCCATCCTGCCGGCGTTCGACGCGGGCACGCTGGTGTTGCCGCCCGACGAGGTGGAGCCCGTGCGGCGCGCGCTCTTCGAGACGAGGTGGCACGTCTACGCGAAGGCGCCGTTCGCGGGGGCGCAGCAGGTCTTCGGTTACCTCGGGCGCTACACGCATCGCGTCGGCGTCTCGAACGCCCGCCTCATCCGCTACGACGGCGAGGCGGTGACCTTCGCCACCAAGGACGGGAAGACCTGCACGCAGAACGCGGTGGACTTCCTCGCTCGCCTCCTGCGCCACACCTTGCCCAGGGGCTTCCACAAGATCCGTCATGCTGGCCTCGTCTCCACCAATCACGTCCGCGCCCTCTCCCTCGCGCGCGCACAGGCCGCTCTCGCTGGCGCCTCGACGTCTGCACGTGGGGTGGAGCTCGACGCGCGCCAGAGCCCGCGCACTTGGGTCGAACTCATGCTGGCCCTCCACGGCCGTGACCCATTGCGCTGCCCCCACTGCGACACGCAGCTGCTCGTGCTCCCGTTGTCGACGTCGATGCCGACGCGCGTTGAAGGGATCGACTCGTCATGACCCTCGCTCGCGACGTGCACGTGCGTGCCTCACGCAGCGACAGTCCGTCTGCTGCGGTGGTGGCGCTCGTCCGTCCGGCGATGGCGCCGTGCCGCGCACGTGCGACGGGCGGCGGCGACCCGGTGGATCTCACCTGGCTGCCTCCCCGCACCCGGAAGCGTCTCGTCCCAAGCCCCCGCCGAAGCCTCGTCGCCTCGAGGTGCCCGCCGCGATTGGCCCATAGCCGACCGCTCGCGCCTGGGTGATGCTCCGCGGCTCCGTTCAACGGCGCCTCGGCGAACCGCGCCTCACCCGCGCTGGCCGTCCTGCAGCTTGCGCGGGGCGCGCTTCACCGAATCGCTATTACTTATGCAAACATCTCGGACACTTGCGAAGGCACGTTCATGTCGGCTTCTGTGAAGTGCCACATGAAGTCAAGTGACCGCACGTTGTGTGTGTCGATATTTGCTGTTTGAGTCGTGACCAACCGACGTGAAAACGAGTTCTTTCAGCCTTCTGTCCGCGCTCTGAGTTGCCGCTCGAAGCGGCGGCGCACCGTGGGATTCGAAAAGGGTGGCGGGCACTATCTATGAGTCGGCGCTCGCAATGGGCCAGCAGACATGCCGTGCTCTGCCATCCGTGATTTCACTCGGGTTCTGTCGTTGGAATGCAAGCGGAGTCAGGCCGCCGAAGCGGCCAAAGGTCTTGGGGGCTGCGTGTTCGTGCGCCGAGGCGCGAAGTCGTGCTCGTCACGCCACATCACGAAGAGGACGCCCGCGAGTTTGCGGGCGAGCGCCACGACCGCGATGGCGCGGCCTCTGCGTGCGGTGATGCCGGCCGCCCAGTTGCGCATCGCGAGTGTGTCGTCACTGGTGCTGCGCACGATGCGCCAGGCGGCCTCGACGAGCAGGCTCCGGAGCTCGGTCTGACCGCGTTTGGTGATGTGGCCAAGCTGCCGCTTCTCGCCGCTGCTGCGCTCGGAGGGGACAAGGCCGAGGTACGCGCGGACGGCACGGGCAGACGCAAAGCGGCTGCTGTCGTCCATCGTGGCGTGGAAGGTGATGGCCGTGACCGGCCCGATGCCCGGCACGGTCGTGAGTCGGGCTGCCCGGGGGTGCAGCGCGAGCTGGTCCGCGACACCGCGTTCCGATTGCTTGATGGAAGCGGTGAGCGTGTCGATGAGGTCCAGCAGCGGCGCCATGACCTCCGCGGTCTCCGCGGGTAATTCGAGTTCCTCCAGCCGCGTCCGAAAGGATGCGACACCACCGCTCCGAAGCCGAAACCCTTCTCGCCGCAGAATGGACCGCAACGTGACAATCGTCTGGCTACGCATGCGAACTTGCAGCTTGCGCGCTAGCACCAAGTCGCGCAGGTGACGGCTCGCGTCAGACGTCCGATGGGCCGCCCGGTACGCGCCCAGCTGGCATGCCTCCGCGAGGCACCGTGCGTCGCGTCGGTCGGTCTTCACCTTCCGGCTCCGTGTGGCGTACATCGGCGCGAATCCCGGGTCGGCGACTACCACCTCGTGGCCCACCCGCTCGAGACATCGCGCGACCCACTCGCTCTCCGTCGAGGCCTCCAACAGCACCTTGCCGGGCGCCATCGCGCCGAACGTCTCGATGAGCCGGTCACGAGTCGTCGGGATCCGAAACTCCTGCAGCTCACCGTCCGCTCCCTGGATGCAGACCTGAGTGCTAGCCTTGTGAACGTCGATGCCTATGTGGTCCATCGTAGCGTCTCCTTTCGCGGCTCCGCGTCGCAGCCTTCAGTATGCCGCCGGAGAGGGACGGCGGCGCTTCATCCCATCTATGGGCTGACGTCCCGGAGAACGCTCCTGAGCCGGTCGGCGCCGCGCGTCGCGTGAGACTGGCTCCGTCCTGCTGCAAGCATGAGCCTACGGTCACGCGCGAGCGCGCAAACACGCAACTCGCGCACAGTTCGGCCGAAGACGGCCGGGCATGGCGAAGCACGACGCGCTGTTCAAGAGGATCTTCTCGACCCCCGAGCACGCGGCCGGCGAGCTGCGCACCATACTCCCGGGCTCGCTCGTGACCCAGCTGGACCTCGACAAGCTGGAGGTGGTGGAGGGCAGCTTCGTGTCCAAGGAGCTGCGCCTGCGGCACACCGACCTGCTCTTCCGGGTGCCCTTCCGCAATCCACGCCATGGGCAGCGGTACGCGTACGTCTACGTCCTGCTGGAGCACCAGAGCCGGGCCGATCCGGACATGCCGTTCCGCATCCTCGAGTACGTGGTGCGCATCTGGGCCAAGCTCCGCGCCGACGAGCCGCAGCGGGGGACGCTGCCGCTAGTGGTCCCGCTAGTGGTCCACCACGGCGCCCGCGCGTGGAGCGCGCCCAGGTCCGTGCACGCCATGGTGGAGGGCCTGGCCGAGCACCCTGAGCTGCGGCGCTTCGTGCCCAACCTCGACCTGCTGATCGACGACCTCGCCGTGGCCAGCAACGCGGAGCTGATGGGCCGCCCGCTCGCACCCGTCGCCCGGGTGGCCTCCTGGCTGCTGCGCGATGGCCGCGATGTTCATGCCATCCTCGCCCACTTGGAGTTCTGGGCCGCGCTGCTCACCCTCGTGGCGGAACGGCACCCAGATGAACTCGAAGCGCTGCTGCGCTACATTCTCTTGGCGGCGGGCGAGCAGTCTGTCGAAGATGTCCGCCGCGCCATCCTGATACACGTCCCCACCGCGGAGGGTCCCTTGGCATCAGCCGGTGAACAACTCATTCAGCAAGGCCGCGAGCAGGGCCTACAGCAGGGCCTGCAGCAAGGCCTGCAGCAAGGCATCCAGCGTGGTCGCGAGCAGGGCATCCAGCAAGGCAGGCAGGAGGGCTCTCTGGCTGCCCTGCGGGCCACGTTGCGCAACCTGCTGAGCGTGCGGTTCGGTTCGCTCGACGCTGCGCTCGATGCGCGTGTCGACGCCGCGGCCGGGCCCGAGCTGGAGCAGATGCTCGTTCGCGTGCTGACCGCCGCAAGCGCCGAGGAGGTCCTGGGCGACGGCTGACCCACCCGGTCATCACGCCAGGTTCGAGCGGACGTCGGAGCTACCGCGCGTCGACATTGCGACCTGGAGGCGCGGCGGTAGAGGGCGATGACCTCGGCGTCCTCCACGGGGCCGTTCACGGCGATGTCGACGTCCATGACGGACTCCCTACGCGCCTTCCTTCAGGAACGGCAGCAGCACGGCGAGGAACTCCTCGGGGTGCTCGCGGTGCAGGAAGTGTCCGCCCGGGACCATGGCGACCTCGATGGGACCGGTGAAGCGCCCCTTGCAGCCCTCGAAGTCCTCCGCCTTCATCGCGCCGTCGGTGTGGCCCCCGATGACGAGCGAGGGCATGGGCAGGCGCACGAGGTGCCCGGCGGGCGGCTTGGGCGTGATGAACTTGTAGTAGTCGAGGGCGCGCTGCGTGCCGCCAGGGGCGGAGTAGCTGTTCTTGGCGGCCTCGAACTCGGCGTCGGGCCAGGCGAAGCCGGGGGACCAGCGCTCGTAGAGCACGCGCAGCTCGGCGAAGTCGTTGGCCGCGAAGCGCTTGGCCGCGCCGGGGAGCCGGTGGGTCATGAAGTGGCGCACCTTCCAGACCTTGCCCAGTGACGGCTTGATGGAGGCGGGGTGCGGGATGGCCACGGTGACCAGCTTGCGCACCTTGTCGGAGCCGAGGCCCGCTGCCGAGTAGGCCGCGCTGGCCCCGAAGTCGTGGCCCACGACGATGGCCTGCTGCTCGCCTGCGGCTTCGATGAGCGCGAGGATGTCGCGGCCCAGCGTGTCGCTGGCGTAGTCGCCGTCGGCGGGCGCGGAGCTGGGTGCGATGCCGCGGGTGTAGGGCGCCAGCACGCGGAAGCCGAGCGCTGCGATGCGCGGGCCCACCAGGTCCCAGGTGCGCGCGGTGTCGGGGAAGCCGTGCACCAGCACCACCAGCGGTCCCTCGCCCCAGCTCAGGCAGGCGAAGTCGATGCCGTTGGCGTGCAGGGTGATGGTGTCGGGGTCGGGCGTGTAGGTGCGGGCCATGCGGCAGTGTAGCCCAGGCGCGGTGCCCCGGAGGTTCGTGCGTGGCGTCAGCCCAAGAGCGACGTGGCCACGCCCACGACGGCGGCCCCGAGCGACAGGAGCACGATGCCGATGCAGCCCACGCGCGCGAGCACGGCGTTGCGCTTGAACGCGGGGAACGTCTGGTCGCACAGGCCTTCGTCGGGGAAGGTCTCGCGCCAGTCGGTCATCTTGCGCACCGCGAACAGCTTTCCACCCAGGGTGCGTCGCGAGGCGGACAGCGCGCGCGCGGCTTCGTCGAGCTTGCCGAGGCGCTCGTAGGCGGCGGCACGGTAGAGGCACGCCATCGCGTCGCGGTCGATGCGCAGCGGCACCGCGTCGGCCTCGGCGCCCAGACACGCGAGGGTGCGCGCGTAGTCGCCGCGCCTGAACGCGATGCGCGCTTCGGTGACGCGCACGCTGGTGTGCACGGCCAGCACGTCGGAGTCGCGCGGGCAGGGGGCTAGCCAAGCGTCCGCGCTCTCGAGGTCGCCGGCCTCGCACGCGCGGTTGGCCAGCGAGGCGCGCTGCACGGTGCGCAGCACGGGGTCGCGCAGCGTCTCGAGCGTCATCTCGTCCACGGCGCGTGCGCGCCGCGCTTCCTTCTGGCGCAGGTACATGGTGCGCAGAATGCCCGCGATCCAGAAGAGCTCGGCCTCGGCCTCGAAGCCCCCACCGTCGATGACGCGCTTCTCGGCGGTGCGGTACAGGCCCTCGGCCTCGGCCAGTCGCGAGACGTCCGTGCTGTGCCGCGCCAGGTCACGCAGCGACGCGGGGGGGAAGTTGTAGACGTGGGTGCTGACCATCTGCTCGCGCAGCGCGGCGAAGCGTTCGGCCTCGGTCGCCTGTGGCTTGGCGGGCAACACGCCGCTGCCCGCGAAGGTCTCCGGCCGCTCGTCGCGCGGCTTCACGTCGTGCGTGGCGCGGCAGTAGGTGCAGGTGTAGTGGCCCCCTTCGGGCGCCGACTCGAACGGCGCGCCACAGTGCAGGCAGACCAGCAGACGGAGGGAGTGGCTGGTCGCGTTGGGGATGGTCATGGCGCGCAGGGTACCTCAGCTGGGGCGGCGCAACCGTGGTCCCGCGCCCTTGATCGCGCCCCACACGGCGAGGACGACCACTGCCTCCTCGGTCGCGATGTAGTAGGGGGCGACGACGACGCCGCGCATCAACGCCGACGCAGATCGGCGAGGACGTCGGCCGCGGCGCGTCCGCGACCCTCGCGGACAGACTGCCACGCGGCCGAGATAGCGGCGTCGAGCATCTCACGCTCGCTCGCGTCGAGGGCGTCGCCTTCATCGTCGACGACGAGGTCGAGGACCGTCCCCTCCGGCAGACTCGTCGGTTGGTCTACCAGCAGCCGCCCGTTCTCGACGCGTGCGCGAATCGCTGACATGACCGAATCGTAGCGCGCGTTTTGGGTGGGGTGCCACGACCATCTCGTGGTGAGGCGAAGAACGTATCGTTCACGGGACGCGTGCGAGCGTCCGCCGCGCTTCTGGTTCGAGCGCCAGCTGCCACGAGGTCGGGATCGCGTCGGCTCCGTAGAACCCGCCGGCGATGGCGCCAGTCATGCAGGCAATCGTGTCCGTATCGCCGCCAAGAGAGAGCGCGTTGATGATGGCGCCCTCGAAGGACGCGCTCGTGTGAAGCGCCCAGAGGGCAGACCCCACCGAGCGCGAGGCGAGGACATCGTTCCCGATCTGTCTGGCGACCTCTGCGGGCGTGCTGTCGCGCAACGCACCCACTTGCGCGACCACGCTCACGAGCGACCCAGCATGTCGCGTCGCGGCATCCGTGACAGCGGCGCGCTCTGCCGTGCGTACGGCCGCGTGCGTGGCCACCGCGATGACCACCGCACCGTCCACCGCCTCCGGGTGCGCGTGGGTCACTACGGCGCTCCGGCGCGCCAGCTCCACGACGTGTGCCTCGCTTGCGCCTGCGTGGAGGGCCGCAACAGACGCGACCCGCGCTGCCGCGCCGTTCCCGCGTGAGCCGTCCACCCAGAAGCTCGTCGTGGCCTCTTGCCACGGGACGCGGCCTCGCACGGCGCGAAACACGCTCCGAACGCCCTTGCCGTAGCCTCGCGCCGGCTCGTGGGTGAAGCTCATCAGCCGCACGAAGTGTTCTTGGTCCAGCGCTCCGTCGAACTGCAGCGACTCGAGCAGCGCCAGGGTCATCTCGCCGTCGTCGCTGTGGCCCAGCGTCCCGGGCGCGTCTCGCCGTCGCGCGAACTCCGCGAGGATCCGGGCGGCGTCCGACACCGCCGTCCCCTCGTAGGGCCGGCCCCACGCGTCGCCCACGAGCGCGCCGATCAGGGCGCCACGCGCGCGCTCGGGCGCTGCCGCAGGCGTTGGGGTGTGCATCTCCTGCCTCGAACCGCGGAGTGCGCCCAGAACATTCCGCGTTGCGTCACGAGCGCTCGATCGTCGCCAGCGCCGCTGTGCGCACCACGTCGCGCAGCCACTCGTGTGCCGGGTCGCGGTCGAAGCGGTCGTGCCACCAGATGGAGTGCACCGCGTCGGGCAGCTCCTTGGGGGCGTCGAGGGTGACCACGTCCGTGAAGTCGATCGGCGCGGCCAGCGTGGTGCGCGGCACCGTCGCGACCAGGTCCGTGGCGCGCACGATGGCGGGCAGGGCCAGCAGCGAGGGCAGGGCGGCGCGGATGCCGCTGCGCGCGCCGGAGCCATAGGACAGCCCGGACATACCCGCGGGGACGAACTCGAGCGGGGTGTTGGCCAGGTGCTGGTGGCGGCCGTAGTCGGCGAGCGACACGCGCTTGCGCTTCACCAGCGGGTGCCCCGCGCGCACCAGGCACACGTAGCGCTCCGCCACCAGCTGCTCGCTCCGCAGCTTCTCGCCCACGCTCAGCAGGAACCCCAGCGCCAGGTCCACCACGCCCGCCGCGATGCGCTCGGACAGCCCGCGCATGGTGATGGCCTGCGCCTCGATGCGCACCCCCGGCGCGACCTTGGCGATCACCCGCAGCACCTCGGGCAGGGTGACGGCCAGGTGCAGGTCGGTCATGGCCATGCGGAACACGCGAGTCGAGGTCTTGGGGTCGAAGCGCATGCCCAGCTGCACGGCGTGCTCCACGGCCTGGAGGGCCTCCGACAGCGGCGCCAGCATCGCGTCCGCGCGCGGCGAGCGCTTCATGCCCCGCCCGCTGCGCACCAGGATCGGGTCGTCGAACAGCTCGCGCAGCCGCGCCAGCGTCTGGCTCATGGCGGGCTGCGTGATGCCCACCCGCCGGGCCGCGCGCGTCACGTTGCACTCGCTCAGCAGCGCGTCGAGCGCCACCAGCGAGTTGAGGTTCAGTGCGGAGAGGGCGCTGCGGCTCATGCCGCGAAGTATAAGCACAGCGCATGAGTGCGTGACGAATGCGGATTTCCTGCTGGCCGCGCCGCCCACTACGGTGACGTCATGACCGACGCGTCCTATGCCCAGGGTTGGTACCTGGTGGCCTTCAGCAAGGAGCTGGGCCCGACCGAAGTGAAGCCCGTGCGCTACTTCGGGCAGGAGTTCGTGCTGTACCGCACCGAGGGGGGCGAGCCCGTCCTGCTCGAGGCCTTCTGTCCGCACCTGGGTGCCCACCTGGGCCACGGTGGCAAGGTGGAGGGTGACAGCATCCGCTGCCCCTTCCACGCGTGGAAGTTCGGCAAGTCGGGCGTGTGCACGGAGGTGCCCTATGCCAAGCGCATCCCGCCTCGCGCGGGGGTGAAGGGGCGCCTGCTGCGCGAGCAGAACGGCATGATCCTCGGTTTCTTCGGTCCGGAGGGAGCGGTCCCCGACTACGACATCCCCGTGCTGCCGCAGCTGGACGACCCCGCCTGGAGCGAGCTCCGCACGGACCAGGCCGAGATCAAGACCGAGCCGCGCGAGGTGATCGAGAACATCGCCGACCGCGCGCACTTCCTGCCCGTACACAACACCCGCGTCGACGAGTTCGAGGTCATCATCGACGGGCCGCGCGCCACGCAGCGCACGCTCGGCAAGGGGCGCAACCTGCGCGGCGAGAAGATCGACGTGACGTCCGTCGCCACGTATCACGGCCCGGCCATCCAGTTCACAGACCTGGCCTGGGCCTACCCCATGGTCCTCATCAACGCGCACATCCCCATCGACGAGAGGCGCTTGTTGCTGCGCTTCGGGGTGGCCGTGAAGACCGGGGTGGGCGTGGTGCTGCCCGAAGAGATCATGAGCGCCGTGGTGGCCGCGGCCCGCGACGGGTACTTCCAGGACGTCGCCATCTGGGAGAACAAGAAGTGGCGCGACGCGCCGGTGCTGGCCGACGGTGACGGACCCATCGGCCGCGTGCGCGAGTGGTATCGGGGCTTCTTCGCGGGAGCCGGCGCGTGAGTGACCCACGCATGGACGCGCTGCGCTTTCGGGGGGTGGACCTGTGCGCGCCGGAGTCCCACGACGACCCGTGGGAGCTCTACGACTACCTGCGCGAGCACGACCCCCTCTACTGGGACGAGCACAACGAGCTCTGGTACGTGTTCCGCTACGACGACGTGCTCGCCGTCTCGCGCGACCCGGTGACGTTCTGCTCCACGGAGGGCAACCGCCCGAACCTGCCGGCGGACCCCTCCATGATCCACCAGGACGGGACCGCCCACGCCAAGCAGCGCGGACTGGTAGCCAAGGGCTTCACGCCCCGGGCCATGAAAGAGATCGAGGCCAGCTGTGCCGAGATCGTGGACACGCTGATCGACGCGTTCCTCGAGCGCGGTGCGTTCGATGCCGTCGAGGACCTCGCCGCGCAGCTCCCGGCGCAGCTGGTAGCCACCATGCTCGGCGCGCCGCAAGAGATGACCCCCACGCTGCGCCGCTGGATCGAGGTGATGGTGAGCGGTGGGCAGGGGCCGCAGTACGTGGACGACGCGGTGAACGAAGCCTTCGGCGAGTTCTGTGAGCACCACGAGGTGATGGTGGCGGAGCGCGAGGGCAGCGACGACGACAGCGACCTGTTGCTGCGCTGGATGCACGCCGAGCTGGACGGACAGAAGCTCGAGGAAGACCAGCTGTTGTTCGAGCACGCGCTGATCCTGGCGGGGGGCATCGAGACCACGCGCAACGCCATCGCGGGCGGGCTCGAGATGCTGGCCCAAGATCCGGAAGCCTGGGCCTACCTGCGCGCGCACGTGGACGACGAGCGCGTCATCCAGGCCGCCATCGAGGAGATGACGCGCTGGGTCACGCCCTTCACCAACATGTTCCGCACCGCCACGTGCGACGTGACGCTGCACGGCAAGACCATCCGCGAAGGCCAGATGGTGGGGCTCATGTACCCCGCCGCCAACCGCGACCCGAGCGTGTTCAAGGACCCGCACCGCTTCGACGTGCGGCGCGACCCGCGCGTGGAGAAGCACCTCGCGTTCGGCTTCGGCACGCACTTCTGCTTGGGCGCCAACCTCGCGCGCCTCGAGCTGAGCACCACCCTGGTCGCGCTTCTGCGTAAGATGGAGACGCTGTCCCTCGCGCCGGAAGGGCGGCGGGAGCGCCTGAGCTCCTCGTTCATCCGTGGGCTCGCCCACCTGGACCTCACCTTCACGCGCGCCTAGTCGCGCCCGCACCACCGCCATGACCGAAACGCCCTCCACCGCTGACCGCTACCTGATCGTCTCTACGGACGGTCACGCCGGCCTCTTGCCCGAGAAGTACCGCGACTATCTGGACCCCCAGCACCGTGAGACCTTCGACGCGCAGATCGAGGCGGAGATCGCGGAGCGCGCGGCGCGCGAGAAGGACTTCCTGATCAAGGACTACAACGAGAAGTGGCGCGAGGGGAACGTGGGGCTCTTGGCCGCCGCGTGGGACTCGGACCTGCGCAACCAGGTCATCGACGACGACGGCGTGGCGGCCGAGGTGCTCTTCCCGGATGGCATCACCGAGCGCAACGCGCCGCCGTTCGGGGCGGGCCTGGGCCTCAAGCCCTGGGGGGTCTCGCCCGAGCTGCAGTGGGCGGGTGCGCGCGCGCACAACCGCTGGATGGTGGAGTTCTGCCAGGCGGCGCCCACGCGGCGCATCGGCCTCGCCATCGTGCCCGCGCTGTACGATGTGGACGCGGCCGTGCGCGAGGTGGTCTGGGCGCACGAGCGCGGCCTGCGCGGCATCCTGATCCCGGCGCTGATGGGCGACTACCCGGCCTACAACCACCCGCGCTACCACCCGCTGTGGCGCACGTGTGCCGAGCGCGGGATGGTGGTGCACACGCACTCGGGCCCCGCGCCGGACTACGACTTCTCGCTGCCCGGCGCCATGGGCGTGTTCCTGTGCGAGTTCGCGTGGTGGGCCGCGCGCCCACTTTGGCACCTGATCTTCGGCGGGGCCTTCGAGCTGTTCCCAGACCTCAAGTTCTGCCTCACGGAGGTGAGCGAGTTCTGGGTGCCGTCCATGCTGGAGATGATGGACGTGCGTGCGTCGGTGAAGCACACGAGCGGCAAGCTCGGCGACTTCCGCTCCAACCTCACGCTCAAACCCAGCGAGTACTGGCGGCGCAACTGCTGGCTCAGCGCGTCGGCGCTGTTCGACGAGGGCAGCACGGCGGTGCGGCACCAGATCGGCATGGAGAGCGTCATGTGGGGCACGGACTTCCCGCACCCCGAGGGCAGCTGGCCGCACACCAAAGAGAAGATGAAGCAGTACATGACGGGCATCCCGGAGGCCGAGCTCACGCAGATGCTCGGCACCAACGCGCTCGCCTGCTACGGCCTCGACCCCGCGCCGCTGTACACGCTTGCCGCGCGCATCGGACCCGAGAAGGCGCTCTTCGTGGGCGACCCGCAGTAGGAGCAACGCATGGCCCGTCTACGCTACGTCCAAGACCTCTCCCCGGCGCCCGGCGCGGCCAAGCCGGCCGCCACGCAGACCATGCACACCGTGCAGTCCATCCGTGCGCTGTACGAGACCGAGCCCGAGATCGCCGCGGCGTTGCTGCCCAAGCCGCTGGTGGCCGCCGCGCGCCCCGAGATCTTCGTGCAGTTCGCCAACATCGCGATGCACCTCTCGCCGGAGCGCACGGTGCGGCTGGGGGCGGCCACGGTCGGCGTCGCCTGCACGCACGAGGGCGCGCCGGGCTTCTACGTGCTGGCCATGCCCATGGAGGGCGAGTTCGTGGTCATCGGTGGGCGCGAGAAGTTCGGCGAGCCGAAGAAGATCGCCAGCACGGCGTTCGAGCTGAGCGACGAGCGGGTGATGGGCAGCGTCACGCGGCACGGCGTGTCTTTCCTCGAGCTGCGCGGCCGGCTGGGCGCGCCCTCGGACACGCCCAAGCAGTTCACCGAGCACTTCTTCTGCTTCAAGGCGCTGCCCACCTGCATGCCCGAGCAGAACCCCAACGGCGGGTTCGACGGAGAGGTGCTGCTCACGCGCCTGAACTGGGAGCGCAACTACACGTCGGTGCGCCACGTGGAGGACGGCGAGGTCATCCTGCGCGAGTCCGCGCACGACCCGCTGGTGGACGTGCCGGTCAAGCGCCTGGTTCGCATGGAGTTCGCCGAGGGGGCCACCAAGACGGGCGGCGAGGTGCTGCGCACGGTGCCCGGCGAGTGGCTCGCGCCGTTCATCGCGCAGCGTTACGACGTGCCCCAGGCGGGCGTCGAGATCCCGCTCGCGAGCGAGTCCCGCGGCGCGGAAGGAGCGAGCGCCCATGTCTGAGGCCAGCGCGCAGGACGACTACTTCCAGGGCAAGGTCGCCGTGGTGACCGGCGGCGCGAGCGGCGTGGGCCGCTGCATCGTCACGCAGCTGGCCCAGCACGGCGCCAAGGTGGTGCTGGCCGACATCGACGCCGAGAACATCGCGAAGGTGTGCGCCGAGCTGCGCGCGCAGGGCCTCGACGTGGACGGCATGCAGGCCAACGTCATCAAGGCCGAGTCCATGGAGGCGCTGGCAGCGGCGGTGTTCGCCAAGTACGGCAACGTGCACCTGCTGTTCAACAACGCAGGGGTGGGCGTGAAGGAGGCCGCGAAGCCTCTCTGGACCATCGCCGAGCAGGACTGGCAGTGGGCCTACGCGGTGAACGTGATGGGCGTGGTGAACGGCATCCGCGCGTTCGTGCCCACCATGCTGGAGCGCGGCGAGCCGGGGCACGTCATCAACACGTCGTCGGGCAACGGGGGCATCACCTCGCTGCCCACCACGCCGGTCTACGCGTCGTCCAAGGCGGCCCTCACCAGCCTGACCGAGGTGCTGCACGCGCAGTTCCTGAAGGCCGAGGCCCAGCTGCAGGCGCACGTGCTGTTCCCCGGGCCCTTCCTCGTGAACACCAACATCCTCAACTCGGACCGCGCGCGCACGGACGAGTACCGCGTGGCCGGGCAGGCCCCCGCGGCCTACGTGGACATGGCCGCGCTGGCCAAGAGCGCCGGGCTGGACTTCAAGCTGACCGAGCCCGAGGAGGTGGCCGAGATGGCGCTCGAGGGGGTGCGCAAGGGGCAGTTCTGGATCCTGTCCAAGCTGGGCAGCAGCGACGACAAGCTGCGCGCCCGCACCGAGAACATCCTCGCGCGCGAGAACCCACCGCTCGGCTGAGGCGAGACCCATGAAGGCAGGCTGAGATGAGCGCGAGCGAGTACGACTACATCGTGGTGGGGGCCGGCTCGGCGGGCTGCTGCGTGGCCAACCGTCTGTCTGCGGACCCGAGCGCGCGCGTGCTGCTGCTGGAGGCGGGCGGCAAGGACAACAACCCGCTCATCAAGATGGGCCTCGGCTTCAGCCGGCTGATGTACGACAAGCGCGTCAGCAACGTGTACGAGACGGCGCCCGAGCCGCACCTCGACGGCCGGCGCGTGCACATCGTGCGGGGGCGCGTGCTGGGGGGCTGCAGCTCCATCAACGGCATGGTCTACATGCGCGGGCAGCGCGAGGACTACGACGACTGGGCCGGGCTGCCGGGCTGCGCTGGCTGGAGCTACGCCGAGCTGCTGCCGTACTTCAAGCGCTCCGAGCACTTCGAGCCCGGGCCGGCGGGGGACTTCCACGCGCACGGGGGAGAGCTGAACGTCACGTACCCCTCGTGGGAGTACGCCATCACGGACGCGTTCATCGAGGCGGCCGTGAGCACGGGTATCCCGCGCAACGACGACCTGAACGGGGCGGTCCAAGAGGGCATCGGGCTGATGCAGCTCAACCAGAAGCACCGGCAGCGCTGGAGCTCGGCCGACGCGTTCTTGAGCAAGGCCGTGAAGGCGCGCCCGAACCTGCGCATCACGCTGCACGCCACCACCAAGCGGGTGTTGCTGGAGGGCAAGCGGGCGGTGGGGGTGGAGTACCTCGACAAGCAGGGCCGTGCGCAGGTGGTCAAAGCCAAACGCGAGGTCATCCTGGCGGCCGGGGCCTACAACACACCGCCGCTGCTGGAGCTCTCGGGCGTGGGTGACCCCGACGTGCTGCGCGCGCTGGGCGTGCCCGTGCAGCACGCGCTGCCCGGTGTGGGCGCGAACCTGCAGGACCACTACCAGGCTTGGATGCAGATGGGCGTGCGCAACGCGCACACGCTCTCGGACGACGGCAAGATGCCGCGGCTCTTGTGGACGGTGCTGCGCTACCTCTTCACCAAGACCGGGCCGCTGACGTTTCCGGCCTGCAACGTGGGCGCGTTCATCCCCAACCAGGACGCGCACCTGAATGGTGGCCGGCCGATGTTCCAGATCCACTTCTCGCCCGGCGCCGGCAGCCAAGACGAGGACGGCAACATGGTGGCGGCGCCCGTGCCCGGGGTCAACGCCACCATCACGTATCTGCGGCCGACGGCGCGCGGCAGCGTCCATGCGAGCGGTCTGGACCCGAAGGCGTTTCCCATCATCCAGCACAACTACCTGGGCACGGCGCACGACCGCGCGCTGGCGCTCGAGGCGTTCAAGCTGCTGCGCGGCATCTACGCGGCGCCCGTGTTCCAGCCGCACGCCACGAGCGAGATCCTCCCCGGCGCGCACGTGCAGACCGACGAGGAGATCCTCGCGTACTGGAAGCAGGAGGGTATGAGCGTGTACCACCCCGTGGGCAGCGCGAAGATGGGCGCCGCGAGCGACGAGCTGGCCGTGGTGGACGAGCAGCTGCGCGTGCACGGGCTCACGGGGCTGCGCGTGGTGGACGCGTCGATCTTCCCGCTCGTGCCCTCCGGCAACACGCACGCGCCCACCGTGGCGATGGCGGAGCGCGCCTGCGACCTCATCCTGGGCAAGCCGCTGCTGGCTGCTGCGGATGTGGCGCCTGTGACGGCCCGCGTGGCGTCCGCCGAGCACGGAGCGGTGTTGTGAGCGGGGCGTCCGTAGCGCACACGGGTGACGCAGCCAGCGCTCCGGCTGGTGCACGCCAGAGCACACGAGACGGACGGGCGGCGTACGGCCTCGACGACATGCACGACCTGCTCGCGCTCCAGCGCGAGGCATATCTGACGCAGGGGGCCGTCTCCCTCGAGACGCGCGTGGACCGCCTCGACCGCGCGCTGCGCCTCGTGCACGGCCACCAGGACCGCATCATCGCCGCGCTGAACGACGACTTCGGCTGTCGCTCGCCGCACCAGTCGCAGATGTCGGACATCTACGCGACCATGGAGGCGCTCAAGCACGCCAAGAAGCACGTGGGCCGCTGGATGGCCCCCGAGAAGCGCAAGATCGCGTTCCCCCTGAACCTCTTCGGCGCGCGCGGGCACGTGCACTACCAGCCCAAGGGCGTGGTGGGCATCCTCGGCACCTGGAACTTCGCCGTGAACACCGTGTTCGGGCCGCTCGCGGGCGTACTCGCGGCGGGCAACCGCGCGATGCTCAAGTTCTCCGAGGTAGCCCCCGCCACGGCAGCCCTGATGGAGAGCCTCGTGGCGAGCACCTTCGACCCTAGCGAGGTCGGCTGCGTCACCGGTGGGCCGGAGGTGGGCGCGGCCTTCTCGGCGCTGCCGCTCGACCACCTGGTGTTCACGGGCTCGGCCGCCATCGGCAAGCAGGTCATGCGGGCCGCGGCCGAGCATCTCACGCCCGTGACACTCGAGCTGGGCGGCAAGTCCCCCGCCGTCGTCGCGCCCGACTACGACCTGGCCGAGGCCGCGGCGCGGATCATGACGGGCAAGTCGCTCAACGTGGGCCAGGCCTGCCTCGCGCCGGACTACGTCTTCGTGCCCGCGGCTCAGCTCGAGGCCTTCGCGCAGCACGCGGCGGAGTTCACGGCGGGGATGTACCCCACCATCCTCGCCAACCGCGACTTCACCAGCATCGTCGATGCGCGGCACCTCGCGCGCCTGCAGCGCTACCTGGACGAAGCGCGCACAGCTGGCGTCGACGTGCGTGCCATCAACCCCGCGGGCGAGGACCTGAGCACGCAGAAGGGCACGCACAAGCTCCCCTTCACGCTGGTGGTGGACCCACCCGAGGAGCTCGCGCTCATGCGCGAAGAGCTGTTCGGGCCCATCCTCATCCTCAAGCCGTACGACGCGCTGCGCGACTGCACGCGTTACGTCGCGACACACCCGCGGCCGCTCGGGCTCTACGTGTTCACGCACGACGAGCGCGTGGTGCAGGACGTGCTCGCGCACACCATCTCGGGCGGCGTGGTGGTCAACGACGTGATGGTGCACGCCAGCGCCGAGGACCTGCCCTTCGGTGGCACGGGACCCTCGGGCATGGGGCACTACCATGGGCAGGACGGCTTCAAGGCGTTCAGTCACGCGCGCCCCGTGTACCGCCAGACCAAGCTGCCGCTGCAGCGCCTGGGGGGCATGCTGCCGCCCTTCGGCGAGCGCGCCGAGAAGCAGCTGAAGAAGATGACGAGCCTGTGAGCGGAGCGCGACGCTGACATGAGCGACAAGAAGCTCCGCATCATCCAGTGGTACACGGGCGAGATCGCCCGCCATCAGATCCGCACCGTGGCAGCGTCGCCGCACATGGAGCTGGTGGGCGCGTTCGTGCACCACGAGGCGAAGGTGGGCCTCGACGCGGGGGAGGTCGCGGGCATCGCGCCGCTCGGCGTGCGCTGCACCAACGACATGGACGCCCTGCTGGCGCTCGACGCGGACTGCGTGCTCTACAACCCGCCCACCGAGCGCTACGGCGAGATCGTCCCCATCTTGGCCAGCGGCAAGAACGTTGTCAGCATCATCGCGGGCTGGAACCCCAAGGGGCGCTCGGTGTACCCCGCCATCGTCGCCGCCTGTGAGCAGGGGCAGAGCTCGCTCTACGGCACGGGCCTCAACCCCGGGCTCAGCTACGAGCTGGCGCTGCTGGGCTCGTCCATCTGCACGCAGGTGGACTCCATTTACATCAAGACGTGCGAGCCGCAGGACACGCTGAGCCCGGTGTTCCTCGAGATGTTCGGCTTCGGCAAGACCGAGGCCGAGCTGGCCGGCAGCGAGGGGGCCTACCGCATCTTCGCGCGCAGCCTGCAGGAGGTCACCACGCTGCTGTGCGAAGAGCTCGGCCTGCCGCACGACGGGGTGGGCTTCACCTACGAGTTCGAGCCGGCGCTGCGCGACTACAGCGAGAAGCTGCGCGTCGCCAAGGGCACCATGGCGGGGCTCCTGGTGAAGGCGTCCACTACGCGCCAGGGTGCGCCCGTGGCCACCATCGAGCTGCGCTTCCTGTTGGGCAAGGAGTACGTGCGCCCCGAGTGGCTCGCGGGTGGACCCAGCCAGGGGTGGATCGAGGTCGACGTGCGCGGCACCCCGGGCAGCCGGCTCACGCACGAGGTCCACGGGGCGAGCGACCTGCTCGGGACGTGGGCCACCGGCACGAAGGCCATCAACGCGGTGCCCTTCGTGTGCCGCGCCAAGCCAGGGCTTCTCTCGCCCACCGACCTCCCGCTGTCGCGCATGCTACGAGGGGGCTCATGAGCGACATGCGCCCGACGCCGACTCACCCGCTGCTCCCCTCGCTCCCGCCGCTCCCCCCGTGGGCACGCGCGCTCATGGACGACCCGGGCTACGAACTGCTGGGGAAGCCATCCAACCAAGCGCAGAACTGGATGCACGCAAACCCCACCGGCGAGCGCATCCACACGAACTACTACGTGCACAGGCCCACGCTCGCCCTGCGCGCCGTCACCCACTTCGGCCGCGAGGCCGAGGGCCGTCCGGGCGTGGCTCACGGCGGAGCCATCGCCACCGTCCTCGACGACGTCTCCGGCACCACGGGCTGGCTCAGCGGGAAGCCCGTGGTGTCGCTCAACCTGAACATCGACTACCGCGCGTTCGTGCCCACCGGCGCCTGGCTGCTGGTCGAGGGCCGCGTGACCGACGTGCAGGGCCGCAAGGTGTGGGTGACGTGCAGAGTGACCACACCCGGCAACGATGGCGCCGGTGAGTCGACGCAACACGCCGAGGCGAACGGGCTGTTTCTGCAGGTGTGATCCCGACCGTGGGTGGAGTTGGCCTGGTCTGCGAAGCACCCGTGCGTTGAAGCGCAGAGCTGTTCATGGTGGCGCTACCGGACGTGGCGACGACGCACGCGGTGACCCTTTCCAAGCTTCGGCTTCGTCTCTCGGCCTTCCAAGCCCAGGACTTCAACGAACCCGTCTCGTCGTTGCCCCTCCAGCCAGGCCTTGGCGTCGGCCTCGTTGACGAGCGGAAACTGAAGCGCGGTCAGCAGGAGAGTGTCCCACGACACGTCTCCACGCTCCGACAACAACGACTCGAGAGCGGCCAATGCACGTTCCAGATGCCGCCTCCGCGTACGGTCCTCGTGGGTCACCTTCGGGCTCATGACATCCGCGGAGAACATCTCGCCCTGTCCGCTCCGATGCTGCCGCTTCTCCTGCTTGAGGACAGTGCGGACCTCCTTCTGCTTTAGGAGCCCGCGTGCCTCCACCTCGCGGAATGTTAGAAGACCCATGTGGCTTCGCGTCGCGTAGACGAGCCGAAAATGCTCTCGGTCTTCGTCTCGCTTGAATATGGGTGTGCTCACGCAGTGTTCGTACGCTCCAGCGGACGCTACTCGGCGACAGTACGCAGCGACAAGCTGGTCGTCGCGCTCCTCTCCGGCAGCGTCTCTCCATTCCTCGCGGCAGTCGAGGTCGCCGAAGAGATCAGCGATCGACGCCGACGAGGAAGCGTCCTCGATGTGTGCGAAACGTCGAATGAACTCCAGCATGAAGTTGATCAGGACTTCCCCTGGACGTACTTGGAGTAGGGGAACGATCTTGCGCATCGAGAAGCCCGTCCATCCCGTTGGGTCGATGAAGATGAACGTGAAAGGTTCAACTCCTCCCTGCGCGAATCTCACCGCGGCAGGCAGCGCTTCCTCGAACGTCCCCTTCGCAATCTCGACCATAGCAGTTGGGAACCGCTGCGCGAGCCTTTGCAGCTGGTCGACCCCTTCCTGCGTCTTCGAGACGAAGAACGCGCGCACTTCGATGCGGACGCCCGTGCGCAAGAGTGACGCTCGGACGTCAAGCAAGGTACGGAGAGCGATGGCCGGGGACGTGTCGTCCAGCGATTCCAGCTGTGACTCCCACGGTCCCGCGAACGCGTCCACGTAGTTGATCGTCATGGCCCGACGCGGCGCTTGCGCGACCTTGTAGGCGAGCCGCTGAAGGTATGTCCTCAGGATCTGATGCTTTGCCGCGCTTTGCTCGCGGTCCTTGTATGGTTCGTCCATCCCCCCTCCTCTTGGCGGATATCCTGCTCCTACTCGAGTACGCGTAGCTCGCGTGCAGCCTGACGGTCGCGTCGCGCAGCGGGTCGCTCAAAACGTGGAAACTCGTCCCACGTTCGACCACCGAGCTGTCGGCCCGCCTTGCTCTTCTGTACGCCGCCCCACTGCTTGAAGAAGAACGGGACGCGCTGCGCCTGGCACTGTCGCTGAATTGACTCGACCCACTCTGGGCTCATCGGTCGCGCCCCCGGACCGCTCTCGCCGCCGACAATGACCCAATGGATGCCTGTGAGGTCGAGCCGACCGAGATCCTCGAGCAGCGGCTCCACCGAGAGGAACCGCACGGCAGCGGGGACTGCTCTGAGCACGTCGATCCTTGGTACACCGTAGCGCCGGTCCTCCACGCTCACTCCGAGCCAGATGTGGTTCTGGTGCACCAAGGACATCGGGAGCCGTGCCGTGACGTCGTGCAGGCGCTCAGCCCGCTTGGTCAGCACCTGGTAGGTGTGCCAGGACGCGGCGTTCATTGTCTCGAACACAGCGCGGATGAAGTCGTCGTCGACCCCGACCTGGAACAGGTCGCTCATGGAGTTCACGAAAATGCGCCGCGGTCGCTTCCAACGCAGCGGTTCCGTCAGCTTCTCGGGGACCAAGCGTAGGTCGAAACCTTGTCCGTACGGATGGTTCGGAATGCCGCGCCACCGTTCAGCGAAAGTCTCCGCGTAGCAGTGCTTGCAGCCTGGAGACACCTTGGTGCAGCCACGCACGGGGTTCCATGTCGCATCGGTCCACTCGATAGCGCTACCGTCACTCATACCTGAACAGATGCATAGCATCCGCAGATCAGTGGGTCTACGTCGAAAGGAGCCTGCTATGACGCCGCATCCACGATGATCGGGTTCACTCTGAAGAAGCTCATCGGCGCGCTCCTGATGCCGATCCCGCTCGCGCTCCTCGCGCTGTGCGCTGCGCTGCTGCTCTGGCGCAAGCGTCCGCGCGTGGCGCGTGGGCTGGTGGGGGGCGCGACCGTGTGGCTCGCCCTGCTCAGCTGGCAGCCGGTCGCCGACACCTTGCTCGCGCCCTTCGAGGACGACTACCCCATGTTCGACGTGGCGCAGCCGGTCGGCGCGGTGGTGGTGCTCGGGGGCTGCCACGTGACCGACCCGGACATGCCGCCCGCGTCGCAGCTGTGCTCGTCGTCGCTCTACCGGCTCACCGAAGGGCTGCGCATCATCGCCGCGAACCCCGGCGCACAGCTGATCGTCTCGGGCTACAGCGGGCCCGACGAGCGCTCCCACGCCGTCGTGCTGCGCGAGGTGGCGCTGGGCATGGGCGTCCCGGCCGAGCACATCCGCGCCTTCCCCGAGCCGCGCGACACCGCCGAGGAGGCCGCGGCCATCGCGCCCGTGGTGGGTGACCGCCCGTTCGCGTTGGTGAGCGAGGCCTCGCACCTGCCGCGCGCCATGCGCTTCTTCGAGGGGCACGGCCTGCACCCCATCGCAGCCCCGGCCGTGCGCATGAGCCGCGACGACTCCACTTGGGGCGTGGAGGGTATGGCCGAGGTCAAAAGTGAGCGCGCCTTCTACGAGGGACTCGGCCAGCTCTGGCAGTGGCTCCGCGGCTGAGGAGCGCCAGGCCGCCGCTCAGCGCGTGTCCGCCTGCCCTACAGGTCCCACGCCGCAACGCGGCCGGGGCCGCTCGGGATGGCCGTCTCCACGCGTTCTGCCCGCCTCACTCGGGCTGCAGCAGCGCCTTGGTCTCGAAGAACTCGAGCACGCCTTCGGCGCCCCACTCGCGGCCGTTGCCCGACTTCTTGTACCCACCGAAGGGTGCGCTGAAGTCCGCTCCCGCCTGGTTGAGGTGTACCTGCCCCGCACGCAGCTGGCGGGCCACGCGCATGGCGCTCTCGGGGCTGCCCTGGACGTAGGCGGACAGGCCGTACTCCGTGTCGTTCGCGATGGCCACGGCCTCCGCTTCGTCGTCGTACGGCAGGATGCACAGCACGGGCCCGAAGATCTCCTCGCGCGCGATGGTCATGTCGTTGCGCACGTCGCCGAAGACGGTAGGACGCACGTAGAACCCCGCCTCGCGCCCCGCGGGCCGGCCCACGCCGCCCGCCACCAGCGTGGCGCCCTCGTCGAGGCCCCGCTGAATGAGCGCCTGGATCTTCTGGAACTGGGCGCCGTTGGCCACGGGCCCCATCACGTCCCCACCTTCGCTCGGGTCGTCCACGCGCACCTCCGCGGCCGCCGCGGCGGCGATGCGCAGCGCTTCCGCGTGGCGTGTTCGGGGCACCAGCATGCGCGTGGGGGCGTTGCACGACTGCCCGCTGTTGCGGAACACCGTGGCCACGCCGTGCCGCACGGACTGCTCCAGGTCGGCGTCCGCCAGCACGATGTTGGGCGACTTGCCGCCCAGCTCCTGGGTCACCCGCTTGACCGAGTCGGCCGCGGCCTTCGCCACCAGTACGCCCGCGCGCGTCGAGCCCGTGAACGACACCAGGTCGACGTCCGGGTGCGCCGCCAGCGCGGCGCCAACCCCCGGGCCGTCGCCGTGCACCAGGTTGAACACGCCCTTGGGCACGCCGGCCTCGTGTAGGATCTCGGCGATGATGACCGCGTTGCTCGGCGTCATCTCGCTCGGCTTGAGCACCATGGTGCAGCCCGCCGCGAGGGCCGGCGCGACCTTGCACATGATCTGGTTCGCGGGCCAGTTCCAGGGCGTGATGAAGCCGCACACGCCAATGGGCTCGCGCACGATCAGGTTGCGGCCGCGCACTTCTTCGAGCGGCAGCGTCTTCAGCACCTCGGCCGCGTGCATGAGGTGACCCAGCCCGGACGGAGCCTGCGCGGCGTTCGCCAGCGCCATGGGAGCTCCCATCTCGGCGCTGATGGCGGCGGCCAGGTCCGCGACGCGCGCGGCGTAGCACTCGGTGACGCGCCCCAGCAGCGCCAGCCGCTCGTCGCGCGACGTCTGCGCGTAGCTCGCGAACGCGCGGCGCGCGGCGGCCACGGCCTGCTCCACGTGCGCGGCGGTGCCCAGGCTGACGCGGCCGACGACCGCCTCCGTGGCCGGGTTCACCACGGCGTGCGTCGGCACGTCGCCGGCCGGCACCCACGCCCCGTCGATGTAGAACGAACCCAAGTCCAAAGGCCTCATGGAGCAACTCCTCGGTACGCTGCGCGCAGCTGGTGGCGGTAGAGCTTACCGTTGTCCAGCCGTGGGAGGTGCGCCACGAGGTCGATGGTCTTCGGGCACTTGAAGCGCGCCACGCGGGCGCGGCAGTAGGCGATCAGCTCGTCCGCCAGCGCGGCCTCGTCCGGCTGTGGCGCGGCACACTCCACGACCGCCTTGACCTCCTCGCCCCACTCCACGTTGGGCACGCCGATGACGGCCACGTCGCGCACGCGCGGGTGTGTGAGCAGCACGGCCTCCACCTCGGCCGGGTAGATGTTCACGCCGCCGCTCACGATCACGTTCGCGTCGCGGTCCGTGACGAACAGGAACCCGTCTTCGTCCAGGAAGCCGATGTCGCCCACCGTGAAGTAGCCGCCGCGACGTGCGCGCTCCGTCTTCTCCGGGTCCTTCCAGTAGGCGAAGTCCGTGTCGCTGCGCTTCATGTGGATCACCCCGGGCTCGCGCGCCGCGCACGGCTCGCCAGCCGCGTCCAGGATGCGGAGGTGGTCCGGCGTGGGCGGGAGCCCGACCGTGCCCGGCCGCTGCAGCCAGGCTTCGGACCCCACGGAGGCGCCCGAGCCCTCGGTGGCCGCGAAGTACTCCCACAGCACAGGCCCGAACCAGTCGATCATGGCCCGCTTGGTCTCGACGGGGCACGCGGCGGCGCCGTGCAGCAGGTACTGCATGGAGCTCACGTCGTGGCGCGCGCGCACCTCGGCTGGGAGGCGCAGCAGGCGGTGGAACATGATGGGCACCATGTGCGTGTGCGTGATGCGGTGCTCCGCGATGAGCCGGAGCGCGTCCTCCGCGTCGAAGCGCTCCATGACCACCACGCCCACCCCGGCCGCCAGCGGCGCCAGCAGCGAGAAGCTCAGCGGCCCGCCGTGGTAGTAGGGGCCCGTGCACAGGTTGAGCTTCCCGGTCCCGGCGCGGTACTTCGGCGCGGTCGTGTGCGCCTCGAGCCCCGTGGAGTAGTTGGGCGGCCGCACCACGCCCTTGGGGTGCCCCGTGGTGCCCGAGGTGTAGAGCATGCGGGAGCCCAGCACGGGGTCCGCCAGGTCGTCGGGCGCGTGGGCCGCAAGGGTGGCCTCGTAGTCGGCGTAGCCCTCCATGGGCCCGCCGACGGCCAACCACACACGGACCCCTGGGCAGCGGCCGCGGACCTCCCCCAAGGTCTCCGCGTGGCGCGCGTCCGCGATGACCGCCTTGGCCTCGCAGTCGTCCACGATGTGCACGATCTCGTGCACCGTCAGGTGCCAGTTGACCGGCGTGTAGCGCAGCCCCGCGCGCAAGCAGGCGTGCACGCTCTCGACGAAGGCGGGTCGGTTCCCGCAGACGAGCGCCACGGCGTCACCCGGTACGAGCCCCGCCGCGCGCAGCGCCCGCGCCAAGCGGTTCACGTTGGCGTTCAGCTCCGCGAACGTGCGGTCTCCGGACGGGGAGAGCACCGCCTGCGCGCCCCCCTGGTGTGCGGCCCACATGGCCAGCCACATCCCCGTGCTCGCGGCTCGCTCGCGCTCGGTCGCCGTCGGCCCCCGCGCCTCCGATGCCGTCCCAACCGTCTCGGCCACACGCGACGGGGGCGACGACGTGTTCTGGTTCTCGGCCGTCTGGCCCGTCTCGACCGGGAGAGGCGCGCTCATCGGGGCGGTAGCTCCGGCCGCGGCGAGTCGTCCGGGCGTCGTCCGCGTGACGAGACGGGCTCTTGCGCGCGCACGGGCCCGCAGCCGCCGCGCAGCAGCACCCCAGGCAGCGCCTCGGCAGCACCCACCTGATCGATGTTGTGCCGACGCAGCACGCGCCCGTTGACGATCACCGCGTCCACCCCGATGGCGTCTGCCACCAAGCGCTCGGCGCCTCCCGGCAGGTCGCGCACGCGGCGCAGCGGGGCGGGTGCCACGGAGACCGGGTCGAACACCACCACGTCTGCCGGGCGGCCGATGGCCAGCAGCCCGCGGTCGCGCAGACCCATCAGCTGCGCGGGCCTCGCCGTGAGCGCGTGCACGGCTTGCTCCAGCGTCAGCGCCCCCTGCTCGCGCACCCAGTGCCCCAGCAGGTGCGTCGCGTAGCACGCGTCGCAGAGCTGGTCGGCGTGGGCGCCCGCGTCCGACAGCGTGATCACCGTGTGGGGATCCGTGATGAGCTCGCGCACCTCGTGCTGGTCGTGGTTCAGGAACGCGAAGCGGAAGCGCGCCGTGAGCCCGCTCGCGATGGACAGGTCCAGCACCAGGTCCACCGGGTCCACGCCCCGCTCACGCGCGACTTCGAGAACGGGGCGCTCCTCCAGCGAGGGGTCCGCGTCGTAGCGCGCGATGACCGCCCGCGCAGGCCAGCCCGCGTCCACGTTCTTCGCGTCGGGCGCCGACTCGCGCTTGAACTGCGCGCGGAACGCGGCGTCCGCGTAGATGGCGAGCTTGCCTTCACGGTCTGCGCGCATGGCGTCGTGGAACGACGGCAGGATCTCGAAGGGGTAGGGCTCGGCCAGATGGAAGTCGAACATGATCGGGCGGCACGCCACCTGCGGCACGATGGTGAGCCCCGCCTCGGCCTGCTGGGCTGCCGCGTCGAGGAAGCGCCGGTGCGAGCCCGGGCCCGCCATGCCCGCCAGCAGCGCCGTCCAGGTGATGGGCACACCGTGGCGCTCCGCCAGGTCCACGAACTCGCGGTTGAAGAGCTGCTTGCCCTGCGCCGCCTGCAGCACGCCGCGCCCGCTCTCGCGCATGGCCGCCACCAGCCCGTCCACCTCGTCGAACGCGGCGAGGCGGCTCGGCACGGGCTTGCCCCCCGCGCCGTGGTGCGTCGGCGCCATCGAGGTGGAGAAGCCGATAGCCCCGGCGTCCATGGCCTCGCGCACCAGCGCTTGCATCTCCGCCAGCTCGGCCTCCGTCGCTTCGCGCTCGGTCGCGTCCGCGCCCATGACGTAGAGGCGCAACGGCGAGTGCCCGATGACCGAGGCGAGGTTGATCGCGCAGCCACGCGCCTCGAGAGCGTCGAGGTACTCGGGATACGTGATGAACGGCCAGTCCTCGCCGAGCCCCGCCGAGAGCGCGTCGTACGACATGCCCTCGACCTTCTCGAGCGTGCGCATGATGGTGTCGCGGTGCTCGGGCCGCATGGGCGCCACGCCGAACCCGCAGTTGCCCACCACGGCGGTGGTGACGCCGTGCCACGGAGAGCAGGTCAGGCGGTTGTCCCACAGCACCTGCGCGTCGTAGTGCGTGTGGATGTCCACGAAGCCCGGGCACACCACGCGACCGGTGACGTGGAGCGTCTCGGTGGCCTTCCCCGGCGCGCTCCCCAGCGCCACCACGACGCCGTCCTTGATGCCGACGTCGCCGCGCCGGCCCGGCGCGCCGCTCCCGTCGATGATCGTCCCGCCCACGAGCTTCAGGTCGTAGTCCATGCGTTCTCCGTCGTGCGTCGTCGTCATCACGGCCGCGTCGCGTTCAGTTCACCGTGGGCGCTTGCTCGGGTGCGGTGATGCCGAACAGCTCGGTCGCGTTGTCGCGCAGGATGCGGCGGGCCAGCGCGGGGTCCACGGCGGCGAAGTGCTCGGCCACCAGCGCCTCCGAGAGAGGCCAGGTGGAGTCCGAGTGCGGGAAGTCGTTGGCCCACAGGAGCCGCTGCGGGTTCAGCTGGTCCAGCATCTTGAGCGCGGTCCAGTCGTCTTGGAACGTGAGGAAGACGTTCTCGAAGAAGTACTCGGACGGCAGGCGCTCGAGCGCGGGCGCCTTGTTCCAGAAGCGGTGCCGGTTGTAGATGTGGTCCATGCGGTACGTGTAGTGCGGCACCCAGCCCGCGTCGGCCTCCACGCACACGACCCGGAGCCCGGGGAAGCGGTCGAACACCCCCGAGTAGATCAGCATCCCCACGATGTCTTGCACGCTGCGGATGACGTTCAGCAGCGCGTTGATCTTGGGCCCACGGTGCCCGCCGTAGCTCTGGTTGGTGAGGATGTGGAAGCACAGCGGCAAGCCCAGCTCCACGGCCGCGGCCCACAGGCGGTCGTACTGCGGGTCGTCGTAGTCCGCCTCGCCGGGCATGCCCGACATCATCACCGCAGGGAAGCCCTGCTCCTTGATGAGCTCGAGCTCGGCGACCCCTTCGCACGCGTTCTTGATGGCGGCCTGCGCCGCGCCGAACAGCCGGGCCGGGTCATGGGCGCAGTACTCCTGCAGCCAGCGGTTGTAGGCCGTCATGCACGCGCGCCGGTAGTCGAGGTCGGGGTGCCCGGCGAGGGGCATGCCCACCGAGGCGAACAGCAGCTCTCCCGCGATCCCATCGCGCGCCTGATCCTTCTGTCGGTGCGCTGGGTCCCAGCCAGAGCGGTGCCAGTCTTCGAAGTTGCGCCCGCTGAAGCTCATCTTGCCGGACTCCTCGCCGGCGGCGGCCACGAGGCCCATCGGGACCGACATCTTGTCCAGCCCCGGGATCACGTACAGGTCGCCGCGCTTGGCGTCCCGCACGATGTGCGGCGCGCGTTCCCGGTAGGCCGGCTCGATGTAGCGCGCGTAGCAGTCGGGGGGCTCGGTCACGTGGGAGTCGGCCGAGAAGAAGCCGTAGTCGAAAGGGGTCGTCATGGGCGCGTCCTTCTGCCGAACGAGCGCGTCGTCCGGTCCCTCCCGGTGTACAGAGGCCCTCCCGCGCTACGAAATGGAAACTCGGCATGGGGTCATTCGCCCCGCTTATGATAGGCGCAGCGGCGAACGCGCTCCGCCGGCCGAGCGGCCCGCGCCCCATGATTCTACGGGCCTGCGCGGCCCGGGCTCGATAATGCGTTCATCGCGGGCGCGCTCTCGCAGACCGGTAGTGGCCGAAAACGTTCCACGTGCTGGCATGTCTCGGTTCGTTTCGCGCCGGGAGGGGCAGACCCACTGTCCGGGCATGCGAACCTTCACCCCGATCCTCTCCGCCCCCGTCCTCATGCTCGCGCTGATGCCCCTCGACGTCGCGGCGCAGGACGTGGGCGCCCCTTCCACCCCTGCCCCGGAGCTCGTCACGACGGACGCCCCGGCTCCTGCGCGCACCCCCGACATCGGCCTGTACGTCGGCGTCGGGCTCGGCTCCAACCTCAACCTGGGCGGTGGCTCGTTCGGCTATCAGCTCGAGGCGTCCGTAGGCTTCTTCTACCGCATGCTGGCGGTCGAGATCCTCGGCGGGACCACCACCATCAACGGCGACCACATCAACGCGACAGGCCCCCACGTGGGCGGCGCCGTGCGCGTTCACCTGTTCCAGGCCCAGAACGCTGCGCTCCAGCTCGGCGCTGGCGTGCGCTACCACGACGATCGACGCGAGAGCGGCGAGGACGACCGCTACACCGGTGGCTTCGCGTCCCTACGCTTGCTGTTGCCCGTGTCGACCAACATCAACGTGCGTATCGACACCGAGCTCGAGCATGTGTTCGACGGACCCATGCAAGGGGTCGCGAACAACCGGCTCATGCTGGGCTTCGGCATCGAGACGCGCGTCTCGCCCTAGCCGTTCGCGAGCGCGAACGAGCGTGGCGCTGCGATCGCCGTCCGGCGCGCATCTTGTGGCAGGCTGAGGCACCTGGCGCCCATGTCTCGCTACACCTTCCGCACGCTGCACGCTCACACGCGGCCGGTCACCTCACTGCACGTTCACGGCGCGCGCCTGCTGTCCACGAGCATGGACGGTACGGCGTGCGTCTACGATGTCGCGGGTCGTGACGCGTCGCTCGCGCCCCGGGTCCAGCTTGCGCACGACGAACCCGTCGACACGGGCGCCCTCAGCGCCACCCACATCGCGACGGCACACGGGGCCGGCAGCGTGTCCGTGTGGGGGGTCGAGGGCGGGGAGCACATCCGTCGCCTCGAGGGACACAGCGCGCCGGTGACGTTCGTGTCGTGGTGGGGCGATGCGCTCCTCTCGGCCAGCCGCGACGGCACCATACGCCGCTGGGACGTCGACACGGGCGTGTGCCTCGAATCCATCCGCGGCTTCTCCGGCCGCACTGCCGTGCTCGCTGCGGCGCGAGGGGTCCTCTACTTCGCCGAAGGCCCAGACCTCGTCGCCCTCGACCTCGAGACGCAGGCGCGTCGCGTCTTCGCCTCGCAAGACCGGGACGACCTGATGGCGTTCGGTGTGTGTTCGAGCCAGGTCGTGGTGTCGTACGCGGAGGTGTCGAACTCTCCGTCGCCGCCCTTTCGCTGGAGTCAGGCTTTCGACGCCCGCACGGGAGAGCCACTCCGGGATCGCTACGAAGCCGCGGACATGTTCGCGTTCTCCGCCGACGGCCGGCGCGCGCTCTTCCTGCTCTGGGGCAGCGTGGCCCTCGTCGAGGATGGCCAGCGGCAGGACGTCCTCGAGGCCGTCGTGCCCGACCCGCGCTGCGCGGTGTTCCTGGAGCCGTCGGGGCTCGTGCTCGGGGGTGCCTCGGGTGCGCTCTACTGTGGGTCTCACGTCGCCGGGTGAATCGCCGGCGGCGCCGACGCACGCGCGGGTCGGTTGACGTATGCCGCGCTTTCCCGTGTGCTTCCCTCCATGTGGGACCTCCTCGATCTCCCGGACGACGGAACGCGCTACGTCCTCGGCGCTGCGATGGTTGCGCTGGGGACTCTCGCCGTCGGGGGCGTGCGTGGCTGGCGTGGCCGTGCGGGGCTCGCGCCGCTCTGGCTCGTGGTCGCCGCGCTGCCGTTGCTCGTGG
Organism: Sandaracinaceae bacterium; assembly: GCA_020633055.1. Classification (NCBI taxonomy): domain Bacteria; kingdom Pseudomonadati; phylum Myxococcota; order Polyangiales; family Sandaracinaceae; species Sandaracinaceae bacterium. Next base: position 101,887 of record JACKEJ010000008.1, on the reverse strand, counting down.
CGCTGGGCCTGGCCTGGCGGGACACCCGCGCCATCCACCGGGACCAGGGGGGCTTCCTCTTCGACGTCGACGTCTCGTCGTTGGCGCCGATCGGCGCCCGTCTCCTCTCGCTGGTGCATGCGCGCTGCTGGCTCGGGCTGGGGCTGAGCGGCGCGCTGTGGACGGTGTTGGCGCTGCTCCTGGTCGCGCTGAGGTCCCGGGCCACCCATGAGGCCCGCGAGGCCAGCGCCCACGGTGGAACGTCGCCATGGGTGACCGTGACCCTCGCGGGCGCAGCGCTCGCCGCGTCGTTCCACGACTACGTGCACGCCGTGACGTTCTACGAGCTGCCGCAGCACGCTCGCGAGGACTACGTCACGCTCCTCACGGCGGCTGCGGACACGTGGCAGACCGCCACCAACATCCGTGTCACGGCCATGGCGCTGGCGCTCGTGGCCGCTGTAGTGCACCTACGATTTCGCCCGAACAGCGCGGTGCGCGCCCGAGAGGCGGCGGCTGTCCTCGCGCTGCTGGGGGTGGCGCTGCACGGGGACCTCGCGCTGATCGCGTGGGCGCGGGCGCGTGTCGTGGATGTGCTCGCACAGCCGTGGTCTCGCGACGCCGAGTTTCAGCCCATCGTGGAGACCGAGCTGGGCGAGGACCGGAACACCTCCTACCCAGACGGCGCGGTGACCGTCGTCCTCGGTGTCGACGGCGCGCGCACCTTCCCCGGCGGCAACGCGCTGCCGATGGAGCACGGGGCTCTCGTGGAGGCTCTCGGGCTCGTGCGGGCGCGGTTGGCCGAGGAGCGCGCGCTGCGGACGGCCGCGTACGAAGCCGAGCTCGCCCTCTTCGGCGAGTCGCCGCCAGAGCAGGCGGCGGATGACGCGGCGCGGGAGGAGTCCCCCTCCGCGATGGGCATCAGGGGTGTGCTGTACGCGCCCGAGCCATGGCCGGGCTGCGAGCCAGCCGATGCACCGGACCCTCTGAGCGTCGCCGTCGATCGAAGGGTCTCGTCGCAGGCGCTGCGCGAGCTCCTCCGGGCCGCCGTCGACGCAGGCTTCGCCACCATCGAGCTGGTCGGGCCGGTCGTCTCGCCCAGTGCGCTCGCGCAGCTTCGTGACGATGCGGTCGTGCGGGCGCTCGTGTCTGCGCCGGCCTACGCGGCGCGCATCGCCGGGGTGACGCGCTGCGAGGCCGCGGGCATGTCCTTCCTCCGCGGAACCGTCGGCGTTGCGCTGGAGGCGCTCGAGCACGCCGAAGGCTTCACGCTTTCGCTGAGCGACGAAGCCACGGTCGCCGCCTATCGGGCGCTCGAGCGCCCCGTGCCCACGGTGGTGCTCGCCCTCGGGGCCGACGCCACGCCGCTCTCGCTCATGCAAGCGCTGAGCGCCGTCGAGACCCAGCTCACGCCGCTCGCGCTCCGACTCGTCCCAGCGCCCGACCAGTTGCCTGCAATCCCCATGCGCTCTCCGCTGCCCCCGGTGCCAACGCCCGCGGACCCGGCGGTGGACGCACCGCGCGTCCACGCGCTCGTGCGGTACGCGCCGGGCGTCGAAGAGCGGGACGTCAACCGCTGGCTGCGCGGCGATCTGCACGATGCTCTCGTGGCGTGCACCCGAGCCGGTCGCGTCTTGGCGCCGGACGCTGCGGGCAACGTCAACGTGCGCTTGGTGCTTGGCGCAGACGGCCGCGCGGCCATCGTCTTTGCGCGCCCCGACGAGACCGCCGCCCCAGGGATGGGCCCCGTGGCGTCCTGCGCGGCCGACGCGCTGCGCGCTACGCCGTTCGTCGGGGCTCCTCCAGAGCACGCGACAGCCATGCGGCTCACACTGACCTTTCTGTCCCCCGCGCCCGAGTAGCGCCCGGGGAGATGGGCGCGCGTCAGCGCATCTCGTCGCTGAAGAGCTGCGCCGCCACCTCGAGCCCGGCGCGCACGCGGGGCAGGTGCGTCCCTGCGCGGGTGGTCACCGCCCACACCGTGGAGGAGCTGCCCACGAGGCGAGGCAGCACCGGGACCAGGCCCTCGGAGGCGAACGTGGGCAAGATGGCGATGCCCATGCCGTCCGCGACGCAGCTGTGGATGAACTCGTTGTCGGTCGACAGGACGCGTGGGGTCACGCGCACGTCGCCCCCTTCGCGCAGCGGCCACGACACCTCGTCGTGCTCACCCACCGCCCGCGGGTCGTGTCCGTCGAGGATGGTGTGCAGCAGCGTGTGCTGCGCGAGCTCGGCCAGGCTGCGCGGCTTCCCCGCGCGCGCCACGTAGTCCGCGCTGGCGTACAGCTGGGTGGCGCTGCGGCCGATGCTCTGCACCACCAGCTCGCCCGCCGCGGGGAGCGTCAGCGTCAGCGCCGCGTCCGCCCCATGATGCAGATGGCTCACGGGGTCCGTGGTGGCGCGCAGGCGCACGCGTAGCTCGGGCCACACGTCCAGCAGGCGGCGCACGAACATGGACCCGAGCCGCCGCGACGCCCCCACGGGCATGGCGACGTCGAGGCACCCCGTGGGCTCCTGCCCCGCGCCCTCGGCCAAGCGCTGGATGGCGTCCAGCTCGCGCACGGGCCCCGCGGCGTGGCGCACGTACAGCGCACCCGCCGCCGTCAGCTCGACGCCCGCGTCGGTACTGCGCGCGAGGGACACACCCACCCGCTCCTCGAGCGCGGCGAGGCGACGCCGCACCGTGGCGCGCGACACACCCATGCGCTCCGCGGCGCGTGAGACACTACCCTCCTCCGCGAGCGCCAGCAGGGTGCGTGTCTCGTCCAGGTCCATCGTGGACTACGTGCGGGTCACCGCCGTGCGCGGGCGGGCAAGCGGCGCAGCACCTCGCCGCGCGTGTTGGTGACGGTGACCGGGCCGTAGGCGCGCATGGGCTCGGCGATCTGCGCCGCTTCGCCGACCAGCACCACCACCATCTGCTCCGGGCGCACATGCTCGCGCGCGGCCTCGAGGGCCTGCTCCGGGGTGACCGTGCCGATGCGCGTACGGAAGCTCTCCCAGTAGTCGTCGGGCAACCCGAAGCTCCGCAGGCTCGCGACCATGCTCGCGATCTTGCCCGACGTGTCGATCGTCAGCGGGAAGGAGTTGCTGAGGAACTGCCGCGCCAGCTGCGTCTCGTCGGCGTCGGCGGCCACGCTCGAGATGGCCACCAGGTGCTCGAAGAACGCCGCCATGGCCTCGGCCGTGACCTCGGTGCGCACGGCGGCCACCGCCGTGAACGGTCCCACCTGCTCGCGCTCCTCGACTGAGGAGTACGCGCCGTAGGTCAGGCTGCGGCGCTCACGCAGGTCCATGAACAGGCGCGACGATGCGCCGCCGCCCAACACTTGGTTCGCGACCTGGAGAGGGATCCAGTCCTCGTCGGCGCGCGTGATGGCCAGGTTGCCGACGCGGATCTGCGTCTGCGGTGAGCCCGGGCGGTCGACGATGATGACCTCGCGCGCGGTACGCGTGGGCGCCTCGGGGTAGCTCACCTCGGGCACGGTGCCGCGCCGCCAAGTGCGGAACGCGGTCGTGGCGCGCCGGCGCACGTCGCTGGCGGTGACGTCACCCACCACCACCAGGTACGCGTTGTTGGGGACGACGTGCGTGCGGTGCCATGCGATCAGGTTCTCTTGGGTGATCGCTCGCACCGCGTCGGCGGTGGTGTCCACGCGCGCGTAGGGGTGCGCCCCGTAGAGCGCCTGGTAGTACGCGCGCCGGCCCAGGTAGCGCGGGTCCTGCTCGCTCAGCTCGAGGCGGTCCAGCTCACGCCGACGCAGCTTCTCCAGCTCCTCCGCGTCGAACGCGGGTGACAGCGTCATCTCCGCCATCAGCGCGAGCACCTGCGGCAGCTGCTCTTTCAGCGCGCGGAAGGTCAGCACCAGGTTCTCGGACGTGGCGGCCACCTCCATGTCCGCGCCGAGGAACTCGATCTCCTCGGCCAGCTCGGCGCTGGTGTGGCGCGTGGTGCCCTCCTTGAGCATGTCGGCCACGATGGACGACAGCCCCGGGAGGCTGGCCGGGTCGGTCTCGCGACCGCTGCGCACCACGAGCTGCAGGTACACCACCGGCAGCTGCGTGTTGGTGACGGTGTTGAGCTCGAGGCCGTTGGTGAGCGTCGAGCGCGTGATGGCGGGGAACGCGATGTCACGCGGTGTGCCGCTCTCGGGCGGCGGCTCGCGTGGGGTCTCGGGCTCCGGCTCGGGTTCCGGCTCGGTCTCGGCCAGCGGGGTCTCCTCGCCCTCGACGCTGTCGAGCGGCGGGTACTCGGGCGGGGGCGCCTGCTCGCGGCTGCACGCGCCGAAGGCGAGCGACAGGAGCACGGTGAGGCAGAGCAGCACGCGGAGCGAACGGCCGCGCGCGGTGGGGGTGCAGGTCATGAGGCTCACGGGTTCGCTCCGTTCTGGGCGGCGCCGGCGGCTGCGGCGGGCGGCAGCACGTCCAGCACGGTGCGCTGGGTGGGGCCGAAGTACTGCTGGGCCACGCGCTGGATGTCGGCCAGCGTCACGGCGTTGTAGTGGTCGATCTCGGTGCGCAGCAGCTCGGCGTTGCCGTAGTACATCTCGAACTCCGCCAGGCGCTGGGCGCGGTCCAGGCTGGACTGGATCCCGAACACGAAGTACGAGGCCACGCGGTTGCGCGCCTTCTGCAGCTCACGGTTGGTGACGCCGGTCTGCGCGATGCTCTCGAGCTGCTCGTACACCACCTGGCGCGCTTCGGCCGGCTGGTGCGTGCCGGCCATGATGCCGAACACCGAGAACAGGTCCGGGCCCCGCTGGTCGTCCGTGCCGACGTGCAGCTGCTGGCAGATCTCGCGCTCCTTCACGAGGATGCGGTACAGGCGCGAGGACTCGCCATCGCCCAGGATGAGACCCAGCATCTCGAGCGCGTAGTGGTCTGCCTCGCGGCTGGGGGGGATGCGGTAGTCCACGTGGAACGCGGGGAACGGGGCCAGCGGGTCCGTCATGCTCTCGACGATCTCGCCCGTCTGCGGCGCGATGGGCCCGGGCTCGTAGGCGGGCACGGGGCGCGACGGGATGTCCCCGAAGTACTGGCGCACCAGCACCATGGCCTCGGCCGGGTCGAAGTCCCCCGAGATGCTGAGCACCGCGTTGTTGGGCGGGTAGTAGGCGTCGAAGAAGGCCTGCACATCCGGCAGGGTGGCCGCGTCCAGGTCCGCCATGTCGCCGATGGTGGAGTGCGCGTACGGCCAGTAGCTGCCGTAGGCCAGCTCGTTGATGCGCAGGATGCTGTTCATGTACGGCCGGTTGTCGTAGCTCTGGCGGCGCTCCTCCTTGACCGTCTGGCGCTGGTTCTCGAAGTTCTCCTCCGTGATGGCCAGCGAGCGCATGCGGTCCGCCTCGAGCCACAGGCCGAGCGCCAGGTCGTTGCTGGGCAGGGTCTCGTAGTAGTTCGTGCGGTCCGAGCTGGTGGTGCCGTTCATGTCGCCGCCGCGGCTGTCGATGAACGTGAAGTGCTCGCCCTTGCGCACGTTGGCCGAGCCCTGGAACATCATGTGCTCGAACAGGTGGGCGAAGCCCGAGCGCCCGCGCACCTCGTTGCGCGACCCGACGTCGTAGTAGATGGCGACGGCCACGGTGGGGATGCTGCGGTCGGGGCTCATCACCACGCGCAGGCCGTTGTCCAGGCGCTCGCGCACCACGGGCAGCTGCGACAGGGAGCTGCTTCCGCCGCTCGGCCGGCGCGCACGCTGCGCGAGGGCGTCGTAGCTGCCGAGGCTCGCGAGCGTGAGCACGAGCAGGGCGCCGAGGGCCAGCCGCACGCGGCTGGTGCGCTGTGTCTTCGGCTTCGTCGTGGGCTGTGTTTCGCGCTCCGCTCTGGAGTGCGTGCCGGGCTGCGTGCCGAGCTCGGTCCCGAGCTGCGTCCTCTGCGTCTGTGGCGTCATGGGGTCTCGCATAACACGAAGCAGAGGGGAGTGACCACGCCTTGCGCGAAAGGGTCCTGCCGCGCGCGCGACGCCCAAGCTCGGGCCACCCAGAGGGGTCGCAGCGGTGGTAGAAAGGTACGCCATGCTCAGACGTGACATCCTCGCTTGGTCCGCGGGCGCGCTCGGCGCCGCTGCGCTCTCGTCCCTCTCCCCGCGCACGGCCCGCGCGGGCGCCTGCGCGGAGCCCGGCTTCATGCCGGTGTACCGCACCGCCGCGGGAGCGCGCCTGGGGCGCACCGGCGCGGTCTTGTTGGGTGTCGACATGAGCTTCGGAGGCGGGACCCGCGAGCCGTTCGCAGGACGCTACAGCATGACCGTCGACGACGCCCCCGTGCGTGTCCACGCGAGCCCGCTGGCGCCCGGGCTGGTGCGCCTCATCCCCAACCGCTTCGTGGCGGGGGCGGGAGTGGTCACGGGCCCGGCCGGTGAGCTGCGCGTCACGTGGGTGGACGCGCAGGAGGCCGCGCCCGCGCCGTGCTTCGTGCGGAGCGTCGAGATGTACCGCAACGAAGGCTCCCAGGAGCCGTACTCACCGCCCACCTGGGGGCTGCGCGCCACCCTGCGCGACCCCCTCCCCGGAAGCGTCGTGGGGGTGGTCGTGGCCCCCGCCGCGTCCGGGTCGCGCTACGGGCTGTTCGCGGAGCGCTCGGGCGACCGTATGCAGGGGCTGTATCACTCGCCGGGGCGCTGCCAGGCGGAGCTCTCGGACGTGAACCCACCCGGCACGGGGAGCCGTGTGCGTCTGGCCTGCGTGGGCCAGGATGGGCAAGTCTCCGTGCGCTCGAACGACGTCGCCGTGCGCGACTGACCGCCGTCCTGCTTCGCGCACCGCCGAGCGCGACCAGGCCGCCCGCACGGTGTCGTCAGGCAGCACCCTTCTCGGAGCTGGCCTTCCAGTTGAGGTGCAGCTTCTTGCGTGTCGCTGCGCAGTCTCGGAGGTACAGGTTGATCAACGTCTGATAGGGGATTCCAGACTCCTCCGAGAGGGACTGGAAATACGCGAGCGCGTCTTGGTCGAGACGGATCGTGACCGACTTCTTCAGTCGCTTGGCGTATGGGTTGGGTCGTGCGTTGGTGAAGTCGTACTGCTTCTTCATGGTGCTCACCTCTCGTGGTATGCGCGCCTCTCCGCGGTGTTCGCCTTGCGTGCCGAGATGATGCGGATGACGTCCCCGGCCTCGCGCACGCAGTGACAGACCACCAGCAGCCTCGGCGCGGAGCTCATCCCGAGGAGGACGAAGCGCTCCTCGTCGTGTGAGTGGTCTGGGTCGTCGATCACCAGGCCGAGGTCATCGGCGAAGGCTGTCTGTGCTTCCTCGAAACCAACCTGGTGTTTGCGTCGATTCGCGCTGTTCTTCCGCTCGTCCCACTCGAACCGGAGGTTGGGCATCGCTTCATGGTACGTACGATGTACGTACATGCAAGCCGAAGCACGACCAGGACGCGAGCAGCCCGTCTTCCCTCCCCTCCTCTCGCTGGCAGCCGGAGGGCTACTTGCCGCCCGCGTCGGTCGCGGAACGTCTACCGGCGGCGGAAGCGCAGCACGTGGCGGTAGAGCTGCGTCGGGCCCAGCTGCCCGGGGCGCCAGCTGAGCTCGGGGCCGTCCGGGTCGGAGCTGTAGTCGTAGACGATGAACTCGCCGGGCTCGTCGCCTTCGATCACGCTCGGAAAGCACGTGTCGCCGTTGCTGGGGAGGTCGGTGATGTACGCCACGCGCAGCTCGTCCTGCACGATGCGCCACAGGCTGCAGCGCTTGGGCGCGGCCACGTAGCGTAGGTTCGCGATCGTCGCGTTGCTCAGTCCCTCGCCGCCGAAGTAGCCCGTCTCGGTGACGTTGCGTCGACCCACGAGGTAGATCTCGCCGTCGTAGGCGAACATGTGGGGCGAGTCGTACTTCTTGAAGTCCGTCTCGCACGTCCAGTTGCCGAGGTCGTCGCTGGGGGCGTGGCACACGCGGCTGCCGAGACCCAACGCGTCGGCCGCTTCGACGCGGATGACGGCGAACAGGTCGCCGTTGTCGGCCAGCGTGTAGGCCGTCTCGCTCCCGCCCCCTTCGTACACGACGGAGTCCGTTCCGACGGGCGTCCAGTGGATGCCGTCGGTGCTGGTGCGGAAGTGGATCTGCAGCGGCTCGCCGTCGAACGTGTAGATGTGCACGCCGCCGTTGTAGGCCGTCATGAAGTGGCGCCCGTCGCGCATGGTGGCCGGGCGCCACACCAGGGTGTCGTCGCCGTAGAGCTCGCTCAGCGCGCTCCAGCTGCCGCCCGGAGGCAGCGTCGCGTAGCGCACGCCCATGGGCATGAACTCCAGCTCGCTCACGCCCAGCACGCTCATGTACAGGAACAGCGTGCCATCCACCGCGAGGAAGCGCGGCTCGCGCACGTCCGTGCCCAGCGCGAACTCGGCCTCGTAGCGCCAGGTCACCTCGTCGGCGCTGCTCACCACGTACATGACCGTGTTCGGTCCGGCGAAGTGGTCTGGCGCGGTGCGCCACGCCATGTACACGCGCCCTTCGTGACGGATCACGTCCACGTTGTTGTTCGACTGCTGCGGCGTGACCTCGTCGGGGAGCCCCGCGCTCGGCACCACCTGGCGCGACTCCGCCACCTCCACGCGGTGCCGTCCGAGCTCGACCAGTGGACGGAGCGTCCCGTCGTCGATGGGCGGTGCGTCACCGTCCCCGCACCCCGCGACCGAGCCCACGACGCCGGCCGCGAGCATCAGCGCGACCCGTCCGCGTCGCGCGAAGCACGACGTGCGCAGACGGGCTGGCGTCGAACATGTTGAGGCTACCCAGGAGAGATTCCGCGACCGCATCGGCACGTTATCGCACGACACGCGCCGCCGGGAACGTGATTTCCAACACGACACGAACCGGCGCAGCGGATGATGTGCGCCGGTGTGCGCCAGCCGCGGCCGTCGACGTCGGGCCTGTCGCACCGGTCAGAGCGGACAGAAGTCGCATGGGCCGGAGCCCGTGAGCCCGGACTGTCGGCGGATCTCGAGCTGGTCCACGCGCGCCGTGTCGAAGTAGCCGAGCGCACCTTCGGGAGAGGACGTGCTCCACACACCATAGAAGAACTTGGCCCTCCACGTCTGTAGCAACGCCAGGAGCGGGCCGTTCTCGGGCGAGTCGAGGCCAATCTCGGCCGACGCTCGCCCGCACAGCGTGTTGCCCCGGTACACCTCTGCGACGACGCTGGTAGCGGCCCCGAACAGGGTCGTGTACTCGAGCGTCATCCTGTGGGTCGCGGTGGCGGTGTTGCCATAGAGCCTACAGCTCGCCGACAGCCCGTCCGTGTCCAGGGTGGTCGCCGTGCCCCCGCTTCGGAATTGCAAGAACAGGGTATTCGAGAGCGTGTCCCAGCGGGCGTAGAGACCGTCCGAGGTCGGCTCGTTCGCCCCGCTCGGGACCGTACCCGTCGCGAAGGCTCCGATGCTCAGGGTGGCTGCGACCGGGGCCGTGGCGGGCGCGGGGGCCGTGTAGCCCGGGTTGATGTACACGTCGGCGTCCATGCGCCACAGCTGTGTCGTCTGGGAGGCGTAGCGCGTGTACACGCCTCGCCGCGTGACGTCTTCGTTGGCCAGCAGACCGTACTGGTCGGTCGCGCTCGTGAAGCAATTGCTGCCCGCGCAGTTGAGGCGGGTGGTGTTGAAGTCCCCGGCGTCCCAGAGGGTGGTGCACACCGGCGCCTCGTCCACGCGGCCGTCGCAGTCGTCGTCGTCCCCGTCGCAGGCCGTGTCCGGGTTGGTGCCGGGCAGGGTGGTGCTGCACGTCCCCCACTGACCCGACGTGCCCACGCCGCACACCTGGTTGCCGAGGGTGCACTCACCGCGATCCGTGCCACACGACCGCATCATGCCGTTGGTGCAAGCGCACGCCGCGTCGGCCTGACCCGTCTGCCCGTTGCAGTTGCGATCCTCGCCCATGTTGCACGACTCGGTCGCGCCCGGGTGCCAGCTCACCTGCGCGTCGTTGCAGTCGTCGCGGGGGAACGCGCCGGGCGTGGCCCCCAGCTCGCCCATGGCTGCGCAAGGCGCGCCGATCGCTGCGTGCCCGTCGTTGTCGCTGTCCTCCTCGGTCGCCACAGGGGAGCCCGCGCTGCAGTCGTTGTCGATGCGGTCGCACACCTCCGTGTTGCCGGGGAAGCGGTTGCCGCGCGTGTCGTCGCAGTCGTCGCCCACGTCGGCGTAGCCCACGACGGCCCCGCAGCTGAACACCTGCATCGACGCGCTCGGGTTCCCGTGGCCGTCGCCGTCCGTATCGGCGTAGACCGTCCGCATGGGGTCGTCGGCCACCAGGTTGCAGTTCTCGTCCACGTTGTTGCCGCAGATCTCGGGGGCCCCGGCGTAGATGGTGGCCTCGCCGTCGTTGCAGTCGTCCCGCACGTACTCCCACCCGAGCGCCCCCACCTCGCCGCGGCCGAGACACGTGGCCAGCGGTGACGTGTGCTGGTCGCCGTCGGCGTCCTCGGAGGTGTCGGGCCCGCCGCGCTGAGCGCCTGGCAGAGAGCAGTCGTTGTCCTTCCCGTCGCAGCGCTCGGTGGCCCCCGGGTACGTGAACTGATGCGTGTCGTCGCAGTCGTCGTCGTTCGAGACCCAGCGCGGGCCGCAGACGGTCCCGGGCATGGCGGCGTCCCCGTACCCGTCGCCATCTGCGTCGAAGAAGAAGCTGCCGTTGTCGACGGTCCCGTCGCAGTCGTTGTCGACTTCGTCGCAGGTCTCGAGCAGGTTCGGGTGGACGCCGCTCGCGTCGTCGTCGCAGTCGGAGCCGTGCACGGTCATCGCGTCGTCGTCGCGGCGCGTCAGCATCGGGTCGCAGCCCGAAGGCGCGCTGGGCCCGTCCCACGGGTTGCTGCAGGTGTCGGCGGGGTATCCGTCGATGTCCATGTCGCCGTCCACGCTGCCGTTCGCGGTGGAGCGGACGGTGCACGGGTTGCAGTCCTCGTCGTGGTCGGCCGCGGGCTGTCCGTTTCCGAGCATGCCCTCGCAGCGCTCGGGCGCCCCCGGGTTCCGGTCGGCGTCGTCGTCGTCGCAGTCGGACCCACCGCACGCCACCGAGTCGTAGCCGTCACCGTCGACGTCGGGTGTGGTGCAGTCGGTGGTGTCGCAGCGCCCGCCGGTCTCGTCGCACGAGGCCACAGCGCACGGGGGCGTGCCCGCCACACACCCGTCGGCGCCTGCGTTCGGGTCACCAGGCGCACACTGCTCGGCGCCATTGCAGAACAGGCCATCGTCGCAGTCGCTCGGGCTCGCGCACGTGCCGCCAGCGTCGCCAGGGGGCGTCAGGTCGCCACCACATCCCGCTACCGCGAGTCCCAGTCCAACGACCCCGATCAGGGCCCAAGCCCGCGCAAACCTCGAACGCCCCTGCGTGCACACCACCATCACACTCCTGCCCACCGCCCGTAGTCGGGCGCACGAAAAGAGTATCCCCTCGGTCACGAATGACAACCGCGAGACCCGGTCAGAACCCAAAATGGACGCGTGCGGCTGGCTGGAGACGCGCACGTCGCCTACCTTGCGCGCCAGGAGAGGGGCTCGGGGTTCTAGGAGGTGAATGTGATCAGAACGTTCTGTCTGGTGCTCGCGGCTTGGGCCGCTTCGTCCGTGCTGCTGCCGTCGCTCGCCACCTTGGGGCAGAGCAGCGTCCTCGAGGCCCACGCGCGCGCCGACGCGCGGAGTGACAAGCTCGAGCTCTACATCGAGATCCACAACACGTTCACGCGGGCCATGCGCGCGCGTCACGACAATTATGTGCCCACGTTGGAGGGGCTCCCCGCGGACAACCCCTGCACCGCCGAGCGGCAGCCAGGGCGCGGCATGTACCACGCTGGGGACGCGACCGGGACCATCCCGGCCTTCCGTCGGCGTCTCCGTCGCGCGCCGCGCCTCCCGCAGGACGCCCTCGCGACCGCCATGCTCGACGCGGCGGCGGCCGAGCTCCCGGCATGGAATGGGGCCTACGCGTACTACCACCGTGACCGCGGCTACACGACGGACGCGTGCGCGCAGGGCAACACGTACCACCGGCAGCTCATGGGGGCCTACCAGGCGTACTTCGCGGCGGACACGGAGCTGCTGACGTTCATCGACTCCGAGAGTCGCGCGCGACGGGCGACCGTGCTGCAGGACACGGAGCGTCGCTATGGGCGCAACTTCCGCTACTTCCACCTGAGCCTGATGAACGAGGTGGAGGCCATGCGCGACATCCTGAACGCGCCGACCCTCGACCTCGACGCGCTGTCGCGTGTGACGCAGACCATCGCCGCGGGCGTCGCCGAGATCAAGCCGCGCGCCGAGTCCGCACCCCAGGAGATCCACTCCGACCTCTACCAGGGGCAGTACCTGGCGTTCCTGCGCGGGCTCGAGACCCTGGTGCGCGCGTCCAACGCGCTGGTCACGTCCATGCGCGAGCCGCCCAGCCGCAGCAACGACCGGCAGCGCCGCCAGACCGAGCTCGACCGCGCGTTCGCTGGCGCCATCGAGGGGGCCAACCGCGTGCGCTACAGCGACCGCGTGCGCTGAGGCCGAGCGCCTACTCCACGCTGACCACGTGCCACTCGCCGGCCTCGCGCACCATGCGGATGACGCGACCGCTGGGGGTGCGCACCGTGGCCTCGTTGTCCTGGATGTCCACGTCGAGCGCGGGCTCGTCCTCGGTGTCCTCCAGGAAGCGCTCGATCTGCGCGTCGATCTCGGCGCGCGGGGCACGCGCGAGGATGCGCGTGATGCTGGGCAGGCTGCGACGAGCCAGCGCGCTCCGGAACGCCATGACCGCGTCTTCGGGCGTGGCGAGCGAGACCGAGTCCAGCAGCGTGCCCACGAGGCGCCAGCGGTCGCTCTCGATCACCAGCACCGCGTGCTGCCCCGAGCGCAGCGGTACGCGCGCGCGCGTCTGCACCAGCTGCGGGTCGGCCAGCGCGGCGTCCACTGCGGCGGCCTGCTCGCGCAGCTCTTCCGGGCTCTCGGCCAGCTGAGCGCGCAGCTGCTCCAGCGTCAGCCCGGCACGGGTCTCGGCGTCGAGGAGCGCGTAGACCGACTCGGCGTCTCCACGGCGCACCGCCTCGGCGTACGCGCGCGCGGTGTCGCGCGGGGGTGTCCCGGCCGAAGCGCCGCCGCAGCCCGAGAGCAGCGCAGCCAGCCCCACGGCGCGCGCCAGCGATGACGGTGTGGGCAGAAGCGAGCGTCCAGCGTCCAGCGAGGGCACGGGCGCAGGCTAGCACAGCCATCGCCCGTGGTTCCCAGAGCTTTCGGTGGCGTGTCTCGTGTCGCTGGTGGCGCCGACGCGGGCCACGCACTTGACGCACCGCGCGCTGCATGCGCTATGTGGACCCAGTGATGCTGCACACACCACGGTGGGCCTGACATGGCCGTCTTGCGCGTCCTCGGCGTGGACCCGGGCTCCGTTCGCACGGGCTATGGCGTCATCGAGCGCGACGGAACGCGCCTGCGTCTGATCACGGCCGGCACGCTCACGGCGGGTGAGAAGGCGCCCCTCGAAGAGCGCCTGCTGACCATCCACACCGGCCTCCGCGCGCTCATCGACGAGTACGCGCCCGGTGCGGCGGCGGTGGAGGACATCTTCATGGCCAAGTTCCCCAACGCGGCGCTCAAGCTCGGGCACGCGCGCGGGGTCGCCCTGCTCGCCATCGCACAGGCGGGGTTGTCCGTGCACCCGTACCCGCCCGCGGTCGTGAAGCGCTCCATCGTCGGCAAGGGCGCGGCCGACAAGCAGCAGGTGGCTCGCATCGTGGGGGTCATGCTGGGGCTCACCGAGCTTCCGGGCATCGACGCCACCGACGCGCTCGCCATCGCGCTCACGCACGCGCAGGCGGCGCGCATGCACGCGGCGCTCGCGCCCGTCACCAAGCCGGCCGTGCGCCTGCCCCGTGCGGCGGCGGCGCGGCGTGGGCTCAAGGCGCGCTGAGGAAGGGGTTGCTGAAGCGGGGGTCCGTCACGAACGCCTCGTCGGTCAGCGCGTTCAGGAACGCCAGCAGGTCTGCGCGCTCCTGCTCGGTCAGGACGAAGCCTGCGATGAACCCGCTCTTGAGCGGGCTCAGCCGCCCGTCGCCCGCGTTGGGTCCGTCGGGCGTCAGGGTGCCACCGCGCGCGTAGTGGTCGATCACGTCTTCCAACGTCGCGAGCGACCCGTCGTGCATGTACGGCGCCGTCAACGCGATGTTGCGCAGCGTCGGCGGCTTGAAGCGCCCCATGTCCAGGCGATCTCCGGTGAGCTCGAACAGCCCCGTGTTCGTGGCCGGATAGCCGCCGATGCCGTCCACGTTGTACAGCCCGTTGTTCGCGAACAGCGACTGGTCGAAGAAGTTGCCGGCGTGGTCCACCGACCCCGACAGGTTGAAGCCTCCGTGGCAGTGGAAGCACTCCACCTGCTCGCTGAAGAACAGCTCCATCCCCCGGCGCTCCGAGTCCGAAAGCGCGCCCTCGTCACCCGCCACGAAGCGGTCGTACGGCGACTCGCCCGAGATGAGGGTGCGCTCGAACGAGGCGATGGCTCGCAGCACGTTCTGGACGCTGATGGGGTCGGCGTCTGCCGGGAAGGCGTCCGCGAACATCGAGGGATAGTCGGCGTCGGCGGCGAGGCGGGACAACAAGAGCGCTTCTTGACCCGAGAGCCCCAGCTCCACGGGGTCCTCGCCGAACAGCGGGATGCGCGCCTGTTGCTCGAGGGTCACCACCGCCGAGTTGGCCCAGTTGAGCGTCGCCGCGTAGCCCGTGTTGGCCAGCGCCATCGCGCCCCGGGCCGTGTGGTCGCCGGTGGAACCGAGCGCCGTCGCGCGACCGTCCGTGAACGCGCGTGACTGCGCGTGGCAGCTCCCGCACGACTGCGTCTGGTTCTCGCTCAGTCGCACGTCGTAGAACAAGAAGCGCCCCAGCTCGACCTTCGCTTCGGTGAGCGGGTTGTCCTCGGGGATGCGCGGCTCGGGGAAGCCTCGGGGCAGGTCGAGGGTGTAGCCGTGCTCGGAACCGCAGCCGAGCATCGTCGCGACGAGCCCTGCACCGAGCGCGAGCGTCAGCAGAGGCCTCTGGGGAGTTCGTGAGCGCGAGAGACGATGCACGCGCTCAGTCCACGCGGAAGACGCGCTGCGTGCCAGCCGCCATCGCGCCGTGCGGGAGCCCCAGCGCCTCGAAGTAGCCCAGGCAGTCCGGATCGGTCGCGCCCGACATGCAGCCCGGGGGGGTGTCCACGGTCTGGGTGTCGAGGTCGACGGAGTCCACCAGCGCGCCCAGGTCCAGCAGGATGGTGTCCGTGGCCGGGTCCATGTCCATCAGCGACACCTCGACGCGATTGGGCGCGGCGCAGCTCGTCACCATGCCGGCGGCGGGGTCCGCGCCCTCGCAGCCCGTGCTGCCCAGGTGGAAGCGCCAGGCGGGCAGCCCGACCGAGGCGCCGTCCACGCGCAGGAACTTGTAGCCGCTCTGCCAGGCCCAGAACATGTCCGTGATGTTCAAGGGCGACGCGGCGATCGAGGCGTCGTCGTGGTTGGTCTCGAAGGGCACGCCCATGGTGAAGCGCACGCCCACGTAGTCACCCGCCGGTGCGGTGCCGTTGATGACGAGGCGTGTCTCGGGGTTGCCCTCGCAGCCCGCGATGCCGCTGTCCGCGAAGTCGATGTACGCCAGGCCGTCGTGCTGGAACGCGTCCTCGTCGAGCCGCAGCGCCACCTCGTCGCCCTCACGCGTCACCAGCCGCACGTTGTGCACGTACATGCGGGCGTCGCGGATGGTCAGACTCTGGTCCGCGCTCGCGCCGAGGCCAGTGAACGTCTGGCCGCACACGAAGGGCTCGTCACCCACGGTCGCCGCGAACGCCAGCGAGATGGGCTCGCGCGCAGGGGCGTCGTCGCAGGCGCTCACGAAGGCGAGGGGGGCCAGGAGGGAGAGACCGAGGAGGCGGGTGGCGCGAGAAGTCATGCCCACAACCTAGCCCCTCTGGCATGTCCGCGGCATGCGGCAAATCGTCGCACGTCGTCAGAGGGACGTGGCCTGCAGCGTGTCGCACTGGCTCATGTCACCCGTCTGATAACCGCGCGTGAACCAACGCTGCCGCATCTCGGAGCTGCCGTGGGTCCAGCGCTCGGGCTCCACGCGGCCCGTAGCCTCGCGTTGTAGGCGGTCGTCTCCCACCGCTGCGGCCGCCGCGAGGCCTTCTTCGAGGTCGCCCATCTCGAGCAGGTTGCGTCGCGCCGTGCCGTTGGCCCACACGCCCGCGTAGCAGTCGGCTTGCAGCTCCATGCGCACCTGCAGGTCGTTGCGGCGGCTGGGGTCCGCGCGCTGTGCCGTGCGGATCTGCGCGCTGGTCCCGAGCAGGGTCTGCACGTGGTGCCCGATCTCGTGCGCCAGCACGTAGGCCTGCGCGAAGTCGCCGGGCGCACGGAAGCGGGTGCGTAGCTCGCGGAAGAACGACAGGTCGATGTACACCTTCTGGTCGCCGGGACAGTAGAAGGGTCCGGTGCCAGCGTCCGCCGCACCGCAGGCCGAGTCCACAGCGTCCGTGAAGAGCACCAGGCGCGCGTCCCGGTAGGTCTGCCCGCGCGCCTGGAACAGACGCTGCCAGGTGGCCTGCGCGTCATCCAACACGAAGCTCACGAACTGCACCTGCTCGTCTTCTTCGGGGCTGGGGGCGGCCGTTGGGCCACTGCTCTGAGCCGTGCTCGCGCCCCCGCCGGTTGTCCCGGAGACCGCCTCGGCAGCGCCGAAGAGCGTCTGCGGGTCCACCTTCAGGACGTAGGCCACCAGCAGGATCAGGATGGTGGCGCCGAGCCCCAGCTTGGTGCCAGACCCGCCTCGGCGGCCTCCGCCGCCTGCTCCGCGACGATCCTCGATGTTCTGGCTCGTCCCTCGTCGTTCCCAACGCATGCGCTTCTCCGGCTCGTGACAGAGCGAGGATGCGGGCCCGCTACTGTCCCTGCAAGGGGACAATCGGCGCTGGTGTGTCTGCGCCGGCTTGCGTCCCCGCCCCGAACGGCTTCACATCGGGGCGTGCTCCCGCTGCGCGACATGAACCCGACCCGGCGCAAGCCCGTGGTGACGTGGGCCTTGATCGCCATCAGCGCGGCTGTGTTCGTCTACGAGCTGAGCCTGTCGTCGGAGGCCGCCACCGTGTTGCTAGCCCGCTACGGCGTGGTCCCCGGCGTGCTGACGGGCGGCGCCCTCGGCACGCTGCGCTCGGACGGGGGGGCGCTGGGAGCGCTCGTCACGCCGCTGACGAGCATGTTCCTGCACGGCGGTGGGCTGCACCTGCTGGGCAACATGTGGTTCCTGCACGTGTTCGGCGACAACGTGGAGGACGAGCTCGGGCGCCCGCAGTTCCTCCTGTTCTACCTGGGCGCCGGGCTGGGCGCGGCCCTGTTCCAGGTGGCGGTCGACCCGCACAGCCTGGTGCCCATGGTGGGCGCCTCGGGCGCCATCAGCGGCGTGCTCGCGGCCTACGTGGTGCTGCATCCACGCGCGCCCGTGCTCACGCTCGTGCCCATCCCGCTCGCGCTCTTCGTCGAGGTCCCGGCCTTCATCTTCATCTTTGTCTGGTTCGGCCTGCAGCTGGTCTACGGCCTGCTCAGCAGCGCCGACATCGCGCACGGCGGGGTGGCCTGGTGGGCCCACGTGGGCGGCTTCGTGGTGGGTTGGATCGCCGTGCAGCTGCAGCGTCGGCACACGGCCGAGCGCTGACCGTCCCCACGGATGACTGCGACGCGGGCCGGGCGATATGCTCCGCCGGGTGACCGCCGCGACGCCCTACTTCTATCCACCACACTACCGCAGCATCGATCCGCGCATCCGCCGCGAGCTGCTCGCCCCGCATGCTCTCGACGGACACCCGCTGTCGGCGCAGCTGTACCTGCCGCCGCTGCCCGCGGGCCAGGTGGAGGGAAGCGCCGCGCCACGCGACCCGGACACGGTGCTGCTGCTGATGCACCCGCGCGGGGACTTCCAGCGGCACTACGCCGCGCCCCACCTGGCGCTGGGTGGGTACGCCGTGTGCGGCGCGACCACACGCAACCTGCACAACGACGCCGACGCGCTGCACGAGCGGTTGCTGCTCGACGTGGGTGGGGTCATCCAGGCGCTGCGCGAGCGCTTCGCGCGCGTGGTGCTGCTCGGCAACTCGGGCGGGGGCTCGCTCTTCGCCTTCTATCTGCAGCAGCAGGGCAAGGCCCCGGCGGAGCGGCTCACCCACGCGCCCTCTGGCGACCGCGTGCCCCTCGCCGACTTCGAGCTGCCACCGGCCGACGGGCTCGTGCTGATCGCGGCGCACCAGGGCGAGGGGCGCTTCATGCTGGAGCGGCTGGACCCGAGTGTGGTCGACGAGCACGACCCGGTGCTGGTGAACCCACGGCTCGACATGTACGACCCGCGCAACGGCTACCGCCCCATGCGCGAGGGGCCTTCGCGCTACTCGGCGGAGTTCCTGGCCGAGTTCCGGCGGGCCCAACACGAGCGCTGTGAGCGGCTGGACGCCCGCTGCCTGGCCTGGTGCGAAGAAGCACGGCTTGCGCGGTTGCGAGCCAAGGCGGAGGGGCTCCCACCAGACATCCGACGCGACGCCGCCCGTCGCGGCATCACGCGCCGCTACATGCTCATCTACCGGACGCTGGCCGACCCACGCTACCTGGACCCCACGCTCGATCCGAACCGCCGTCCCATCGGCTCGCTGTTCGCCATCGGGGGGCGCGACCCCATCACCGGCAACTACGGCGAGGGGCTGGGGCGTGTGATGAGCGCCCGTGGTTGGCTCTCCACCTGGTCGGGCCTGCGCAGTCAGGCGGCGCTCGAGAAGACCCTGCCCGACGTGCACGTCCCCCTGCTCGTGGTGTATGCCGACGCGGACACCGAGATCTACGAGCACGAGTGCCGCGCCCAGCTGGCCTGGGCGGCGAGCCGAGACAAGACGTTCACGCAGGTCGACTACGTGGACCACTACTTTCACAGCGTCGGCCCCGAGGGCGACGCGCTGGGCGAAGGTCGCGCGCGGCTCTGCAACGCGCACCTTCTGCCCTGGCTACGGGAGCGATATCAGGCATGAGCATGTTCGACTTTTCAGGCAAGCGCGTGGTGGTGACCGGGGCCAGCCGAGGGCTGGGTCGTGAGCTCGCGTTGGGCTTCGCGCGCGCGGGCGCCGACCTGGTGCTCACCGCGCGGCAGCAGAAGCTGCTGGACGAGGTGGCCAGCGAGGTGCGCGAGCTGGGCCGGCAGGCGCTGGTGGTGCCGGCCGACCTCGCCACCAAGGAGGGCGCCGACGCGTTGATCGAGGCGACGCTCGCGGCGGGGCCGGTGGACGTGCTGGTCAACAACGCCGGCTACAGCGAGCCGCTCCCGTTCCTCGAGGCGAGCGACGAGACCTGGGAGCGCGTGATGGCCATCAACGTGATGGGCGTGGTGCGCCTCACGCGAGGGCTGGGCGCGGCGATGCTCGCGCGCGGGCAGGGCAACGTGGTCATGGTGGGCAGCGTGCTCGGGCGCACCGCCATCCCGGGTGCCTCACCGTACATCGCCAGCAAGGGTGCCATCGAGCAGCTCACCCGCGCGCTGGGCGTGGAGTGGGCGCGCCGGCGCGTGCGCGTGAACGCCCTCGCGCCGGGCTTCATCGACACCGACATGGTCGGCGAGGAGTCCGCCTCGCTGCGCGCGTACGTGGAGCGCCGGGCGCCCATGCGCCGCCTCGGCACGTCCGAGGAGGTGGTCTCGGCGGTGCTCTATCTCAGCAGCGACGCCAGCAGCTACGTGACGGGCAGCATCGTGCACGTGGACGGTGGTTGGACGGCAGCCTGACGCGCGCGTGCGGCCTGGCGTTGCTCGAGCGCCCCGGAACGACGTGACGGCGGTCCGGGGTGCATCAGGCGTCGCGCTCCGGGCCGGCCGTCACAGCAGCTCGCGCGCCAGCACCTCGCCCAGGTTCACCCAGAACGGGAACGAGATGCGGTCGTAGTCCGCGCGGTTGTCGTTCATGAGCCCGTCGCGGTCCACGTAGAGCGTGGCGGCCACGAAGAACGCGCGGTCGCTGTCGAGTCGATGCACGTAGGCGCTCTCCAGGTGGAAGCCCCACGCGCGCCCGGCCTTGTTCACGTACTCGTACGCGTCCCGCGGGAGCACGCGGTTGATGCCCGGGATGAGCGGCTCGAAGCGGGCCTCGGCGTCGTCCACCGTGCCTCGCCGCGCGGCGGGTGGGCGCCGGCTCATGATGTCGCGCAGGAGCGCGCGGTTGGCGTCGGTCAGGGGCAGGTCCACGTCCGCTCCGTCCAGGCTGGGGTCCACCACCTCCAGCACGATGCGCTGCAGGTCGCGCAGCGAGATGTAGTTCTTACGCCGGAAGTCGAGCGGGTGCTCGATGCGCTGCCCGTTGTCCGTGTTGATGTGCGCTTCGCCTACGCCCGTGCGCGGCATGTCCAGCATGAGCGCGTTGCGGAAGCGCACCGAGGCCGTGCGCTCGGGGACCACCGTCTCGGCGCTGCGCCCGCGACCCAGCCGCACGGTGGGCGCGAAGCGGTGCGAGTCCATGTGCAGGTCCCCCACCTCGAGGCGGTGCTGCATGCGCACGCTGCGCAGCCCGGCGCGCCACATGAGCTGGTTCTGGGCCTCCATGCCCGCGATGTCGAACAGCACGTTGAAGCCTCGATTGCTGGACACGATGAGCGTGCGCTCCAGCTCTGCGGCCAGCGTGGAGTTCGAGCGGCCGCGGTTGGTCTGCGCCTCCTCGCCATTGATCATGCGCGCCGTCCGAGGGCGCACGAAGAGCGCGCGTGTGACCGCGTCAGCCGCCTGTGCATGCTCCTGGAACGTCAGCAGCGACGCCACCGCAGCGACCGTCTTGATGGCGCTGGCCGGGTAGAAGTACTCCGTGTTCAGCCGGTAGCCGTAGCTGCGGATGCAGGGGCGCCCATCGGCGTCGCGCACCACCTCGCTGACGAGGATCTGCGCGCGCAGCGACTCGGCGTTGTCGAGGATCTCCTGGAAGCGCTGAGGCTCGGAGCGCAGCAGCCGCTCGACGAAGTCGTCGCCCCGGTCCGTGTAGCCGGGGCCTGGGTTGCACGTGCCGCTGCGCAGATCCGTCGGGCCGTCGGGCATCGCCGGGGGGGCCGTGTCTGCGGGCTCGGGAGGGCGCGCGCGGCCAGCGGCGCGCGGCAGCCACAGGGCCGAGGCGAACAGCAGCACGCCGAGACCCGTCAGGGATGCGCGCAGCGGGAAGGGACGTCGAATCAGCAGCACCTCCTCAGCCTGCCACACGAGCGCGCAAGGGCCATGGAAGTGGACGGATGTGTTCATACAGGGCACACCGACAGCAACCCAAGGGAGCGTCACGCATGACCATCCGCACACTGCTGCTCGAACCCCAGGCCACCGAGGTGCAGGTGGGCGACACCGCGCTGCTCGAGCGCTGGCTGCAGGACCGGCGTGGCACGCTGTGGCTCGACCTCGGCGGGGAGGAGCCCGAGGTGGAGGAGCGGCTGCTTTCGCGCTTCGAGTTCGACGAGCTCTCCATCCAGGACGCGCAGCGCGAGCGTCACCCGCCCAAGGTCGAGGACTTCGAGCGCTACATCGTGATCATCCTGCGCGGCGTGGACGGTGAGGCCGACGGACTCGACTTCAAGACGCTGCAGCTGACGATGTTCGTGGGGGAGGACTTCCTGGTCACACGTCACGCGCGCCGCTCCAGCAGCCTCGATCACTACTGGGACCTGGGCGCGGGGACGACCGAGTGGCTCACGTGGGGCAGCGCCTACATCGCCACCCAGATCGCCGTGCGCATGGCGAACCGGTATCTGCCCGTGCTGCTCAACCTCGAGCCGCGCTTGGAGGTCCTCGAGGAGGAGATGTTCGAGCGCCCCTCCGACGCCGTCATGGCGGAGCTCACGTCGTACAAGACGGATCTGCGACGGCTACGGCGCGTGTTCATGTACCACGAGAAGATGTTCGGCGAGTTCCGGCAGTCACGCTCGGCGCTCTTCGGTGAGGAGCTGCGCCACGACCTCAACGACGTCTTCGAGAACTACGAGCGCTTGCACAGCCTCTCCACGATGCTCTACGAGACCGCAGGGGACCTCATCGACGGCTACATCTCGACGGCATCGCACCGGCTGAACAACACGATGCGCATCCTGACGGTCATCACCGCCATCTTCGTGCCGCTCAGCTTCCTCGCGGGTCTGTACGGGATGAACTTCGAGAACATCCCGGAGCTGAGAGTCCACAACGGCTACTTCGTGCTGCTCGCCTTCATGGGCACGCTAGCCGCAACGCTGCTCGCGCTCTTCCGCTGGCAGAAGTGGCTCTGACGTGCGTGGCTGGATGGCACGACTCGCGGCGCTCGCACTTGGGCAGCCCGAGCGACCGACGGACGCCCACGTCCTAGCCGCGGGTCGCCGAGGTCAGCGGTAGGGGTTCTGCCCAAGGGGCATCGGCGTCGCGCGCTGGGCGCGGACCGTGCCTGCAACGCGGTACGGGTTGGGCGTATAGAATGCGTACGCCGAGCGTGCTGGGATGGGCTCGAGCCGAGCCACGCCAGCGCTCGGATCGTGGTACGGGTTGACGCTCACGTCCATCCCCGTGTGCGGTGTGGGATCGAGGGAGGGGCCGATCAGGGCGACCACCAGCCCCACCAAGCGCGCGTGCGTCAGGCGTCCCTGGAAGGCCAGCTCCTGCGTCTCCTCGGCTGCGTTCGGCGGTGACGCGCGATGCACGATCACTCTGGCGTTGTCGGAGGAGACGAGCACATCCACGGTCGCCACAGGCGCGACCTCGTCGGCCTCGACGGCCTCGGGCGCGACCACGAACGCGCGCAGCTCGCGTGCCAGCTCGACACGCACCGCGGTCGGGTCCACGGGCAGCAACGGCGCGCGCTCACCGTCAGGAGGGGTCTCGGCCCTGACGTCCATCACGACGATGGGGAACGCGGTCTGAGCGAGCGAAGTGGTGGGGGCCGCGAGCGTCCAGACGCCCAGCGCGATCCCCAAGACCTCCAACTTGCGAGCGAAGTGGGTCATGGGAACAGCATAGCCGCCTCCCTCTTGGGTGCCCGAACTTTGTCTCGAAGCAAGAATCACCCCTAGGGTGTGACGATTCCCCGTTTGGTGATAGCATGTCGGTTCGCGATGCCTGGCTCGGTGCAGCGCCCTCTGAAGCTCGTCGGCCTCCTGGGTCGAGACGGCATGCTATTGGAGGCCAACGAGTTCTCGTTGTCGCTGGTCGGCGTGTCGAAGTCCCACGTCATGGAGCGGCCGTTCTGGGACACACCGTGGTGGAGCCACTCCCGGACGATGCAGGAGCTCCTGTATGCGTCGGTGCAACGCGCGGCGAGCGGGTCGTACGTGCACTTTCAGGCAACCCACCCGACGCCATCGGGAGAGCTCCGCATCATCGACTTCGCTCTGACCCCCATCGTCGACCACCACGGTGAGGTCATCAGCTTGCTGCCGGTCGGGTGTGACATCACGGAGGATGCGCTGCGCTCGGGTGAGCGCGACGAGCTGCTTTCAACGGGACTGCACAATCACGTCAAGAGCGAGGCGCGTCCCCCGCTGTGCATGACGATGTGCGCGTGGTGCCAGTGCCTGCGCGACGTGCGCGGGGGTTGGCACCCCATGGATCCGGTCGTCGCCCACTATCCCAAGCTGCGCCTGTCGCACGGCATCTGTCCCAGCTGCGTCGCGAGCAACTTCCCGGGCATGACGTTCGCGTCTTGAGCGCTGGTCGCACGCACCCACGACGTTCGCGTCATGGAGCGAGCCGAGTTCGGCACCACATGGCTACTCGGCGCCGTGCGTTGGGAGACGCTTGTGGGTGAACTCGCGCTCACCCGCGCTGAACGGCCCCACGGTGTCACCGTGACCACGCAGCTTGAAGCGCGTGGTCAGCAGTCCCTCGACCCCCACCGGGCCCCGAGCGTGGATGCGCGACGTGCTGATGCCCACCTCGGCGCCCAGCCCGAAGCGGTAGCCGTCCGCGAAGCGGGTGCTGGCGTTGTGGAACACGCAGGCGCTGTCCACGGTGGCGAGAAAGCGCTCGGCGACCGCCGGGTCCTCGGTCACCACGCAGTCGGTGTGCGCGCTGCCGTAGCGGTGGATGTGGTCGATGGCGGCGTCGAGGTCGCTCACGATCTCGACCGTGGCCTCGAGGTCGCCCCACTCCTTGTGCAGGTCTTCCGTCAGCGGCAGGTCCAGCTCGCGCGCGGCGCGTGGTCCGCCTTCGAGCCGCACGCCCGCGCCTCGCAGCGCATCGAGCAGCGTCTGAGCGCGCCCGTCCGCGACGAGCGCCTCGTCGAGCAGCAGCGTCTCCATGGCGTTGCACGCCGCGGGGTAGTCCGTCTTGGAGTCGAGCACGATGCGCGTGGCCTTCTCCATGTCCGCGGCGGCGTCCACGTACACGTGGCAGATGCCGTCGGCGTGCCCCAGCACGGGGATGCGCGTGTTGCGCTGTATGTAGCTCACCAGCGCGTTGCCGCCGCGGGGGATCACCAGGTCGATCACGTCGTCGAGCTCGAGCAGGCTGGCCACCTCGTCACGGCTCTCTACGAGCGCGATGCACGCGGACGGCACGTCGGGCTCGAGCGCCTGGGTGATCACGCGGTGCAGCACGCGGTTGGAGCGCGCCGCCTCCTTGCCCCCCTTCAGCACCAGCCCGTTGCCCGAGCGCAGCGCGAGCGCCGCGACCTGCGGCAGCGCGTCGGGGCGGCTCTCGAAGATGACCATCACCACACCCATGGGCGCCGTCTCGAGCTGGAGCAGCAGGCCGTCGGCCAGCTCCGTGCGCGACAGCACCTTGCCCAGCGGCTCGTCCTGCTCGGCGATGTCCCGGATGCCGTCCGCCAGCTTGGCGAGCTTGCGCTCGTCGAGCTTCAGACGGGCCGCCAGCGCGGGCGTCATGCTGCCCTTGGCGACGGCCTCGGCGGCGTCGGCCACGTCCAGGGCGTTCTCGCGCAGGATCTCGGCGGCGTTCTCGGTCAACGCGCCGGCCACGCGCACGAGCACGGCGGCGCGCGCGTCGCTGCTGAGGCTGGAGAGGATGCGACCGGCTTCGCGGGCTGCGATGGCCTGCTGCTTGGGGGTCTCGGCGGACATGGGGAGACTGTAGCGCCGGATGCGCGCGGCGCAGCCCGCGGGGCGATGCTGGCGCTACTCGGGCGCCACGACCGAGCTGCAGCGCCCCTCCACGCACGCGGGGACCTGAGGTAGCGCGCTGCCGCAGACGACGTCCCCGTGCGGGTAGTCCGCGCAGTCCACCTCGCGCGACTGGGTCGTGTAGGCCGCAGCGTCGCTGGCCGCGATGCTGGCCGTCTGGCCGCAGTGCCCGCACGGGACGCGCACCAAGGTGCAGTCGGATGCTTCGCGACACTCGGCGTTCCACTCGCGCGCGTCGAACTCCGTGTAGGTCGGGGGCTTGGCACACCCCGCAGCGAGCAACGCCAGGAAGCCGGAGAGGACGAGGATTCGCGAGTCGTTCATGATGTCTCCCGAGAGTACGGAAGCGGGCGCTGAGGTGTCCCTCACGCGGCGTCTCAGTCTTTGAGCAGCTCGTCCTTCACCGAGTCGAACAGCTGCCCGAGGATGCGCTGCCCCGTGCTGCTGGTGGCCACGGCGCCGAGCGCCGTGAGCCCCGTCGCCGCCACGTTCATGGCCTGCTGCCGGCGTTGCTGCGCCTCGCGCTCGGCCTTGCGCGCGGCGGCCCCCGCGAAGGTCTCCCCGCAGTGGCCACACGCGACCAGCGCCAGCGCGGACGGACGCGCACAGAACACGCAGGTCTGCATCAGGCTCGCGCTGCAGCGCGCGCAGCGCAGCGACGTGGGGTGGTTGTCGGCGCCACAGCCGGGGCAGTCCACGTGCTGCCCGGGTGCGCCGGGGTAGCTGGCCTCGCAATAGGGGCAGGCGACCAGCCCCGCCACGGGCGGGGCGCCGCACTGCTCGCACTCGATCCTGTGGGGTACGCCGGCATCCATGGGGAGCAGCATATCACCGCGCGTCCGCGTGCGTACCTGTGCGCACGTGGGCGGTCACCGACCACCGCCCGTCTGCTGCGCCACGTGTCCGTGTGGGCACCGCGCGCGCCTCAGCGAGCCAAGACGCCATCCAGCTGAAAGAGCAGCTCCGCGCGCTGGACCGCCGTGAGGCTGTCCGTGTCGCCACGCGACACGAGGCGCAACGCATGCAGACCGCTCGCCTTTCCCTGCATCAGGCGCGGCGACACGTGGAGCTGGAACTCGATGCCCGCGTAGCCCCGCCAAAAGCCGACGATGGCAGCGTCCTCTGCGAGGAGCGCTCGCCACCCCGACGTGCGCAACGAGTAGAGCACCCCGCCCGGAGCCTGTGCACCCTCGTAGCGTGCCATCAGCTGCTCGCACGAGAGGTCGTCGCGCGGGCGCGTCAGTTGCCCGAACGGCTGCACGAGGTCGTAGTCGAGGAGCAGGCTCTGCCAACGGCCGACCTCGGACTCGCTCAGGTGCAGTGGATGCACCAAGCCGACTGCGGCGTCTCGAGGCAGCTCGAACGGGGTGTCGTCGAGGCTCGCTAGGGTTCGCTCCTCCGTGACGCGAAAGGTGCCGCACACCCCTCCCTCTGCGTCGAACGTCCCCCACACCAGTCGCGCGGCGAGGTGCCCGACGAGCGGGTGCTTCGCGAAGCATTGCAGAAAGACCTCTGCGTCGACGCGCCGCTCGTCTGCCATCATGCGCGCCAGCCGGGCCAGCTGGTCCTTCGCGGCGGCATCGGCTTCGCTGCGGAGGGTCTTCCATGCCTCCCAGGCCGCCTTGGCCATCGCGGGATCATCGGTCTTGCGCGGCCGCGGGAGCTGCACGAGCCGCTCGCCGTTTTCGTCGCGGACGAACGGCAGCAGGTGCTCGTCGAAGCCCACGTGGAAGCGCCGCGGACCAAAGTCCAGCGCGTACCGGCCATGTTCGTCCAGGCCGAGGTCGGGGGCCGTCCGATCCTCCAGCTCATCCGCGCTCAGACCTCGCGCGATCGCGATCTCCGTCAGGAGGCCCGCGGCCCGGTCCTTGAGGTACTGCCGCTGCCCGCCGCGCGACATTCGACCGATCAGCGACAGCGCGAGGTCCGACCCCATCACCGCAAGGACGTCCAGCAGCAGCAAGGCGTTCTGCTTCTGCCCGTCCCGAGCCCACGCGCGGCCGCGATCGAAGAGCGCTCGCGCTGCGCGGTCGCTCCCCACGAGCGCGACCGCGCGCGCGGTCCAGGCGTGCGCGCTGCGCATTCCGGCTGCCACCCAGAGGTCCACGAGCGCGTCCAAGAACGTGTCGAGGGAGGCTTGGTCGCACGCGCCTCGCGCGTGCGCGACGCCAGCGTACGGGGCCTCCATGGAGGAGAAGGCGAGCATCTCCGTGAGGTGGAGCTGCGCACGTCTCGGGAGCGTGCGTCCATCGCGCAGACGCACGCGTGGGAGCGCCTCGACGCCCTCGAGCAGCTTCGGTGCCTTCGTCGGGGCGCTCTCCAACGGATCTCGGTCGATGAGCGTGGTCGCTGCTGCGAGCACGTCGGGTCCGTGCCGCGCCGCCTCTTCCAAGACCACCCCACGCTCCACCGCCAGCAATGCGAACAGCGTCAGCGCGCGCTCGCGTTCCAGCGGCGGTGTGTCCGCGCCGAAGACGATCGGGAGGAGCCCCGCGGCGGCGTGACGCGGGAACCGACACACCCACTCGCTCGCGGCTCGACGGGCGCCCTTGTAGCGCAGCCACTGCACCGCCATGGGCGCCACCTCGACCGCGCCTACGTAGCTCAGCTCGCACGCGAGCTCGGGGCGCAGCGCGGGCGCGAGCTGGAGCAGCGCGGGAACCACCTTCGCGCCATCGCGGTGGAGCAGCACCGTCAGGCCCGTCATGTAGGTGGTGTGCGTCCAGTAGTGCGCGTCGACGCGCGCGAGTGCGCCAGTCGCGCGCAGCGCTTCGAGCTGCTCGAACGTCGCGCCCCACACCATGTAGGCGCCGATGACCCGCCCGTCGTCGTGGGGTCGCTCACGTTGGAGCGACGTCAGAGTCGTCAGCTCACGCTCCAGTACGCGTGGGTCGAGCGTGCCGAGGTCCACCGCGTACTCGACGGACTGGGCGAGCAGACCAGCGAACGTGGGCAGGGCAGCGCGTCGCTTCGTCCTCCAAGGGGGGCTCACCAGCACCCGGGGCAGGTCGCGCTCGGGCGCGTCGCCTTCACCCGTGTCCACACACGCCTCCGGAGCCACCTGCGCCTCGAACGTGGACAGCAGTGCGTCGATCACGTCGCGGTGCGTCGTCCGGCTCGCCCTCGCCTCCAGCAGCGCCCCGCGCGCGTGCTCCGGCATGTTCGCGAGCGCCTGCGCCACCAAGCTGCGCGTCTGCTTCGGGCCCAGCGCCGCCACCAGCTTGTGCGCCGCGGTAGCCGACGGGTAGCACGCCCAAAACGTGATGTGAGCCCTGGACGCAGGCGTCGACGCCAGCGCTGCGCCCGCCAGCGCCGCGCCGTGGCGTGCGATGGCGCGCATCCCGTCTCCGAGCGGAGCTGCCTCCAGCAAGGGCGCGGCGTCCTCGGCGGTCGGGAGCAAGCCGACGAGGCGCTCGAGACGACGCTTGGGATGGTCGTGCCGGCGCACCTCTGTGAGCGCGGCCGCCTCGTCGTCCAGGATCCACGCGAGCAGGACCGGGTCGTCGCACAGGCGTCGCACGACGGGCTCGAGCGTCGCGACACCGTGCTGGCGGACGTGGTCGCGGACGACCTCGGGGAGCAAGTAGATGTTGAGCGTGGGCTCGCCGTGAAGGGCGCGTAGCGTCGAGTAGGCGTCGCGCGCAAAGCACGACGTGCACATCCCGCGCACCAGGGTCTCGAGGGCGGTCGCCGGGTCGGACCGCGTGGTCCAGTAGGCGAGGGCCCGCGGCCTGAGGGCGCTCAGGTCGAGCAGGGAGAGGTCGGTGTGGCGAACCACCGACAACGTGTAGGCCTCCAGCTCCATGTCGAAGTCGGTGCCCTCCGCCCTGGTGGCCAACCGCTCGCGCAGCTTCGCTTGGAGCGGTGCCTCGGTCTCCGTCGGCTTCTCGGGCCAGCGCCACATTCCTTGTCGAAGGCGGTCCTCGATGGCCACGAGTCCGCGCGTCCACACCTCATCGAAGGTGCCCGCCTTGCGCACCCGCATGGGTGTCGTGATCGGCAGGGTGCACTCGCTCAGAGCCCACGCGGGCGGGTCGAACCGCACGTCCTTGCCGGACGCGGCGGGGTCAGGGGGGATCATGGTCGGACACTACCGAGAACGTCCGGTGTTGGATACGTCGCCATGACGCGCCGGATCACGGCGCTGGTGGCGGGGCGGCGTGCCCGAGAATGGCTTCGCTGCGCAGCGAGAACGTCGTGTCGCTGGCGGTGTCCGCGCGGATCGCTTCCAGCAGCGCGAGGCACGCCGGCCGCACGAGCGTGAGGTGGTCCAGCCCCGGGACCGACAAGATCGTGACGGGGGCTGTGCCGCGCTGCGCTTCGAGGGCGGGGTAGGTCCGTGACCAGCTGCCCAGCGCTCCCTCGGCCACGACGCTGGGCGTGCGGATCTCGTGCAGGTACAGCGCCGGTGCGCGCAGCTCGGCTTCCGCGGTGGTCGCGTCGCTGGGGATGCAGCGCGTTTCGCCGTAACCTCGCGCGTCGGGCGCAGCGCCGAGAGCCACCACGGCGCGAAAGCGTGCGCTGCTCTCCGCAGCCAGCAGCGCGAGCGTCCCGCCCGTGCTGTGTCCGCCCAGGTAGATGCGCGCCGGGTCGACGTCGGGCCGCGTGGCGAGGTAGTCGGCCGCGGCCAGCACGTCGTCCACCTCGCCGACGAAACACTCGACGTCACCAGGGTTGCCGTTCACGCCGCGCAGGGCCGGGCGCATCAGCACGAGGTCGGGCATGAGGAACGCCGTCGCGCTCTGGTCGTTCTCGGGCGGGCCTGGCGTCCACATGTGCGCGCCGAGTGACCACCGGAAGCCGCCCGACAACCAGATCAGCCCGGGACGACGCGCGCCATCGGGCGACGGGCGCACGGGCGTGACGTAGGCGACGTTGTCACCGAGCGGCGCTGCGTAGCGCACCAGCTCGAACACGTCCGATGGTGGCGCGGGCGGCGGTGTGGGGTCGCCGCGGTGACGGTGATGTGTGCGGCGCGCCCGTCGCAGCGCAGGCAGCGTGAAGTGCTCTCGGGGCGGCGCCGCCGCGGTCTCCGCAGGGGTGGCCGCGGGCGCCGGAGCGTCACAGCCGCACAGCCACAGCAGCGCGCCGACGCCCAGCGACGCGAACGGCCGCAGCCAGACAGGTCGCGACGGTGAGCGGCGAGCCGTGTGTGATGCGGTGTGCACGGACCGCCTCACCGTACCCCTCCGCGCGCGGCGGGGGGATGCTATCGTCTGCGCCGTGACCGACACGCAGACCACGTCCGCGACCGCGCCCGCGAGCAGCAGCTCGGGAGGCGCCGTCACCCCCGCTGGCAACGAGCAGGCGTCCGCCACGCCGTCCAAGCCGGTCATGGCGCCCGCGTGGCTGCGCATCCTGCAGGCCATCGCGGGCGTGGGGCTCATGACGGGCTTCTTCATGCCGTGGGTGACCCTCGGCGACATGGTCTCGGTCAGTGGCTTCAGCCTCGTGCTCACCGGCGGCGACGTCGTCGAGCAGCTCTCCGGGCCCAGCCGCGGCGTCATCTTCAGCATCCCGCTGCTCGGGCTGGCGCTGCTGTCGACCGCCATCAAGGGCTTCCGCGTGCTCGCCTGGGCGGGCCTGGCCACGGGTATCCTCATCCTGCTCGTAGGGCTCTACACGCTCATCACGGTCTTCCTGGACTCCACGGGCATGGGCATGTGGGTGCTCATCGGCGCGGCGCTGCTCGCGCTCGGCACGGGCGCGCTGGCCGTGCGCCTGAGCCGGCCGCGACCGAGCGCCGACGCGCCTCGCTGACGGCGATCCTGGATGCTGCTCTAAGCTGCGGTCGCCATCATCGACACGAGCACCGCCCCCGCGCGCGACCCGGACTCCGCCGCCTGATGCGCAGCCACGATTTCCTCGAGCGGGAAGCGCGCGGCGATGACCGGCCGGAACGCCCCCTCGGTCACCAGCGCGGCCAGCTGCTCGATGTGCTCACGGTCTCCGAGGGCCACGCTCACGAGCGCGCGCTGTCCGCCGGTGACGCGCGTCCACGCCATCTGCAGCAACACGCGCAGGCTGACCGAGAGCGTCAGGTAGCGCCCGCGCGGCGTGAGCGAGGCACGGCACGCGCCGAAGGTGGTGGAGTCCGCGATGTCGAAGATGATGTCGTAGCGCTCGCCGTGGGTCGTGAAGTCAGTCGTTTTGTAGTCGATCACGTGGTCGGCGCCCAGCTCGCGCGCCAGCTCGTGGTGCGCGCGGCTGCACACGGCGGTGACCTCGGCGCCCAAGTGCTTCGCCAGCTGCACGGCGAAGCGGCCCACGCCGCCCGTCGCGCCGTTGACGAGCACGCGCTCGCCGGGCTGCAGGCGCGCCAGCTCCACCAGGAAGTGGTGCGCGGTGCCGGCGCCATAGGGGATGGCTGCGGCCTCGTCGTGAGTCAGACCGGCGGGCATGCGCGCCATCGCGCCGTCCTCCGGGACGCACAGCAGCTCGGCGTAGGCGCCGTGCGGGGCGCTGCCGAACACGTCGTCGCCCACGGCGTAGCGGGTGACGTCGCGGCCCGCGGCCACGACACGCCCGGCGAACATGGTGCCTCCGACCTGCGCGCGCGGCCCGAAGACGCCCATCATGAGGCGGCCGGGCACGGCGGTCATGCCCGGGAAGTCGGCCGAGCGGATGCGTCGGTCGCCCTCGCTGACGATGCTGGCGCGCACCTCGACGAGCACGTCGTTCGCCCCCAGCGCGGGGGCGGGGAGGTCCCGCAGCTCGAGGATGGAGGGAGGTCCGTACTTGGGGGTGATGGCGGCGCGCATGGTGGGTTCCTTTGGCAAGTGGTGGGTACCCGTAGGTTGTAGCTATGCGACCGTGCGCGATTAAGTGCCGAAATTGGCAGTCGTGCTATACGAAAATGCATGGACTGGCATGCGGTGACCTTCGACTGGAACCAGGCGCGCGCCTTCCTCGTCACGGCCGAGGAGGGCTCGTTCTCGGCCGCGGCGCGGGCGCTCGGGCTGACGCAGCCCACGCTCGGTCGGCAGGTGGCGGCCCTCGAGGAGACGCTGGGCGTGACGCTCTTCGAGCGGGTGGGGCAACGTCTCGAGCTCACCGTCACGGGGGTGGAGCTGGTGGAGCACGTCCGGGCCATGGGGGCTGCGGCCATGCGCGTGTCGCTGAGCGCTGCGGGGCAGTCCGAGTCCGTCGAGGGCACGGTCACCGTCACGGCCAGCGAGGTCATCACGGCGTTCCTGTTGCCGGCCGTCGTGGCCCAGCTGCGCGAGACCCATCCAGGCATCACGCTCGAGCTGGTGGCGGCCAACGAGGTGCGCGACCTCCAGCGGCGCGAGGCGGACATCGCCGTGCGCAACGTGCAGCCCACCCAGCCGGACCTCTTCGCGCGCAAGCTGCGCGACACCACCGCGCACTTCTACGCGGCGCCCACGTACATCGAGCGCGCGGGGCCCTTCGAGCGCAGCGCCGATCTGGCGCGCGCGGGCCTCTTCGCCTTCGACCGGTCTACGACCATGGTCGAGGGGTTCAAAGCGCTGGGCATCGCGGTCGACGCGGCGCAGTTCATCCTCACCACGCCGAGCCACTTCGTGCAGTGGGAGCTGTGCAAGCGGGGCCTCGGCGTGTGCGTAATGATGGACGACGTGGGCATGGCCGAGCCCGGGGTGCGCCGCTTGTTCCCCGACCTGCCTTCCATCCCCGTGCCCATGTGGCTGGTGTGTCACCGCGAGCTGCACACCAGCCGCCGCATCCGCGTGGTGTTCGACGCGCTGGCCGAACACCTCTCGACCCCCGTTGTGCGGTAGCGTGTGGCGTGCCTCTACCCCGCCTCCTCGCCTCGTCCCCGCGCACCGCGGGTCTCGCCCTGACCGCCTTGCTCTCCGTGTCGTGCGCGCCGGTCGTGACGCACACCACGCCCGTCCCGAGCGAGACACCACGGGCCACCATCGACGCGTCCACGACCGACTCGCGCGAGCAGGAGCTGGCGCGCGCCATGCCTCTCGCCGTGGGCACGCACCGTGGGCAGCTCACCAGCAGCAGCTCCGCGCAGGATGGCGGGCAGCGCTTCGACCTCTACCGCCTGACGCTGAGCCCGACGCGCGCCGTGCACATCCGCATGCGCTCCTCGCAGGTGGACTCCGTGCTCGAGCTGGTGGGTCCCGACGGCGTGCGCGTGGTGAACGACGACGCCTTCCCTGGGAACCTCGAGGCCGCGCTCGACGTGGTGGCCGAGGTGGAGGGTGAGTACCTGCTGCGCGCCACCACGGTGTCCGCAGGCGAGCTGGGCGCTTACGAGCTCGAGCTGCGCGAGGGCCCACCAGGCGGGCAGGGGGACGCCTACGTGCTCGGCACCGACGCGCCGTCGCTGCTGGGCAACCCGAACGTCGCAGGGCTGCCCGGGCGCGCGCTCCACTTCCGTGCCGAGGCCGGCGCGGTGCTGCGCGTGCGCGTGACGTCGACCGCGTTCGACACGGTGGCGACGGTCATCGCCCCGAACGGGCAGCGCTGGGTCAACGACGACGCGCAGGACGCCGGGCCCGACGGCACCGAGCGCGCGCTCGACAGCACCATCACGCTGGTCGCGCCGCAGACGGGCGCCTACCAGCTGGTGGTCACCAGCTACGGCAACCAGGGCGCCGGACCCTTCCGTGTGCGCAGCAGCGTGCGCCCACCGCCGCGCCTGCTGGCCGACGGTGGACGCCCCGATGGGGTGGCCGGACCCGAGGGCGGTGGCCGCGTGCTGGGCCTCTACGCGGGCATCACCCAGTACGGCGCGCGCGGCGACCTGTACGGCTGCGCCGACGACGCGCGCTTCCTCGCGCAGGCCTTCACCGCCAGCCACCTGCAGGGCCCCTCGGACTACGTGCTGCTCACCGACGGGCAGGTCACCCGTGACGCGTTCCTGAATGGCGCACGCGCGCTGGTGCAGCGGGCCCGCCCCGAGGACGTGGTGGTCATCTTCTACTCCGGGCACGGCGGCCAGACCGCGCGTCTCCCCGACTCGAAGCACGAGCTGGACGCGTTCGACGAGACCCTCATCCTCAGCGACGGTGAGTTGCGCGACGACGAGCTGGCCGCGGCGCTGAACGACCTGCGCGCGGGGACGCTGCTGGTGGCCCTCGACGCCTGCAACAGCGGCGGCTTCGCGGACGACCTGATCGACCGTCCGGGCCGCATCGGGATGTTCTCGTCCGAGGAGGACGCGCTGAGCGACGTGGCCCAGCCGCGCCTCGCCGGAGGCTACCTGTCCTGGTACCTGCGCCGCGGGGTCCTGGGCGAAGCGGACGCGCGCCCCTCGGACGGAGTCCTCTTCGCGGGCGAGCTGAGCGACTACGTCCACGCGGGCTTCGCGCTGGACCACGACCTCATGAACCCGGCCGAGGCCATGGACGCGGGGCAGCACGTGGTGATCCGGCGCGGCAGCGTCGCCTGGGGCCAGGTGCTGTGGGCCTATCCCCGCACGGCCGGTGGCGAGCGCATCCCGATGCCCAACCTGCCCCTGACCAGTGCGGGCAGCCTCGCCAGCTCACTGGGGCTCACCACGCAGAAGTAGTCGGAACTGGCTCGTTCACTCACCGGGCGGAGGCGGCGCCCAGGTGTGCGACTCGGGGGGCAGCGTGGGGCGCTCGCGGCTCTCGGTGCTGCCGATGAACGGGAACGCCTGCTGCTTGAGGAACCCCACCGGGATGTAGTCGCCGATCACGCCGTAGCGGTCGGGCCACACGCGGTCCGCCGTGACCGCCGTGCCGAACAGGTAGTCCAAGAACGCGAAGTGCGCGGCGTAGTTCTTGTCCACGGCCTCGGTGTCGCGCGAGTGGTGCCAGTGGTGGAAGTTCGGGGTCACCAGGATGTAGCGCAGTGGCCCGAGCCGGACGTTGACGTTGCAGTGGTTGAACACTGCCTGGAAGCCCACGATGATGACGTAGGCGTCGATCACGCGCTGCGAGAAGCCCAGCAGGAAGATGGGCGACAGCACCAGGATGCGCGTGGCGATCAGCTCGAGGATGTGCTGCCGCGAGCCGGCCAGCCAGTCCATGTCCTTGGCGCTGTGATGCACGGCGTGGAAGCGCCAGAGGAAGCCCACCTCGTGGTAGGCGCGGTGCGCGCCGTACTGCATGAGGTCCGCCACCAGCACCACCAGGAACAGCTGCAGCACGAACGGCAGGCCGTTGATGAACGCCTGCACGCCGTCGTTGGCCGCCCAGCCCAGCCCGCCGTGCACGACGCGGTTGGTCACCAGCAGCACGAAGCCGACCACCAGGTGGTTGAAGAAGAAGTGGGTCAGGTCGTTCTGCCACTCGGCGCGGAACACCGGCTGGTCACGGCGCAGCGGGCGGACCTTCTCGATCAGCACGAACACGATGGTCGAGCCCAGCAGGTCGAGGATGAGGAAGTCGAGCCCCAGGTACGGCGTGTTGTCCGGGAAGTCCGGGATGGGCGTGGTGGGGCCGCCGAGCAGCTGGGCCACCACCAGGATGCCGAAGGTCCACGCGGCGAGCCAGCGCGTGCGGCCGAGCACGCCGTTCACGATGGAGATGCTGCCCGCGAGCACCATGCCCCCCGCCATGAGGTAGCGCAGCGTGGTCACGTCGTAGACCGCGCGGAACTCGGGTGTGGACAGATAGGCCGGGAAGCGGAAGCCGATGACCCCGAGCAGGCTGAGCACCGCGAGCGAAAACGCGATGACGCCCGACACCAGGCCACGCCCGGTCTGGAGCGCGCCGTGGGCCGACGCGAGGCTCGAGATGCCCGTGAGCCCGCCGTCGCTGACGCTCGAGGCCGCACCGTCCGTGGGGCGCTCGCCAGCTGCGCTTCCGCCCGAGCCCGCGTGACCGGCCCCTTCCGCCGTGGCGGGGGGCGACGTGTCCTCGTCCTGCTCGTGTTCGGTGCTCACGGGCGCCTCGCCTCAGCCCGCTGCGTCGAGCTGCTTCTGGTTGTACTCGAACTCTTCGCGCATGCCCTTCTCGGACTGCTCCTCGACGTACGCCTCGATCTTCTTGCCGATGAGGGGCACCTTGGCCGTGCCCTTGAAGTCCACGGTGTAGGTGCAGCCGCTGGCCGCCGGCGCGATGGTGATGGTGCCGTGGAGCTCGGTGGGTGTGCCCTGCACGTCCACGTCCAGCTTGCCGACCCGCTTGTCGCCCTCGCTGCGCCAGGCCTTCTTGTCCACGACCGTGTTGGTCGGGTTGAAGAGCTTCTTCATGAACGCCGGCACGTCGGCGGTGACGAGGCGCGTGTTGCTGACGGTCTTGGTCCCACCTGCCTCGTTGACGTCGATGCGGATGTCGCGGTCGCCGAACGCCTCGGAGCGCTTGCGCACGGCGTCAGGGTCGCTGACGAAGGCGTACACGGTCTCGACGTCTTGCTTGAACTTGAAGGTCACACTGGCCACGTTGGTCTCTCTCGCTGGGATGGTGGGGGCCGCGCCCGCGGGCGCACGGCCCGCGATGCTACTCT
The DNA here is from genome assembly GCA_020633055.1 of Sandaracinaceae bacterium. Taxonomy (NCBI): domain Bacteria; kingdom Pseudomonadati; phylum Myxococcota; order Polyangiales; family Sandaracinaceae; species Sandaracinaceae bacterium. Next base: position 65,431 of record JACKEJ010000008.1, on the reverse strand, counting down.
TCCTGTGCGCCGCCGCGCCAGCGCTTCTACTCGCGCGTGGCTTCGGGGGTGTTCGCCGTCGCCACGATGCGCCCACGCACACCATGAGACGAGCGCTTGGGCACGAAGAACCCCATCCCGGTTCGCGGTCGAGGACCTCGCGAGCGGCGCCGACCGTTCGTCGATCCGAACGCACCCAACCTCGGCTACAGTCCGGCCATGAGCGGTTGGGGAGCAAAGCAGGTCGTCATCGCCGTGGTCTTCACCTCCACGGTCTGCGTTGGCGTCGTGGGCGCGGTCTGGTGGCAGCTACGGGATGCTGGGATGTCACTCGTGCCGACGGCGGCACCCGCGGGGCAGAACCCGGACGCACCGGGTTGGCTTCAAGCCCCGCCCCCGGGAGCCTACGTCGTGCTGCCTCCATGGCCTGCGCCCGAGTCCCTGCCGCTGGTCGGAGGCGAGGGCACGGATGCGTTTGGCTACCCGCTGCAGCGGGTGGACTCCATCGGCCTCCAAGCGCTGTTGCGGCTGCGTCGCTTCGATGAACTCGAGCGCCATCTGGCGGCCATCGACGCAGCATATCGTGAGGACGCGCGCAAGGAGCGCTGGCTGGCCGATGCGAAGGACGCCTTCAGGAGCTCGGACCCCCGCCTGACCGAACCGCTGGATGCCTGGGTGCAGGCACGTCCAGACTTCGCTGGCGCGCTCCTCGCGCGCGCGGCGCATCGTCAGGCGCTCGCGTGGCGTCACCGGGGCGCGGGGTTCGAGAACACGGTGTCGGACGAACAGCGGGCGAGCTTCCAGCGCATTCTCCAGGGAGCCCGCGCCGACTACGAGGCTGGGGCCGCTCGCGACGCGTTCAACGTGCAAGCCTGGCTCGGGCTGTACTCCGTGGCGCGTGAGCAGGGAGACGTGGCGGCCGCGGCCTCTGCACTCGCTCGTGCCAAGCTGGAGTGCCCGCACTGCTTGACTCCCTACGAGACCGAGATGCGCTTCCTCGCGCCCCGCTGGGGGGGCTCGTACGCGGCGATGGATGCGCTCGTGCGGACTGCGCGCGAGCACCTGGCCGACAACCCGGCGTTGGCGCTCCTGGCCGGCTTCGCGGACGCGGACCGTTGCGCGGTGGCAACACGTGCCCAGGAGCACGAGCGCGCGCTTTCGGCGTGCAACGAAGCCCTCGCCGTGGGTGAGCATGCGTACTTCTTCAACACCCGCGCGGATCTGTATCTGGGCATGGGACGCTACTCCGAAGCGCTCGCGGATGCGGACGCGACGTTGCGGTTGAAGCCGCAGAGTGATCTGGGCCTTCACGCACGCTACATGGCGCTGGCAGCGCTCGACGACCCCGAGCGCGCGGTGGAGGCGGCCACCACCTTCCTTTACCTCGACCCTGCTAGCGCACGAGCCCACGACGTGGCCTCTCACGCGGCACAGTGCCTCGCTGCATGGGCGCACGGGTTGCCCCGCGACCAACGCGCTCGCGCGCTTCGTCTCCTGGACGCAGCGCTGATGTTCGAACCGAACAACCGGGCAGCGGAGCGGCTGCACACTTGGTGGGTCTATCAGCTCATCAGCCCAGACGACCCCGAGCGACCGACGCTCGAGCATCTCGCGGCGCGGGTCGAGGCGGAGCCCGACAGCTACGAGGCCGCGCGCGACTACGACACGGCGCTGATCGGGCTGCGCCGTCTGCCGGAGATCGTGGCGCTGTGGGACGCGTACATCGCCCGCCATCCCGCGGACGGCCGCGCGTATCGTGAGCGTGGTGGGACGCGCCACCACCTCGGCGATCACGCGGCTTCTCGCGCAGACTTCCAGCGTGGCTGCGAGCTCGGGGACGGGCTCGCGTGTCGGCTCGCGCATGATTGACGGCCGGACTCTCCAGCCGCATCGCCACCCCCACCACCGTCCCGCGGCGCGACCCCCGCGCTCGCCGCATCACTTCACGGCGGCGGCCTCGTCGACCTCGCCCGGGGCCGACGGCGCCCCGAGGGCGGACGTCCTGCCGGCACCCTCGGGGCTGGGGACGTCGTCGCCAGAGGTGGGCGGAGTGGCGCTGCCCGGGGGGCCGGCGTCGGGTGTCGCCGTCGGCTCGAGGTCGCTCGGCTGGTCGCAGGCCACTGCGCGCCGGAAGCCCAGCACGCTCCACGTCGGCGCCTGGGCGAGGCACACCCGCAGCGCCTCGGTCGTGCTGCCCGCCCGGAACTGGAACGCGTCCAGCGTGGCGGTCTCGCCGGACTGCGTCACGTGCCCAGGGCACAGGATGTCCTTGACGGACATGCCCGCCGTGCCTCCGAACCCGTTCTCGAGGACGTGCAGCTCCGCCAGGCCGCAGGCGGTCACGCGGTCCAGGGTGGGCTGCGCCCGTGGCCCCGCGAGCTGAGCGCGCAGCCGCTCCACCCGTTCTTCGTGCGCCCGCTGCTCGAGCACGAATGTCGTGTAGGCACCCACCGACGCGAGCAGCCCGAGCACGGAGATGACCAGCGCCACCATGGCCCGCGTGGGTAGCACGAGCCCGTGCTCGCGCGCGATGGAGCGCACCCGGAAGAACAACACGATGGAGGCGATCGAGGCCGGGAAGCAGCAGCACAGGCTGCCCATCAGGCTCGTCACCAGCGCGTAGGTGGCGTTCTGGTCCAGCACGGTCGATGCCTGGTTCTTCTGGCCGGCCGCTTTGTGCAGGTCGAAGGCGTGCTGCTGGAGCTCTCGCTGTCGCGCGTGCTCTGCGTCGCGGCGCTGCATCTCCAGCCCGTAGGCGGTGACCGTTCCACAGTAGAGGCACTGTCGCGCAGAGGAGTCCAACCCCGCGCCGCAAGAGGTGCAATTCGACATGACCCCGAGAGACTACCAGCCCTGACCGCGCTGCACAGGTCGTGTCAGGCGCCAGCAGCGGCAAGCCGCGTCTCGACCTCGGCCAAGGTTTTGGGGTCCAGCGTGAGCGGCTCTGCCTTGGCGATCCCGTCCACGAGCAGGGAGAGGTGTTTCACGTCACGTGGCCCGATGCACACGCTGGCCACGCGCGGGTGCGAGAGGGCGAAGCGCAGCGCGAGCGCCGCCAAGTTTGGGATGTGGGTGGCCTGCTTGCGGTAGTCGTCCGTGTGTCGATTGACGAGGTCACCGAGCGCGCGGGCGTGGTAGAGGCGCGAGCGCAGCGCCTCTTCGCTCCAACGGTCGCGTCGGTGGTCTCCGGGCGGGTAGACGTGCCCCGCGGGCACACGCGCCGCGAGCACCCCGTGCAGCAGCGCGGAGTGGGCGAGCACGCAGCGTGGGCTCTCACCCTCCACCTCGGGGAAGGCCTCGTCCAGCTCGCGCACCGCGTGTGTCTGTACCGCGTTGTAGGGCATCGCCGCGCAGGCGAAGCCCTGCTCGAGCGCGGTCAGCGCGATGGCGCCGCTCGTCGTGCTGAGGCCGATGGCGTTCACCAACCCCTCGCTGCGCAGCGCGTCGAGGTCCTGCATGGTCTCACCGCGCTCCACCAGCGCTCGCGGGGGCGCGTGAAGCAGCAGCATGTCCACCCGGGCGACCCCCAGCTGCGTCAACGCGCGCTCGACGCTTCGCCGCAACGCCTTCAGTCCGAAGTCCACGTCCATGGGCTTGTTGAGGTTCCGGCTTGGCTCGCGGCCCGCGCGCAGGAAGAAGAAGCACGACGCGATGTCGGGCCCGAGGGCTTCGGCGATGAGCCGCATGGCGCGCTCGCCGTCCCACAGGAGCGCAAGGTCGAAGCTGCGCAGCCCGAGTCGAAAGGCTTCCTGTACGAGGCCCTGGAACGCGTCGTCGCCGAGCACGTCCTGGTAGGCGTCGGTCATGACCCCCCAGGTGCCGAGGGTGAGCGGTGTGGGCTGCGTGCTGCAGCCGCGGAGCGCAACGCGCGCTGCGTAGGGAGGGGTCATCGAGGGGGCTCAGCCTGCCATGGAGAACACGTATTGGGCGATGCCGAAGTAGACCATCAGGCCCAGCACGTCCACCACCGAGGCGATGAAGGGCGTGGACGACACGGCGGGGTCGAACCCCAGGCGCTTGATGATCAGCGGGAGGACGGCGCCCACCACGGCGCTCATCAAGACGATGACGAGGATGCTGCCCGACACCACGGTGGCGAGCGCCCATGGCGCCACGGTTTCGCCAGCGACGTAGCCACGCAGCAGCCCCATGGCGCCGAGCACCAGCCCCAGCAGAGAGCCAACGCTCAGCTCGCGCGCGACGACGCGCAGCCAGTCGGTGGCCTCGACCTCGCTCACCGCCAGCGCGCGGATGATCAGCGTCGACGACTGCGAGCCCACGTTGCCCCCCGACGAGATGATGAGCGGGATGAACAGGGCGAGCTCCATGGTGCGCTGCAGGGTCAGCTGGTTGACCTCCATCACCGTGGCGGTCAGCAGCTGCCCCAGGAAGAGCAGCACCAGCCAGACACCGCGCTTCCAGACGAACTCGAGCAGGCCCGTCGCGAAGTACGAGTCCTCGAGCGGCATCACGCCGGCCATCATCTGCGCGTCCTCCGTGGCCTCCTCGATCACGACGTCCACCACGTCGTCGACCGTGACCATGCCGAGCAGCGCGAAGTCGGAGTCCACCACCGGGACCGCGCTGAGGTCGTAGCGGGCGATGATGTCGGCGACCTTCTCCTGGTCGTCCAGCGGCCCCACGTGCACGACCTTCTCGGTCATCACGTGCTCCAGCTCGTGGCCGGGGTCGCCCAGGATCAGGTCGCGCAGCGACACCACGCCCAGCAGCTTCTCGCCGTAGCCGCAGACGTAGACGTAATAGATGGACTCGACCTCGCCCTCGGCGGCCGCGCGCCGTACGGCCTCGATGGCCTCCCACACCTTCGTCTGCGGTGGTAGCGCGACGTACTCCGTGGTCATCAGACCGCCGGCCGTCTCGGGCCCGTAGAGCACCAGCTCGCGCGCCTCGTCCGCGGCCTCCACGTCGAAGCGCTCGAGCTCGTCCAGCAGCGGCGCGCGCTCCTTGTCTTCGAGCTCCTGGAGGACGTCGACGAGGTCGTCCGGGTCCATCTCGCTGAGCACCTGCGCGCCGTCCGTGGGCGAGATGGCGCGCAGGAACGAGACCTGGTGCTCCGGGCTGATGCGCTCCATCACGCTGGCGGCCAACTCCGGCGTCAGCACCTGCATGAGCGCCACGCGGTCGGTGGGCTCCAGGTCGTCCAGGATCTCCGCGATGTCCTCGGCGTGGAACTCCCCCAATGCGTCCCGCAGCGACTCGGGGTCACTCTCGAGGACGGCCCGGAGGTCCGGGCCCAGCAGCGAGGACAGACGCATGCCGGACTCCTACCACAAAGCGGTTGCGCCGCATCCTCGCGCGCGTCACGGGGGGAGCGCGTCGTCCGCCGCCAACACCCGGCGCGCCCGCTCGCGCGGGATGTCTTCGTCGAGCTCGTCCTCCCAGCCCGCGTAGTGCACCCGCAGCTGCCCGTCGGGATGCACCTCGAGCACCACCGCGCGGTGGTACGCGTCGCGCCACAGGACGTCGAGTACGTCCCCTGGATACACGGGCGAGGCCTCTGTCACGGGGGCACCATGGGCGTCCACAGGGCCTCGAGAGGCGCGGATGGCGGCTTCCGAGATGCGCACGTCGGCCTCGTCGACCTCACTGTCGAAGGCTTCGCTCCAGCCGACGTAGTGGACGGCCAGGCTCCCGTCGCCGTAGTGCGTCTTGCACACAGCCCGGTAGAAGCTCTCGTTCCACTGCACCTCCAGCTCGGTGCCGGGGGGGATACGGAGCCCCGTCGGGACCGAGAGCCCCGTCGGTGTGATGGGACCGCGCTCGGAGAGCGGGCTGCTCTCGCCGGCCGGGACGACCTCCGGCACACCCAAGCCCCACGCACCCATGCCCACCCCGACGGCGCTCGCGGCCATCACGAGCCCCGCGAACAGCTTGGGCGACAGCGCCTTGTTCGTCGCCCGTCGCGCGCGCACTCGGGCGACGTTGACGATCTCGTCCAGCTCTGCTGGCCACCCGTCGTAGCGCACTTGCCAGATGTCCTCGGCGACCACGCGCTGGACACGAGCGGGCCACCAGCGCTCGCCCCACAGCACCAGCACCTCGTCCTGCTCGCGGAACTCGGCGGTGGGATTCTCCGGCGGGGGAGGTGCGGTCGAGGCGCGGTGCTCGTGCTGACACTCCGCGCACACCAATCGGCCGGGCTCTGGCTCCGTGGCCAGCGCCAGCTCGGCGCCACAGGCTGCACACACCAGGGGTCGCATCAGACTGCGTGCTCGGAGTTGTCCAGCGTGCGCACGCCCCGCCGCATCTTTTGGTCCTGGGCGGCCTCGCGCAGCTTCTCGTACAGCGCCAGCACGTCGGTCTTGATGCCCTCGATGCGCATTTCCGGGTTGGTGCGGTCGATGGAGGTGAGCGCGATGTTGCCGGTGCCCATCAGCCGCTGCCCGAACGGGCGCTCCACGACGAAGTCGTTGATGCGGTAGGTGTCCACCTGGTCCATGCGCTTGGACAGGATGCCGTGCTCCAGGATGATGCGCTGGGTGGTGATGCGGTAGTGCACCTGCCGCGAGCGATACCACAGGAACGGCAGCGCCAGACCCAGCGTCAGGATAGCGACGAGCGCTGCGAGCGCGCTGGGCAGCAGCGCCGGGTGGCCGCTGAAGAGGGTCTGCTCGGGGGGCTGCGTCTCCGTCGTCATGGGCTCGTAGTATGCCTGAGCGTGGCCGCGTCGCGAAACCCCGCTCGCGGCATGATCAAGCCACGCCGGGCCCCTGGCGCGGGAGCAGGCGCCGCGCTGTGGCCTCCCACGCCGCGAATGCACGCCCGCTCTTGCGTCGTGGGTATGCACGATACAGCGCGTCCGCCGCGCCCAACGTCGCCAGCGTCGGGACGACGACCCGCGCCAGCGCTGGTCGCTGCACGAGCTGCCTTCCGGCGCGGAGCGCCTCCCGCGGAGCGAGCGCGCCTCGGCGTTGATCGAGCCCCGGGCGCACGAGCGACGGCGAGAAGATCCCCAGCGCGAACAACGCCTCGATCCCCTCCGACCCCAGCGCGCAGCTCATCCTGCGGACCGCATCGTAGGCCGCGAGGGTGCCGCCGAACGCGCGCAGGAAGTGGGCCTGATAGCGCCACAGGGCGTCTGGCGCTCCCGGGTCCGACGCGCCGCCCACGGCCTCCGCCAGCATCTTGCCCGCGATCAGTCCAAACCCGATACCGCTGCCGTGGCCCGTCATGACCTGGCCCGCCGCGTCGCCCACGAGCGCGACGCCGGGGGCGGTGAAGCGGTCGTAGACACGCCGGAGCGGGATGGCGCCGCCTCCCCCGAACAGCGGCTCTCCCATCCACGGGTGCGCTGCCCGCACGCGCCGCACGAGCGCCGCGGCGCTCGGAGCGCCCCCGGCCGGGATGGAGCCTGCGAGCACCGAGACGTGCTCGAACGAGGGGTCCACGCCGACGTTCACCGTGGAGTAGCCGCCCGCGGTCGCGAGCCAGGAGACCACGTCCCCCGGGGCTGCGGCGTGTTCGCGCAGGAACGCGCGGGCCCCGTCGGCGTCGTCGATGCGCAGCATGAGCTGCTGCGCCGCGCACAGGTCCGCAGGCGCGCAGGGAGGGCAGGCGCGAGACAGCTCCGGGACCTGCGAGCGCAGCACGCCTCGGAGCCCGGCCGCGTCCACGAACAGTGCCGCTTCGAGCACGAGTCGGCGGTCGCCTTGGCGCGCGGAGAGCTCCACCGGGCGCTTGCCTCGGAGCGTGATTGACGGATCGCGGACCTCCCAGCGCACGTCCACGCCGGCCGCGAGCGCGCGGGCCAGGAGGTGCTCGACCAAGGCGCGCATGTCCGCCTCGATGATGGGGTTGTCCGCGATGGTGAAGCGGTGTCGCCCCGTGGGGCTCACCAGGTGGGAGGCGCCGACGCGCGGATGGCCGTCGATCCAGCGCGTGTCGAGCCCAGCGCGGGCCAGCTGCCAGGCCAACACGCCATTGCACCAGCGCGCCCCGCTGTGTCCCTCGCGACGCTTCTCCAGCACTACGACGCGCAGCCCTTGGGACGCGAGCTCGGCGGCGGCGTGGAGGCCAGCCGTGCCGCCGCCCACCACCACCACGTCGAAGGTCTCTCGCACGGTCGTCGTCATCGTGGCGGGAGTGTAGCCGGTCCGCAGCGATCGCGACCCACGACGAGGGGGTTCAAACGGTGCCGCTCGCTCGCACGGTCGCATGTCGTGCCGAGGCCTCACCCGATGGCTCCTGCTTGCCGCCAGCGGGTCGTTCGCGCTGCCTCCGGTCGTCAGCGCACAGGCTGGCAGACCTCGCGCGCTGGGTCGGCGCTGGGCGGCTCGGCGGCCGGACGGGCGCGTCGCGCGGTGGGGACGGTGGCGAACGGGGAGGCTCGCGACGTGCTTCGCCCGCACGGTCCTGAGCGCTCTCTCGGGTCGGCGTGGACCTCACACGCTTCTCACGCGCGTCGTTTCACAGGCGAGCCCCCGCGGTCTGCTCCGTAGCTTGGGGCCTATGCGCACACTCCATCTCTTTCGCCGCCAGCCCGTGGCGATCCTCGCCACCGCTCTCGCTCTCGCCCTCTCGTTCGTGGGGTGCGGTGGCAGCGAGAGCCCTCCCGTCACGGCGGACGTGGGCCCCGAGCCCGACCGCACGCCGCCCACCGTCGAGTTCACCTTCCCTGCGCTCAGCGGGTTCACGCAGCACGGCACCTTCACGTTCCGCGGCGTCGCTGGTGACGACGTCGCGCTCGCGTCCGTGGAGGTCGATGGTCAGCCGGTCACCACCACCGACGGGTACGCGAGCTGGACCATCGCCGTGGACACCTCGGACGGCGGGGGCGTCTTCGAGGTGGTCGCGACCGACACCTCCGGCAACGAGGCGCGGGACACACGGTCCATCGTGCTCCACCACGACCTGGCCAGCCCGCGTGGCTTCCACTACGACTCCGCGCGCGACGAGCTCCACTACGTCGACGGCGGAAACCTACGCCTCGCGGTGGCCAACCTGAGCGCGCTCACCGTCAGCCCCGGCGCCGACGTCTCCGTGTTCGGGACGGGGGCGCGCGCGGTCCAGGGTGCGGTCCTGGACGCGAGCGGCCGCGTGCTCGTCGGCGCGCGTGAGCCCGGAAGCCTGGGCTCCCGTGGGGTCTACGCCCTCGACCCTGCCACCCAGACGTGGTCGCCGCTGTCTACGGCCGCGACCCACCCCGCCGCCCCCGTCATCGAAGACCCCATCCACCTGACCCTCGACAACGTCGCCGGGCGCCTCTTCGTGATCGACGCCGCAGGGCCCGCCATCGTCGTGGTCGACCTCGCGACCGGGGACCGTCAGATGCTCTCGTCGTCCAGCGTCCCCGACGCGCTCACGGCCTTCGTCGCTCCTCAGGCGGCCCAGCTCACGGCCGACGGGGACACCCTGTACGTGACGGACCAGACGCTGGGTCTCGTGGCGGTGGACACGTCCACCGGCGCACGCCGGCTCGTCAGCGGCGCGGGTCAGGGACAAGGCGATCCGTTGGTGGGCGTCACCGCACTGGCCCTCGACGAAGCTGGCGGCCGCGCCTTCGTGTTCGACCGAGCCAACACCTCCGCGGGCTTCCCCATCGTGGCCATCGATCTCGCGACGGGCGACCGCAGCGTCTTCTCCTCCAACCCTGCGGACGTCAACCTCGCCACCTACTTCGCCAGCGCGCTGTTCCTCGACGCGACGCGTGAGCGCTTGGTCGTGAGCGACCTCGCCCGGGGCCTGCTCTCGGTCTCCACGTTCGACGCGCAGCGCACCCGGCACATGGGCGGCGAGTTCCCCCGTGGCGACACCCCACGGTTCGTGTCGGACGCGGTCTTCGTCGGCGACACGGTGGTGGGCGTGCTCCCGGAGGGGATCCTCACGTTCTCGCCCTCGGGGAAGGTGTTCACCCCGCACTCGGAGCAGCTCATGACCGTGACGCCCGTGCCCGGGGAGCGGGCGGTGATCGCTGCGGACCAGACGCTGGCCGGGAGGCTCTACCGCGTGGACGTGGACACGCACACCGCGACGCTGGTCAGCGAGGGGGTCGACCTGTACCAGCCGCAGGGGCTCGCCTACGACGCGGATGCAGGCGCCGTCCACGTGCTGACACGGAGTGCACTCGTCACCGTGGACCTCGCGACCGGGGACCAGCTGGTGCGCTCCAGCGCGAGCGTCCCAGATGGCACGAACGCGTTCAACAACGCCTGTGGCTTGGTCCACGACCGTGCGCGGGGCCGCTTCTTGGTCGGCTCCTACAACTTCGACGCGTTGGTCGCAGTCGACGAGGCCAGCGGAGCGCGCACCCTCGTCTCGCCCCATGACATGTCGGGCGGTCTCCAGTCCGTGCTCAGCGGGCCTGCGCTTTGGGACGGACGCCTGTTCACCCTCGACAACCTCCGCGACGTGGTCGAGATCGACCTCACGACGGGCGCGCGCAGCCTCGCCTTCGAGGCGGTCAGCGGCCGCGACGCCCGCTACCTCCACGCTGACGAAGGGCGCCTCCTGCTCGTGGACTACCGTGGCTTCTTGTTCGAGCTGGACCCGGTCACCGGAGAGCGGGCCGGGATCCACCGCTGAGGCGGTCCGTCAGCCGCGTCCTGCGCAGCGCGCGGCGATGCCTGCGAATTCGAAGATGCGCCCGTCACCGATGGGGCTCCCGACACCGCAGTTGGTCACGTAGGCGACGCTCATGCGCCGCTTCGGATCGGCGAAGGCGCCCGAACCGCGGAAGCCGTAGTGCCCGAACGCCCCGGGGTGGAAGCCGCGCTTCGAGGCGATGCTGTGGAAGCCCATGCGCCAGTGCATGGGCAGCAGCAGCACTCCGTCGGGGCGTCGGTTCTGCAGCGTCGCCAGCTGCTGGATCCGTTCGCGCGAGAGCACCTGCACGCCGTCGAGCGTGCCCCCGACGGCCAGCGCGCCGTACAGCTTGGCCAGCGCGCGCGCCGTGAACAGCCCGCCTGCGCTGGGGTTGCACGCGGCCAGCGTCGCGTCTGCGGACCAGTCCAGCGCCGCGACCCCGCGCGGCGCGAGCGCGCGCACGAAGCGCTCTTGGTCGAGGGGGATCCCCGCGCGGCGGAGCGCCAGGACGCCCGCGCGCTGCGCGCGGCCGCGCAGGCTCGCGCCCCTCCTCCGACCCGCTGACCGTTCTCCTCCGTGGTTCACGCCACCGGGGCCGCCGAGCGACCCGCCTGCGCTCCCGCTGGCCCCTGCGTGTCGCCCGCCGCGTCGCCGCAGCTCGCCCTCCGGCAGCGGGAAGTAGCGCGCGGCCTGCGCCACGGCCTCGGGCGGCGCGCCGATGTGCAGGTGGTCCAGCCCCAGAGGTTCGGCCAGCTCGGTGCGCACGAAGTCGCGCAGGTGCACGCCGGACACGCGCCGCACCAGCTCCCCCACCAGGTAGCCGTAGGTCAGCGCGTGGTAAGCGTTGAAGCGCCCCGGGGCGTGCGCGGGTGTGGCGGCCGCGAGCGCCCCCACCACGTGCTCCCAGTCCAGCAGCTGGTGTGCATCGTCCAGCAGTCCTCGAACGTCGTAGAGGCCCGCCTCGTGGCACAGCACGTGTCGCACCGTGATGCCGTCCTTGCCGGCCTGCGCGAACTCGGGCCAGTAGCGCGCGACGGGTGCGTCGTACGTGATGAGCCCGCGGTCCGCGCACATGTGCAGCGCGACGCTGGCCACGCCCTTGGTCGTGGAGAAGGACAGCGAGGGCGTGTGCTCCTCCCACGGAGCGCCGCTCGGGTCGCGCCGCCCGCCCCACAGGTCCAGCACCTTCGCGCCGTCTTGGAAGACCGCCAACGCGCCGCCGCCCTCGGCCTTGCGGGTGGACGTGAAGAAGGCCTCCGCGACGCGCGTGAAGGCCGGCTCGAACTGCCCGTGCTCGGAGTGCTCCGTCATGGGCGAGAGCGTACGCCGAGCTGCGTCCGTGCGCTCGCGCACTACTTCGCGTTCAGCTGCGCCAGGATCTGCGCCGCGAAGTCGGCCGTCTCCTGCACGCTGGTGCGCTCGCGTCCGCGCCCTTGGTAGGCCTCGTACGCGTCCTGGGGCAGCCCGCTCAGAAAGCGCGTGGGCGCTAGCGGCACCACCCGCCCACGGCTGGTGCGCCGCAGCGGCCTCGTCAGGTACAGGCGGTTCATGGCGCGCGTGACCCCCACGTAGAACAACCGCCGCTCCTCGTCCACGTCGGTGAGCACGGCCTCGTTCACCTTGGGGTCGGTCGTGCGCGCGTGCGGCAGGATGCCCTCCACCAAGCCGATGAAGAACACCACCGGGAACTCGAGCCCCTTGCTGCTGTGCAGTGAGCTGAGCGTGACCTTGTTGCCGGCCACCTCTTCCTCTTGGTCCACGCGCAGCGTCAGCCGCGTCAGGAACACGCTGAGGCTGGCCTTGCCCGCGCTGGGCGCGTTGGCGTAGCGCTCCACGCTGCGCATCAGGAACCCGAAGTTCTCCTCCCGACGCTTCGAGTCCTTGTCGGCCCCGGCGCTCAGCATGCGGGTGTAGCCCGCCTCCTCGAACAGGCGCTTCGTCGTCGGAACCAGGTCCGCCTTCTCGCGCAGCAGGCTGTTGCGCGCGTTCAGGATGCACTGCGTGAACAGCTCGGCCCCACGCTTGGCCGGCTCGGTGATGCCGTGCACCTGCTCCGCCTGCTGCAGCGCCTCGAAGAGCGTCAGGCCGTGCAGCTTGGCGTGCCCCGCGATGCGGTCGAGGCTGGTGTCGCCCAGCCCGCGCGGCGGCGTGTTGATCACGCGCCGGATGGAGAGCTCGTCGCGCGTGCTGACGACCACGCGCAGGTAGGCGATGGCGTCCTTGACCTCCTTGCGGTCGAAGAACTGCGTCCCTCCGAAGAGCTGGTACGGGATGCCGTTCGCGCGCAGCTCCTCCTCCAAGATGCGCGCCTGCCCGTTGCTGCGGTAGAGCACGGCCATGTCGCGGTAGGGCACGCGGTGGTTCTGCGCCAGGTCGTGGATCTCGTTGACCACGAACTCCACCTCGGCCGCCGCGTCGTTCGTCGTCACGAGGCGCACCTTGTCGCCCAGCCCGCGCGCCGCGCGCAGCGTCTTGCCGTGGCGCTTGCCGCGGCTCTGCGCGATGGCGGCGTTGGCCACCGCCAGGATCTGCTCGTAGCTGCGGTAGTTGTCCTCCAGCTTGACCACCTTGGTGCCCGGGAACGTGCGCTCGAAGTCGAGGATGTTGCCCACCTCGGCCCCCCGCCAGCCGTAGATGGACTGGTCGTCGTCACCCACCACGCACACGTTGTTCAGGCTGTTGGTCAGCGCCCGCACCAGCTCCAGCTGGCTCTTGTTGGTGTCCTGGAACTCGTCGATGAGCAGGTAGCGGAAGCGCGCCTGCCACTTCTCGCGCACGTCGTCGTGCTCCTGCAGGATGCGCACGGGCAGCACCACGAGGTCGTCGAAGTCCACCGCGTGCATGCGCCGCATGCGCTCCTCGTAGTGCGGGTAGACCTCGCGCGCGATGGCGTCGTACTCGAAGCTGGACGGGGGGATCTCGTCCGGCCCCTTGAACGCGTTCTTCCACAGCGAGATGCGCGTCATGAGCGACGGCACGTCCACGTTGCGCGTGACGCCGATCTCGCTGCGCAGGATGTCCTTCACCAGACCCAGAGAGTCGCCTTGGTCGAAGATGACGAAGCGCCCCCCCTCGAACCCCAAGCGCTTGGCCTCTTCGCCCAGGAAGCGCACGCCGAGCGAGTGGAACGTGCTGAGCCACACGCGCTCCGTGCGCTCGCGGCCGATGAGCGGGACCATGCGCTCCGCCATCTCGCGCGCGGCCTTGTTGGTGAAGGTCACCCCGAGGATGCTCTCGGGCCGCGCCCCCCGCTCGATCAGCCGGGCGATGCGCGTGGTGATCACCCGCGTCTTCCCCGAGCCGGCCCCGGCCAACACCAGCATGGGGCCCTGGTCGTGTTCCACAGCGGCGCGCTGCGCGGGGTTGAGGCTCATGCCCGGAGTCTGACCCGCGAACGGCCCGCCGTCAGCCTTCGCCCGCGTCGCCCTCGCCGGAGCCCATGGCGTCCGTGGCGTACATGGCCTCGGCGATGCCGTAGGCGCTCAGCTCCAGCTGCTGGAGGGCGTCGCGCAGCTCACCCGCGCTGGGCTGTCCCGCGACCATGGCCTTCACGCGGTCGATGTCCACCTGCACGCGCTTGAGCACAGGGTCGGGCACCAGCTCGGCGCACTCCACTACGGCGCGCTCGCTGGTGTAGAGGAGCGCTTCGGCGCTGTTCTTGAGCTCCGCCAGCTCCTTGCGCACCACGTCGCTGGCGCGGAACTTCTCGGCGTCGGCGATGATCTGGTTGATCTGGTCTTCGCTCAGGCCGCTCGAGGCCGTGACGCGGATGCTCTGGTCGCGCCCCGTGCGGATGTCCTTGGCGGTGACGTTGAGCATGCCGTTCGCGTCGATGTCGAAGGCCACCTCGATCTCGGGCACGCCGCGGGGAGCGGGTGGGATGGGCGCCAGCTCGAAGCGCGCCAGCGACTTGTTGTCCGCCGCCATCTCGCGCTCGCCTTGCAGGACGTGCACCGGCACGAACGGCTGGTTGTCCATGCTGGTGGTGAACACCTCGCTCGCGCGCGTGGGCACCGTCGTGTTGCGCGGGATGAGCGGGTAGAACACGCCGCCGCCCGTCTCCACGCCCAGCGAGAGGGGGGTCACGTCCAGCAGCAGCACCGCGTCCACCTCGCCGGTCAGCGCGGCGCCCTGGATGGCGGCCCCCTGCGCCACGACCTCGTCCGGGTTGACGCCCTTGTGCGGCGGCTTGCCGAAGAACTCGGCCACCCGCTTCTGCACCAGGGGCATGCGCGTGGAGCCGCCCACCAGCAGCACCTCGTCGATCTCCTCCTTGGTGACGCCCGCGTCGGCCAGCGCCTGTTCGCAGGGCCCGAGGGTGCGGTCGATCAGGCCCGTCACCAGGATCTCCAGCTCGCTGCGCTTGAGCGTCGTCTCGAGGTGCTTCGGGCCCGTGGCGTCGGCCGCGATGAAGGGCAGGTTGATCTCGGTCTGAAGGGACGAGCTGAGCTCGTGCTTGGCCTTCTCGGCCTGTTCCTTGAGCCGCTGCAGCGCGATGCGGTCCTGCATCAGGTCGATGCCCGTGCTCTCTTTGAAGCGCCGGGCCAGCTCCTCGAGCACCAGGTGATCGAAGTCCTCGCCCCCGAGGTGCGTGTCGCCCGCGGTGGCCCGCACCGTGAAGACGCCCTTGCGGATGTCCAGGATCGAGATGTCGAACGTGCCGCCGCCGAGGTCGTACACGGCCACGCGCTGGCCCTCACGCTCCTTGAAGCCGTAGGCCAGGGCCGCTGCGGTGGGCTCATTGATGATGCGCTGCACGTTGAGGCCCGCGATCTTGCCGGCCGCCGTGGTGGCCGCGCGCTGAGCGTCGTTGAAGTAGGCCGGGACGGTGATGACCGCCTCGGTGACCTTCTCGCCCAGGTAGGACTCCGCCACGTCGCGCATGGTCTCGAGGATCATGGCGCTCAGCTCGGGGGGCGACAGGTCGCGCCCACCCGCATGCACCCACGCGTCGCCATTGGTGTTCTGGATCACACGATAGGGCACCAAGTCGCGAAAACGGGCGACGTCCTCCGAGTCGTACTCCTGGCCCATCAGGCGCTTCACGGCATAGACGGTGTTGTCCGAATTGGTCACGGCCTGGCGCTTCGCGACGCTCCCGACGCGGCGCTCACCCTCTTTGGTGAACGCGACGACCGACGGGGTGGTGCGGCTCCCCTCTGCGTTGGGGATGACCAGCGCCTCGCCGTTCTCGAGGACCGCCACGCAGGAGTTGGTCGTCCCGAGGTCGATACCGATGACTTTGCCCATGTTCCTCTCAGTGTCTCCGAGCCTCTTATACCGCGACAGGCCCGCGCGGCGATACACACTTTCCCCCTTCGTGGCGTCGCCGTCCGTTGTCGGCACCGCGGGGAGGGGTTATGGTCCCGCGCACCAACCCCGCAGCAAGGACCACCCGTGAGCGACCAAGACGAGAACCCCACCCCCAACGACGAGTCCACCGACGCGCCGGGCGCCAATGAAGGTGCCGTGCCTGGGGCCGAGGGTGCCGCGGCCGAGGTCCTGAGCCCGCTCGAGCAGGTCACCGCCGAGCGCGACAAGCTCAAGGACCAGCTGCTGCGCACCATGGCGGACTTCGACAATTTCCGGAAGCGCGCGCGCCGTGACGCCGAGGACGCGCTGCGTCGCGGCCGGGAGGACAGCCTGCGCGACATCCTGCCCATCATCGACAACCTGGAGCGCGCCGTGGAGGCCTCCCGTGGGGCGACCGACGTGGCCGCCGTCATCTCGGGGATCGAGATGGTCCTGCGCAGCTTCGACGACGTGGCGGCGCGCATGGGGGCCACCCGCATCGTCGCCAAGGGCGAGCGCTTCGACCCCACGCTGCACGACGCCATCCAGCAGGTGGAGAGCGCCGAGCACCCGCCCGGGACCGTCCTGACCGAGGTGGTCGCCGGCTATCGCCTGGGCGAGCGCCTGCTCAGAGCCGCCATGGTGGTGGTCTCCAAGGCCCCCAGCGCCCCCGCGCCCGAGGCGGTCAGCGACGCGGGCACCGAGTCCGAGTGAGTCACGTGGCGCGCGCCCGTGGCTGGAGCGTGCCGTGATCGGGCGGCTCCGGGGGACCGTCGTGCAGCAGGGGCTCGAGGGCCTCGTGGTGCTCGAGGTGGGTGGCGTCGGCTACGAGCTGTACGTCCCCCTGGGCACCGTGGGTCGCCTCCCCGAAGGTGAGGAGGGCGAAGTCCTGCTGCACGTGCACACCCACGTGCGGGAGGACGCGCTGGTGCTCTATGGCTTCGACACGGCCGAGGACAAGGCCGCCTTCCGCGCGCTGCTGACCGTGAACTCGATCGGCCCGAAGCTCGCGCTGGCCATCCTCTCCAGCCTCTCGGCGCCCGAGCTCGCGCACGCCATCGCCACGGAGGACAAGAACGCCTTCAAGGGCATCTCCGGGGTGGGTCGCAAGACCGTCGAGCGAATCCTGTTGGACCTCAAGGACAAGCTCCTGTTCGCGCCCAGCGTCACGAGCGTGCCCCGCGCCGCCATCCGCAAGCCCACGCAGCCAGCCGCCACGGGCGTGGTCGCCCAGGTCGTCAACGCGCTGGTGCTGATGGGCTACAAGCGACCCGACGCCGAGCGCGCCGTGCAGGGGGTGACCGAGCACGACGAGGTCGAGCGGCCGGTCGAGGTGGTCCTCCGCGAGGCCCTCTCTGCGCTGTCCTGACGCCCTGCGCAGGCCCGGTTCTGGATGGTCTCGGCCAGGACGTCAGCCAGGACGTCGCCAGGACGTCAGCCAGGACGTCAGCCAGGACGTCAGCCAGGACGTCGGCCGGCCAGGACGTCGGCCGGCCAGGACGTCGGCCGGCCAGGACGTCAGCCAGGACGTCGGCCGGCCAGGACGGCGAGGGGACAGCAGTGAGCTGGGCCACCGAAAAACGAAAGCCCAGCGTGAGCCGGGCTTGCGTTCAGAGCTGCGAGAGCTCCAGGGGTGCGGAAGAGAGGACTCGAACCTCCACAAGTGTTACCTTACATGAACCTGAATCATGCGCGTCTGCCAATTCCGCCACTTCCGCGGGCGTGTGGAGGCGCCGATGTACGCCGGGAGGGGGTGTCTGTCAAGGCCGTTGCGTCATCTTCGTGTCTTCTAGGGTCTACTCTCGGGCGCGTCGCGCGTGGTGTCGATGGTCAGGTACTTCGGGTAGTGGGGACGAGTCCTCTACAGTCTCCTCACCACCATCAGCCATGGTTGTCAGTGCTGGTGAGAAAAGACGATCACGCCGTGACGCCACGAAAAGATTTCGTAGCCCTGCACCGAATGCAGGCTGTGCGCAGCCGAGGGCCAAGCCATCTCACCGAGGATCACGTCGGATGCCTCCTCCTGAACGCTGAGGTACGTTCCTTGCATAGTTGCGCCTTCGTGCGTTTCCGTCCTCACTCGAACCGCTCCCTGGGACCGCAGGGCTTCACGTTGGTGGAGATGATGGCCGTCGTCACCATCATCGCCGTGATGATTGGCTTGGCTGGTCCGGCGATGATGAACTCGTTCGGCGACGCGCGCGCCGAGGACCTCGCGGGGCGCATCGTCAACATGTTCAACGGGGCCAGGGCGCGAGCGAACGGGAGCGGTCGCGCCCAGCTGCTGCGCTTCACCCTGGCCGACAACGATGGGCAGGGCGGGCTCGTGGCCTACGAGGGCAACACGAGCAGCTGCAATGTCAGCAACTGGGCCGCGATCATCGCCGCCGGCTGCGGCCCCACGGGGTTCTGCACGGAGGTGCTCGACCCACGGCAACGGCAGATGGTAGGAGACACGCTGCAGCTCGGGCTCCTCACCACGGGAGATCGGGGCACGTGGGAAGAGACCCTTGCGGACCTCTGCTACGAGCCCACCGGGCTCACGTTCTGGCGAGCTGGCGCGGTCGCCTCCTCGGACGGTCTGATGAGCTCCGAGAACGGCGGCGGGGCAGGAGGTAGCTTGCGGGGCGGCTTCCGTTTTCACGTGCAGCGGCTCGACAGCACCACAGCGGCGATCTCCGTAGACCGCGAGCTGGTTGCGCCGCTCGGTGCAGCCGCGAGGGTGTCCCAGTGAACGGGGGGACGCCGAAGTCGTCGCGACGTCGCGAGCCCGTCACCAGCGGCTTCACCCTGGTCGAGGTGATGATGGCCATTGCGGTCATGACCGCTGGAGCCGTGGCCGTGTTCTCCATGCAGAGCATCACCGCGGAGGGTGCTCGACGCTCGCGCCAGGTCACGACGGCCACCGAGGTGAACCGCTTCTGGATCGAGCGAATCAAGCTCGAGGCTGCCCGCTGGGGGCCATCGGCGAACACCACCATCACGTGGCTCGATCAGATCCCTGGCGCCGTCGGGGGGTCCAGTGGGTGGCTGCTGCCTGCCTCGAACGGGGCGGGGGACACGCTGGTCACGGCGGCGAGCAATTGGTACGGCGCGCCCATGGCCATCCCTACCGGAGCGGGCGTGGCGCCCGCCGACTACTGCACCAGCTTCCGCTGGACGCGCATGGCGACCGGCAGCGACGAGGTCGCCCGCTTGGACGTGCGCACGTGGTGGCACCGACCCAACCGGGACGCGGGTGTGCTCATCGAGGGCTGTGGGGACGATCAGGCAGCGGTGACGGCCGCCGTGGCCGACATCCGGAACTTCGGCGTGGTGTATGGCAGCACCGTCGTGCGCTGGCAGGGGGCAACGCAGTGAGTCGGCGAATCACGAGCGAGCGCACCGTCACAAACCCAGGACGACACGGCCTCCGTCGGCGAGCGCGCGCAGGCTTCACGCTGCTGGAGATGTTGGTGGCGTTGGTCGCGGGCGCCATGACCATTGCCACGGCTTACAGCTTGGGCGCTGGGTCCAGCCGCGCGTTCCGGGAGCAGAACCGCATCAACCAGACGCAAGCGGGGGTGCGCAGCGCCATGGAGCAGCTGCGCCGCGACCTTTCGCGGGCCGGCCTAGGCGCCACCCCCGACAGCGGCGCGACCGCGAGCAGCGGGGACCGCGGCTCGAACCCAGCCGGTTGTGCGGTCACGCCGGGCTTCCGCATGCGCGCGCTCCAGGTGGAGCACAACGCATACAGCGACCAGCTGGCCCTCGCGGACGACAACGTGGTCCAGGCCGACGGCCTCATCCTGACGGGCAACTTCGCGACCGGGGACCACTACCTCGTCGCCGAGATCGTCGCGGGCACCACCATCACCCTGCAGCAGACGCGTCAGTCATTCCGTCGCAGCTTCGGGGCCCCGCTCAACGCGCAGCGCTTCGCCGAAGCATTCCGCGTGGGGCGTTGGGTCTACCTGGTGTCCGAGACGGGCCGGCGCATCGCGCGTCAGATCTCGTCGGTCAACGGGGCGAGCGCGACCATCACCGTCAACGACACCATCAGCGTGGGCTGCTTCGGACATGGGCGGGGCGCGCGCATCAGCCCCATCTCCCGTGTGGAGTATTATGCGGCCTCCCCCGCGGACGGGAACGCGTTCGAGTGGCTGCTCCCGCGGGGGGGCTCGAGCGCGGAGCGGATCGCCCGTGGCGTGGAACAGACGATCCTGGCGCGCCGCGAACTGGACTTCGTGGACGCGAACACCGCCGTGCCGAACTCGGAGCGCGTGGTGCTCGAGTACCTCGCGCACTTCGACGTGAGCCTGGTGCTGGACACGGCGCTCGGCACGGCGGCGCCCCTGCTGACCGAGCCGATCATCGACGACGGCGGCGCTGCGCAGCTGGACGCTGCCCCCGCGCGGGTGCGCGCTGCCCGCGTGCGTCTCGCAGGTCGCAGCTCTGGGGTGGACGCCAACTTCCCCTGGGCCGGCTCCCGTGCGGACCAACGGTCCTCGCTGCGCAGCTACCTGCCACGCCTCCCTCCAGGGATGAGCGCGGCCCAAGCCGTGGGCCAGGCTCCCGCCGCGCACGTCCGGTCCGCCGAGGAGGTCGTGATGCTCGAGAACATCGCCAACCGAGGTCTCCGATGAGCCACCCCCGTCCGACCCGCCTCGCGCGGCGCTCGCGTGTGCCCTCCCGCGAGCGCGGCCTCGTCATGCTGGTGGTGCTGCTGGTCCTGATGATGATCAGCGGCGTGGCGATCTTCGCCATGCACACGTCTTCCCTCGAGCTTCGCGCGTCAGGCCACTCGCGGCGGGCCATGCAGGCCGAGTACGTCAGCGAGGGCACCGCGTTCACGGCTCAAGCAGCCGTCGCGACGATGGGCAGCGAGACGCTGCTCCACAAGCTACGGCGCGACCGAGAGCTGGGGGTGTCGGCTGGCGTGGGGGGCACGCCGGAGATGCAAGGCCTCGAGACCGACTACAGCACCAACCAGTTCGACGTGGGCCGCTTGACGCCCGCGGACTTCACCCTACTGGGCGGCGTGCCCACCACCACGGACCAGCTGGGCCCACACGAGCCCGGGGAGGCCGTGCGCTGGGTGGACGTGAACGACGTGTACGTCACGCAACTCAACCGAGCGGGCGAGCGCTCCGGCGACGGCGCTCCGGCGGTCCAGATGCACATCGTCTACACGGCGCGCGCGCGCCTCCGCCCCGCGGCGGGGGTGACCAGCGGGGTGGAGACCAACTCGTCCGAGCTGGACTACGGCTTTCACCCCGGCGAGAGCGCCGCCGCCACCCGACTGTTTTCGCTCCAGACCGACTATCCCGCGGGTCGTCTCTGAAGCTTGGGAGCCATCATGCGAAACCCCACCCGAACCTCCCTCGCCCCTAGCCCTCACGGCGTCGCCCGTGCGGGGTGGGTGCCCCTCGTCCTGCTCGTTACAGGCCTCTTCTCGGGGGCCTCTCCCGTCGGGGCGCAGCCCGACATCCGCGAGATCCGTCCGGCGGTCATGCTGCTGATCGACTCCTCGGGATCCATGGAGTACGTCGGGAACTGTGAGTGTACGACGCTGACGTGTCGCGAGTGCATGACCGACTGCAGCGCCGCCACGCCGCAGCGCAACCGCTGGGCCAACGTGTTGGAGGTCCTCACGGGTGAGTGGACGAACTACACGTGCACCACGGACCCCGTGCGTACTGGCACGGGGCCGAGCGGGACGGTGTACACGGGGCAATACGACGTCGACTACTACCTCTCGCACGCCGTGCACCCCTACGGCACGACCCAAGCGGACAACGGCATCCTCGACACCTACGTCGACCGCGTGAAGTTCGGTCTGATGACCTTCGACACGCACCCCACCTACATCCCCTATGGCGCGCTGATCCCGCACGCGTCGTTCAACGAGACGCTCTCGAACGGCGTCGAGGGCGCGTTCTCCTACGGGCCCAGCGAGGGCTTCCGCTACTTCGGGTGTCCGGACAACAACGACCGCCGCGTGAACAGCGGCTCGCGCAGCGAGACGGCGACCGCGGGGCGCTTGGTGTCGGTGGGCTTCGAGAGCGCCACGCCCGGCGTCCCCAGCGACGACCACACCGTCATCAATGCGGCCATCCAGGCCACGCTCAACACGCCGGGCCTGCGCCCGCACGGTGGCACGCCCGTGGCGGCCATGTTCGAGGACCTCGAGTACTACTTCGCCAACCACCCCGACGTGCGCCCCTCCAACGGCGTGACGGGCGACCCCTATCGCGCGTGTCGCCAGCGCTTCGCCATCTTGCTCACCGATGGTCGCCCCAACATGGACTTCCGTGGGCACCCCTATTACTGCGAGCACTACGGCGGGACCGAGTCCGGAGGCGTCGTCAGCGGGGGCGTCGACCGCTGCCCGTACGACACTCCCGAGACGACCGCGGCTCGTCTGACCGACGCGTCCGGGCCGCTCGACGGCCTCTACGTCATCGGCATGAACATCCGCACGAACGACACCGACGCGCGCACCACGCTCAACGCCATCGCGACCGCAGGCGAGACCTGCCCCACGAGCGGCGGTGACTGTGCGCGCTTCCCCTCCACGGCGGCGGACCTGCGCGTGGACTTCGAGGAGATCCTGCGCCAGACGGCGCCTGGCACCACGACCCGCACCGTGCCCGCGTTTGCGGCGGCGAGCGTCGGCGGCGGGGCGCAGTACCAGTTCCAGACCGGCTTCAACCCCAGCTTCTCGGTGGTGTCACTGGGCTACGAGCCCTGGCAGGGCGTCCTCGAGCGTCGTCGCTTTCTGTGTGACGGCCTGAACCCGGTCGCGCAGCCCATCGACAGCACCGACCGCTTTCACGAGCTGCTCAACACCCAAGGCACACGCACGCTGTGGACCGTCGTGCCCGACGCGGCCGACATCAACGGGCACCTGATCGGCAGCGAGGGGAGCTCGCTCCCGGGCAGCCTCACCCCCCCGGCGCTCGGACCCACCCCAGTCTCCACCACGTCCACCCCGGTTCCGTTCAGCGCGGTCAGCATCACACCGCAGCACCTGGGCCTCGCGGCGGCCGCCACGGCTCGTCGGGACGAGGTGCTGTCGTGGACCTTCGGAGAGGCCGGCACGGCGCGCGCCGACAAGCGCATGGGCTCCATCTACCACTCGTCGCCCACCGTCGTGGGCCCCCCCGGCGCGGACCGCACGGACGAGACATTCAACGAGTACCGGCAGGTCGTGGGTGACCGACCGCGCGTGCTCTACGTGGGGACGAACGACGGCATCCTGCACGCGTTCATGGCCGACGACTACACCCGCACGTCCGCGGGCGTGAGCACCGCGTACACGGGTGGCACCGAGCTGTGGGGCTTCATCCCGCCCATCCTGCTGGACGAGCTCGAGGAGACCATGACGAGCCACCAGTGGATGCTGGACGGAACCCCCGTGGTGCAGGACGTCATCACGGCGCGCACTGGCGTGGGGTCTGCGGCCGAGTGGCGCACCGTGCTCGTGATGGGCTTCCGGCAGGGCGCGCGCGGATACTTCGCGCTCGACGTGACCGACCCGTTCACGCCCAAGTTTCTCTGGCAGTACACCAACCCGCTCATGGGGCAGACCTACGGGCAGCCGCGCCTGGCCCAGGTGAACGTGCAGTTCTCGACCGGGCCGCTGCATCAGCGCACCGTCGCCATCCTCCCCGGGGGCTACGGCGGGGCGCCACTCGCGGGCACCAGCACGCCGTCGGACCCGCGTCACATTCCAGACACCGTCAGCGGCATCACGCCGCGCGGCAGCCGCCGCAACTGGGACCCGGTGGGTCGCTCGCTGTTCATCGTAGACGTCCTGAGCGGCAAGCTCATCCGCGAGATCACGGACTTCCCCGCGCCTCTCACCGGCGGTGTGTCCGTGTTCCCAGGGAGCGTGGGCTCCGACGCGCAGGCGGCCTACTTCAACGACCACGACGGCATCTTGTGGCGCCTCGACTTCTCGTCCACCAACCCCGACGACTGGGACTACGAGGCCATCTGGGACATGGCGCACGGCCTCGGAGCGACTCAGGGCCAGCCTGCCTATGTCGCCCCGCTGCTCTCCACGCAGGAGGACGGACGCGTGGTGATCATCCAGGCGAGCGGCAACGTGGATCTCCTCGAGGACGGCGGCGCCGTGAACCGTGTGGTCTCGCTGACGGAGACCATCAACGTCAACCCCAGCAACTTCACGGTGACCGGCGTCGACGTCGCGGTGAACTGGGACATCCTGAACGGTGCGTCGAACGCGCAAGACGCCCTGCGGCCGGGTGAGCAGGTCACGGGTCCGCTCGAGCTGTTCAACGGCGTGGTCTACTTCGGCAGCTTCACCACTGACGTGGAGGCCGACAACGCGTGCTCGTTCGGCTACAGCCGCCTGTGGGCGGTCGACTACATCGACAACGACGGTGACATCCACAAGCCCGTCGGACGGCTCCCGAACCCCATCGTCGGGAACGCGGACCTGATCGCGTACGACAGCTCCACGCCGGGGTACGAGCAGCTGGAGAACGGGCTCCTGATGGGTGTCAGCATCGCGGCACGGCCCCGTTGCTCTGCGGCCAACGAGGTGAGCGAGACCGACCCCTACGTGGGCAGCAGCACCCAGCGCTACCATGTGACCGACGCCTCGCCGCCCCAGTTCGAGCTGGTGGCGCAGATCTCCGGGCAGGGCTCGGGGGGACCGGACGGAGGCTCGGTCGCGACGCTCGGTCTGTCGCTCACCGCGCCGCCCATCCAAGTGCAGACGGTCGGCGCGGTTCGTCGCGTCGAGTGAGCGCGGGCGCGCTACCCTCCCGCGTCATGGTGTGCGTGCCCCCCGCGTCTCGTCGACTCCGCCCCCTCTCGGTGCTCCTGCTCTTCGCGCTAGGAGGCCTCGGGGGGGCGTTGTCCGGCTGCTCTGGCTCGGGCTCCACGGACACGGGCGACGTGCCGAGCGACGAGCGTGTCCCCGAGCCTACGCCGCCCCCCGCGCCGCCGGACCCGCTGTACGACGCGGAGGGTCGGCTGCTGCCGTCCGAGCGTGTCCTCGGCGGGCTCACCCTCCCGCGTGGGCTGGAGAACGAGCAGCAAGGGAACCACCGCCACATCTTCGACGCCCGTGTGCCGGCCGCGAAGCTGGTGCAGTACTTCGGTCCGCGCCTGTTCACGGGCCAAGTGGATCCGCACGGGCAGGGCGCCAGCTTCCTCGGCGCCACACCCCTGCGGCCGTCGGGCACGGCCTACCGCATGGATGTGCTGGTGACGGCCCGTGGCGCGCATCGCAGCGCCCTCGTCATCCGATTGACCGACGTGCCGACGGCGCGCCCGAGCGCTCCAACCGAGGAAGACCTCCGCGCCTACCACGAGCGCCTGGACTGAGCGTCCGGGTGCTCAGCCTGCGGCCATGGCCTCGATGGCCTCGCGGTGCGCTTGGACTGAGCCTCCGCGCGCTCAGCCCGCGGCCATGGCCTCGATGGCCTCGCTGAGGGCGACCAGACGCCGCGCGTTCTCGACGTGCAGGTTCTCGATGAGCTTGCCGTCCACCACCAGCACGCCCTTGCCGGCGGCCTCGGCCTCCGCGTGGGCCGCGATGATCTTGCGGCTGAAGGCGATCTCGTCCGCGCTCGGCGCGAAGGCCTCGTTGGCGGCGGCGACGGTCTTGGGGTGGATCAGCGTCTTGCCGTCGAAGCCCAGCTCGGCCCCCTGGCGTGCGCTGGCCGCGAAGCCCTCGTCGTCGTTGAGGTCCAGGTAGACGCCGTCCAGCACGGCCAGACCCGCCGCGCGACCGGCGAGCATGCACAGCCCCAGGGACGTGATCATCGGCAGGCGCATCGGCGTGTGGGCGCAGTGCAGATCCTTCGCGAGGTCGCTGGTGCCCATGACGAACGCGGCCATGCGCGGGGTGCTGTCGGCGATGTCCTCCGCGTGCAGCATGCCGCGCGGGGTCTCCATCATGGTCCAGATGCCCAGCGTGCTGGGCGCGCCGTGGGCCACCAGCACCTGCTCGGCCAGACGCACGGCGTCGGCGCTCTCCACCTTGGGCAGCAGCACGGCGTCCACGCCCGAGCTCGCGGCGGCCACGAGGTCGTCGTAGCCCCACGGCGTGTTCAGGCTGTTGACGCGCAGCACCAGCTCGCGGCGGCCGTAGCCCCCGGCGCGCACGGCGTCCACGATCTGTTGGCGGCCGGTGGCCTTCATGTCGGGCGCGACGGCGTCTTCCAGGTCGAGGATGAGCGCGTCGGCGGGGATGCTGCGCGCCTTCTCGAGCGCGCGGGCGTTGCTGCCCGGCATGTAGAGCACGGAGCGACGGGGTCTTGCGGTGGCGGCCATGGGTGTCTTGTCCTCGGGTCGAGCGGGTCTGTCGTTCGTTCGGTGCGTGCGCGAGAAGCGCGGCTCAGAAGCCGTAGGCCGCGCGCAGGTCGGCGTCCTTCTCGGCCAGCATGGTGGCGAGGTCCACCATGACCTTGCACTGCTTCACGGTGGCGTCGTCCTGCATCTTGCCGTCGATCATGACGGCGCCCGTGCCGTCGCCCATCTCGGCGATGACGCGCTTGGCCCACAGCACCTCGTCCACGGGCGGCGAGAAGACCTTCTTGGCGATGCCGATCTGCACCGGGTGCAGCGACCACGCGCCGACGCAGCCCAGCAGGAACGCGTTGCGGAACTGGTCCTCGCAGGCGACCACGTCCTTGATGTCACCGAAGGGCCCGTAGTAGGGGAGGATGCCGTTGGAGGCGCAGGCGTCGACCATGCGCGCGAGCGTGTAGTGCCAGAGGTCCTGCTGCGCCGTGGTGCGCGGGGCCTCGGCGTTGTCCGCGTCCGGGTCGGCACGCACGAGGTAGCCGGGGTGACCGCCGCCCACGCGGGTGGTCTTCATGCGGCGCGAGGCGGCCAGGTCGGCGGGCCCCAGGCTGAGCCCCTGCATGCGCGGGCTGGCGCTGGCGATCTCTTCGACGTTCGCCACGCCCAGCGCGGTCTCGAGGATGGCATGCACCAGGATGGGCTTCTTCAGCCCAGCGCGGGCCTCGAGCTGCGCGAGCAGCCGGTCCACGTAGTGGATGTCCCAGGCGCCCTCGACCTTGGGCACCATCAGCACGTCCAGCTTGTCGCCGACCTGCGTGACGATCTCCGTGACGTCGTCCAGGAACCACGGGCTGTCCAGGCTGTTCACGCGCGTCCACAGCTGGCAGTCGCCGAAGTCGGTGGCCTTCGCGATCTGGATGAAGCCCTCGCGCGCGGCCAGCTTCTTGTCCGACGCGACGGCGTCTTCCAGGTTCCCCAGCAGCACGTCCGTCTGCTTGGCGATGTCCGGCACCTTGACCGCCATCTTGGCGTTGCTCGGGTCGAAGAAGTGGATCATCCGCGACGGCTTGAACGGCACCTCACGCAGGGGAGCGGGGGCGCCGATGGCGAGCGGGGCGAAGAAGTGCTTGGGGCTGCGCATGCCTCGGCATATAGACGCGAGGCGCAGAATGTGCCAGCGCCCGTAGCATTCTGCCTCGGGCTCATCTGCGCTACACCCGCCCCCGTGCTCCCCATGACCTTTGCCTCCTACGATGTGGGCCTGCTGGCCCTGATGATGCTCGCCGGGCTGGTCGCGGGGTTCGTCAACACGCTCGCCGGCGGGGGCAGCATGCTGACCGTCCCAGCGCTGATGGCGCTCGGGCTGCCGGCCGACATCGCCAACGCCAGCAACCGCGTGGCCGTGTTCTCGCAGGCCGCGTCCGGGGCGTACAGCTTCCACCGAGACGGGAAGCTCGACACCGGGGCCATCCGCGACATCGCCGCGCCCACGCTCATCGGCGCGGTCATCGGCGCGCTGCTGGCGTCGTACTTTCCCGTGTGGCTCCTGAAGCCCGTGCTGCTCGTCACCATGGGCGGCATGGCCGTGCTCATGGTCGTGCGGCCCGCGGCCATCGCGCCCGAGGGGGCCGTGCCACGCCGCGCGTCCGACCACCCGCGCGCCATGGTGGGGCTGTTCGTGGCGGGGCTGTACGGCGGGTTCGTGCAGGCCGGTGTGGGGTTCGTGCTGCTGATGGTGCTGGCGGGGACGCTGCACTACGACATGGTCCGGGCCAACGCGCTCAAGCTCTTGTGCACGCTGGGCTTCGGCGCCGCGTCGCTCGTGGTGTTCATCGCGCGCGACCAGGTCGCGTGGGTGCCCGCCCTCGTGCTCGCCGTGGCCACGTCCATCGGGTCCGTGCTCGGCGTGAGGTATGCGGTCGAGGCCGACCCGAAGAAGCTCAAGCGCTTCGTCGCGGTGCTGGTCGTGGTGGCATGTCTTGCCGTCGCGGCGCAAGAGCTGCTGGGGCGTTAGCAACGAGTCGGCCACAAGGCTGACGGCGCGCGGGTCACGCGTCTGCCACGACGCGTGCGTGCACGTCACGCGGGGGCACCAACTGTCGCGGGTGTCGGGCGCCGCCGGGGCGCACAGTCCGTCGCGTCGCGAACGTGGCTCGCGCGCGGAGCCGTTCTGCAGCGTCGCGAGCCACCCCGGACCAGCGGAGTCGTGGTGATGAGAGAGCACAAGTGGAGAACCCGGTACGTCCTCGTAGCCCTCGCGTGCGTGACCCACGCGCCCGGATGCACGGGGGGCAGCCCGTTCGACCCGGAGGGGACCGATGCCGGCGGGGCTGCGCGCGACGGCGGCGTGGCGCTCGACGGTGGCGCTCACCATGACGCGGGGACGACGCCCGACGCTGCGGGCCCCGGGTCGCGCGACGCGGGGGGCATCGACGCGGGCCTCGCAGACGTCGGGATGCTGCCTCACGACGCTGGCGTGGATGCGGGTGGCCCCGACCAGGCCACGAGCCCGGACCACGGGACCGACCTGGGTCACGGTCCGCTCGACGCGGGCACCGACCAGGGGGCGGACGCGGGCGTCGACCAGGGCGTGGACGGGGGCCCGCTCATGAGCCTGTGCGCGCCGCCCACGCCCGGGGTCGTGCGCTTCGTCGCGCTCGGCGACGGAGGGGAAGGGAACGACGCGCAGTACCAGGTGGGTCACGCGATGGCGGAGCGGTGCTGCGAGCTGGGCTGCGATCTGGCGCTGTATCTCGGCGACAACTTCTACGACGACGGGGTCTCCTCGCTCGAAGACATGCAGTTCGACACCAAGTTCGAGATGCCCTACGCCGAGCTCGACATCCCCTTCTACGTCGTTCTCGGCAACCACGACTCCGGCGGGCTCGGCGGTGCGGGCTTCGAGTTCTGGCGGGGCGCCATCCAGGTCGACTACACCAACGTGAGCGACAAGTGGACCATGCCCCACGAGTTCTACGCGTTCGTGCGCGAGCACGTGACGTTCGTCGGGCTCGACACCAACGCGCTCATGTGGAGCCACGACGTCGCCGCACAGCGTAGCTTCGTCCGAGAAGCCATCGCGAACGCCGACACAGACTGGGTAATCGCCTTCGGTCACCATCCCTACATCAGCAACGGAAAGCACGGCGACGCGGGGCTCTACGAGGGCATTCCGGGCGTGCCCATCGTCAGCGGCGGCACGGTGAAGTCGTTCTTCGAACAGGAGATCTGCGGCAACGTGGACATCTACTTCTCGGGCCACGACCACAACCGTCAGTGGCTGCCGATGGCGTGCGGGACGCAGCACGTCGTCTCGGGCGCGGCCGCCAAGACCACGGACTTCCGGGGGCGTCTGTTCGGCGGGGGGCTGCGCCACGACGGGCCGTTCAACGACGACAGCACCCCCGGGTTCTTCTGGGGTGAGATCCGCGGGGACACGCTCATCGCGCGCTTCTACGACCTGCACGGCACGCTGCAGTTCGAGACGGTCCACGTGCGCTAGCAGTCCGCTCTCCAACCCTCCCTTCCTCTCGCTGGCAGCCCGATGCCCACTCGCCGCCCGCTTCGGTCGCAGAACCATCGAGGCATCGCGTCCCCTGCACCATCCTTCGACCGACGCCGATCACGGTTGCTGCTACGCTCCGCGGCGATGCACATCCACCTGATCGGTGTCTGCGGGACAGGCATGGGCGCGCTCGCCGGGCTGCTGCGCGACGCGGGACACGACGTGTCCGGATCGGACCGCGCGTTCTATCCCCCGATGGGTCCGGCACTCGCCGCATGGGGCGTGCGCGCGCTGCCAGGCTGGGACGCAGCGAACCTCGACCCGGCGCCCGACCTGGTGGTGGTGGGGAACGTGTGCCGCCGCGACAACCCCGAAGCGGTCGCAGCGCACGAGCGCGGGCTGCGCTGCATGTCGTTCCCGGGGACGCTGAACGAGCTCTTCCTGCAGGACCGGCCGGGCTACGTCGTCGCTGGCACGCACGGCAAGACCACCACCACCGCCATCCTCGCGCAGCTGCTCCACGCTGGCGGGGCCGACCCTGGCTTCCTGATCGGCGGGGTGCCGCGTGGCTTCGATCGCGCCGCGCGCCTGGGTCGGGCGGGGGCGCCCTTCGTCATCGAGGGCGACGAGTACGACAGCGCCTACTTCGAGAAGAGCCCCAAGTTCTGGCAGTACAACCCACGCGTCGTGATCCTCACGTCCGTCGAGCACGACCACGTGGACATCTACCCCGACCTCGCGTCGTACCGCGCCGCGTTCGAGGGGCTCATCGCGCGCATCCCGGAGGACGGGCTCCTCGTGGCCTACGCCGGCGACCCCGAGGTGTGCGCCCTCGCGCGACAGGCGCGCTGTCCGGTCCGCTTCTACGCGCTCGCGAACGACGACTGCGGCGACGTCGCACCCATCTATTCCGCCGCGCTGGCCTCCGTCGAAGCAGGCGCGCAGGCGTTCGACCTCTTCGGTGGGGGCTCGTTCCTCTCGCGCGTCTACTCACCGCTCTCGGGCGCCCACAACGCGCGCAACGTGCTGGCCGCGGTCATCGCCGCCGTGGAGGGCGCGGGCCTGGGGCTCGGGCCCGTGCTCGAGACGGTCCCGCAGCTGGCCGGGGTCAAGCGTCGCCAGGAGCTGCTGGGGGTCGCGGGGGGCGTGTATGTGTACGAGGACTTCGCGCATCACCCCACCGCTGTGCGTGAGACGCTACGGGGGCTGCGTAGCCTGCACCCGCGCGGCAAGCTCATCGCGGCCTTCGAGCCGCGCAGCGCCACCGCCTCGCGCCGCATGCACCAAGACGAGTACCCGGCTGCGTTCATGCCCGCGGACGTGTCGCTCATCGCGCCCGTGGGCCGCCCCGAGATCCCCGCCGAGCAGCGGCTCGACGTGCAGGCCATCGTCACCGAGCTCACGCGGCAGGGTCGCGTCGCCGAGGCCACCCCTGACACGGCGTCCGTCGCGGCGCGCGTGGCTGCCCACGCGCAGCCGGGCGACGTCGTGGTGCTGATGTCGAACGGCGACTTCGGCGGCGTGTACGACGAGGTGCTCGTGGCGCTCACGCCCGTCGTTCCGGCACCGGGCTGAGTGGGGCGCCCAGCAGCGCTGCCACCCGGCGTCCCAGCCCGCGCGCGGCCGACTCGGCGGCCCCTCCACCGTAGCCGCGCGTGTCGAACGTCTCGATCAGGACGCGCCGCTCCTCCACGGCGTTGCCGCGCGCACCCCGCCGCAGCGCACTCACCTTGAGCCCCACGCGCCGGCCGTTGACGTGGTGGTCCTCGACCGCGACCGCCTCGATGCGGTCCGCCGGGATGTTCTCGTGCAGGATGGGTACCAAGCCGAAGCGGCGGTGTATCCCCAGCGTGTCCACACGCACCCGCTCCGGTCGCACCAGCACCGCGTACAGCACGGCGATGAGGGGGATGAACACCAGAACTCGCGCCGGGTGCTCGCTGATGCGCCACACCTGACTGCGGCTCGCCATGTCGCACACCCAAAGGAACCCCACGTTGCCAGCGGCGATCGCTGCGGCGCGCCTGAAGTGGAGATACGTGGTGACAGGTAGCGCTGCGGCGCCCAGCTGCGCGTCCAACGCGTCCATCACTTGGCAGTCTCGACGGGTGAGCAGCGCGACATCCTCGCCGTCGCGCACGCCGTAGACCACACGGCCGCGCTCCTCGCGGCGCCCGCTCAGATCGGCGCGCCGCACTCGCTGCTTCGTCCCATCCGCCCGCTCCACGTACAGGTGCTCGCGCGTCAGCAGAATCCGTCGTCCCGCGCGCTCCGACGGGAGGTCGGGTGTGGAGCCCAGGTACAAGCGCGCACGCTCGGCGAGCGTAGGCGCGGAGCGGGCAGCGAGCACGGGCTCGGCTTGTCGACGGAAGGGCGAGCCGTCCCCGCGCGACTCGTCAGGCATTCGTTCGACCGGCTGCCAGCTCATGGTGCGGTCATCGTATCTCAGGGATGGCGGCTCCGGTCTGTCGCCATGGTCCGGGCCGCGTGGGGTCGAGCAGGCCCCGCAGGACGCACCGGCGCTGGCAGCCGATGGCATGAAACGCCCGCTCGTTGTCATTGCTGCCATCGCTCGGCGAGGGCACCTTGAGCGCATGCACCGCCGCGTGGTCATCGCCGTCTTCCCCGGCATCCAGGGCCTCGACCTGGTAGGCCCGCTGGAGGTGTTCCACGCGGCGCAGCGCTTCTTGGGGCAGACGCGGCAGCGCACCCGCGGCTACGAGGTGCGCGTGGTGGCCGCTTCGAGCGAGCTGCTGCGCACCGAGAGCGGTCTCGCCGTGGTGCCGGACGGGACGTTCGCAGGCGTGCGCGGCGCGGTGGACACGCTGCTCATCGTGGGAGGCGCGGGCGCGCGGGCGGCCAGCCGGGACGCCGCGGTGGCGGCCTGGGTACGGCGCGTGGCGCCGCGCTGCAGACGCGTTGCCTCCGTGTGCACCGGAGCCTTCGTGCTGGCCGCCGCCGGGTTGCTCGACGGTCGGCGCGCCACCACGCACTGGGCGCACGTGGAGCGCCTGCGCGAGCGCTACCCACGCGTGCAGGTAGAGCCCGACGCGGTCTACGTGCGCGACGAGCATCTCTGGACGTCGGCCGGGGTCACGGCCGGCATGGACCTCGCGCTCGCCCTGGTGGAAGACGACGTGGGGCGGGACGTCGCGCTGGCCGTGGCGCGCGAGCTGGTCATCTTCGTGCGTCGCGCGGGCGGCCAGTCCCAGTTCAGCGCACAGCTCGCGTCGCAGCTCGCGGAGCGACAGCCGCTGCGCGAGGTGCAGGCGTACATCGCGGAGCACCCGCGCGCGGACACGCGCGTGTCCACCCTCGCCGCGCGCGCTGGCATGAGCCCCCGCAACTTCGCCCGGGCGTTCGCGCTCGAGGTCGGCGCGACCCCCGCCGTGTTCGTCCAGCGGGCGCGCGTCGAGACCGCTCGGCGCTTGCTCGAGACTACCACGCTGAGCGTGGAGGAGGTCGCGGAGCAGGCTGGCTTCGGCCGCGTGGAGACGCTGCGTCGAGCGTTCCAGCGCCAGCTGCACGTCGCGCCCAACGAGTACCGCCGTCGCTTCGCGTGATGGCCCAACGCGCGTCTCATGAGCCCCGCTCGATGCTCGTTCGGGGGTCATGAGGCGCGCCTCCCGAAAGGCACCGCTCATGAACATCGTCCTCCTCTTGTTCGAAGGCATCACCGCGCTCGACGCCGTGGGCCCCTACGAAGTGCTCAGCCGCTTGCCAGGCGTGAACCTCCGTATCGCGGGTCCGCGCGTGGGCCAGGTGCGCACCGACAATCGCGTGCTCGGCATGCACGTGGATGTCGCCCTCGACGACATCGAGGCTGCAGACGTGCTGCTGGTCCCAGGGGGCTACGGGGTGGACGGACTGATCCGGGACCCGGCTGTGCTCGCGCACGTGCGACGGCTCGACGCGGGTGCGCGCTACACCACCGCGGTGTGCACGGGTTCGTTGGTGCTCGGCGCGGCGGGCTTGCTGCACGGCCTCGAAGCCACCACGCACTGGGCGCGCTTCGACACCCTCGCCAGCTACGGCGCGACACCCGTCAGTCGTCGCGTCGTGACCGCGGGGCGCATCGTCACGGCGGCCGGTGTGTCGGCGGGGATCGACATGGCGCTCACGCTCGCGGCCGAGCTCGCCAGCCCTGACGTGGCGCAGGCCATCCAGCTCGCCATCGAGTACGACCCGCAGCCACCCTTCGACAGCGGGCACCCGCGCAGCGCCCCTGCCGAGGTTGTCGCGCGTGTGACGGCGGCCATCGACCGCAAGCGCGCCGCTTCCGCGGCCTGACTCCCGACCCGACGCGCTTGGTGCGGCCGCGATCGCGCCACGCGGCGCGTCTCGTCGCCCGTGGTCGGGCGTTCGGTGCGCCATGCCACGCGGCACGTCTCGTCGCTCGAGGTTGTGTGTTCGCGCGTCGCGGTTGGGCTCGACGCCGAAGGGCCGACTGGCGGCGAGACCCATGACGTGGTCCCCGCCGGCCGGTCGGCCCTCGGTGGAGCGCCTCGTGCCGTTCAGCCGATGCGGCCGAGCAGCTCGTCGGTCTTCGCGCGCTTGGCCGCCGCGACAGCCTTCTCGTCCACTTCGACCACGCGCTCGTCCGGCGTGACCTTGAACAGGGGCTGGCCCTTGCTCACGATCTGACCGTCGCCGCCCTCGATGAGGATCTTGTCGATGGTGCCCGCGAAGGTGGCCGGCACCTTGTTGAACATCTTCATGACCTCGATGATGTAGAGCGGCTGCCCCACCTCGAAGTGCATGCCCTCGTGCACGAAGGTGGGCATGCCCGGGCCCTCCTGCCCGTAGTACATGCCGCCGCTCACGGCGACCACCTCGTCCGCCTTGGTGGCGGGGGGCGGCACCAGCACCTTCTTCATGCGCTTCTGAAGGTCGGCGTCGAAGAGGCGCTCGGGGATGGTGATGGTCAGGTCGTCGTTGACCACCAGGTCGTAGAAGCCCACCTGGTCGGCCACCAGCACCAAGAGGCCCAGCAGCTCGAGGCCCATCTGGAAGCCCACGTGCGCCGCGCGCACCTGCTGCCAGGTCGCGTCGTCGAAGCCGTAGGCCGGCGTGGTGCCGCGCAGGGCCGCGTCCAGCTCGGGCCAGGCCACGTCGCCGGTGCGCTCGTGCAGGGCCTCGTAGAAGTCGCCCGCCTCGTCCAGCACCTCCTGGTCGCTGTCCCAGATGCGGTGCGCCGCGGGCGAGTTGCGCTCGGCGTCCATGTGCAGGAGGTGGTAGGTCTCCTCCAGGATCGCGACGGGGTTGCGCTGGAACACCACGCGCCCGCCGTTCACGACGAAGTCCTTGCGGTGCACGCTGAGCCAAGCCGAGAGCACGTGCGGCTCCTCGGTCAGGCGCGCGAGCGGGCGGTCCACCAGCGTGCGCTTGAGCACGGCGCAGTCCTTGGCCGCCTTGGTGGCGGCGGGGTCCTTGCTGGGCGGCAGGCAGCGCGCGACGCAGCGGTCGAACGCGTAGCCGAGGTCGAGGGCGTCGACCGCCTCCTTGAGCTGACCCACCAGCGTCAGGTACGGCACCACGAAGCGCGTCGTGGGCTTGGCGTCCACGCCGTTGCTCAGGAACCAGTGCACGAGGCCGTAGTGGAACTCGAGGTTGGTGGCCAGGTCGGGCCCGCGCATGGACGTGCGGCGCAGCACCTCGGCCAGCCGCGTGTAGCTCTCGCCGCGGCTGGTGCCCGTGGTGAGCAGCAGCGCCACGTTCGAGTCGTACGCGCCCGCCAGGCGGTAGCGCATGAACAGCCCGGTGTCCGGGTTGAGCATGCTGATGCCCTGGTCGTCGCGGATCTCGCCCTCGATGGGGTGGCTCCACGCGATGATCTCGCCGCCCGCGTGCGGGGAGAGCGAGCGGTCCGTGGCGTTCAGGCGCGCCTCGACGGCGGCCGCGTCACGGCGGATGCGCTGGGGCTTCGGCAGGCGCTCCTTGTGGCGCGCCAGGAGGCCCATCATCTCCACCACGGAGTGCACGTCGAAGTAGTCCTCGGCGTCGTCCGGGTTGCGGAAGCGCAGCGCGTAGCAGAGCTCCGACACGCGGTGCTCCACCTGGATGCGCGTGTTCACCTCCATGAAGAAGTGGTTCGTGCCCTCGACGATGCACTCGAAGGTGCTGGCCGAGTCCAGCTTCACGGCGGCGCCGAAGCGCTCGGCCTGGGCCTCCATGTTCGCCAGCACGTCCTTGTCGGCGCGCAGCACGGCCGCCTGAGTCTTGTTGCCCGCGCGCTCGTGACGCTCGGCCGCCTCCAGCAGGCTCTCCTGGGTGACCGACACCTCGAGCAGCTTCTGCTCGTGCATCTGCAGCGAGCAGTCGCGGCCGCCGAGCGAGATGCACCAGTCGCCGTTGCCCAGCAGCTGGATCTCGTTGTGGCGCGTCTGCTCGATGTTGAGCTCGATCAGCACGTTCTTGTTGTCGCCCACGCCGGTGGCCTTGACCTCCTGGAGGATCTCCAGGACCAAGCCGGGCGCCGCGTCCGCGTCGCTCAGGATGCGCTGCCCCTTGCCGCCGCCGCCGCCGATCGCCTTGAGG
Organism: Sandaracinaceae bacterium; assembly: GCA_020633055.1. Classification (NCBI taxonomy): domain Bacteria; kingdom Pseudomonadati; phylum Myxococcota; order Polyangiales; family Sandaracinaceae; species Sandaracinaceae bacterium. The sequence goes on along the minus strand of JACKEJ010000008.1, from coordinate 29,310 downwards.
CGGATGCGGTTGCCCGGGTACTGCTTCAGCACCGCCGCCGCCTCGGTCTTCACCGTGGCCTGCAGCTCCTCGACGCTGATCAGGTCGAGCCCCTTGGCGTAGCCCGCCTCGAGCACCGCGTCGGCCTGCGCCACCAGCTCGAGCCCGCTCTCGCTCAGCTCGGGCACGGCGAGGCCCTTGTCCGCCACCAGCGCCTTGAGCCCGCCCAGGTCCTTCACCTTCGCCACCAGCGTGCGCGCCGTGACGTCGTTGATGCCCGGCGTGACGCTCACGTCCTCCTGCAGGGCCGTGCGCTTGGCCTCGTCCTTGCGACCCGCGGCGTCCACCGTGTGGCTGCAGGGCCCGATGAAGCGGATGCCGGCCGTCTCGAGCGCGCGCACGAAGTCCACGTCCTCGGCCATGAAGCCGTAGCCCGCGAAGATGTACTTGTAGCCGTGCTTGCGGCAGATGCGGATCATCTGCTGCACGCGCTCCACGCGCTCTTCCTTGGTGGCCCCCGTGTAGTCCGGCACGGCGTGCACGTTCTCGGGGTTCAAGATGCGCAGCTCCGGCGCAAGCGCGCGCGGGTAGACGATGCTGTCCTTCTCGCTGAGCAGGATGCCGATGTTCGTGATGCCCATCTCACGGAAGACGTCGATGGCCTCCTTGCGGATGGGGCCGCGGCAGACGATGAGCACGCTCATGTCTTCGCAGGCGAAGCTGCTCACCCAGGGGGAGCTGTGCTTGCCCAGGCGGCGGTCACGGTGGATCAGCGGATTGTTCGAGTAGGCGTCGTAGGACATCAGAAGGACTCCCGCTGCACGGACTGCATGGGACCGACTTTGTAGGTGCTGAGGTAGAAGTTGAGGCTCTTGATGAGGTTCGCGCGCAGCTCGCGCGGCATCACGATCTCGCTGATGGAGCCGAGGCTGAGCGCCTCCTTGGGGTTCATGAGCTCACGCTCGTACTGGGCGTTGAAGCTCGCCTCCGTCTCCTTGAGCCACGCGTCGGCGGCCGCCTTCGCGTCCGTCTCGCTCTTGCCCGCGGCGATGCCCTCCTGCACCAGCGCCGGCACCTTGGCGCGCGCGGCGCGGAGCTGGTCCTTGTAGACGAACTCCTTGCCGGCGGGGCCCATGACGGCCACGCGCGTGGTGGGCAGCGCGATGACGTGGTCGGCGCCCGTCGCGTAGCAGTTGAACGCGGCGTACGCGCCACCGAAGGCGTTGCGGATGATCATCAGGAGGCGCGGGGTGCGCAGGTCGATGATGCTGTCGAGCATCGCGCGGCCCGCCTGCACGATGCCGGCCATCTCCTGGTCACGGCCGGGGAGGAAGCCGGTGGTGTCCTCCATGAAGATGACGGGGATGTTGTAGATGTTGCAGAAGCGGATGAAGCGCGCGTTCTTGAGCGCCGCGGCCACGTCGATCTGTCCGCTGCTCACGGCGCTGTTGTTCGCGACGATGCCCACCACGTGCCCGCCCAGGCGGCCGAACGCCGTGATGGTGTTGCGGGCGCGCTGCGGCTGGATCTCGAAGTAGTCGCCGTGGTCGCAGATCTGCTGGATCAGGATGCTCACGTCGATCGGCGTGTTGAACCCGGTCGGCGAGTTGAACGCCTTGCGCAGCAGCGTCTCGATCTCCTGCGTGGGGCGGTCGAGCGCGTCGCTGGTGGCCTGGAAGGGGGGCGCCACCTCGTTGCTGCTGGGCAGGTAGCTCAGCAGGCGCCGCGCCGTGCGCAGTGCGCCCACCTCGTCGGACACGGTCAGGTCCGACACGCCGCTCTGCCCGTGCACGCCGGGGCCACCGAGCTCGTCCGGCGTGACGTCCTCGCCGAGCACGCTCTTGACCACGCCGGGGCCCGTGAGGCCGAAGAACGTGTCCTCGGGCTGGATCACGAAGCTGCCCTGGCGCGGCAGGTACGCGCCGCCACCCGCGTTGAAGCCGAACATGCACATGACGCTGGGCACGCGGCCGCTGATCTTGCGCAGGGCGGTGAAGGCCTCGGCGTAGCCGTCGAGGCCGCCGATGCCCGCGGGCACGTAAGCGCCAGCGGAGTCGTTCATGCCGACGAGCGGGATGCCGCGCTCACCCGCCAGGCGCATGACGTTCGCCAGCTTGCGCCCGTTGGTGGCGTCCATCGAGCCCGCGCGCAGCGTGAAGTCGTGGCCGTAGAACGCGGTGTCGCGCCCGTTGACCTTCGCCACGCCCGTGACGATGGACGCGCCGTCCAGGTTCTTGCCCCAGTTCTGGAACAGGATGGTGGGCTCGTCCCCCGCGTCCTTGAGCGTGTCGATGCGCTCCCAGACCGTCATGCGCCCCTTGCCGTGCTGCGTCCCCACCTGCACGCGCGTGGGCGCGCTGCGTGGCTTGTCGCGCAGCTCTTGGCCCATCGCCAAGGCGTCGTCGTACGGGCCTTGGGACTTCTCGTCGGCTTCAGGCGGAGGCGCCAGGGGGTTCGTCAGGATTGGCGCCACGTGGGGTGCTTCGGACATCGGCCACTTTCCTCGAGCAGGGGTGCTGCAGGCTCACGCGGGCGCCAAAAACCGAGGCACAGCGCGTGCGCGCGAGTCTTAGTGGAATTGCCACGCGGGCGCTAGCCCGGCGCCCTCCTCACTTTCCGGCCGTTGGGCAGGTATTCGTCTGGCGCGCACGTTCTGGCCCGCTTCGTGCTTTGCCACTGGGCATGATGAAAACAACCCTCTCTGGACTCTCCGCCGGAAGTGTGTCGACCTCCATGCCCGTGCGACATGCCCGCGGCGCCTCCTTCTTTCTGGCCGTCGTCGCCGCGATCACTGCGTGCGCCACGGCGAACAGCGCCCACGCCCAGCACCCCAGCCGCTCCCACGCCACCGTCGAGGGCTACTTCATCGGCGACTTCCTGGGCGAATACAGGTTGCGCGTCGAAGGAGAGCGGCGGTCCAGCGGTGACATCGACCTCGACCCCACGCTCGGTGGAGGTCTTCGCGTCGGCATGCAGTCTGGCATCTTCGCAGCGGGTCTCATGACCGAGTTCCGCGGCTACGGCAACGACGAGTACAACGACCGTGACTTCGTGTTCGACGTGTCTCCCTACATCGGGGTGCGCATTCCCCTCGTGGACCACGGCGGCACCCGCATGCGCCTGCGCGGCACGGTTCCGCTGGGCTTCAGTGTGCTCAAGCCGCGAGGCGACGTGTACGGCGACGAGCGCTACCTCGGCTTCAACACAGGGGCGCTGGGTGGGCTCGAGCTGGTGTTCGGCAACGTCGGCCTCTTCACCGACGTGGGGGTGCGCTACCACCGCGTGTACGCCAGCGAGGACCTGGGACCCCTGGGGGACGTGAAGGCCAACCTCTCGTGGGCGCAGCTGAGCGTCAACGCCGGCCTTCACCTCGAGTTCTGATGGCGCGATGCGCCCCGATGGCGCGGCCTTCGTGGCATCGCGCCCCGTGACAGTCGTGTGCGGGTGGGGCAGAGCGCCCCAGTTCAGCATCCGCACGAATCAGCACGCCCCGTACCAGCCGCGACATGACGCCTGGCACGGGGCGTGCGTCGTCGGGGGGCATGACGAACATGACGCTGCAGTCTCCTCGCTCCACCTCCATGGCTCTCCTCGGTCTCCTTGCGCTGGGCCTGTGGCTCTCTGCCTCGCCTGAGCGCGCTGGCGCGCAACGCGACCCGCGCGGCGACGCTCCACGTGATGCCAGCTCCCCCAACGAGGTCGCGCAGCCCGACGAGCGCCCGAGCGACGACGACACCGACCTCGCGACGGCCACCCCGGACCCCACGCCCGAGGTGCCCCGCCTGATGCAGCGCTCCGCCAGCGAGGCGCGCGTGGACGTGGTCGAGCAGGCGGGCGTCGGCGGCCCCACGGCCTACGCGTCGGGCGGGGTGCTCGAGGTGGGCGGGTCCGGCTCGCTCTTCGCCACGGAGGCGTTCGCGGGCCTGCGCTTCGCGCCCTTCGTCACCTGGTTCGCGTTCGATGGCATCGCGTTCTCGTACATCCACGAGCTCTACGGGGGCAAGCGCGAGGACGGGCGCTGGTTCGCGATGAACCTCCAGATCGAGGCCAGCGCGCACCTGCGCGTGTCGGACCGCTTGCTCGTGCTGCTGGGGGTCGCACCCGGCTTGCTCTACAACGGCGACCACACGGGCTTCTCCATCAAGCCTCGTGCGGGCCTCGACGTGCTCGTGGGTCGCTCCGGCGTCCTGCACCCGGCCATCTACTTTCTCGCGGCGACGGAGGAGCTGGTGGCCCCGGTGGACTCGGTGCCCGCCACGCACTGGGGCTATGGACTCGAGATCGCCTACGGCGCGATGTTCTGACCTGGGGCATTCCGCCCCAGGTAGGGCGTCATGCCTCGCCACGCTCGCGCGGGCGCGTCGCCGCCACGGCGTCTTGCACGAGCCGCCGAAAGTCGCGTAGGTCGAACGGCTTGTTGAGCACGGCCATGGCCCCCAGCGCCTTGGCGCGCTCGTGGGTGTGGTCGTCACCGAACGCTGTGATCAGGATCAGCGGTACCTCGGGGAGGACCCGCCGCGACGCGTGCGCTACGTCGAGGCCGCTCGCGCCGGGCATACACACGTCGCTCACGATCACGTCGGGGGCGTGCCCCTCGCGCTCCGCGCGCTCGAGCTCGCGGAGCATGGCGCGGCCATTCTCGCAGGGGGTCACCTCGAAGCCGCTGCGCGCGAGCACCGTGCACAGCATCACACGCATCGCGTCATCGTCTTCGGCTAGCAGGACTCGGGCGGTATCACTCACTTCTTCCATCCATCTGCATTCCAAGGGCACGTTGCGTGCCAGCGATGCTCAGCTCGCGTCGGGGCCCTCGTCGTCGGCCGCGTAGCGCGAGAGCTTCCGATACAGCGTACGGCGATCGAGGCCCAGGGTGCGCGCCGCGAGCGCCTTGTTGCCCTGCGACACGCGCAGCACCCGCTCGATGTAGCGGCGCTCCAGCGCCTCCAGCGTCAACATGTGCTCGAGGTCCACGTCCCCGAGGCTGATGCGGTCCGGCACGTAGTCCACCACACGCTCGGGTAGGTCCGCGGGCGTGATCTGGTCGAAGCGCGTCAGCGTCACCGCGCGCTCGATGCAGTTCTCGAGCTGGCGCACGTTCCCGGGCCAGTCGTAGTCCAGCAGCTTGCGGGCTGCCTCGCTCGAGACGCCGCGCACGGCCTTGCCGGCACGCGTCGCGGCCCGCTCCACCAGCTCCTGCGCCAGCACCAGGATGTCGTTCCCACGGACGCGCAGCGGTGGCACGTGCAGCTGCACCACGTTCAGGCGGTAATAGAGATCCTCGCGGAAGCGCCCCTCCTCCACCTCGGTCTCGAGGTCACGGTTGGTGGCGGCCAACACGCGCGCGTCGAAGGGCACCTCCGCGTTGCCACCCACGGGCCTCACCGTGCGCTCTTGCAGCACGCGCAGCAGCTTCGACTGCATCTCGAGGGGCATCTCGCCCACCTCGTCCAGCAGCACGGTCCCGCCGTCTGCCTCCGCGAAGAGACCGCGTCGCGCCGTGCGGGCGTCGGTGAACGCGCCCTTCACGTGACCGAACAGCTCGCTCTCCAGCAGGTTCGCCGGCACCGCCGCGCAGTTGATGGCCACGAACGGGAGCTCCCGGCGCTGGCTCTCGGTGTGCAGCGCGCGTGCCACCAGCTCCTTGCCCGTCCCGCTCTCGCCGCAGATGAGCACGGACGCGTCCGCGCTCGCGACCCGCTGGATGAGGTCGTACAGCTTCAGCATGGGTGGGCTGGTCCCCACCAGCGCGCCGGCGCCGCGTGACCGCTTCACCTCCTCCTGCAGGCGCTTGACCTCGGCACGCAGGGCGCGGTGCTCGGCCGCGCGCCGCAGCGTGTGCGCCAGCATGCTCATGTCCACTGGCTTGTTGATGAAGTCGTGCGCGCCTGCGCGCAGCGCCGCAATGGCGGCCTGCATGTCCCCGAAGCCCGTGATCACCACCACGGGCGTGTCGGGTTGGTTCTCACGCACGTAGGCGCACAGCTCGAGGCCTGCGCCGTCACGCTCCAGGTTCAGGTCCGCGATGACCGCATCGAAGTCCCGCTCGGCGAGCGACCGTAGCGCTGCCTCGGCCGAGGTCTCCCACGCGACTTCGATGCCTTGTTTCTGGAGCGCGGCGGCCATCAGCTCGCACATGCTCTGCTCGTCGTCGACCGCCAGTACTCTCATGGAGTCTCCTCGAACATGGGAAGGTACACGAAGAAGGTCGTCCCCCGCCCGACCTCGCTCGCCACGTCGAGGAAGCCGCCGTGCTCGCGCACGATGCCGTGGCAGACCGTGAGGCCGAGGCCCGTACCCTCGCCCTCGCGCTTGGTCGTGAAGAACGGCTCGAACACCTGCTCCAGGCTGTCGCCCTCGATGCCCACGCCTTCGTCCGTGACGGATATACACACGTAGGTCCCTGCGGATGCGTGGCGGTCGCGGGGGTCCTCCACCTCGACGCGCTCGATCCCCACGGAGATGGTCCCCCCGTCGGGCATGGCCTGCGTCGCGTTCATCATGAGGTTGGTCAGCACCTGCATGATCTTGCCGCGGTGGATCTCCGCCAGCAGATCAGTGCGTCCCACGATGGTCACCGACACATCACGGTCGTCGCAGATGGGCACCACCAGGCCGACGGCGCTGTCGACCACGTCACGCACCGGCTGTGCCTCGCGCGCCACCTGTTTCTTGCGCGACAGGTTGAGCAGGTCACGGATGAGCCCGGCCATGTGCTGCGCCTGTTGCCCGATGATCTCCCCGTTCTCGCGCGCCTCGGCGGGCAGCGCTTCGTCCGTGGCGATCATCATGGCGCGCCCCGACACCACGTTGAGCGGCGTCCCGAGCTCATGGGCGATGCTGGAGGCCAAGCGCCCCACCAACGTCAAGCGGTCGGCGTGTCGCAGCTCTTCCAGCGTCTGCGTCCGCGCGCGTCGCTCGGCCTTCACGCGCATCCGCGCGCGCTCGAGCTTCTCGCTCATCTCGTCGAACGCCTGCGCGAGCTTCCCCACGTCGTCGCGGCGTCGCAGCGCGGAGCGCTGCGAGTAGTCGCCCTCCGCCACCCGCTGCGCCAGCGCCGTCAGATCCCGCAGTGGACGGCCCAGCAGACGCAGCCACAGCCACAGCGAGCCGAGCCCCGCGAAGAGGGCCCCCACCATGGCCAGGAGCAGCTGCTGGCGCAGCGCGTTCCCGGCGTACACGACGTCCTGCGTCAGGTCGCGGCTGACCTCCAGCACTGCGACGGTCTCGTCGTGGATGCGGACGGGTGCTGCCGCGCTCACGAACCACAGCTCGCCGCGCTGGAAGGTGGTGATCTCGGCCGCCTCGGGCAGGGGCGCGCGCGGATCGACCTCCTCGCGGGTGCGCAGCTGGATGCGGGAGCGCGGCCAGTCTTCGCGGACGCGACCCAGGAAGTCCTGGGCTCCGCTCAACCCCGACGTCGCCCAGATGTCTTCGACAGCCGTCGCGAGCGTCCCGCTGAGGATCAGCTCGTCGTCGCTGAGCTCGCTCTCCTGGAGATCGGCCAGGCGATAGGCGTGGAACACACCCTGTGCGGCGAGCACCACTCCGACTCCGCAGGTCATACCTGCGGCCAACTTCCAGGCAACGCGCATAGGGGGGCACCTCGTTGCGCTTCGTGTAGACGGGCGCACCCACGGTGTCGATGCAAATCAGAAGCCCACGGCCGCCGCGATGACGCCGAAGCCCTTGAGCAGCCAGGCGACGAGCACCACCAAGACCACGACGTTCAAGATGGACTTCACGCGCGACTCCATGGGCACGAACGTGTTGACCAGCCAGAGGACAAGGCCGACGAGAGCAATACTGATGATGAGGTGGAAAATGGACATGCGGGGGGTAGTGCAGGAACGGGGCCACCGGTCGTTCCGCGCTCGTTCTGAGAGCCATGTGCCACTTCAGTGGGGCGAAATGCACCACTCGGTGCATTCCGACACGAGGCCCCGCGCGTCAGGTGGCTCGAGGTCGTGCAGGACTCCGCGCGGAGCTCGAGCGCGGGGCTCTCTGGGTCACCGCTCGTGACCCGTGGGAGCGTCCCGCTCCGCGGCATCTCGGCCGCGTCTGGCGCCTATGGCGCACGTGTGGCGCGTGGTCAGCCGCGGCGTGTGGCACGAGCGCTGCACGGACTTGCTGGAGGTCCGTGCGTGACCGAACCTTCGTCCAAGGAGCCTCCATGAACATCGACGCCAGCAGCATGTCCGCCCACGAGCACGAGCTCATCGCCGAGATGATCGACCTGCTCCAGCACAAGCTCGAGCAACAGTACGAGGCCGGCGCCACCCTGCGCGACGCGCACCCCAAGGCGCTGGGCGTGCTGCGCGGCGAGTTCACCGTCGCGGGCGACCTCCCGCCCCACATGCGCGTCGGGGTGTTCCAACCCGGGCGCGTGTACGACTGCTGGATACGCATCTCCAACGCCAGCAACGAGGTGCGCTCCGACGCGGAGCCCGACCTGCGCGGCTTCGCGATCAAGCTGGCGTGCCCCGAGGCGGAGGGAAACGAGGAGCACCCCGGTGAGCAGGACTTCGTCTTGATGGACCATCCCACCATGCCGCTCGGGACGGTGCCCATGTTCCGGGACGCCATCTACTACCTCACCAAGGGCTCCCCCCTCGGACTCATGGCCAAGTTCCTCGTCACGGGCCACATGGGTGCGCTCAAGGCGCTGCACGACGCGCGGCGTTGCCCGACGTCCCCGTTCGACGTGCGCTACTGGAGCACCACGCCCTACCAGTTCGGGCTCGACGAGGTCGTGAAGTACGGGCTGCTCCCGACCTCGGCCCACCGCAGCACGCTGCCAGAGAAGCTGACCGAGGACTACCTCAGCGTCGCCATGGAGCGCCACCTCGCCGTCGAAGACGCCACCTTCGACTTCTGTGTGCAGCTGCAACGCGAGGGCATGCCCATCGAGGACGCGGCGGTGCTCTGGAACGAAGACGTCTCGCCGTTCGTCAAGGTTGCGACGCTGCGCATCTCCGTCCAGTCGTTCCGCACGGCCGAGCGCGCCCTGCTCGGTGAGGCGCTGACGTTCTCACCGGCCCATGCGCTCCCGGCGCACGCGCCCCTCGGGGGGCTCAATCGCGCCCGAGCCGCCATCTACAAGAGCCTCTCCGAGTTCCGCCACGCGCGCAACCGACACGCCCCGCTGCGGGCCACGGGCCGCTAGAACGCATCTCCCACCTCGAGTCGGTCGGCCCGGCGTCCACCCGACCCTCCTGGCGCACGCCGTTCGCCAACCCGCGACGCATGCGGCACAAAGAGGCGTGACACCGCGCTCCACGCCCTGCTCCTCCGCCGCCCCCGTCCGCTCTGCCTGGGCCGCGCGTGCGCGGGCCGTCATGTCCGTCGCGCTGCTGCTGCTCGCGTGCGCCGCAGTCACCCGCGCGCTCGTCGTCGAGGCACAGGCCAGCACACCCACGCCGATGCCGCCGGGCGCGCGCGTCGACCGTCTGCTCGTCCGCAAGGCGGACCGCACGCTGCAGGCGTTCTCTGGCGACAGGTTGGTCGCCACGTTTCGCGCCGCCATGGGGCGCGGCGGTCTCGGACCCAAGCGAATGGAGGGGGACGGTCGTACGCCCGAGGGCCAGTACCGCATCGACAGCCGCCACCACAGCCGCGAGTTCCACCGCTTCCTGCACGTGTCCTATCCCAACCGCGAAGACCGCGCCCGCTATCGTGCTGGACGCCGAGACGGCACCATCCCTGCGGGCACCGGAATCGGAGGCGACATCGGTGTGCACGGCACCCCGAGCTGGGCCGCGCTCATCCCCTTCAGCCGCGAGGTTGGCTGGACCGAGGGCTGCATCGCCATCGCGTCCAACGAGGCGCAGCAGCTCTACGAAGCGGTCGTCCCGGACGCGCCGATCGAGATCCTCCCGTAGCCCGCCTACGCGTGAGCGAGGGCGACGGCTCGAGCTTGTCAGGACCCTACTGCGCCGCGCCGCGCAGCACGGTCTCGACGATGTGCCGCACCTCGCTGTCGCTCAGGTTGCGGTCGCTCTGCTTGGCGGCCTCGAGCACGGCCTCCGCGAGGCCCGGCGTGTCCGGCTGGCCTGCCTGTCGCAGCCAGAAGCGCACGTTGCTCAACCCGCTCATGGGGCCGATGACCACCTCTTGGCGACGCCCCAGCAGGCTGGCGGGCACGCTCGAGTAGACCCGGTCGGCCAGGGCGCGGTCGCCGCGGCTGGTGGCCTTGAGGATGGCCGAGGCATGAACCCCCGTGCCGGTCTTGAACGCGTTCGCGCCAAGCAGTGGGTAGTCCGCCGGAATCGGGGTGCGCGTCGCGTCGGACACGCGTTCGCACAGGTCGCGTAGCGCGCGCAGGTCGGCCCCGTTGTCCAAGGTGCCTTGCATCATCGCCAGGTTCAGCCAGAGCTGGTCCAGCGACGCGTTCCCGACGCGCTCGCCGATGCCCAGCCAGCAGCCGTGGATGCGGTCCGCCCCCGCCGCGATGGCCTCGAGGCTGTTGGCCAGCGCGAGCCCGCGGTCGTTGTGTCCGTGCCAGTCCACCCGTACGTCCGCGCCGTGCTGCGCCACGATGTCGCGTGTGAAGCGCACCAACGAGCGCACGCCGTTCGGGGTGGCGTGACCCACCGTGTCGCACAGGCACAGGCGCGACGCTCCCGTGTCGATGGCGGCCTTGAACAGATTGGCGAGGAGGTCCGGGTGCGAGCGTGTGGTGTCCTCGGTCACGAACGTGACCGGCAGGCCCTCACGCACCGCGAAGTCGATGGCCTCCACCGAGCGCGACAGGATGGCGCTCTCGGACCACTGCTCGGCAGCCTGGCGGATCGGTGACGCGCCGATGAAGGTCATGACCTCCACCGCGACACCGGCCTTCTGGCTCAGGCGCGCGATCGGCTCCAGGTCCCCGATCAGCGTCCGACCTGCGCAAGCAGGCTTGATGCGCAGCCCCTCGGCCACGATGTCGTTGGCCAGCTCGAGCGCGTGCGCGAACGCACGACGTCCCGCGCTGGGGATGCCCAGGTCCACGGAGTGGATGCCCACGGCGTCCATGCCGCGCACCATCTCGATTTTGTCCGCGACGGATGGATCCACCACGGCCGGATCCTGAATGCCGTCGCGCAACGTCTCGTCGTGCAGCAACACGCCTGCGGCCAGGTCGCGTTCGCTGCCGTTCCAGTTGTAGATCAGGTCTTGGTCGTCACTCATCGACAGGCAGTCCCGCCCTCGAACGTGTGCGCACATGGGGGCGTCCGAGCGGGGGGAGGATGGGGCGAGGTTACCGTGCGGGCCACATGAAATCGACACCGGACATGTTTCCGGGAGCTTTCCGGACGACGGTGGCCCCGCCTGGATTCACACGGGCTTCAGAAACGCGCGGGCGTTGCTGAACGGCGCGTCGTCTGGTCGCTGAGTCGTCCGCATTTCGATGACCACATGGTCATCCTCTTGCCACCCGCTGGTGACCAGTGTGTCCCCAGGCCACACCGGCTTGCGGAACTGCCCCTCCAGGCGTGACAAGCGCGATGCGTCGCCGCCGCAGGCCGCGTTCACGACGTGCCGAGCCACGTGCCCGAACGTGCACAGGCCGTGCAGGATGGGCAGCCCGAAGCCCGCCTTCTCCCCAATGGCGGGGTCCGCGTGGAGCGGGTTGTGGTCGCCCGTGAGGCGGTACAGCAAGGCCTGCTCGTTCTGCGTCGTCTCTTCCACCACGAAGTCCGCGTCGCGCTCGGGCGGGCGCACCTTCTCGGCCTTGGGCGGCTTCTCACCGCCGAAGCCACCGTCCAAGCGGAAGATGATGTCCCACGAGGTCTCGCACAGGAGCTCGCCCGCCTCGTCGCGCGTCTCGCTCACGAACGTGGTCTGCGCCAGGCGCTTCAGGTCGTACACGCCCGCCACCTTACCCACCGTGAAGACGCGGCCGGAAGGCGCGAAGGGCTTGTGCACCGTGATGCTCTGGGCCCCGTGCACGATGCCCAGCATGTCCCCCCCGACCGCGTCGAAGAGCTTCAGCATGGCGGGCCAGGCCGGGATCACGGCGTAGGTCGGGAACACCTGGGGGCCCCGCTTGTCCGCGCCCTCCCACAGCAGGTGCAGCTCGCCGTCGCGCCGCGCCCCGATGCCGAGGTTGTAGAGCACCACGTCCTGCCAGGTGTACTCGTGCAGCAGGGGGTCCGTGGTGAAGCCGAGGGCGCTGGGGTCGAGGGCCATGACGGGGAGGTATCAGACGCCGTGCGCCGCGCCAAGCCGCCGCGCGCGCCGAACACGGTGCCCCACGGGAGCGCGTCTGCTATCGAGAACCCACGCGCATGTCGGCTCACGGACACGGACACGGCCACGGGCATGGACACGGAGGCGGCCACGGACATGGGCACGGCGGTGAGGGGGGCGCCATCGGTACCGCGTTCTGGCTGAACTTCGCGTTCACCATCATCGAGTTCGTGGGTGGATTCGCGTTCAACAGCGTCGCGATCCTGTCCGACGCGGTGCACGACCTGGGGGACACGCTGGCCATCGGGCTCGGCTGGTGGCTCGGCCGCGCGAGTGAGCGGGAGGCCAGCCCGACGTACACCTATGGGTACCAGCGCCTCTCCGTGCTGGCGGCCGTCATCAACGCGATGGTGCTGATCGGCGGCTCGGTGTACCTCATGGCCGAGGCTGTGCCGCGCCTGTTCGAGCCACAGATGCCCTACGCGCCCGGCATGTTGGGCCTGTCCGTGCTGGGCGTGCTGGTGAACGGCGCGGGGGTGCTGCGCCTCTCACGCGCCGAGTCCCTGAACGCCAACATGATCCGCTGGCACCTGCTCGAGGACACGTTGGGCTGGGTGGCGGTGCTGGTGGTCTCGCTCGTCCTCTTGGTGTGGCCCGTGCCGGTGCTGGACCCCATCCTCTCCATCGCGTTCACGGCGTTCATCTTGTTCAACGTGCTACGCAACCTGTGGGCGGCGGTGCGCGTGTTCCTGCAGGCCGCGCCCGCCGGCATCGACCTCGAGCAGCTGGTGACTCGTCTGCGCGCCCTCGACGCCGTGCACGACGTGCACCACGTGCACGTGTGGACGCTCGATGGTCAGCAGCACGTCTTCAGCGCGCACATCGAGCTGGTGGACGAGCGGCCCGTGGCGCAGCTGCGCGCGCTCAAGGGCGAGCTGCAAGAGATCGTGGGTGGCTTCGGGTTCGCCAAGTCCACCATCGAGTTCGAGTGGCCCGAGGAGCCCTGCCGGGACGCAGCCCGCGCCGCCGCCCATTGAGCAGCCCCCCGCGGACGTGGCGCGCGTCTCCGACCGCGGAGTCGAGCGCCCCTCGCCGCAGCAGCGCTACCCCGTCCGCGCTGTCACGGTGCACCCCGCAGCACCGCTATGCCACCCGCGTGGGGAGCGTGATGGGTGTCTCCGGCGGGCGTCCCTGCAGCACCGCGACGCAATTGCGCAGGGCGAGCTCTGCCATGACCGCGCGCGTCTCGGTGGTGGCGCTCCCGAGGTGAGGCAGCAGCATCACGTCGTCCCGGTGGAGCAGCCCAGGGTGCACACGTGGCTCGTGCTCGTACACGTCCAGGCCCGCCCCTCGCAGAGCTCCGCGCTCGAGGGCGTCCACCAGGGCAGCCTCGTCCACGACGGGACCGCGCGCCGTGTTGATCAGGATGGCGCCGGGCTTCAGTTGCGCGAGGCGCGCCGCGTTCAGCAGGTGGTGCGTCTCGGGTGTCAGCGGGCAGTGCACGCTCAGCACGTCCGCTTCGGCCAGCAGCTCGTCCAGGCTGCGCCTCGTCGCCCCCAGCTCGGCCGTCAGCTCCGTCGACACCGGGTTTCGATTGCAATAGTGAACACGCATACCGAAGCCCCGCGCGCGCCGCGCCGTGGCGGCCCCGATGCGCCCCATCCCGATCAGCCCGAACACACGACCGTGCAGCTCGGTCCCCAGCAGCATGTCCGAGCGCCAGCCGTGGAACTCGCCCGCCCGCAGCAGGCGCTCGCCCTCCCGGACGCGCCGCGCCACCCCGAGCACCAACGCGAACGCGATGTCGGCCGTGGCCTCGGTCAGGACGTCGGGCGTGTTGGTCAACACGATTCCGGTGCGGGCGGCTGCGTGCAGGTCCAGGTTGTCGTAGCCCACGGCGTAATTCGCGATGACCCGCAGCTGTGGACAGGCCGCCATGAACTCCGCGTCGATGCGATCGGAGAGCATGGTCACGAGCGCGTCGGCGTCTCGGCAGGCGTGTAGCAGCTCGTCGCGCTCGGCCGAACGGCCGTGGGCCACCGTCCGCACGTCCAGCCCCTTGGTGGCTTGCCGGAGGTCGAAGCTGGCCCCAAAGGGCAGGTCACGTGAGAGCACGAGGGTCGGCATGGGCCGACCGTAGCAGTCAGGGCCCAGGCCGTCTCGGCGCCGGGCCCCGGTCGCGCTGGGCGACCGAGGCCATGCGGCCGACGGAATAAAAACGACCGCGACGGAGGGGGTGGGGGGGGTTCGTCGCGGTCGCAGGGTGTGTCAGGCCATTGACGCCGGGCGTGGGGGGGTGGCCCAAACGTCGGCTCCGAACACTGCTCTTTCCCTATGCTAGACCCGTGCCAACGTTGGTCGCCACGAAAAGATTGAGGATTTTTCTGTGCAAGTTTCGGCAACGTCGCAAGTCTGAAAAATCTCCCTTGCGGCGACGAAATTCGTCCACGTGGCCGGAGGGCACGCCGAGCCGGAGGAGGGTCCGCCAGCAGAACGCTCGACGTTCAGCCGGGGAACCTCGTCCACGAATAGCCCCTCGCACCCCACCGACGCGGCACCTTCCACGGCGCTGGGGAACTCCGGCTCGACGCGCCTCACGTACACGCGTTACCCGCCGAACTCGTGGGGAATCGGAAACCAGGGCGCGGCTCGCACGCTGCCACCGACCCCGCTGCCATGGAGGCCAGAACGACCGGAGATCAGCGCCGGTCTGGAGGGGGCTGGGGGTAGCCGGATGGGCCCCGGGGGGATGGTGCCTGTCGCGTCCATGAGTGCAGTTGCCGCTTTGGGCCCAACCCCATCACTTTTTCTTCGGTGCGGCGGTCGATTTCACCCGGGGGCTCACTCCAGCAGGCGCAGGCCGACGGGCAGCGAGTCGCCGAAGAAGCGACGCTCGTCTGCCTCCTCCAGCTGGGCCACCTCGCGCACCATGCGCACCCAGGCCTCGCTCTTGCCCTCGCGCTCGAGGCGCGCCGCGACCTGCTCGCGCAGCGCGTCGGACACGTCCCGCACCCGGTCCCCACTGCGGCGCGCCATGAGGGCGGCGGCCATGGGCGCCTGGGTCGCGTCGTTCTTCCATTCGACGCTCAGGCAGCGCTCGAGCCACTCGTGCACCACGTGGGGCGGCACCACGTCGTGGGCGCTCCCATAGAGCGGCACGCGCGCACCCAGCCGGCCCACGGCCCACCACGCCTGGGGGTTCTCGTCGTGCTCCATCAGGCGCGTCACCAGCCAGCCACCCACCTGCGCCTTGCGCTCGGCCCCCACGCGCTCGAGGGCGCCGGCCAAGCGCACCATGTCGTCCACGGCCAGCATGCGCGGACCCGCTGGGCGCGGCTTGGGCTTGCGGCTCGGGGGCTCCAGGTACCACTGCACCTGGTCCAACAGCTCGCGCTGCGCCTCGGCCGGGAGCCCACCCGCGATGCGTCGGAACAGGGTCCAGTGCTCGGACCAGTTCTGCGGCTCGGGGGCGTACTGCACGCCGGCGCGCAGCGCGGCCTCGACCAGCTGGCTCACGCGCCACTCGTCCAGGGGATACCCAAAGCCAGGCCGCAGGGTGTAGCCCACCAGGTTGAACCACACGCGCTCGTGGTCGGCGCTGCGCCGCCGGTTCTTCACGCCCGCGAACAGCGCCGAGAACAGCTCGCGGAGCAGGGGGGTGTCCCAGCCCTCGCGGGGGCCCAGGATCTTCTCCAGGTCCGCGCGCAGCCGCTTCACGTCGCGCCCCGTGACGTCGGCCGCGCCCTTGGCCTTGCCGTACACCTCTCGGATGCGCGCCGTGGCCTCCGCGAAGCGCGGATGCAGCTGGCCCACGTGCAGCGCGGCCAGCTGAGCGTCGTCGCGACCACGGATCTGGAATTCCAGCTTCCAGCGGGCGCGGGCGTCGTCGGCCTGCACGCAGGACATCTCGAGCGTGCCCACCTCGGTCAGCGCGGTGACGAGCTCCACCGTCACCTCGGCCTCGGCCTGCGCCCCCTGAGGCGATCCCCCACCCGCGGCCTTGGCGTCCAGCACGGCGGCGATGGGCGGCAGGCTGGTGTAGCGCTCCGGGTCGTCGAGGGGCACGCGCTCCCCCGGGCGGATGTGGCGGACGTCGGCGGTGCTGGTCAGCAGGTGAAAGCGCACGGGGCGGCCGAGCTTCAGCGAGAACTGCTTGCCGGCCAGAGCGATCTCCTCGCCCTCCTCGCTGCCACGGGGGAGCAAGCAGATGGCCTCCGCCACGCTGTCCCCACCATCGCCGCCTCGCGCGCTCGGCTCCTTGGGCAGGGCCAGGAAGTAGCTGCGCGCCGAGCCTCCGCCCACGCGCAGACCCACGCCGCGCCGCGCGAGCCCGTAGGTCACCGCGCCGAGCGCCACCGCCAGGTCGGGCTCGTCGTGCGGCAGGGCGCGCACCGGGCCGCCGCGGAAGCTGCCGAGGGTCTCCACCACGCGCTCGCGCAGCAGTCCGCTGCGGAACACGCCGCCGTTGAACAAGACCGCGTCGGGCAGCGGCGCGCCCTCACCGACCGCCTCCTGCGCCACGGACTCGTGCCGCGCGAGGAACGCCGCGAGATGGCGCGTGACGGCCGCGTCGGTTGCGTAGGGCAGGCCCAGCTCCATGAGGCCGGAAGCCCTTCGCGCCGGGCGCGCGTCTCGCTGCACCAGGGGAAAGAAGCCGTCCAGGGCGGCCGCGCGGACCTCGTCACGAGCCAAGCGCGCGCTCGCCGACGCGCCGATCAGCTTGCTGCCCGAGCCCAGCACGGTGACAGTCAGCGCCTCGGGGGCGTCGGGCGAGAGCAGCCGCTCCTTTGCGGACCGACACTCGTGCACCAGCTGGGCGAAGCGCAGCGCGCTCAGCGGGCGCCCCGGGCTCAGCTCGGCCTCGCAGCGCTTGGCGAGGGCCAGGTCCATGTTGTCGCCGCCCAGCATGAGGTGGTCGCCCACGGCGATGCGCGTCATGCGCGGCCCGCTCTCGCGCTGCTCCACGCGGATCAGCGTGAGGTCCGTGGTCCCGCCGCCGCAGTCCACGACCACCACCAGCTTCACGTCGGAGAGGGCCTCGGCCAGGCCGGCGCGGTGTTCGCCCAAGAAACGGTAGAACGCGGCCAGCGGCTCCTCCACCAGGCGCACCTTCGGCAGCCCGGCCAGCTTGGCCGCGTCCAGCGTGAGCGCGCGGGCGGCCTCGTCGAAGGACGCGGGCACGGTCAGCACCACCTCCTGCTCGTCCAGCGGGTGCGTGGGGTGCTGCGCGTCCCAGGCCCCGCGGACGTGCGCGAGGTAGCTGGCCGACGCGTCCACCGGCGAGACCTTGCGGACCTCGGCCGGCGCCCCCCACGGGAGGATGGGCGCGCGCCGGTCGACCGCGCCGTGGCACAGCCAGCTCTTGGCGCTGGTCACCAGGCGGGAAGGGACCCGCGCGCCCAGGTCGAGCGCCAGCGCGCCCAGCACGCCTGGCTCGCGATCGTCGTGCAGCGTGCGCGCCTCGGGCAGCTCCTCTTCGCTGGCTTGATAGCGCGCGGAGGGCAGGCTCGGGCGCTCGGCCACCTCGCCCGCGGCCACCCACTGCGGCAGCGGGAACACCTCCGCGCGCGGCATGGCGCTCGGGCCGGCCCCGCGCGTGTCGGCGAAGGCCACCACCGTGTTGGTGGTGCCCAGGTCGATCCCTACGATGTATCGGGCGCTCATCGGGCGCGCAGTGTGGCCACAAGGGCGCGGGGGGACAAGCATCTGGTAGAGTCCCTCGAGGAGCAGCCACTGCCGTGAATCAAGTGCCGACGCTGGATGTGCGCGAGCTGCGCGAAGGGGACGCCACGGGCTTCGTGCGCGACCTACACGCCTCGCTGCGCGAGTTCGGGTTCGTGACCTTCGTGGGGCACGGCGTGGACGAGGGGGTCACCGAGCCTGCCTACGAGGCCCTGCGCGCGTTCTTCGCGCTGCCCGAGGAGGTCAAGCGCGGCTACCACATCCCGGGAGGTGGTGGCGCCCGCGGCTACACGGCGTTCGGCGTGGAGGCCGCGAAAGACGCGCAGCACCCCGACCTGAAAGAGTTCTGGCACGTGGGCCGCGAGTTCGCGCCCGACAGCCCGTTCCACGGCACCGAGCCCGAGAACGTTTGGCCCCAGGAGGTGCCGGGCTTCAAGGCGGCCACGCTCGCCCTCTACCAGGCGCTGGACGCGCTCGGCGTGGACATCCTGCGGGCCATCGCGCTCGGCCTGGGGCTCACGGAGCGCTTCTTCGACGACGTGGTGGACCACGGCAACAGCGTGTTGCGGCCCATTCACTATCCGCCGCTGCCCAAGCCGTGTCCGCCGGGTGTGCGGGCCGCCGCGCACGAGGACATCAACCTCATCACGCTGCTGGTGTGCAGCGACGCTCCCGGGCTCGAGCTGCTACGGCGCGATGGCGCGTGGCTCCCGCTGGGCACCGAGCAGGGCATGATCGCGATGAACGTGGGGGACATGCTGCAGCGCCTGACCAACCACGTGCTGCCGAGCACCACGCACCGCGTCACCAACCCCCCCGAGCCGTGGGCCAGCCAGGCGCGCACCAGCATTCCGTTCTTCCTGCACCCGAACTCCGAGTACGTGATCCGCACGCTGCCAGAGTGCGTGAGCGACGAGAACCCGGACCGCTACCCAGAGCCCATCACGGCCGACGCGTACCTCACGCAGCGGCTGATCGAGATCGGGCTCATCAAGTAGGTACAGCGCGCGGGAGCGGTCGCGACCGACCGCGGCCCTCGGGCTGCACGCGACGAGCGCTCTCGAGCGCCGCAACGAGAACGGCGCGCCACCCCCCGGGAAGCACGCCGTTGCGTCGTGTTGGTAGAAGCGCGTGTCAGACCGAGAACAGCAGGCCCGCGACGATCATCCAGATGCCGAAGCCGATGGCCACCAGGCCGAGCACGCCCTGCTTGGGCTGCAGCTTGGCGATGGTCTGGTCCAGCTTGGCGACGGCCTCCTCGTTCTTGATGAACGTCTTGAGGACGCCCACGCCGAGCAGCAGGCCGAGGCACAGCTGCAGCACACCGTCCACCAAGAACGTCACCCAGTAGATGGGCGCCGCGGTGAGCCAGCCGATGTTGAGCACCGACGAGATGACGACCCACAGACCCCAGAACGCCGACACGGCGCCGATCCAGCCCTGGTAGGGCGCGAGCTTGTCGATCAGCTCCTTCGCGTCCGGCTTCTTCGCGATGATGAGACTCGCCGCGCCAAGCACCCCGAGCACAGCCAACCAGATTCCATTTACCATAGAGAAAACCCCCAGAGAATGTGTTCAACCCGGCGCCGATTGTGCCACGCCGATCCCCCACGTCGCCATGGGGATGGGTGAAAAACCCCATGTTTTCTCGGGGGCGGAAAGTCACAGCCCACCCACAGCCGGCTCGAGCGCGCCGCCAATCATGCGCGTGACATGGTGGCTCGGCCTCGGTCCGTGGTTCGCTCGCTCGAGTCAGCGGAACCCGACGACCTTCAGCGCGAACAGGGCGTCGAACCAGAAGACCATTCGGAACCCGTTCTCGGTGTCCCGGCCGCGGATGAAGCGGGACTCGTACTGGATGTCCACCCCGGCGACGCGACCCACGTCCACGCGGCCACCCAGACGCAGCCCGCCGCTGCGCCGTGTGGGTAAGACGGGGTCGCCATAGGTGCGGCCGATCATCCCGTGTACGAGCGGGCTCAGCCCGAGGATGTTGCCGAAGCGGAACGCCCCACCGAACACCAGGTGCCGGCCGGCCAGTCGTCCGCGCCGTTCGCCGCTGTAGCCCAGCTCGAAGGACGCGCCGAGCTGCTCGTCGAGGCGCAGGTCGAGGCCCAGCAGGAACTGACCGGTGAGCATCGTGGAGTTGGGGTTGGTCGCGAACTGCGGGCCGAGCCCGAGGCGCACACCGGGCAGCACGTCTTCGTCTCCCATCCAGTCCGCTCGCACGGGCGCTGTCACCGCACACATGACCAACCCCATGACGAGGGGCACCCACCACTGAACACGCGTCATACCCGCCATGCCCGCATGGTACGGAATGTGCGTCAAGTCTCACCCCCTTTCCATCCCGAGTCCGTCCTAAGCGGGGCGCCTGAGTCATCCGCGCGGGACGCCTGGGGCTTCTTGGACGAGCGCACGGACGGCGCGCCACGTGCGCGAGCCCGCTCAGCTACCCGGTGGCCAGAACGTGGTGGGCAGGCCGATGGTCTTGAGCATGGCGGCTAGGTCCATGCTCACGGCCACGGCGACGTGCACAAAAAAGCCGGACCAGATCGAGCGCGTCTTCATGGCCAGTGTCCCGAGCACGACGCCCGCGATGCACGCGCCGAAGGTCTCCAGCATGGGCTTGCCGAAGTGGATCATCACGTAGGGCGCGGTCATGACGAAGATGGCGTGGCTGCCCATCTGCGCCTTGCACGCCTTCAGCCACCAGCCGCGGAAGAAGAACTCCAGCGCGAAGAACTGCGCGGCGTACATCAGCTCCCAGCCCAGGAAGTCCGCCCAGCTGAGGTTCGCGCCTTTGTAGAACGGGTAGTAGTTGGTGAACTCGGGGCTGCGGCTGACGAAGGCCACGCACACGGCCACCACCAGGTAGCAGAGCATGTACAGCCACACGTGCTCGCGCAGCCCCTTGGTGGAGAGGCCTTGGTCGCGGACGCGCTCTCCGTACAGGCGCACGATGACCATGGGGACGAGGAAGTAGCCCAGCACGCGCCAGCCCGCCCACCACGCCCACGCCACGCGCTCCGCGTCCGGCGAGCGGCGCCACTCGCGGATCCACCCGAGCGGCTGGCCGTCGGTGATGCGTTGGTCGAGCCAGTAGCGGTTCCCGACGTACTCCATCAGCGTCAGCAGCACGGCGCTGCCCAGCAGGGCGATCAGCGGCCGCCAGTCGTAGCCGAGCCCGGCCTGCGCTCGGGCTGCCCGCTCCTCGGCGGCCTCGCGGTCCATCTCCTGCCAGGTCTCGAGGAAGAAGCGCCGCGGGTGCAGCTCGGCCAGCTTCACTGGGGCCCGCTCGCGGCCTCGGTCGCGCCCGACGCTTCAGCCTGTTCGGCCGCCGCCAAGAGGCGCTGCACGCTCACATCGCGGCCGAGTACGTCCATGACCTCGAACAAGCCAGGGCTCGCAGAGCGACCGCTCAGCGCCACACGCGCGGGCTGCGCGACGTTCTTCATGGCCAGCCCCTCGCGCTCCAGCCAAGCGGTGACCGCGGCGTCCAGCGTGGCTTGGTCGAAGGGCTCGGCGCGCTGCACCAGGTCCGCCAGCGCGCGCAGGTGCGGCGCCGCCTCGGGCTTGAGGAACTTCCTGGCCGCCTTCTCGTCTTGCTGCGGCACGTCGCGCAGGAAGTAGTCGAGGTTGTCGGCCAGGTCGGGCAGCAGGCTGCTGCGCGGCTTGATGTAGGGCATCGCCGCGAGCACGCGGGCGTCGTCTGCGGCCACCTCGAGCCCACGCGCCGCGAGGTACGGCTGCGCCAGGGCGGCGAGCGTCGCGTCGGGCTGCATCCGCAGGTGCTCGGCCTGCACGAACAAGAACTTCTTCGGGTCGTACTTGCCCGCTTGCTTGCCGCAGTTGGCCCAGTCGAAGAGCTGCACCAGCTCGTCGCGGGTGAAGACCTCCTGGTCGCCGTGCCCCCAGCCGAGGCGCGCGAGGTAGTTCAGCACCGCGTCCGGCAGGTAGCCGAGGTCGCGGTACTCCATGACGCTCACGGCGCCGTGGCGCTTGCTGAAGCGCTTGCCGTCGGGGCCCAGCACCATGGGCAGGTGCGCGAAGGCTGGCACGGGCACGCCCAGGGCCTCGTAGATCAGCACCTGCGGCGTGGTGTTGATGATGTGGTCGTCGCCGCGCGCCACGAGCGTGATGCCCATGGTCACGTCGTCCACCACGCAGCCGAAGTTGTAGAGCGGGAGCCCCGTGTTGCGCAGCAGGATGAAGTCCTGGAGCGTGCTGTGCGCGACCTCGATCGGCCCGCGGATCTGGTCCACGAACGTCGTGCTGCCCTCGCGCGGCGCCTTGAAGCGCACGGCGTGCGGCTCGCTCGGGTCGCCGTCGGTGCGGTCCCGCCACGGGCTCTCGAACACGAAGCCGTCCTTGGTGCCGGTGGCCGTGTGCGCGTCACGCGCCGCCTGGATCTCCTCCTTGGTGGCGTAGCAGCGATAGGCGTGGCCGCTCGCGATGAGCTTCTCCGCGTACTCCTTGTAGATGTCGAGGCGCTCGGACTGCCGGTACGGGCCGTTGGGGCCGCCCACGTCGGGGCCCTCGTCCCAGGTGAGCCCCAGCCAGCGCATGGAGTCGAGGATGATGTCCACGCTCTCCTGCGTGCTGCGCTCGGCGTCGGTGTCCTCGATGCGCAGCACGAACGTGCCGCCCTGCTTCTTGGCCCACAGCCAGCTGTAGAGGGCGGTGCGCACCCCGCCGATGTGCAGGTAGCCACTGGGAGAGGGAGCGAAGCGGACGCGGACGGGGGCGGCGGTCATGCGCGTGCGTCTACTGCTCTCGGGGAATTCGGTCAAGGTCGCCGCAGGGCGCGGAGCGCACGAGTCCGACTGGGCGCTCTTCGAGGCGTGGGCTGGGGGCGGGGTCGCGCGCGGGAGCGGGGAGCGCCGGGCCCGGGCTCGGTCGCGCAGACGCTCCCTGCGGTGCCTCCCCCATTGCGGCGCGCCAGGGCGCTTGCAATGGGGCCCCCCCGACACCCGGGCTCGGCGCTCCCCTCTCCCTCGGGGACGTCTCTTGCCCGTGGCGCGGGAGTGCGGCGGGTGGGACTCGTGGGATCCGCTTTGGGGCGGGAAGGGCTGGTCTGAGCTCGACGGTATGCGCGGGGTCGGTGTTGGGCGGGAAGGGCTGGTCTGAGCTCGACGGTTTGTGCGGGGTCGGTGTTGGGCGGGATGGGCTGGTCTGAGCTCGACGGTTTGCGCGCGGTCTGCTTCGGGGCGCGAGGTGCGCGGCTGCTTGCGCGGGGTCCGTGTTGGGCGGGGAGGGCTGGTCTGAGCATGACGGTTTGCGCGGGGACCGCGAGGGATGTGCTAGCGCGTGGCGGGTGGTGCGTCTGCGTCCGAGGCGGCGCAGGGCCTGGTGGGGTCAAAATGATGGTGGCTTGGCGTACCCTGGGCTGATGAACGCGCCTGCTCAGCCGCCCGCCTTGCGCGAGATTCCGTTCAATGCGCTGCCGGAGGCAACTCGTCGCCGGTTGACCGATGCGCTGGGGAAGCGGGGGGCGTCGCTGCCGATCTACGAGAATGTGCAAGGGAAGGGCGGTGTGGTGGGGTTCGCCGTGCTGGCGTTGCTGTTCGGGTTGGCGTTGTTGCTTGCGCTGGCGGTGGAGTTCGGCAGTGGGTCCAGCTTCACGCAGGGGCCGGAGTTCATCGGTGTGTACGCGGCCCTGGTGTTCTTGTTCGTAGTGTCCGCGCTGGCGTCCGTCGGGCGCGCGTTGCTGCTGCGAGCGGTCCCGTTTCGTCCTGGCGTGTACCTGTTCGCGACCGACTTGGTGGACGCCACGGGGCCCGTGCTGCGCATCCACCCGGTGGGGGCGATGACGAACATGAAGTGCGTCCATCACCACACGAACGGGGTCTACACCAACTCGCTGACCACGCTGCACTTCGGCAGGAAGAACTACACCTTCGCCGTGCGCGGCAAGCAGCTCGCGGAGGGCAAGCTGCGGGAGCTGAACACGCAGCGGCAGGCGGTGGTGGCGGCGGCGCGTGAGGGGGCCATCGACCGGCTGCGCGCGCTCGACGTGTTCTTCGAGGCGCGCGTGCTGCCCGTGTGGAACGACCCGGCGGCCGTGCCTTCGGCGCTGCGCGACGCGGGGGGGACGCCGCTCGCCGGCGACGTGCCGAAGGTCTTCTCGCGCAAAGCACTGCTGTCGCTGGGGCTCGCCGTGATCAGCGCCGTGCCCCTGTGGTTCGTGCGCAACCAGCTGTCGGACGAGGCCGCCTACCGCACCATCCGGAACTACTACCACGCGTCCAACTACGTGAACCGCGGCGGGAACCACGCGGCCACCGTGCGGGCGGACCTCCTGCCGCGCATGGCCCTCGAGCGGGCGCAGCAGCGCGGCACCGTCACGGCGCTACGCGAGTTCATGGCGGAATTCGGCGGGTCGCCCTACGGGCAGGCCGGGCGCGACGCCATCCACGCGCACTTCGAGCGGGTGAAGCAGGCGTTCTTGGCGCAGGCCAACACGCAGGACGCGCAGATGGTCTCGTTCATGAGCGCGCTGCTCGCCTGGCTCGAGGCGAACGGCTCGCCGCCCGTCGCCGTGCACTACGCGCCTCCGGGCGCTGGCGCCCTGCTGGAGGTGGACCGCGTCCTGGCCGCGTCCGCGGGTCGGGTGACTGGTCGCCCCATCGCCCCCATCGCACCACACTTCGCGCCCGAGTACGCCGCCTCGCGCGAGCAGTCGGTGACGCGCGCGCTGCAGGCCGGCTTTGGTGCGGTGTTCCCCGGCGAGATCTTGGAACTGCACGGCGTGCACGGGCCCGAGACGCTCGCTGCCGCAGCCGGCGTGCCCAGCCAGGCGCCCTCCATCCACGTCGCGTACAACGTGCGGCCCTCGGGGGCGACCTACAGCTCGGACCACGACTCGGCCGACTTCGTCGGCATCCAGGTGGACTTCGTGGTGACCATGTCCGTGCCCGGGCAGGCCCCCTACACGTTCATGGTGGGCGTGGAGCCGCCGGAGCACTTCAGCATCCGGCGCAGCAACGAGCCGGTGGTGGTCCCGGGGGGCACGGCCGGGCTCGTGTACGCCGAGATGGCGCGGCGGGCCTTCGACCGCTTGGGCGCGAGCATGGCGCAGACCTTCTTCCGGCCGGACTCGGCGGCGTTCCGCAGCGCGACCCAGGGCGCGGGGCAGTGACCCGCACGGCGAGCTCGTATGCGCTGCGTCGGTCTCGCTGGCGCGGTCGGTGCGGCGCCGTGTGGATGCTGCTGGCAGCGCTTGGCTGCGGCCCACGGAGCGCACCCGCCGCCACGACAGCGACCACAGAGGAACCACCCGACGAATCTGCGCCCCAGTCGTCGGGTTCGTCCGCGGATGACGCGTCCGGCAGCACGACGAGCAGCACGACGAGGGCGCCATCCGGTGAGGCGTCCGCAGCCACGCCCCCAGCGCCACGCGACCAGGCCGGCCCACCATGCGAAGTCCACGTCGAGGCCGTGCTCTCCGCGGAGGTCTACCGCGGCTACCACACCACACCGGCGACCCAAGCGGCCGTCGACGCGCTCTCCCCGGACGACTACGAGGAGTGGGTCGCGGAGTCGCACGGGGCCAGCTATCTCCTGTGCGCCTACCGCGTGCGGGTCGCGGGCAACGCCTACCGCTTCGAAGAGGCTCACGACACGACGTTCGAGCCTCTCGAACCGAGTGCGTGCGACGCCGCTCGCGGCGAGGTCGCGGAGCACCTCCGCGTCGTGACCGAGGAGTGCACCGACCTGCACCGAGGTGCGTACTACGGTTCGGACCTGCACCCGCTCCCCTGACACCTGGGATAAGCCGCTATCTGGTTGTATCGCGCTCTGAACGACGACGGCGCCAAACCCAGTGGAAAACAGCTGCACATCCTCCGCGTGAGCCCTGGCACCGCTCTTGCTCATGGGTGGCCTGTTCTCGTAGCTCAGCCAAGGAAGAGCACCGAAAAACCGGCGTCGGGCCCCTAACCGGGCACGGCGAGCCTGCTACCCGAAGCGCAGACGTGGCCATGGGGTCGACGAAAGCAAGTAGGGGTGTGGGTCGGCGGCGGAAGGTTTACAGATTGCACCGGACAGGGTTCAGAACGGGTTCTGTAGGGAAGCAGGTTTCCGAAAGGCCGTCTCATCGCCGTGGCGTGGGTTCGATCCCCACCGAGAACGCCAATCACCGCGTCGCCGCGGGTCCAGCCGGGGCCCGCGGTGGCGCCCTCCTCGACACGAGCTTGCGCGATGCAAGACCACATCTGACAGTAGCCCCATGCAAGTGGCGTGGACGTACCCGCTGTCCGTCGGCGAGGGCGCACCGTTCGACGGATCGGCCCCCCTCCACTGGGACGGTGAGCGCGTCCTGATCCCTGTCCACCGTCATGCGTTCGATCGGGAAGCGCGGAGCCGAGAGGAAGCCAAACGCGGCTACCAGTTCGACCTGCACCGCGTGGCGAGCACCGGGGTCGCGACGGTGACGAGCTTCGAGGTCGACGCCGCGCTTCCCGCGAGCGCCTGGTCCTTCCTGACCCTACCCAACGAGCTGCTGCTGCATGTGGGAACGTTTCATCGCGTCCCGAGCGGCGAGCGCGTCGAGGCCTTGCCGTTCGCGGACGCATCCGAGTTCGCAGGGCGCGGCGTGTTCCATTGGCACGCGGGTTTGCTCGTGTTCACCGGGGGACGTGGCTCCAAGATCTTCTGCTTCGACACGGACGCGGGCGAGGTCCGTTGGACGCTAGAACCATCCAACGGACGCAGCGCCAGTGTCGCGCCCGTGGCGTGACGGAGAGCTCGTCTGCTCCGCGCGTGATGGGCTCATCTACGTGGACATCGCGCGCGGCGTCGTTCTGCGTCGGCGGAGCCTGCCCGGCATCGACCGGCTGTTCCCACCCGTCGAGTTCGAGGGTGACCTGTTGTTCCCCTACGCGAACCGCGCCAGCGGTGGACTCGTGCGGTTCGCCTCCGGCACGGGCGACGTCGCTTGGAAGTGTGTGCGGCGTGGCCAGATCACCCCGACCAAGGGCCACCGCCTCCTCGTCCACGAGCGCACCGCGGTGCTCAGCGTCAACGGCGGTTCCTCCTTGGTGGGGGTCGACGTCGACACGGGCGAGACGCGCTGGTCGTTTCGAGCGCAGTGGCTCTACACCCCGCTCGAGGTCGACGGGTCGTCCATCATCTTCGGCACCGCGGGCGGCCACGGGCGCCACCTTCGCCGCCACGACGTCCGAACGGGGGAGACCGAGTGGGCCGTCCCGATGAAAGGGGGTTGCCCCTACTACGCGAGGTGCGGCGAATGTCTGGTCGCTGGGGATTGGAACGGAGTCTTGCGCAGCGTGCGCGCGACCGACGGCGTAGTGGTGGACGAGGCGCGCGTGGGACCTCACCTCGCGGGCCCGCCGCTCGTCGTCGGTGACCGCATCTACGTCCTTCGATGGTCGCCCGATGGCGCAGGCACGGCGCTCTTGGCGTTGGATGTGTGACGCCGACACGACCCGGACGGCGTTTGAAGTGCTTGCAGCGCGCCCCGCGCTTCCGGCTTCGGTGGGCGGCCAATGCCCGCCCCCGCCCGTCGTGTCAGCGGTCAGGGCGTGTGCCGAGCACCGCGTACTGGCGCACGTTCCCATAGGGCGAGAGGGTGACGTCGAACCCCGCGCGGCGGAGCTCCTCCATGACCCGCTCCTCCGGCAAGCGGAAGTGCATCGGCGGACCGTCGGGCGCGTCCAGGCGGGTCTCCACGATCAGCACCGATCCGCCCGGGACAAGCGCCCGCAGGAGGTTCCGTGCGTAGTGCTCGCGGTGCTCGATGTGGTGGTAGACGTTCACCATCACCGCGCGGTCGAGCGAGCCATCCGGAACCCCCGGGCCCGTCGGGGGCGCCAGCAGCGGCTCCACGTTGGTCCACCCGCTCGTCCGCGCTCGTTCGGCGACCCAGTCCACCATGGCGCGCTCCACATCAATGGCGACCACGCGTCCGCTCGGGCCAACCGCCGCGCTCAGGTAGCGCAGCAGGTAACCCGTGCCCGTGCCCACGTCGGCCACACGCATCCCCGGCGCGATGTCCATGTGGGCGACGAGCACCGCCGGCTGCTGCCACGCGTCCCGCTCGGGGCTCTCCCACGCGGTCGCGTATTGAGCGGGGTCGTCGAAGTGATGTTGATGACCGTGCTGCGGGTGCTCCTCGTGAGCCGGGTCTGTCTGTGGTTCGTCGGGTTCCACCGTGGCCTCTGGTGACGAGGTGCTCTCGTGCGCCGAGGAGGCGCCGCACCCCACTCTCATCGCGGGCGTCAGGGACAGTACGGCAAGCCAAAGAGCACTGCAGATGGACGCACGCGATGCCATGGAGCCACTTTGGCATGGACACCCGGGCAGCGCTCCCGCTCACGCTGGCCAGGCGGCGTCGGACGCCGCACACTCGGACGCCAAGAGGAACGCCTGTGACTACACACCACCACACCCACATCGCGCTCACCCTCGGTCTCGCCGCCGCGGCGGGCTGCTCCGTCATCATCCAGTCCAACCCGGGGCAGACCATCGACCAGGCGCGGGCCGCGGCCGAGGAGCAGACCAGCGTGCGGCTGTGCGCGGCGCTCGAGACGCCGAACATCGGCTTCGAGGACCCCACGCTGCCGCCGCAGATGACGTTCAACAGCTACCAGTCCATCACGGGCTGGCGCAGCCCGCGCGGTGAGCCGCTGGTGGGGCGCGGCAACGTGGACCTGCCGCTGGTGCCCGACAACGCCGCCTACGGCGCGCAGCACGGGCTGCTCAAGCCCCGCACCACGTCGGGCGCGAGCGAGCAGCCCAACACGGCCTACGAGTACGACCTGCACGTGACGCCGGGGCAGCGGTACGCGCTCGTGTTCTCGACGGCCTCCGCGGCCGCGGGCACGGACCTGACCCTGACGCTCTCGGACACGGACGTCGCGCCCTTCACCTTCGCGGTGCGCACCAGCTGGTACCAGCGCGTGGTGCCGTTCACGCCCACCGGCGACACCGTCACCGTCCGCTTCCAGACCAGCGGGCGCTCCGACGTGGGCTCGTTCACCCTCGGTCGCGGCGAGGTCGACGTCTACCTCGACGTCGCGGGGGTGTTCGCCGCCTGCGCCAGCGAGGCCGTGCCCGAGTAGGCCCTCCTTCGTCGCTGGCGCAGGGGGCCGCGCCCGGCGGGTCACTTCTCGCTCGATGGGGAATCTGCACGCTGCAGCGGCGGCCGCATCCCCGGCGGGGGTCAGCGACCGAGACCAGACGTCACGGCGCGCCGAGCACGTCGTCCGGGCTCGTCGCGGTCAGCACGCGGATGAGCATCTGCTCCAGCGCGGGCGCCGTCGCGGCCTCGATGGTCTCCACATCTGTGGCGTCGAGTTCACCGAAGCGCTCCGTCAGCTGGGCTCGCAGCATGGTGCGCAGGGCGGCGAGGGTGCCCTCGTGGCGGCCTTGGTCACGACCTCGCTGGAGGCCTTGCTGCAGGCCCTGTTGGAGGCCTTGCTGGCGGCCTTGCTGAATGAGTTGTTCACCGGCTGA